>NZ_JAGHFX010000014.1 GCF_017888565.1 Clostridium sp.
GAGTAAGAGCAATAAGTAGAAGCTATAAAGTCCAATCTTTTATAAGTAAGATTAGCAATTCATTAATATCATTTGGAAACAAGGTGTTTAATGGAATAAGTAACTTTTTTAAAGATGGAATTAGCATTATAAGAAATATATATAATTTTTCAGTAAGTTGGATTAATAGTTATGGCTTTTATGGAGGCCTAGCATCAGGAAATTTTAATTTAGGAATGTATCCTGGATTAGCAATGGTTGGAATGGGAGTTGGAGCAGGGGTAACAACATTAGGACCTATAATTCATGGAGGAGTAACAAATAATAATAAAGGAGTAGAAGAATATCTAAAAAAATCTTTCAATCAGCTATTGTTGGGTAACTTTACTAATGATGTTACAGCTTTAGGAACAGTTGGACAAGTTGGATTAGGCTTACTGGGAGCCGATTTACCATTAGATATTAGAGATATAAGCGCTGATTTTATTAATTGGGAATGGTCATGGAAGCATGCGGGACAAACAGCACTTGATTTAGTAACTTTATTACCAATAATTGGAGCAGTAAAATATGCGGATGAGGCATGGATAGGATTAAAGAATGGATTTAAAGTTATAAAAAATTCTGATATAATAAATAAAATAGGATCCCCATTACTTGATTCAGCTAAGGCAATAGGAGCATATATAAAGAAAGCTCCGGATTTAATTCAATATTTTAGAGGTGGAATTAAGAATATAGGAGATCAAATTGATAATATAGGATATAATATACGAAAAGTAATGGGATTTGAACCAGAGCTTGTAGCAGATGGAGTTAGAATAGGTGATATAAAGGACATAGGAAAATTAAATGATATTGATGCACCTCCTTTAAATGATATTCAAAAGAACTATAATAAAATTGTTAATGGTGAAGAAGGTATAAAGGGGGTAAGTAAAGCTGACATAAGAGAAAGAGTATCAAAGAATATTGAAGAAAGTAAAATTGCTAGAGAAGCTTCAAATTATCAAGAATTTGCAAAAATAGATACAAGAATATATGCAGAGAATAATAATTGGGTAGATAAAGCAGGAAATATTATATGGCCACCCGATAGAGGACTTGATGGAGAAGCAGTAATTGAAACTTTAAAGCCAGGAACTAGGATTGACAGATATGGATTTGAGGGTGGTACTTTCGTATCTCCAGAAGGAATTCCATATCCAAGTAGAGCACTTGCACCAGGTACAGAAAATAAACCTTATAATGTATATGAAGTAATTAAACCAATTGAAGTACAGGAAGGGAAAATAGCACCATGGTTCGGTGAACCTGGTGGGGGAATACAGTATGAATTGAACCTATCTGTTAAAAAGCTGATAGAGGGTGGATTTATAAGAAGGGTGGAAATAAAATGACAAAAAATGAGTTGAAAATAAAGTTAATTAACGACAAAGTGCCAGAAGAAGTATATTCATTAGACGGTGGAAGACCCAATGAAGTATATTGTTTAAACTATATAAATGGCAAATGGGAAACCTATTATAGCGAAAGAGGAATAAAATCGGATAAGGAGGAATTTACTACAGAAGACGATGCATGTAATTATTTTTATAAGTGGCTTATTGAATCATTAAAAAGCGTAGGAATAATATAAAAATACTGCAAAATAAGAAAAAATTTAAATGCATAATAGTGAAAAGTTATTATATATAGTAAAATGTATATTCTTATAAAAATACTATACTGCATAACTTAAATAATGTAGTTAAAGAAGTTAAAAGGTTAATGTTTCAGTAAATGGAGCATTAATCTTTTTTTAAAGTAAGACCAAGTATAGAAATACAACATATAGCGTGATAAAATGAGGCTAATAGAGTGAAGTGAGTTCATATAAAAAAACTAACTACATAAAACTAAAAATGGTAAGTGATAAAAAATAGTTAAAAAGTACCTCAAGGCATTGAAGACACTGGGGTTTACAATGATAAGATGTTAAGACAGACTCTGCCCCAAAGGGGTTAGTAAAGCTAGTAACTATAAAGTTGTAAATGAAATTAAGTTAACTCAAGATACAACTTTTGTACGTGTTTATGATAATACCCCAGGAGGTTCTGGTATGTATGGAAGCTGGGTAATGAGGGCAGAAGATATTGAAGGATTGACAGGAAAGCAGATTCAAGATAAATTTGCTTTGCCTAATACTCCTAAATATATATGTGATGTTAAAATAGATGCAGGTACACATATGAGAGTTGGTGAAGTAAACCCACTTGAGGGCTGGGGTAATGGTGGAGGCACTCAATATGATTTAATCGGTCAAAGAGTAGGGGATTTCATAAATGAAAGACCTATAAAATAGGAGGAAAGTATGTATAGTATAAAAGAAAATATCTTGTTTATTGATTCGATAACGGTAGAATTTAATTTTAATATCAGAAGTGCAGTAGAATATTTTGATAAAGTAATAATTCTTTTAAGTATTCCTTATACAAAAAATGATATTAATAATATTTATTGCATAGATAAGTCTGGAAAGATAGTATGGCAATCAGAAGATTTAAAATTGCTTTATCCTAATCTGAAAAATCTTTCATATGAACAAATGGGGATAAAAGATAATACTCTGTATGCTTCTGATTTTTATGGTAGAAGTTATTCTATTAATTTGGATACTGGTAAAATAGAAGGCTGTAATATAGTTAAGTAAAAATCAGTTTATAGAAATTTATATCTATAGGAAGAATATTAATAAGCTACTAAAGTTAATTACTTTTTAACGAAAATTTCTTGTGAATTTTAGGAAGTGTTAAGATAATTAACTGCAAAAATAAGGTTTAATTGACTGCATAAAAATTCTTTTTCATAGAAGAGATTAAAGTTAACTAAAATATTAATAATTAAAGCTGCATAATTTTAATAATGTAGTGAGATAAAGACATAGGAACTAGCTGAAAAATAAAATAGGTTAGTTTCTATTTTTTCTTGAAAGAATTATTGGAAATACTAGTGTGTAGCAGTAAAATATAAAAAGATAGACTCTGCCCCGAGGGGGTTAGTAACCATAATAGAGTATTCAAAAATACGCAAGAGTTATTAAAAGAAACAACATGCTCTAATGAAAAGTTATATCAATATTTAAAGAGCAATGATGATTATTTTAAAACTAGTTATGCAGAGCAGTACTTGAGTACTGAAAAGTGGCCTGATAATATTCAAATTCCTAAAAGTTCAGATGTATTAACATCAAAAGGATCAATAGATTGGAGTCAGGTACCAGATAGTGGTTATGTTTTGGATAGTGGCGAGAAAGCTATCAAGGAGACATATTTTCCTAAGAAGGGAGAGATTATTGATAGATATGGACCATCGGATGGAACATTTATATCACCTGTGATTGATGGCAAACCGTATAGTTATGACAATAGGTCTTTACCATATATAGATGATTTGTCTAAGTATCATCAATATGAATTAACAGATGATTTGAGTAAATTAAGTGATTATATAAGAAATTGCACTGATAAAGAGCTAGTTCAAGATATTAATGATTTTATGGTATACAAAAAGATAAAATCATATGATGATTTAATATCATATAAAGGGGAAATAGCACCTGGCTTTGGTTCAATAGGTGGAGGAATACAATAACAACTACCGTTACCATTGGACATTTTAGAGGAGTTAGGATTTTTAAAAACTATTAAATAAGAAGAGAAAGTATATGACATTTAATGAAGCAATTAAAGTAATAGAAGATGAAGAATTAAATAGATATAAAAAGATAACATTTGATGGCAAGGATATAGAAGAAAATCAAATAGGTATTAGAGAAATAAAAGATGGGTGGCAGGTTTTTTGTACGAATGAAAGAGGCGGTATTGAAATAATAGAAACATATAAAATTAAAGAAGATGCGATTTCTCATATGATAGATGGATTAAGAATCGAAAAAAGGTTTGCTGAAAGACGATTAAGAAAAATAAATAAACAATAAGTGGTTTAATATTATTAATAAACAATATCTGACTACAGAATTACTAATAATCTTGATACAAAAATATTTAAGTATTGTATAGAAGTATAAATGTATAATGTGTTATAAGTTTATCTAATAATCAATATATAATAATACGATGCATAAATTTAATAATGCAGTAAATTGTAACTAAAATAAAAACTAAATATATATTATAAAAATGATAAGAGTCAATGTTTCTAAGCAAAGAAATATTGACTCTTTTTGTATTTAGAAAACTCGCGTTAGACGTTGGATTCTAAATAGCTTATAGCTATGATGGTAATAAAAAAAACTCCTTGTGATATAATAAAAGGCGGTCTGGTAACTGAACTTTAATATGAGAAGGAGGACATTCAAAATGAATGATGTACATAGTTTATCACATACAAAATGGAACTGCAAATACCATATAAAATGAGTGTATCTAGTTTTATGGGATATCTTAAGGGAAAAAGTATTATTATGATATTTAAAAAATGGGGTAATATGAAATATAAATATAGAAATAGAGAGTTTTGGTGTAGAGGATACTATGTTGATATAGTAGAGACAAATAAAAAAGTAATAGAAGAATATATAAAAAATAAAATTCAAGAAGATTTAACTTATGAACAAATGAGTTTAAAAGAATATATAGGCCAGTTTACGGGTGAGCCAGTAAAGAAAGGCAAGTAATAAGAACCCCTTTAGGGGTAGCCAGTGAATTTATGATGCGGTTGAGAAACCGTTTAGCGTACGAGTAGCACAGCCAGTAACGCAGAGCAAACCACCTGTTTGATGGGTGGCCTGATTATATCTTTTAATTGATTATAAAGATATAAATGATACTGATGTATAAGTTATGGTATTAATTTTATTTTTAATATTAAAAACTATAGAAGCAGTTTAATAAACTAATATTAAAATTTATATGCTTATAAAATAAATTATTTAATCTATAAATCTATTAAATTAAAAATAAATATAATAAAAAGTGAAATAAAATAAAACAAAACTTACAAAAACTTGAAATAATATTTCTATAATGATATAATAATAACAAATTGTAAACGAGATCAAAGTTAATATAATACTAATATAAACTATATTTATTTCTTAATAAATACGATTTTTATTATAATTTAAAACAAAAATATTATAAATTATAATAAACAATAAAGGGGGAGTTATGTGAAATAAAGATTTATAGTGAATTAAAATAAACATACAAGATGAAAATATTAAATAAAGATACCTAGGATAAAGTGTTTTGGTAGTTTAGTCTACCTTTTTATATTATTATGCACAAAAGTTTATATTATACTATATGACTTCTTAAGGCTTGACATGAATATTATTATACATTTCTTATTAACACTAAAAAATGATATTAAATAGGGGGATAATTTCATGAATTTAAAGTTAAAAAGAAAGCTTGGAATAATTACATGTGGATTTTTAATTTCATCAATATTATTTCAAGCTAGAGATGTAAAAACTGTAAATGCAAGTAGTAATGGACAAGTAAAATTAGGTATCGATAATTTAGATAAGAATTTAAGCATTTTTGAAGGAAAAAGGGTAGGGTTAATAACAAATCCATCTGGTATGGATAGTAATTTTAAAAGTTCTATAGATGTATTATATGAAAAGACAAATCTAACAACCTTATTTGCTGCTGAGCATGGAATTAGAGGAAATGCACAAGCAGGGGATAATGTAGGAAATGAAGTTGATGAAGTTACTGGACTTCCAGTTCATAGTTTATATGGATCAACTAAAAAGCCAACTCCAGAAATGCTAGAAAATGTTGATATAGTAGCTTATGATATGCAAGATGTAGGAGCTAGATTTTACACATATATAAATACACTAGCCTATGCAATGGAGGCATGTGCAGAAAATAATAAAACATTTGTTGTATTTGATAGACCTAATCCAATTGGTGGAGAAGTACAAGGTAATTTACTTAATCCCGATTTTAGCTCCTTTGTTGGGATGTATCCTATAGTTCAAAGGTATGGAATGACAGTTGGAGAATATGCTAAGTTTATAAATGAAGAATTTAATATAAATTGTAAACTTGAAGTTGTTGAAATGGAAGGCTGGACTCGTGATATGTATTATGATGAAACAGGGTTAAATACATGGGTAATGCCATCTCCGAATATGCCTACTCTAACTACCTCAATAGTTTATACTGGAACTTGTGTTTTTGAAGGGACAAATGTTTCAGAAGGAAGAGGAACAACAAGACCTTTTGAATTAATTGGTGCACCTTGGATTGAACCAATGGATCTTAGTAATAAATTAAATTCTTTAGGTTTACCAGGAGTAAAATTTAGAGCTGCATCATTTACTCCAACATTTTCAAAATATTCAGCATCAGATACTGCAAATTATCCAACAGGAAAGAATCAAGTTTGTGGTGGAGTTCAAGTTTATGTAACTGATAGAGATAATTTTAATGCTGTTAAAACTGGATATGCAATGTTATATACAATTAGAGATATGTATCCAGATAAGTTCCAATACTTAAGTACTAATTTTATAGATAAGTTAACAGGTAACAGCTATGTAAGAGAGGGAAAATATACGTTAGAAGAACTATTTGCAATAGTAGATAAGGAGTCTAATGAATTTAAAGCTAAAACAGAAAAATATTATATTTACCAAGAGTCAAATAGTGGTGGAGAAAATGTAAGCAATATTAAACTTGGTATAGATAATATAGAAGAAAGCTTAGATATATTTAAAGATAAAAAAGTAGGACTTATAACAAATCCATCTGGTATGGATAGTAATTTTAAAAGTTCTATAGATGTATTATACGAAAAAACTAATTTGACAACATTATTTGCTGCTGAACATGGAATTAGAGGATATGCACAAGCTGGAGATAGTGTTGGAAATGAAGTAGATAATATTACTGGACTTCCAGTTCATAGTTTGTATGGATCAACTAAAAAGCCAACTCCAGAAATGCTTGAAAACGTTGATATAGTAGCTTATGATATGCAAGATGTAGGAGCTAGATTCTACACATATATAAATACACTAGCTTATGCAATGGAGGCATGTGCAGAAAATAATAAAACATTTGTTGTATTTGATAGACCTAATCCTATATCAAGTGAAGTACAAGGAAATATACTTGATCCTGAATTTAGTTCATTTGTTGGAATGTATCCTATAGTTCAAAGATATGGATTAACTGTTGGTGAATATGCTCAATATATTAATGACAAATTTAATATTAATTGTGATTTGAAAGTAGTTAAAATGAGTGGATGGTCACAAGAAATGTATTATGATGAAACAGGATTAGATACATGGGTAATGCCTTCACCAAATATGCCAACTTTAGATACAGCAATAGTATATACAGCAACTTGTGTTTTTGAAGGAACAAATTTATCAGAAGGAAGAGGAACAACAAGACCATTCGAACTAATAGGTGCTCCATGGATAAATCCAATAAATTTAGCTAATGAACTTAACTCTCTAGGGTTACCAGGAGTAAAATTTAGAGCAGCTTCATTTACGCCACAGATATCAAAGTATTCAGCATCAGATACTGCAAATTATCCAACTGGGAAAAATCAAGTTTGTGGTGGAGTTCAAGTATATGTAACAGATAGGGATAGCTTTAATTCAGTTAAGACAGGCTATGCTATGTTATATACAGTTAGAGATATGTATCCAGATAAGTTCCAATATTTAAGCACTAATTTCATTGACAAGCTAACTGGAAATAGTTATGTAAGAGAGGGAAAATATACATTAGAAGAATTATTTGCAATAGTAGATAAAGAATCTAGTGAATTTAAATCTGATATAGAAAAATATAGAATATACGTACCAGCATCAACTATTAATAATGTTCCTGTTATAACTTCAAATGATAAAACATTAAAATTAAATGAAAACTTTGATCCATTAAAAGATGTAACAGCTTATGATGAAGAGGATGGAGATTTAACATCATCTATAAAAGTTGTAGAGAATACTGTAGATACTAGTAAGGTTGGAGAATATGTAGTGAACTACAGTGTTTCTGATAGTAATGGTGCTAGTACTTCTAAAAAAATAAATGTTACAGTTAAAGAAGATAATAGTACACCTAAACCAGATGATAACAATAATAAGCCAGAAGAACCATCAAAACCAGATGATAATAAGCCTGGAGAAGCTCCTAAACCAAATGATAATAATAGTGAACCAAATAATAACTCAGGAAGTTTGCCTCAAACTGGTAGTACTGTAAATAGTTCATTATTATTAATAGTTATATCTTTATTTATGATATATATGGGAAAAGGATTTTTAGAAGATAAGTCTAAGAAAGCAGTAGATAAAAAGTAAATTTATGATGTTAATAATAATAAGAACTTTTATAAAATTAAATATTTAGAAGATTTATATTAATTAAAAAGCTATAATCATAAAAGAATTAAAATTCATTTATTGATTATAGCTTTTATATTTATTTAACCTAATTTAGATGAATATATTATTAAAATAAATTATATTCAATGTAACATAATATTTATAGAAATTCTTTATTTAATCTTATTTATGAATTGCGAACTAAAAAATATCGCATAGTATTAAAAATTTAAAAACAAAATCACACATAAGAAAACTATCCAATAAATGAAACTAAGAAGAGAATTACAAATTACATACGTGTAAAAAATTATTTTAATAATTCAATATTTTAAATTTGGTTTTGTAATAGAAATACTCGTAAATGATAATAAAAAATTAAATAAATAGAATTAATGCATTTATACTAAATTGTAAATTATGGTATAATTACTAAAAATGTATAATTAATATATGTTTAAAAATACATAGATACACTAATAGAGTTTTAAAAAGTTATAGTTTTATAAATAATTAAGGGGGAAAGTATGTGGAGATATTATCTGTTATAATTATTTTACTTCAAATAGCTATACCAGTAGCATTAATAATATTTATAATAAGAATACTGATAATTCAAAAAAGGCTTAAAAATGAAATAGAAAAATTAAATATACAATTAAAAGAAATAATTGATAAAAAAAGTAAGGAGAAAAAATAGAATATCAGACTGGTAGGAGGACATAATGGATATAAAAATAAGAATGGTTAGTGAAAATGATGTAGAAGAAATATTAAGAATATATGAACCATATGTAAAGGACACAGCAATAACTTTTGAATATGAAGTACCAGTAGTTGATGAATTTAGAAATCGTATTAGAAAAATATCTAAAGATTATCCTTATTTAGTTTGTGTTTTAGATAAAAAAATAATAGGATATGCATATTCATATAGACATAAAGAAAGAGCAGCATATCAATGGAATGTTGAATTATCTGTTTATATTGATAATGCATACCTACGTTATGGACTTGGAAAAGCTTTTTATACAGCTTTAATTGAAATATCTAAACTTCAAAATATCAAAAATATTTATGGAGGAGTCACTTCTAATAATGTAAATAGTGAGAAATTGCATGAGTATTTTGGATTTAAGAAGATAGGAGTTTACCATAATACTGGATATAAATTTGGCAAATGGCATGATGTAGTTTGGTTTGAAAAAAGTATCAATGAAGATTATTGTGAACCAAAGCCTTTATTATCAATTAAAAATGTTGACCAAGGTCTAGTTAACGATATTATGGATGAATGCCGTAAGCTAATAAAAATATTATGAAAGGGATTATTATGAAAGAAATATTATATATGTCACACTGTGTTTTTCCAACACCTGATATTAAAAGAACAGCAGCTTATTATAAAAAAACATTAGGATTTAGAGTAGAAGAATATCTAGATGTAAAGGAACCTCATATTTGTTTGTATCGAGATTTTACTGAAATTATTTTAACAAAGTCAAATGGACAAGAGGTAATTCCAAATAGAAAATTATATGGATATGGCTATGATGCATACTTTATAACAGATAATCAAGAAATTTTACAAGAGGAATTAAAAAATTCAGGAGCTAAAATTGTTCGAAAGTTATCATACACTGATTATCATAATAAAGAGTTTGTTATTGAAGATATCGATGGAAGATGGATATGTTTTGGAATAAAAGAATCTTAGAAGTACTAAAGGAGATAATGATGAAATTTAAATTAGAGGATCTAATAAGAGTTCTAAATGTAAATGTATTAGAAAATGATACTTGCGTTGAAATGAATTTTTCTATTGATGATGATTTAGAATATGGAGACTGTTGGTTAGGTAAAACGTCAAACAATGATAATAATAAAGAAATTTATTGGTACGGACTAGTTGAGGATGGGTCACAAGCTTATAATTATGATTACTTAGAGGAACTTTTAAGTGCAAAAGTGTTTAAAGGTAATAACATACGTGATATATGGGAAAGAGTTACTTGGTACTCATTAAATGGATGTGATGTAGAGGAGATGTTAGAATACATTTAGTATATCTATATTAACACTTTTTATTATTTTCTTTAAAAATTTTTATGTAATGAATAATATTTTAAAAAATAAATGACAGTGGATCAAGTCCTTAGCGTATAAATATGAAGTGATTTCTAAGAAAAAGATAAATGATTCTTTAGTTGAGGCAAAAATAAAATTTTATTGGGAGACTTCGTATTCACCTACTGAAATTACTGAAACAACATTAATAATTGTTAAAGTTGATGATGTTTAGTGTGTAAAAGAAGTAAAGTAGAAATAAATATTTAAGAGTGGTAATATGCGGTTAGAAAAAGAAATGTTTGATTAATAATAAATACAGCAAAAGGTGATGAAAGAATTAGAGTTATTTTTTACTTTGCTGTTAGTGTTGGAAAATAAGAAAAATATATGTATAAATGGTTATATTAAGAGGGGTGGAATAAATTTTTAAAAACATGTCCTTCTGGAAAAGTAAAAGAAACATATAAATAAATTATGAGATGAGGGTGAATTGGAGGTTATATGGTGGATAAAGAAAAACTATATTTTGAAATTGAGAATTCAGAAGAGTTTATTAATAGTAAATCAGAATATGACTTAGAAAAAGATGAAGTTAACTTTAATAAGTTAAGTAGCATAAGTAAAAATATAATTTTTGTTGGAATTGTTGCAGGACTTTACTCATTAATAAAAGATTACAACGTAATGGGTATCTTATCTATTATAAAGTTATTTATTTGTATTTATATAAGTTACATTGCAAAAATAGTGATTAATGAATTAATAAATATCACAGATAAACTTAATAAACATTAGAAATATAAAGAATTTAAGTAAGTATATTTAAAATTATGAATTACGGGCTTACTACATATAATAAAGCAGTAAGCCTATAAGTATAATAAGTAAATTAAGTATTTTTAATATTTTTTAATGAGCTTACAAGTACATCTACACATTCTTGAATATAACCATCATCTGATTTATCAGTGCCTATTTCTACTAATAATGAATTATTAGATAATTCCTGATTACGTTTTAAATGTTCAGCAGTAACATCATAGTAATATATTGATGCTTTAACTTTATCAGATTTTGAAATCTCATTTACTAGTTGTTCTGCAAATTTATTATTTTCTTCAAAATGTGAATTATCTTTTGCAAGGACAAAAGTAATAATTTCAGGATCAGATTCAAAAGAATCACTATTACTTCTATGAATATCTAAAAGGATTGCATTTTCATATTCAGACACATTTTTGGTTATAGATTCATTTGAAATTTTATATGAATTTATATACTCTATACTTGATTGGGAGCTAATAAAACTACTGTTTAAGCCTTCATTATTAAATTTATGGTTGATTAAAGCGCCTAAATCAGTTACTTTAACTCCAGATTCATATTGTTCATCTGGATGACTATTATATATAACTATATCAGATGAAAATGGAATAGTAGAACTTGAATTATCTATAGTTATATTCTTAATAGTATCTAATAGAGAGAGTGATGATTCATTATTATTTGAATCACTTGATTTAGTTATTTTTAAGTTATCTATTTTATTCGAATCTGATAATGTATTTTGTTTTCTTAAATATACATACCCTAATGATGCACATACAGTTAGAAATATAACTGTTATAATAATATTTTTATGGATTTTCTTCAAAAGAATACACCTCCTTTCTTTAAAAGTATATTAAATAAATATTTATATTATGAAAGTAAATCGAAAGTAATTAATAATCTTACTAATTTTTGTGATGTATTAATAAATAAGTTAAATAGTCTCATGAAATATAAAATATAGGTTAGCAAATTTTAAATAATTATAAAAAATGAAAAATAAAGACTATTATATATTATAAAAATAAAAAATTATTTGATGGAGGGATTTTATATGTTTGGAAAAGATAAAAAAGAAAAGAGATTCGTTATTAAAGAGGAGCAATTGTTAGGATTTGGAGCAATATATATTGTTGTTGATAATCATACAGGAGTAAATTATTTAATGACTGTTGGAACAGGGCAGAATGGAGTTACACCGCTATTGGATTCTGATGGGAAGGTCATAGTTGATAGATAAAATTCAATTTATAAAAGATATAATTGTTTCTTTTATAAGTATAATGATTTCAACAGTTGCCTATTTTAAATCAAGAAATAATTTTACTAGAAATAGGATGATTATAAAGAAAGCAAAATAAAATTTGCAAAATATATAGATAAATTATGTTATTAAGATTTATAGCAGAAAAGAGAATAATTGATAAAGAGGATGAGGATGAAAAATGAATAATAAATTATTAGATTGGGCAATTGAATTGCAAAGTATTGCGCAAGGTGGTTTATATTATTGCAAAGATAAGTTTGATATAGAAAGGTTTGAAAGGATTAGAGAAATTTCAGCAGAAATGATAAGTTTACAATCAGATATTCCTTTAGATAAAGTGAAGAACTTATTTTGTAATGAAATTGGATATCAAACCCCTAAGTTAGATAGTAGAGCAGCAATATTTAAAGATAATAAAATTTTATTAGTTCAAGAAAACAATGCTACTTGGTCATTGCCAGGTGGGTGGGTAGATGTAGATTTATCAATAAAAGAAAACACAATAAAAGAAGTAAAAGAAGAGGCAGGTTTAAATGTTACAGCAGATATGATTATTGCTGTTCAAGATAGAGAAAAGCATAATTTACCAATATATGCTTATAAAGTATGTAAAGTTTTTGTTCTATGTTCTTTAATAGATGGAGAATTTAAGAAAAATATTGAAACAATAAAAAGTGATTATTTTTCATTAGATAATTTGCCATTATTAGCAACAGAAAAAAATAACGAAGAGCAAATAAAAATGTGTTTTGAAGCGTATCAAAGTACAAATTGGAAAACATTATTTGACTAGATTCTATTTACGTAAATTAAATGTGGTTATGGAGGAATAAATATGGTTAAAGAAATAAGAAGAAAAGATAGAAAAATAGAAGCTTCAGAAGCAATAGACATATTAAAAAAATGCGAATATGGAATTTTATCTACAGTAGATGAGAATGGATATCCATATGGAATCCCATTGAGTTATGTTTATGCAAATGATTCAATATATTTTCATAGTTCAGTAGAAGGGCATAAGTTGGAAAATATAAAGAACAATGATAAAGTATCGTTTTGTGTAGTTGGACAAACTGATGTATTACCAGATAAATTTAGTACTAAATATGAAAGTGTAATAATATTTGGAAGAGCAAAAGAAGTATTTGAAGATGAAAAGAAGGAAGCTCTCTTAGAATTAATTAAAAAATATTCAGTAGATTATATGGAAAAGGGTAAAGTATACATTAAAAATGCAAGTACTAAAACTAAAGTTATAAAGGTAGGTATTGATCATATATCTGGAAAGGCAAGAAGATAATTTCTATATGGAGATAAATTGATGAAAAAAATACTATATAAAAATCCAGTAATGGCAGCAATAATAATAAATTTATTTACATTGTTCTTATTAATCTACTCAATTAATGAAAGGATATCATTTCTTTTTATGATACCATTTTTTACTGGTGTTCTGAATAGAAATATAATGGATAATGGAGAATATATAACTAATAAGAATAAAATTATAATTGTTTCTAGCTTTTTATTAATATTAGCTATTTATTTAATTTATGGGTTTAATATTATTCGTTTAAGAAACTCATAAAAATTGTAATTCATTAGCAAGGATTGAAAATAAGATGTTCGATATTCAATATTAAATAATAGAATTTAAATGTTCACCTTTTACTATGTTAAAAAGTTATATATACATGGTACCATAAAAGATAACTTATGAGGGGAGAGAGGGCAATTAGAGATGCTGTATATAATTTAGTGAAAAATGACTTATCTTTAGCTTATAAGTATTTAATTTCAATAGGAGAATATAAGGAAGATTCATAAGATATTATTTAAGAAACTTTTATTAAAGTGCATGAAAAATGTGTATATTAATAGATCAAAATGTTAAGTTATGAGTGTTTAATGTTGCTATTAATAGATTTTATACATTACATAAAAGAAGCAAGATTAATTTTAAAGTTTCAGATTAACTGTTAAAATATTAAAAGTGACTTTTAAATGATTATTATAAAGTTACTTAAATATTAAGGTTTAATTCAAATATAATGAATAATTTGATTATATTGCGAATTAAGTAATAAGAATGTTCTTTGAAAATTAAATAGTACTGTATTGGGAAAATATGTTATAATTGCTTCGTAATAGTATTATATTTTTCGTGAACATACTTAAGGTGAAAGGAATGAATTAGATGGTAGAAGCAGAGTTAGTTGCTATTAAAGTATCTCATTTACTTATTAGCATAGGATTTATAATTATTATTGGAGTAGGCTTATTAATCTATATGAAAAAAAGAAATAAGTCATAATGTTAAGTATTACGAAGATAAAATTAAATATTAAATTGCTAAAATACCGTACTATTCAAAAGTGAATATGCGGTATTTTTTAGTTCGCAATTCAAATATGTAGTGAACTAAATCAAAAAAAGCAGCTGTATTTGTAGTTCTTAGAGAATTTGCAATTTATTTTGAACGTAAACTTTATAAGAGCTTATAAATAAATAATAAATTTTAATTTGAGATTATTTAAAGAACTAAATGAATAGATAGATTTAAGGAAATAATTATGGGATATGGAATTTTATTAATAATAGCAGGATTATTATGTATATTTTTATAAAAAACTAAATGGCATAAAAATTATATAATTAGACACAATTTTATGGAATCAGAAGAATTTTTCAGATTTATTAGAAATGTTATTGGGGGAATATTAATATTTTTGGGGACTATATTTTTTATTAATATACTATAATTTGTATTAAAGACTTATTTCTATAGGTCTTTATTTTTTTATATAAGAAAATTGATTATTATGAAAATAGATAATCAAATTAAGTAATTAAAAATTAAATAAATTAATTGAGAATTTTCATTATTGATAAATAAAAGGCTAATAAAATTCAAATTGATGTTATTAAAAGGAATGTTATTAATATTTAAGAATTATATTAGAAATCAAACAATTACAAGTTTACAAAATATGCTATAATTAATTTATAATGGTAAATTATGGAGAGAAAAATTTCTTGATTATTTAGAGTGGATAATAAAATTGTTAAAAGCATGTATTTGGCTATACTTTATGTAACAATTAATTCATTAAAATAAAAGGAGAGAATTTATTTGAATAAATATCTATATAAATCTAAAAGAAATAAAGAAATTTCAGGCGTATGTGGAGGGATAGCAGAATATTTTGGGTTTAATGCAACTACATTAAGAATATTATTTGTAATATTTATAGGTGTTACATTTTGGTTATATATAGTGCTATTATTTCTTATGCCATCAGACAATATGTGTTAAATATTAATAATGCTGCTTCAAGAGAACTGACATATCTTTCAATTTATCCATTTTTAAATAAGGAAGTTATAGAATTTATAAATAAGAATAGATTAGAAGTTATTTATATAAAACTTAAAACTATATTTAAATAAAAGTGTGCACTAAATTAATACTTACCTATTAGAATTGTATAAAAAAAGAGGTGATAGTATAAAAAGACTAGTTTTAAAAGTATTTTATATTATAATAGTTTCATCAATTTTAATAGGTTGCAGATCAGTTGAAGAAAATAAAAGAGAAGATGGAGTAGAGGTTGAGCCAATAATTCCTAAAGTCTCTCTTGATGAAAATATTGGGTCTGATATGATACAACTAGATTATGCATCTGAAAATAGAATTATATTTCATGGACACTTTGGGTTATTTTTATATGATCTTAATGATAAAAAGATAATAAGAAACATTGATTTAGAATCAAATAATATAAATTATAATCAAGGAGACAATTATTGTGACGTTTCAGTTAGTAAAGATGGTAACATAGTTAAATTGCATAATATATCAAGTGAAGAAATGTATGTTTACAATATAGAAGAAAACTCATTAATAAAATGTGATTATAGAGCTGTGGATAATGAGTATGAATTTGAGCTGATTCCACTTGAAATCAAAGAAGAAACATATTGGTATATTAATTAGGATATTAAATTTAAGAATGGAGATATAGGATATTTGATTTCTAGAGAAAGAACTATTGGAACATTAGAGTATATTTATAAAGATAATATTTATCCTATTTTTAATTAATAGTAATAAATTTAATATTTAAGGGGTAGGTGATATGGGAAAGAATTTAAGAAGAAGATTTTATATATTAGTAATAGGTTGCTCAATATTATATTTGTTTATAAACAATTTATCACAACCAAATATAAAGGGAAGATGGAATTTATATACTGGTAGTGATATAAATTCAGAACTAAATATAGCAGAAAAACTAAATTCAAAGGACTATATGGATATTTCAGAAACATCAATTAATGAATATAGAAGTAATGGAAAAGATGGAGCTTCTACTTATGAAATAAAAGGAGATAAATTATATTCTGGCGATGCGATTTTTACATTTAAAATATCTAATATTGAAGGTGAAATAGTTATGTATTTAACGTTAGTAGGATATAATTTTGGACATGGCGAAGATAAGTATGTTGACGATGGAGAGACATACATTTATGTATTTGATAAAGAAATGGATAGAGATAATTTATAATAATGTATAAATAAAAAATACAGCATAATAAATAATATGGTGTTAACATAAGAAGTAGTGTATGTATTTTTGTAAATAATTCTTTGGAAATGAGTACAAATTTTTCTTCAATCAATACTCAGATTAGAGTTTATAGTAAAGAGTATTTATATTTTGTTATTAATGGAGGTTATATGAAGATAATTGTAATTTATAAATCAAAAACTGGTTTTACGAAAAGGTATGCAGAATGGATTTCAGAAGAACTTAAATGCGATATTTTAGATTATAAAAATTTATCAAGGTCTTCTATTGCAGAATATGATTTTATAATTTATGGAAGCCGTGTTCATGCAGGGAAAATTGATGGAATAAAAAAGATAAAAGCATTATTTTCAGATAATGAAATGTCTAAGCTAATCATATTTGCTACAGGTGCAACACCTTTGGCAGCAGAAGATGTTATCAATACAATTTGGCAATCAAACTTTTCAAATGAAGAATTAAAAATAATTTCACATTTTTATATGCAAGGTGGGCTTAATTGTGAAAAAATGGGAATCTTAGATCGTATGATTATGAGAACACTTGCTAAAATTTTGAGTAATAAAAAAGATAAAAGTCCAAATGAAGCTGGATTTGAGCAAGCTATTGGAAGTTCTTATGATATTTCTTCTAAAAAGTATATTGTACCATTAATTCAGTTTGTAAAATTACAATCAAAAATAGTTGAATAAGATTAGTAAAGTATGAAGGTAGAAAGAATAAATATAAAGGTTGATTATTTAAGGATTAATTCCTGTAAATTATGGACATTTTTAAGGAAACTTAGGGGTTTCCTTAAAAATGTCCTAATAACCTAATATTACAAATTACTCATTTTGAATTACCTATAACTATCTATCAAACCACTCATTAGTTTTTGGATGAGTATAATGAGGTGTAAATTCCATAATACGATATTCTTGAGAACCAGAGATCTTAAGTGGATCAGTATTTAAGTAAGCTTCTACTTCCTCAAGTGAATTAGCTTTCATAATTAAAATGCCACCACTCATATCCTCTTTTAGTCCTGTTATTAGTGTTACACCTTTTTCGATTGCTTTTTGAGAATGAGCTATATGTTCATTCATAACACTTTCATCTATTTCAACAGAACTATTTAGTTTACCTTCGATAATAAAATATTTCATTTCTATTATCCTCCTTCTTTATATAAAATATATTATGTATATTATATCATAATAATAATTAATAAAGAATTAATATTAATATTATGAAACTGTTTTAGACTATTAATTATAAAGGAGAATATTTATAAATAATTCTTAAAGTGCTGAAAAGAGGTGGAAATATTGAATTTAAAAAGTAGAAATTTCTTAGTAAAATTATTTATCTGTATATTTGTAGTATGGATAATATCTAGCTATGCTTATGCAAAAATAACAAGGAATGTACCTATGAGAAAGCCATCTGTAACTATAAAATACAACGGAAAAGCTGTTCCTACAAGTATTGGAGAACATACATGGTCTGAAGATTTGCCAAAGGGACAAAAAACAGGGAGTAGTTATTTAGTAGGACCATCATATGATGCTGGAATGGAAGTTTCAGGATTTTCTGCAAACCCTAATAGCGAAGTAGAAGTAACTTTTAAGTCAGCACCTCCAGAAATAATTTTAAGGTCATGGGTAATAGGTGATTCTGAAAACAATACAACTATAAAATTTGATTCTTCAAAAAAAGTAAATAATATAACCTTACCAGAGAAAAAAGGAGAATATATTTATGAAGTTAATGGATATTGGAGTGAAGGAAACTATACTTCAACTATATTTAAAGTTATAGTAGAGTAGATTTAGCTAATTAATATAAAATTAAATAGGAGAATATTTATGATAGAAGTAGTGTTTGGGGAAAGTGAAGGTGGAATATTGAAAATAGCTAAGGAGCATTATAAATCAAATTATGATGAGGAAGCTATTTTTTGCTTTGGAAATAAATCTAATAAAGAAGAGATTAATAAAACTTCTAATAGTGAATAAATTTCTAACAATCTTTCAGAAGTAATATGTATTCCTTTTATGCTTGATATTGGTGATATCAATATTCCTATCAGAGGAGTATGCATCAAAAGGAGAAAAACTTCGTATATGGTATAGCAATGCAGCTTATTCTCTTTGTGAATTATATTATGTATGTAATTTTCTAAAAAAATATAAATGTAAAATATTAGTTATTAAACTACCAAGTTATATGAAATTTTCATTGATATTATCTATATTAGGAATATTATTTACTTTCTCATTTAGTAATAAAGTGTGCTATGGAGATATTATATTAAAATATATAGGATTAAATCCATGGTCTAATGGGAATAGCGGTACACATTATACAGTATTATATTCTCTTATATTTTTTATACCATCGTTTATTTTAGGATACAAATTTAAAAATGACTATGGAGTAAAGGCAGGAAGGATAATTTCTTTTATAATGATAACTTTGATTATAATAGTATTTCCGCTATTTAGTGCAGTGGGGTTATAATATTTTAAAGAAATCAATCTTTTATATAAGAAGGATTAAATATAATTAACTCAGAGATAATATTGAAATTTTAAAATAAGAAAGGGAAAAAAGAATATGATTATTGAAAAGATTTTAAATGATATAACAGCTGAATTTAAAAATATTCCTGGTGTTATAGGGATAGTTCTAGGAGGGTCTAGAGCAAGAGGAACTAACAACAAAGATTCTGATATTGATATTGGCATATATTATGATGAATCAGAAGGCTTCAATGTTACTGAAGTTGATAAAATTGCTACTAAACTAGATGATGAAAAAAGGAAAAAATTAGTTACTTCATTAGGAGAATGGGGACCATGGGTGAATGCTGGAGGATGGTTAATAATTCAAGGGTATCATGTGGATTTTATATTCCGTGATATAAACCGTGTATATAAGGTGATTGATGATTGTTTAAATGGAAAAATTTCGTCAAATTATCAGACAGGGCATCCACATGCCTATTTAAATGCTATGTATATGGGAGAAGTAGCAATTTGCAAAGTATTAGATGATCCTAAAAACAAAATATCAGAATTAAAAGTAAAAACTATGCCATATCCAGAAAATTTAAAGAATGCAATAATTGGATGGTATATGTTTGAAGCCTCTTTTTCTTTAATGTTTGCTAAATCAAATATAGATAAAGATGATATTTCATACGTTTGCGGACATAGTTTTAGAAGTATTTCATCCTTAAATCAAGTTTTATTTGCATTAAATAACGAGTATTGTATTAATGAGAAAAAAGCTGTAAAAATGATAGATACTTTTAAAATTAAACCACAAAATTATAAGAAACGAATAGATGAGGTTGTTACTTTAATTTCTTCTAATGAAAGTAATACAAGAAGGGGAGTAGAAATACTTGAGGAACTTGTTAATGAAACTAAAGATTTATGTTAGATTAAGAGAATAAAGGAATAGTATTACGGTATTTAGAAAATATATTATGATTAATTCGTAATGGTATTATTATACGAAATAAAAATATTTTCTATAGGATAGAGATAAATAGGAGTTAGATTAGCTTACGCACCTAGAAAAATGGTAACTATTACCTTATGAGCTAATTTGTGCAAAGTAAATATAAAAAAGAGAGATTATTCTTATCTATTAAAATACCCTCTCCCTAGTTTAATTATAGCATATATAAAATAAACATATAAGTCTATATTTATTATTATATATATATTAAGATAATGTAAATATAATAATAAGAAAAGAGGAAACTAAATGAGCACTAAATTTGATCCTAAAAACAAAATTATCAGACTATGTATGTTGGGAATGGGCATGGAAGACCAAGGTAACTCTGAAGAAGCAAGTGCATTATTTCTTAAGGCTTGGAATGAAGCAGTAAATGACTTTGAAAGATTCATTGCAGCTTATCATGTAGCTAAACACGAAAAAGATATTTCAGATAGATTAAAATGGATGGAAACATCTTTACAGTATGCCATAAAATCAAATGATGATAGTGTTAAGAGTGCTTTTCCCGCAATATATTTAAGCATCTCAAAATGCTATGAAGAATTAGGTGATTATAATAAGGCAAAAACAAATTATGAATTATCAAATTCATCTAATACTGAACCTTATGATAAAGGACCTTTTTACCATGGGACTAGAGCAGATTTACAGGTTGGTGATTTGCTTGTAACAGGTCGAAGTTCAAATTATAATTATGAACTTAAGATGAATCACATTTATTTCACATCCAATCTTAATGGAGCAGGACTTGCCGCTGGATTAGCAAAAGGAGAAGGAAGAGAACGCGTTTATGTTGTAGAACCAACAGGAACCTTTGAAAATGATCCAAATGTAACTGATAAGAAATTCCCAGGAAACTTGACATGTTCTTATCGTTCGCAAGCCCCTTTAAGAATTGTTGGTGAAAAAATAGACTGGATGAAACAGACATCTGAAGAACTTAATCAATGGCGTGAAAAATTAGCTAATAACAAAGGCGAAATTATTAATTAAAGATATATTTAATCACTCTTAAGTGAAATCCTTTAGCTTAAGTGATTGCAGAATTGAAACAATTTAAACCATATAATGAATATTTAAAATAATATTAAGGAATGAATAATTGCTAAAATAGAAGTCATTCCTTATATATATATTTTTACACATCGTATGTTTGGGGTTAATTCTATTTCAGATAGATTTAAGTATATTTTTAATAATGTACATTTAGAATGTATGTATACTCTGTGATGTTGATTATGAATCTAGAGAAAAATTGATACTACACTATCTACGTGTTACATTTTTCGTGAATAAAATTGATGAACAATATTAAATTATTACGAAGAATAAACTAAATATAATTTAAAGAGAATACCATATACAAAAAATGAATAAACGTTTTTTAGTTGTAATTATTTTGTATATATGTTTTTAAGAGGTGGAATTGAATATTATCAGTAAAAGATCAAAATCTTCATGTGCTTAATGTTGTTAGACAAAATGGTAATATAATTGCAAAGTATGATTTTGAAGAAGAAAAACCGATTTTTTTATATTCTGTAAGTAAAACATTTGCATCAATGGGCTGTAGGGATTGCAATTGGTGAAGGATATTTTAGACTTACTGATGATGTTATAGATTTTTCCACTAATATGAAAGATATGCCTATGAATGAATATTTAAAAGAAATTACTATTCATGATTTGCTTTGCATGGGAAGTGGTCATGCACAGGGCTCTGTAATGAAGGTTGATTGGAGTAGTTGTAAGGAATGGGATATCTCTCAACTATTTTTTGATGAATTTATTGTATTTAAACATGGTACTCATTTTACATATGATAGTTCAGCAACTTATTCCTTCAAGTTATATAAAAGAGGCAACCTCTGTTCAAATTGAGACAGATGAGTTTAATGAAAAGTTTGCTACTGAAGATCATCATCAAGGATATGGCTATCAAATGTGGGGGAATTCATATAATGGTTCATATCGTATGGATGGGTTATATGGTAATTATGTAGTGATTTTGCCAGGTAAGAATGCAGTTGTAACTTATGTTTCAAATGAACCTAAGAATATTACAGAGATTCTAAAACTTACATGGAATACTTTAATAGATAAATTATAATTATTTTTGATTTAAAAGTTGTTATGTAAGTTTAGTTTTGCATAAGCTTATAATAAAGTAAGATTATAAATAAAATTGTATAAAGGAGATTGAGGATGAATAAAATTACATGTATTTGTTTAGGGGTAAGAAGTATGGAAAGAGCGATAAGGTTCTATAGAGATGGACTTGGATTTAAAACTGATGAAAAGGAAAATAATCCTAAAGTTGTGTTTTTTGATACAGTAGGAACAAAATTTGAGCTTTATCCTTTAGATTTATTAGCTGAGGATATAAATGAAGAAAATCCTCCTAAAATAAATAATGGATTTTCAGGTGTTACATTAGCATATAATGTAGAATTTAAAGAAGATGTTGATAAAGTTATTGAGTTAGCTAGAAATGCTGGAGCGACTATAGCTAAAGAGCCTCAAGATGTATTTTGGGGTGGATATCATGCGTATTTTGCTGATCTTGATGGTTATTATTGGGAAGTTGCATGGGGACCTAATTTTAAGTATGATGAAAATGGACTACTTATTTTATAGAATTTAAAATAAGTATGATTGGGGAAGATATGAAAATATTGATTTTTGGTATAGTTGCAAGTGGAAAAACAACACTTTCAAGGGAATTATCATTAAGATACAATATTCCTTGTTATGAAGGAGATAGCATAGCGTGGGGAGGAGAAGGGGAAGAGAGGTATAAACGCTCAGATTCTGAGCAATTAAATAAAATTTTAGAAATTGACAAGAGATGTCATTGGATAATTGAAGGAACTTATAGAGAAAGTCAAAAATGTTTATTTGATATAGCAGATAAAATTATTTTCTTAGATACTCCATTACATATCAGAAAGATAAGAATAATTACACGTTTTTTAAAGCAAAGGCTTGGAATAGAAAAATGTAATTATAATCCTACCTTTAAAGTATTAAAAAATATGTTTAGATGGACAAAGGATTTTCAAAAGAAAAGAAATAAATACGAGAATATATTATTATGCTATAAAGATAAATTGATTTGGATAAAAACCGTTAAAGAGTTGAAGGAAAAATTATAGTTAGCATTGATCATAAATGAAATTTCAATTAACTGCTATCAACAATATTGAAATGATAATTATTATATAAATGAAGGTGAAAGATATGAAAATAAAACTTGAAAGATTTAAATATGAGGAAATCCCTCAATTAATTTCTTGGATTCCTAATAAAGAATTTTTACTTCAATGGGCAGGTCCATCATATACATTTGAGCTATTAGAAAAACACCTTAAAAAAGATATAGGTATGATGTCAAAAGAAAGTCCTTTAAATCTAATGTTTAGTGCTAAGTTAAAAGAAAGTAATGAAGTAGTTGGGCATATTCAGTTATTAGCAATAGATAGAGTAAACATGTCTGCAAGAATAGGAAGAGTTCTAACAGTAGGAGAATATAGAAATAAGGGAATTGGACTTCAAATGATTAACGCTGTTTTGGATATTGCTTTCAATAAATTAAATTTACATAGAATAGATTTAGGAGCATTTGATTTTAATGAAGCTGCAATAGCTTGCTATAAAAAAGCTGGCTTTATCATTGAAGGAAGCTTTAGAGAGTGTAGAAAAATAAATGGACAATACTGGTCTTTAATTAATATGAGTATTCTTGAAGATGAATATAGAAATTTAAAATAATATTGTTTTAAAATTAGTAATACAGTTAAATACATAATAAGTATTAGATATATATAAAGTTTTAATGAGAAAAGTAAATTTAAGCTATTTTATTAAGTGAAAAGGAGAGGAATTATGTTTATAAAAATAATTGCTAGTATTATACTACTAATAAATATATTTAACCCTAGACTATCATGGAAAATGTCAGAAGGCTGGAAATATAAAGATGTAGAACCAAGTGATACTTATCTTGTTGTAAATAGAATAAGCAGTGTAATTATATTAATAATGATATGGGTTATAATTTCTAATTAGATATAGATACATAGTTATATAAGTATATGTAATTTGAAAAATATATTATAATTAATTAAGATATATAAGTTAAATTTTGGAGGAAAATCTATGTTAGGACATATAGGATTTTCATATATAGGATTAATTTATTTGTTGATGCTATTTATCCCTAATATTATCTGGACAAAGCATCAGTCAGAGAATTATGATTATAGCAATGAAAATAAAATATTGCTCATATTTGAACGTGTTGGACAAGTAGCTGTAACATGCTGTGCTTTGATTTTTTTAGATTTCAATATTACTACTTTTTCTCTATGGAGTATATGGTTAATTGCATCGTTTATTTTAATGATTATATACGAGATGTATTGGATTAGATATATTAAAGGGAAGCCTACTTTAAAAAATTTCTATCGTAGTTTCTGTTACATTCCAGTTCCAGGAGCAACCCTTCCCGTTATAGCATTTTTATTATTAGGGATATATGGAAAGGTAATTTGGATGATTATATCTACAATAATTCTTGGAGTTGGGCATATAGGAATACACTTTCAGCACTTGAAAGAAATAAAATATAAATAGTATTTTAAGATACTCTTTTAAATTTATATAAAATGTAAAATATGCTATAATCTATTCATAATATTATTAAGTTGAATTAATTTTATTTAACTAATATAGAAATTGAAATAAAAAAGGAGAATGAGTTATGCTTGAATATAAATTTGATACCCAATTATTAATTGAAGGTAATGATCTTTCAGAAGATGCTATTAATGAATATATAACTAAAAATATTGAAGGCGATTGTTTACTTGCAGTTGGGGATGAAGACTTAATAAAGGTTCACTTTCATACTAATACACCATGGAAAGTACTTGAATATTGTGCTTCTCTAGGAGATATATATGATGTTGTTATTGAAAACATGGAACGTCAAGAAAATGGATTACAAGGTTAAAGGATACAAAAGTAGCTAATTATATAATTAAAAATATATTTATAAAAAAACGTATTATTCTAAGGTGAATATGCGTTTTTTTTTATTATCTTTTCTACAAGCTTACAGATAAATTACTATCAAAAGATGTATGCAAAACATCTAAGTATTATTTAAAATTCATATATTTATTTATAGAATTAACTTAATCAAAATGAGTAAAGTTTTAACAAGGAGCAATAAAAATAATAGTATAAAGTTATAAGTATTATTTTTATCTCATATTGTATTAAATAAAGCTATTATTAAAAGATGACATAAAATTTAGAAAGGTTAAAAGAGATTAATACATTTTAAGAGAAAATATTATATTAAATTATTAATAGTAGTTAGATGTATGTGAATATTTTGGTATTTACAATAATTGGAGTATAAGGAGAATAAATCGATGAAATTTACATTTCAAAATATCATACTACACTTGGAAATTATGATTATAAATTACAAGTAGAAAAAGCAAGTCAAGCAGGAAGAGTGAAGATAATATATTAATAAATAATAGTTAGGAGTAAGGATGTTTAGTAAAGTTTTTGAATTATTAATAAGTAGATATGATTTTTTCATAGAGCTAACAATGAAGCATTTGCAAATAGCAGCTATTTCTATTTTAATTGCTTCCATATTAGGATTAGTTTTAGGAGTATTAATTAGTGAGTACAATAGATCAGCACCAATTGTTTTAGGGTTAACTAACTTTATATATACAATTCC
Organism: Clostridium sp.; assembly: GCF_017888565.1. Taxonomy (GTDB): domain Bacteria; phylum Bacillota; class Clostridia; order Clostridiales; family Clostridiaceae; genus Clostridium. Next base: position 26,397 of record NZ_JAGHFX010000014.1, read on the forward strand.
ATCAATATCTTTATTAGGATTTTTGATTCCATTTTCAGGGATTGGCGATACAACAGCCATAATAGCCCTTACAGTATATGCACTATTACCTATGGTGAGGAATACATATACTGGTATAAAAAGTATAGATAATTCTATAACAGAAGCAGCAAAAGGGATGGGAAGCACGCAATTTCAAATATTATATAAGGTTAAATTATCATTAGCAACACCTATAATTGTTGCAGGACTTAGGAATATGACAATTATGACAATTGCACTTACAGGTATTGCATCATTTATTGGAGCAGGTGGACTTGGAGTTGCAATTTATAGAGGTATTACAACCAATAATGCAGCAATGACTATCGCAGGAAGCTTACTAATTGCTATTTTAGCTTTAGTTGTTGATTTTATTATTGGGACAATTGAGAAGCTTATTAAGAAAAAGTGGAGGTTAGAATAATGAAAAAGTTTAAAAAATATATAACAAAAGGACTTTCAGTAGTGCTTACTATAATAACAATTTCTATGATTGGTTGTTCTAAAAAAGGAGAAACAGTAAAAATAGCAACTAAGCCTATGACAGAGCAATTAATTTTAGGTGAAATGTTAGGATTACTGATTAAAGAAAATACTGATTTAGATGTAGAAATTACTCATGGAGTAGGGGGAGGAACTAGTAATATACAACCAGCTATATTAAAAGGCGAGTTTGATTTATATCCAGAATACACAGGAACTGGATGGAACTTTGTTTTAAAAGAAGAAGGTATAGTTAATGAAGAGGAACTATTTAATCAATACGAAAGTGAATATGCATTAGAATGGGTTGGAATGTACGGTTTTAATAATACTTATGGACTTGTTGTTAGAAAAGAGATTGCAGATAAATATGGTATTAAGACGTATTCAGATTTAGCTGAACATGCATCAGAACTTAATTTTGGAGCAGAATATGATTTTTACGAAAGAGAGGATGGTTATGATGCGTTAAGCAAAACTTACGGTTTAAATTTTAAAAGTACTTCAGATTTAGACATAGGACTTAAATATCAAGCTATAAATTCTAAAGAAATTGATGTAATGAATATTTTTACAACTGATGGGCAGTTATCAGTTTCAGATGTAGTTGTATTAGAAGATGATAAGAAATTTTATCCAACATATTATTGTGGAACTGTAGTAAGAAATGATACATTGGAGAAAAATCCAGAGCTTAAAGATGTATTATTAAAGATGGATAACATAATTAATGATAGTGAAATGGCAAAATTAAATTATGAAGTCGAAAGTAATGGTAGCAATGAAAGAGATGTAGCCAAGGAGTTTTTAATATCTAAAGGATTATTAGATAATTAGGGTAAGGGAGCAATAATATGCAAAATGAAATAATAATAAGTTTAAATGACGTATCGAAATCATATAACAATGATTTAATATTAGATAACTTTAATTTAGAAATAAATAAAGGAGAGTTTTTAACTATAATAGGTAGTTCTGGATGTGGGAAAACTACAATACTTAAATTAATTAACGGATTATTAAAACCAGACAGCGGAAATATTTATATTGAAGGAAAAAATATAGCAGAAGTAAATCAAATTGAATTAAGAAGAAAAATTGGATATTCAATTCAAGGAATTGGATTATTTCCACATATGAGCATTGAGAATAATATTGCATATGTACCTAATTTAATTAATGGAAGAGATAAATTAGCTATTAAAAATAAAGTTAAAGAATTAATTAACCTTGTTGGTATGAATGAAGATATACTTAAAAGATACCCTTCAGAACTTTCTGGAGGTCAAAAGCAAAGAGTTGGAATAGCAAGAGCGCTAGCTGCGTCACCTCATATATTACTCATGGATGAACCCTTTGGAGCAGTTGATGAAATTACTAGAAAAATGCTTCAAGAAGAAATAATTAAAATTCATAAAGCATTAGGTGTTACCATCATTTTTATAACTCATGACATTAGAGAGGCTTTAAAACTTGGAACAAGAGTATTAGTTATGGATAAAGGAAAAGTTATGCAATCTGGCTCTCCAAAAGAAATAGTAGAAAATCCTAATAATAGTTTTGTAAGGGAGCTAATTGGAGCTTAAAAATAAAAAAAGAAAGATGAAAAGATTTAGCATAAAGAATTTTATAAATGTTCATGATAAATTAAAAGAAAAATAAAAAAGAATATAGCAATAAAAAACATCGTATTATTTATAAGTAAATTTTACGATGTTTTTTTGTTAGTTAAATTGTTTTTAAACACTATAGATAAATGATTATAATAAATTATTAAAAAATATATAAAGAATTTCGTTAATATAAATTTTATATAAAAAAATGAATTTTTAATAATATCAGATTACAAAATATTAGAAATATTCTATAATATAAGGTGGGAATAATTAGAAAATACATAGATGATGAAAAGAATGAAAATAGTAGTATTCTTTTGATGCAGAATACTTTATTTCAGCAAAAGAATGGATATACTCTATAAGATTATTATTTAATATTAAATAAAAGGGGAATATTAAATGGAAAAATTGACAACCAATAGATTGATATTAAGACAGTGGAAGGAAAGTGATAGTGCAGATTTATATGAATATGCTAAAAGTAATTTAGTAGGACCAAATGCGGGTTGGCCACCGCACAAAGATGAAAATGAAAGTAGAGAAAAAATTAAAATGTTTATACGTAATAATGAGACTTATGCTATAGTTTTAAAATCAGAAAATAAAGTTATTGGAGGCATTGGGCTGCATAGGAGAAAGCCAGATTTAAATTTGCCTAATTTAGCTCAAAAAGAAATAGGTTATGTTTTAAATCCTAAATATTGGGGAAAGGGTTATATTCCTGAAGCAGTGAATTACTTGGTTAATTATGGCTTTAATAAATTAAATTTAGATTTAATTTGGTGTGGTCACTATGATTTTAATAATAATTCCAAAAGAGTAAATGAAAAGTGTGGGTTTAAATATAGATTTACTAGAAAAGAAAAATTGAAATTACTAGATAATAAAGAGGTTGATATACTTTACTATAATATTTTAAGATCAGAGTATTTTGCTAAAGGTCAGTAATTATAATTCTTATAAAATATTAGGGATTAAATGAAGCTTTGAAGGGCTTAGTATGAACAATATTGAATATTTTATACTTGAGAGAGAAAAAGAATTGCTGAAACCAGAAGTTAGAAAAGATAAAGAAAGAATAAGAGAATTACTATCAGAAGATTTTATTGAGTTTTGTAGCACTGGAGAAATATATAAATATAAAGCTAGCGATATCTTTTATGAAGAAAATATATTCTTTGAAATTAGTAATTTTAATTTGAATCAGTTATCTGAAGATTGCGTGTTAGCAACTTATATGGTTCTAAAAAAACATGGAGTAAATAATGATGAAAAGCCTTCAATTCGTAGTTCAATATGGAAATGTATTAATGGAAATTGGAAAATAATTTTTCATCAAGGCACTCCTGTAGTTACTAATAATTATTTAAAGCAACTACAGAAGTGCTAGAGGTGGAGGAGAAACTAATGGAGCTATGGGATTTGTTTGATGAGAAAAATAACCATTAAATAAAATTCATAATAAAAAAGAGAAAATAGCATTTGTTGATACATATATAGTTAGAAAAAATATTAAAATAGACGATTTAATAATGCAAAATGAAGAAATTATAGATGCAAAGTGGGTATAGCTAAATAAACTAGAGGAAATGATTAAATTAGGAATGGTTACATTACCAGTTGCAGAAATATTCTCTTGTATAAGAGAGAATTTTATAAAATTCTTAAGTGAGGATTATATATGAATATAGAAATAAAGCAAGTTACTGATAATGAAGCAAGGCAAATATCAAAATGGGTTTATAATGAGCCATATTCAATTTATAGCTTGAATGGAAATAATGATTGTATAAAAGAACTTCTTAATGGAGATTATTATTCAGCTTTAGATAGTAAATGTTATATAGTTGGGTACTATTGCTTTGGTAGGTCAGCACAAGTTCAGATTGGCCATAAATATGGTGTTTATGACAATAAAGATATTATGGATATAGGGATAGGAATAAATCCAGAGTTTTGTGGACAAGGATTGGGTGAAGAGTTTTTAAAAATAGGGCTAGATTTTGCTAGAAATGAATTCTATGCAAAAGAATTTCGTTTAACTGTAGCTACTTTTAATAAACGAGCAATAAAAGTATATCAAAGGGCAGGGTTTAGAAAAGTTAGTTCCTTTAAAAGAAGATCTCATGTTGATGTCATAGAGTTTGATCTTATGATATATTGAAAAGTAAGAGAAGTGGATATATTAAGTTGAAAAGTAAATTTAAAAGGGGCTTTAAATTATGAAAGAAACAATGAGTATTAAAAGAGCAGGTATTGGTACTATATCATTAATATTGAGTATATTTGGAATAGCCTTTTCATTTACTTATTTAGGGAGCAATTCTATAGGTGAAGAAATACTTCATGCCATTGGAGTATCATTTCCAACAATGATAGTTTCAATAATTTTATTTATAGTATCGATAGTTATAGGTGGTAAATTTAAAAATAATTTTGGCGCTAACCTAGGAGTTATATTATCTTTAATATTTACAACATTAATAATTGTATTGTCTATAAATAGTATGTTTTTTAATATTTCTTAAGATTAGATGTAAATTTTATTTTAAATATAGATTGCATGATATAAGAGGATCTTTTAAGTTACATTAACTAGAGAATGAGATTAAAGAAATAACAAAATTAGAGTGGAGAAAAGTTATGTATTTTGATGAAGTTGCTACATGGTATTTCATCATATTAGCAATGTTGAAGATAAATTGAAAAGATTATATAAGCTTCTTAAAAAAGATGGATATTTAATTATTATAGATTTAGATGAAGAAGATGGTAGTTTTCATAAAAATGAAAAAGGGTTTTGTGGGCATAATGGATTCAAAAGAGAATATTTAAAGGATATACTAGAAAAATGCAAATATAAAATTATATAAAAGGGGAATAGGATGAACCAATTTAAAAAAATAGAAAATGATAAGACAATAATTGAACTTTATAATAAAATATCCGAGTTTGAAGATTTAGATAAAGGGTGGGCACATCATAATTTAGAGCATGTTAAAAATGTTGCTAAATTAGTGGAAGATTTATTGAAGAAATTAGGATACGATGAAAAGTTTATAGAAGAAGCAAAAATAGCAGCCATTTTACATGATACTGGTGCAATAGAAGGAAAAAATAATCATTCTTTAAGAAGCTATAATTTTGCAAAAGATTATATTGAAAATAATAATATTATACTAAAAAATAAGGATTTAGTTTTAGAAGCAATAAAAATTCATAGTGACGGATTTAATAGTGATAATATAATTGCATTAGCTTTAATTATAAGTGATAAATTAGATATAAAATGTACTAGAGTTGCAAAAGAAGGATATAATGTAAAGGGAATGAAGGAGTTACAGTATATTAATGATATATTAGTTGATATTCATAATAAATGTTTAGAAATTAAGTTTCTTTGTGACGATAAAATTAATAAAAGTGAATTAGAGGAATTTTATTTTATAACAAAAGTTTTTAAGGCAATAATAACTTTCTCAAGGAAAATGAATTTAAATCCTCAAGTATTTTTTAATAATAATGAATGGCAATTATTTAATGATATGCTAGGAAACTAGAATAAAAGAATATTCCAAAAAAATATTCTATGAATAGTATAATAAAGGTATGTACTATATTAAATTGTATTATTCAATATAGTACATATTTTTTATATTCTAATACTTACTTCACCAGAAGATAATAACCTGATAGATCCATCTTCCATTTTAACTTTAAGCCTGCATTCATCATCAATTTCGAGAACTGTAGCTTTTTCAGAAGATTTATTAGAAAGTATATTTACATCCTTATTAATTAATAGAGATCTTCTTTTATAAGATTCTAAGAAGGATTTATCCTCAATATGTTTATAGTAACTCCAAAAGCGTTCTAAAAGTTCAGCTATAAGTTTACTTCTAATATCAATGGGAGCAGAAGCTTTGTATTCAAAAATACCAGTTGCCACATCTTTGATTTCTTTTGAAAATCCATTTTTAGGTGTTCTTACATTAATACCAATACCTAAAACAGCATAATCAATTATACCGCTTTCAAAATCAAAAGATGCTTCTGTTAATATCCCACATACTTTTTTATTATCACAATATATATCATTAACCCATTTTATTTTAGCTTCCTTATCAGAAACTGTTTCTATAGCTTCAGCAACAGCAACAGCAGTAGCCGCAGTAATAAGGAATGCCTTTGAAGCATGCATTTGGGGACGTAAAAGAATACTCATATAAATTCCTGTACCTTTAGGAGAGTGAAACTTTCTACCAAATCTTCCCCTACCTTCAGTTTGTTCTTCTGAAATAATTACAGTGCCTTCTTTTTCTCCATTAATTGCAAGTTCCTTTATTGCACTATTAGTTGAATTAATTGTTTTATAAACATTAATATTGAAATTGTTATTTTTTTTATTCAAGTATTTAGAAATACTTTGTGATGATAAAATATCTGTATTAGTAGAAAGGCAATAGCCTTTGTTAGTTACAGCATAAATATTATATCCTTCATTTTGTAATGATTTAATTGCTTTCCAAATAGCATTTCTACTAACTGAAAGCTTTTTAGCAAGATCAGCACCAGATATATAATCTCCTTTATTATTTTCAAGTACACTTAAAGTCTTATCTTTTACACTCATGTTTTCACCTATTTTATTTTCAGTATTGTTATTTTATTAGTATATTATAACATAATTATTGTCACCTTAAAATAGAAAATAGGTTGACTATTATAAAAATAAAAAGTATTATATAGAATATGTTAGATTATTTTATAAAAGATTTTGCAAAATCATTAACTAAAATAAGTAATTAAAAAAATAAAAAGTTAAACAATATATTATGTTTTGAATGTAATATCATAGAATTAATAAAAACGGGGGATTAATATGAAAATAAAAGACTTAACAAAGATGTCAATTTGTATAGCTATAATTTGTATATCAGCTTATATTTCCTTTCCATTACCATTTACGCCTACAATGATAACTGCACAAACAATTGCAATTAATTTAGTAGCCTTAATGCTTACACCTAAGCAATCATTTATAGTTGTTTTATTATATATATTTTTAGGCGCCTTTGGATTACCTGTTTTTTCAGGAGGAACAAGTGGATTTGGAAGAGTTCTTGGACCAACAGGTGGATTCATATTAGGATTTTTAGTTATAGCTCCATTTATGAGCTACTTAAAAGGTAAGAACAATAGCTTTAAAAGATATTTATTTGTAACAGTATTTATTGGAATGATTGTATTATATGGTTTTGGATCAATATATATGAGTATAATACAAAAAATAAGCATTATGTCTTCATTATCGTTATCAGTATTTCCATTTGTAGTTGGAGATATATTTAAGTGTTTTTTAAGTTCTTACTTAGCTGTAAAATTGAATAAAGTATTAAAAAGTTAAAAACTTTGTATTTAAAGAACGAAAGTATTTATAGTTTTCTGACTTATATTTATAAAACTTTACACTTATTATATGTATTAAATTGGAAGTTGTTGTTAGTCAATAATAATTTAATCTCTGACAGTTGTATATTACAGTCTTTACAAAATATGTTATAATTATATTTAAATTGTTTTATAATAAGAATATTTAATAAAAGCTAAGAGTATTAAGGATAGAATAAGATTAGAATATGAAATTTTAATAATTAAATTAATATTTAGGATTACATTGATATTTGGAGCAATAATAGAGGCTAATATATTAATAGAGATCTCGATATGGATAATTTTCGGTTCTTATATATTTAAATTATTTGATATCAGAAAAGATATTACATGATATTATGATTTAAATTAATATATTACGGAAATAAAATTAAATATTGAAATGCTAATAATATTGTATTGTTCAAAATCCATTTTGCAAGGAGATATAAAATGAATAAAAAGCTATTTTTGAAATTAGGATTATTGTTATTATCTCTGTCACTTGTCGCATGTGGACAGAAAAATAATTCAGTAGGAGAAAATAATTCTTCTGAATTAAGTACAAGCCAATTTGTTACCAGCACTCAAAGCTCAGTAAAAGAAAGTGAAAAAACTACATCTCCTTCTGTTGAAAATTCAGTAGTAAGTAAACAAACGGATGAGGGTGCACTAAAAAATAAACAACAAGACATTCAACCAGATACACAACAAGACACGCAATCAGAATTAATTGAAAAAGAATACTATGACTTAATAAAAGAAGCTTGGCAGAAGCAAATTGATTACATTGATTCTATTGATGATCCTTCAGTAAAACAATCTGTACAAACCCCAGAGTCTGCTGCTATTATGAAGTCAACTGAATTGCTTATAGGACATCCTGAAGATTCTGAGGCAATAGATGTAAGCCTAAAGAGGGTTCTAAATGGTGAATAATTTTGCTGCTTTTTTAAGGTGAAGTAGGATAACTAAATAAAGAATGAATATTACGAATTAAAATTAAATATTGAAGTGCTAAAGATACTGTGTTATTCAAAAAGAATATGCGGTATTTTTTAGTTTTAAGTTTAATTATAATAAGCAATTTGAAATTATTGCGCACTAAATGATCTTAGAAAATTGAATAGTACGGTATTGGAAGTATATGTTATAATTTATTTATAATATATATTACTATATAAAATGAGAGGATAAGAAAATGAAAGATAGATACAAATTAATAATAATACATATAATATTATTTATTTCAACATTAGGTATAAGTGTAATAACTGAAAAACCATATAGATATGTTAATGAATTTTCATGGGTAATATTATTAGTTAATACAATACTATTTTTAATTTTAATTAATCAATTTAAAGTTAAAGAAAATAGTGTTATGAAGTATTTATTAATTATTTTAGGAATATTTATAATACTTATTATTGATAAAGATTATTTTTATTCATCATATATTCAAAGTACACCAGATATAATATTTCCATATAGTATTTTGATATTAAGCAATGTTGTAATATTACCATTTGTGCCCATTTTTGATTGTATATACATATTAAATTTATTTAATATGTCATTTATAATGATACCTCTATATATAATAATACTTATAAATGTTAGTAAAAAAGTACTGAAGTTAAGCCCAAAAAGAGAATAACTTTAAAATATATTATAGAAATACCGTACTATTGAAAATTAATATGCGGTATTTTTTAGTGCGCAATTCAAAAATAGTACGTAATTTAAGCATATTAAGAATTGATTAATGAATTTTGTTCTTTTAGAATTAAATAGTACGGTATTTACAAAATATGCTATACTTAGATTGTAATTTGATTTTATGACGTGATTAAATATGATCGGTAGTTTAATAAATAAGAATAAAATCTATAATAAAATATTAGGTGTACAAAATATTTGAAATATATTATGAGGGGAAGAACATGAAAAAAATCTTTATACTAGGACTAATCTTAGTAGCTGTATTGGCTACAGGTTGTTATAAGAAAGAAGAGAAAAATACTCGAAATTATAATGAAGCAACAGAACAAGTAACGAAATTTGAGCCTATTGGATGCTATAGGTTTAAAGATGAGGAAACAGGACTTTATGGATATATGGATGGCAAGGGCGAGGTAATTATAGAACCTAAATATACATCAGCTACAGATTTTCAATATCTATCAAGTGGTTATGCACAAGCTTATGATGAAAACGAAACTGTAACTATTATAGATAAGAGTGGTAAAGAGTATCTGCCTTTTGGTGAGTACAAAGTAGTATCATTGCCACAATATGATTTGATTTTTTTTCAGGATTATACCTCTACTAAGTACGGTGTAGTTAATTTAGAAGGTGAATGAGTACTAGAAGCAGTATATGATAAGATTGAAATAAATAATGAAGGTAATATAATTGTTACTTCAAATAATAAACAAGGTGTTTTTGATAAGGATGGGAATGTAGTATTAGATATAATTTATGATTATATATTTCAAGTAGAAGATTCTCTTATTGTAAAAAAAGAAGATAAAAGTGGTTTAGTTAACTTAAAAGGTAGAGAGTTAGTACCAATAAAATATGAAAGAGTACAAATAGCACATTCAATAAGAGAAGATGAAAGGGAGATTTTTGAAGTAGAAAATTTTGACGGAAAGATAGGCTTTTTTGATAGTAAAGGAAATCAGTTAACTGACTTTTTATATGATAACATTTATCCAGGGAGAGAAGGATTAATAGCTGTTCTTAAAGATAATAAATGGGGATATATTGATGTAGAAGGAAATACTATAATACCATTTCAATTTGACTCTGCTTCTTCCTTTAGTGATGGTAACGCGCAGGTAGAAATAAATAATGAGAAAAAGTTTATAAATAAAGAAGGAGAATATATAGAGGAAGAAAAACTAAGCTATGAAATTGATGGCGAAAAATATATGATAATAAAAGAAGATGATAAATATAAGGTTATAAGTGAAAATGGAGAAGTTTTCATTGATAATAATTATACTGGTATGAGCTTATATAATGATAGTATAATAGCAACTAATGAAGATATGTTTTTGTTATTAGACTTAAAAGGTAGTATATTAGCAAAATGTAAAACTTTAATACCAATAGGGTTGGATTTATTTATTGCAAGTGATAAGGAAAGAGAAATTAATGGAAGTTTAATTGATGATAAAGGAAATATATTATCTAATGATATTTATGTAGAGGTACTTGGCTATGAAGAATTCAAAAAAGTAGTTGTTAAAAAAAATGATGGGAAGTACGCTATATTAAATGAAAAAGGAGAAAAGCTTTTAGATATAGAAGATAGAGCTAGTAAGGTCACAATCTTTGAGGAAGACTTAATTAGAGTAGAATTTAATGAAGAAGACTTTAAATGGATAAATATTAAAGGGGAGCTTCTACCTAACATTTTAAGATAGAAGAGTAGTTTTTCTTCATTATGAAGAGAAAATTAAATATAAGTTAAAGTTAATACCGTATTATTCAATAGAATATGCGGTATTTTTTAGTGTGCAATTCAAATATAGTACGTAGTTTGAACATATTGCGAACCAATTAATAGAAACAGATCTTTGAAAATTGAATAGTACGGTATAAAAATTATACAATAAAATAACGATTATGATAAAATTTCACAATAGCGAAATTTTATTGTATAATCAAATTAGAATCTAAAGAAGAATAGATTCAATAAATTATTTGGAGGGATTTTATGGGAGATATTTTAAAGAACATGCTAAAAGTAAGTATTGATATTCCATATGAAGACTACACTGTTTATCCAACAGTTAGTATTACAAAGGATGCCATTGCTAATTATTGTTTAAAAGAAAAGATTGATTATGAGTTCCTAGAAAATAATGAAGATAATAATATGCAAGTGAAATTAGATGGAAAACTTTATGAGATATTACGCTATAATGGTGGTAGAGGCGGTTATGGAATTAAATGTAGACCCATGTAACATTATTAAAATTTAAAAATATAATAATAAAAATACCGTATTATTCAAAATTGAATATGCGGTATTTTTAGTGTGCAATTCAAATATAATATAAAATAAATTATTTAATAGCCAATGAGATTTTAAGAGGCTATTCTTATACACTAAATTTACTTAACATCAATTATAATTTTAAGGCAGTAATCACAGTAATAAGCAACTAACTCTTTATCCAATACACTTTTTAAATTAATTCTTTCGGGAAAAAAATAAGATTTGCTCCTAGCTTCCTCTGAAATAAAATCAAAACCACTTTTAGTAGATACAATGACTCCTTTTTTCATATCTTTATTACAATATGAACAATACACCTATATCACTTCGATAAATCTATATTTAATACAATAAGTATATCATATAGAAGATAATACAGATAATGACAATTTAAAATACAGTCTAGTATAATTGTTGCATGATATTATTTACAGAGTACTTAATGATGGCTGTAAAATATTGGGTTTTATTAACAAAATAAAAGTAATGATAATTTTACCAAAGAACATTTTATAGATTTTGAGTATAGTTTAGCAATTCAAAATTACAAAGAATAATATATTATGTAAATGACTTATAAGTATAAAGGATAATTTGATAATAAACTAATACCTATAACTAACTCTGAAAGATATTTTAAAGTACTATATTAGCAAGGAATAATTTGGAAATAAAAGTGAGAAATATTTATCTAACTATATTTATTATTGGACTAGTATTGATTTTTATATTATCAAATGATAAAAAAGCAGCATATGTTTTAATATCATTATTTGGACTTATAGGTTTCTTTGTAGAAAAAATTTTTGATAGATTAGATTCTAAATCAGTAGATAATGATGAATCATAGAGTGACTTAGATTAATAAAGGAATAGTTTTAGGCTACAGATATAGTTTTACTTTAAATTAATTATTTAAGTAATACTATTCTGTAGCTTTTTTATGTATATTTAGTCAGATCAGAATGAATTAAGATTTTAGTAAATATTTAAAAGTTATAGAAGTTTAGATAATTTATTGATTAATAATTCGATAAATACAAAATTTAGAGCTTGGCTATCAATAAAAAAACTATCCTTAGCTAATGAAAATGATGGTAAAACTATTATATTTGGTATTTGCTTAGAAAACTTTGTTTTATTGTTTTGAGTAATTAATGCAATATTGCTATTATTACTAATAGAATTTTTTATTGATTCTACAATTATAGATGTTAAAGCTGATAGTGAAAAGTATATATTTAGATCATTTTGTGATGAAAATAATGCTTTTTCAGCAATTAAGCTATTATCTATAATACTCTCTGAATCTATCCCTATTGTTGTTAACCTATATTGAAGATGCCTAGCGGCAAGTCCAGTTTCATGCACACCATAAATTTTAATTTTATTTGCTTTTAATATATCTCGTGATAAAGTTTCGAGTTGATTATCTAAATTACTTTCTTTTAATAATGTTAACTTTTCTATAAAACGATTAAGGATTTCCTGTGATGAATCATTAATTGATTTTTCGTTGGACAAATTCCCAGAGTGAAGATAACGTGATAATTCATATTTAAATTCTGAGAAACCTTTATAGCCACACTTTTGACAAAATCTCAATAATGCAGACTTAGATACATTCATTTTGTATGCAGCTGTTACTAAAGGAAAGCAGGCTATTATATCAGGGTTTGTAAGAATTATATTTTTAATTTTAATTTCAGATTGAGTAAATTCATCATCATGTAAAAGTATAGTATCTATTGGATTCATAAGTGCATCCTCCTTATATTTCATAGTTATATTATACCATACAAAATCAATTTGGTAAATTTCTCAAAAAAAATGGGAAAAGGTATTTCTTTTTAAATAAAAGAGTGTTATGATAAAACTGTAAATATATTACAGGAGGGGTTTGAGATGAAAAAAATTGTATTACTTTGTGCAGCAGGTATGTCTACTAGTTTATTAGTTACAAAAATGGTGTTAGCAGCTGAAAAGCATAATTTGGATTATGACATAAGTGCATACTCCATAAGTTATGCGAAAGATAGTATTAAGGGAGCTGATTTAGTGCTTCTTGGTCCACAAGTAAGATATAAGCTAAAAGAAATACAAAAAGTAGCAGGAGATATTCCAGTTAAAGTAATTGATATGGTGCATTATGGGATGATTGATGGCGAAGCAATTGTAAAACAAATTTCAACTTTGCTATAGATATAAAATTTTACACTTCAAGTAAACGTTTAATAAGTAAGAATTAAAGGAGAATGGATTAATGGAAAAAATAACTAGTTTTATAGAGGAGCGTCTTGCACCACCTCTTATTAAAATATCAGAAATGAGATACTTACAAGTTATACAAAAAACATTTATGACCACAATGCCAATTCTAATTTTTAGTTCATTATTAATATTAATCGCTGCACTACCTATTCCAGGCTGGAGCAATATAGTAGCTCCATTTGCAGGAAAGTTATGGGCTGGAGTCAATTCATCTTTAGGACTTTTAGCTGTATGCATTTCAATAGTTTCAGGATACTTTTTGGGAGAATATTACAAAGATAGAGGTTCTAAAATAAAGCCAATAGTTACTGCATTGATAGGATTTTTGAGTTTTATGATGTTTTTTCCAATGTTTAATACAGAGGATGGAAAATTAGTTATAGAAACTACTAATTTTGGAAGTTCAGGAATGTTTGCTGCAATATTTATATCAATTATTGCTGTTGAAATATATAGATTTCTTATAAATAAAAACTTTACAATAAAACTACCAGCAGGAGTTCCACCAATGGTATTGGATGCTTTTACTGCATTAATTCCATCAATGGTTGTGTTACTAATGTCATGGGTAATGTCACATGTATTAAAGTGGAATATACCAGCTCTTACAAATGTTGTTTTTGAACCACTAGTTGCTGCTGGAAAAGGACCAATACCACAGTTTCTATCATTCTTTTTGGATAGAGTGTTATGGTTTACAGGAATACATGGGTCAAACGTTGTAGGAAGTGTCATGTCTCCAATTTGGACAAGTATGATAACAGAAAATATGGAAGCATTTAAAGCAGGATCAGAAGTTATACCTAATTTATTTACTACAGAGTGGTGCGGATATTTTGTTCGTATATCAGTATTACCAATAGCTGTGTTAGCAGCAATTTCTAAAGTAAAAAGATATAGTACTTTAGGAAAATTAGCATTACCAGCAACTATATTTAACATTGCAGAGCCTGTAATGTTTGGATTACCTATTGTATTAAATCCATTATTATTTATACCTTGGGTATTTGGGTTTTCATTTTTATGGATTTGGTCATATGTATTCACAGCAATAATTCCAATGATACCACCAATTATAACTCAAGTTACTTGGACAGTTCCAGCACCTATAGCAGCATATTTAGGAACTGGGGGAAGTGTTTTTGCATTCTTCTTTAGCTTAGCTAACTACTTTATTATAGGTTTAATATTTTATCCATTTTTTAAGGCTTTGGAAAGAAAAGAAATGGAAAGTCAAATAGAGGGGACTGAGGAAATATATGAAAATAATTAATTACTCTCAAGAGTATGAAAATTCAATAGTGAAACTATGGAATGAATGTCTTATAGCCGATATTATTTCATGTGAACAATTCAGAAAACAAGTTTTGTTTGATGAAAATTTTAATAGAAAACTTGCTCTTATAGCAATTGAAAATAAAGAAGTTGTTGGATTTATCTTAGCAACAAAAAGGCAAGTGCCATATTTAGATAGAGGACTTGAACCAGAAAGAGGTTGGATAAATCTATTGTTTGTAAGAGAAGATTTCAGAAAGAAAAGCATAGGAAGTGAAATGGTAAAGGAAGTAGAAGAAAGGTTAAAAGAATACGGAGTAAAGAATATAACTGTAGCGGCATACAGTCCTAATTATTTTTTTCCAGGAATAGATCAAGAAAATTATAAAGAAAGTATAGGCTTCTTTGAAAAATTAAATTATATAAGAACTGGTGAAGCTGTAAGTATGCAAAGAAATTTATGGAATTACAATATACCATTAAAAGTGAAGGAAAGAAAAAATCAATTAGAGAAGCAAGGATATAGCTTTAGGAAATTCGCTTATAAATATTCAATGGATTTGCTAGAATTTTTAGGTGAAAATTTTGGTGGTGGATGGAAAAGAAATGCATTAATGGCTATGCAAAATAATGAGGCTGAAAATCTTATATGGATAAGTTTAGATGCGAATGACAAAGTAGTAGGTTTTTGTATGAGGAAAATGGATGGTAATGAATGCAGATTTGGTCCATTTGGAGTAAGGGAAGATTTAAGAAGTAGTGGTATAGGTGGAGTTTTATTTAATTTAATGATGGATGACATGAAACAAAATAAGCTTTATTATTTATACTTCTTATGGACTCATGGGGCAGGTATGAAATTTTATCAAAAACATGGTGTAGAAGTATATAGAAGTTACTATTTATATGCTAAGAAAATAGAGTAGATTTAGATAAAGTTGAAAATGAATTTAATTCCAATTAACTTATTTAGAATTTAAAATGAAGTTTAGCCTAATAAATTATATAGAATATTCATTAAAGAGTGGAGGATAAATAGATGAATAACATTAAGAGAGTTATTAGTATTGGAGGACATCCATTAGATGCAGAATTAATGGGAGGTCCATTAATTATAAAATATGCAGCATTAGGGGCAAAATGCACTTTTGTCCATGTTGTACAAGGAAGATTGGAAGGGACTAATGTTACAAAGGAAGAAAACGATAGATACGTTGAGAATCTAATTCAAGAAAATATCAATGTTGCAAAAGCAATGAATTCAGATTGCAAGTCATTTGGTTATAATTCTAAAGAGCTTCCAACAGAAAATGAATTCATTGATATCCTAGTAAAATATTTTACTGATGAAAAAGTGGATTTAGTTATAACTCACTTTAGTGGAACATTGCATCCAAGGCATTATTATACACACTATACAGTTAAAGAAGCAGTTAAGATATGTAGAAATAATGGCATGGATATAAAACTTTTATATGGAGAAAACTGTGAAGATTTAGTTGGATTTGTGCCACAAGCATATTATGAGCTAAGCGAAAGTGAAGTTGACACATGGTTCAATGCATTAAGAAAATATGAAATCTTTAATGGAAAAGTAAATAGTGTTCCTTATTATGATTATTATAAAACTATGGGAAAAGTTAGAAGTATGGAATGTGGAAGTAGAAAGTTTACAAAAGCATATATGTATGCTTCATATATAGAAAACTTATAAAATTATTTTAATTAAATTAATTAGTTTTCTTATATATTATATAACACAATAAAAAGTTTATTTAAAAAGGATTTATGTGATTGAATTTTACATAGGTCCTTTTTATATGTTTATAAGTATATGGAATAAAAAATAAACAATAGAAAATTAAGAATTAATTTAATAAGATTAAGAAAATTTCTAGTTAATAAATATACCAACAAGTATTAAATGTGTTTTATGAAAATTTACTATATAAATAAATTATGTATGTGGTATTATTTACATATAAAATAAATAATGGTATAAATTGCTTTTAGTAAAGTCTTTACTGAAAACTTTAAAGGAGAATTTAATTTAAGGGGGAATAAAAGTGTTAAAAGAAAAATTATTACCAATTTCAATTTTTAGCTTAGCTATTTCACTTATTATTAGTGCTTCAATAATAGTTAATGGCATGGAAAACAATGGACGATTCATTGGGGATGGGATAAGCCAAGGATTATTTAATATTACTAATACAATTAATCAAGAAAATAATAATAACTTAGATTCAAAAGACATTTTATCATTGGATGAGGCATCACAATATTTGGGTATAAGCCAAGAAAGATTGACTCAAGTAATTATTAAAGATGATTCAATACCATGTGTACAAATATCTGGACAATTTATATTTAGTAAAAAGGCATTGGAAGAATGGGTAAAGACATCAAAATTTAAGATGTAGTAATGGAGCCAAAGTAAAATGAAAAAGATTAAAAAAGTAAGCTTGATAACAAGTATTGTTATTATATTTGCTATATTATCATATATAAAGTTTTATACAGTTCAAGTTAAATTTAGTAATGATCCTACTGTTGCTATTATTAAAACTGATAATATTAAATTGTTAAGCAGTCATAATACAATAACAAAAGAAAGCATTTCTTATGATTGGTACAAAGAATATGGAGAATTACTATATGCAGATGAAATGGGCTATAAGTGGCAAAGAATACATTCTTTATCAATAATATCATGGTGGGTAATGTTATTCTATATTATTTCATTAATAGCTATGAATTTAATTAAGAAGAGAAACAAAGTTATAAAAATTTAATATAAATAGGTTATATAAAAGTTTTGTCTATATAGATCTTTAGAATATTTAAATATATATTTAAGATGTGAATTTGAAGAGAGAGCTTAAAATATGAGTTTAAAAATAAGAATATTTGATAATATTGATGCAGATATTGTTGGATGTGGGGCTATTTCAAGCTTTTGGGGAAGCGAAGATGAAAGTATATTATTGACTATATTTGTTACACCAGAATTGCATGGTAAAGGGAGAGGTAAATCAATAATGGAAACGTTAGAAAAGATGAGTATTTTATAAGAGCAAAAAGAGTAGAAATACCAGCATCAATTACCGCGTGTGAATTTTATAAAAGGATGGGGGATATAAATATAAGAATGATGTGAAAGAATTAGATGATGAAGGTTATTATAGATTGGAAAAATTTGGGTTAGAAGATGACTAATATAAGTTTTAATGGATTAAATCTTAAGTGAAATTAATGCTTTTACAATTATAAAACTAAAGAATTGGACAACGTTATCAGTGGGGTTGGCACATGGATTTCATGGTGCTTTTATAAATAGCTGCTACACTAGTTTTAAATGAAACTTTTGGAATTGAAAAGGTTAAACTTGAAGGTGATATAGGAGATATATTATATGGTATTGATACTAGTAATATAATTGAGTTAAATATAGATTTAATTAAAGAAAATAATTAAATAGCAATATATTGCTAGATAAAATATATGTTTTACAAATATTTATAAGAAGGTAAAAAGCATGAATTATGAAGATGTTTTAAAAAGTGTTTCTATAGAGTATAAAAAGATATTAAGAGATAATTTAGTTGGTATTTATGTACATGGATCAATTGCATTAGGTTGCTTCAATTGGGATAAAAGTGATATTGACTACATAGTTGTGGTTAATAAACCATTAACAGAGGAGATAAAATTAAAATTTATGGACTTTACCATAGAGTTAAATAAACAAGCGCCACCAAAAGGGTTAGAAATGAGTGTGGTTTTAAAGGAGTATTGCACTAATTTTATATATCCAACTCCATATGAATTACATTTTTCTAATATGCATCTTGATTGGTACAATAGTGATTCAAAAGATTATTGTAAAAAAATGAGTGGGTTTGATAAAGATTTAGCTGCACATTTTACTATAATAAAAAATTCAGGAGTAGTTTTATATGGATTGACCATAAATGAGGTGTTTGCTGAAATTCCTAGAGAAGATTATCTAGATAGTATTAAAAATGACATATCTGATGCTAAATCTGAAGTTTATTATAATCCTGTTTATATACTTCTAAACTTATGTAGAGTGCTAGCATATGTTAGAGACAACTTAATCCTTTCAAAAGAGAAAGGTGGAGAATGGGGATTATATAATTTAGATAAATGCTATCATAAAATTATAAATGAGGCTCTGTATAGTTATAAGACAAATGAAATAATGAAAGTAGATGAAGAGGAAGCTAAAGAGTTTTCTGATTATATGTTGAAAAATATAAATTAACATGGTTCTTAATAAAAATAAATTAGTAATATGTAAGATGGATTTTAGGATTTAATTTGAAATATCGCTAAAATTGAATAATAATGTGCATATGATATAATTTATATAATATATTTTATGAATGTGAGATGGATAAAAATGAATTATAAAGAACTACAGCCTAATTGTGAAAAATGCTTTGGATTATGTTGTGTTGCACTATACTTTTCAGCTATGGATGGATTTCCAGTTAATAAGGACTCAGGTAAACCTTGTATAAATTTAGCAGGTGATTTTAAATGTAAAGTTCATAAAGATCTTAATAAGAAAGGTTTAAAAGGCTGTATAGCATATGATTGCATTGGGGCAGGTCAAAAGGTAGCTCAAGTTACTTATTCAGGACATGATTGGAAAGAAAAATCTGTGCATTCAAAAGAAATGTTTGATGTTTTTATTATTATGAAGCAACTCCATGAAATGCTTTGGTATCTTAATGAAGCTATTAGGCTGCAATATAATAATAATATAAATAAAGACAAGCTGATTAAAAAAATAGATGAAATAGAAAATTTAACACATTTAGAAGCAAAATCAATCATAAATTTAGATTTAACATCAATTAGAATAGGAGTTAATACTTTGCTTTTACAAACTAGTGAATTCTTAAGGAAAAAAGTTAATAATGGAAAAAATTCTTTGAAAGGTAAAAAAGCTCTAGGTGGAGCTCTAAATCTTATGGGGGCTGATCTTAGAAAGAAGGATTTAAAAGGAGTAAATTTAAGTGGGGCTTTTCTAATTGCAGCAAATTTAAGAGAAGTGGATTTAAGCTTTACAGACTTAATTGGAGCTGATTTAAGAGATGCTAATTTAAGTGGAGCTAATTTAAGTAACAGCATTTTCATAACACAGGCTCAAATTAATAGTGCTAAAGGTGATGCTAATACAAGATTACCTAAATCCATTATTAAACCAAGCAACTGGTAGAGAATGAAGTTTACAAGTAGAATTTAGCAATAACTAATGAAACATAGAAAATTATAAAAGATATGGATTTATAGAAGGAGGATTGCTAGTAAGTTATCGTATTCATAAAGATGGTAATTATTATAATACAGTCATTATGGGAAAGTTTTTAGCTAGTTAATTAATTAATGAAATTGATTTTGTAATAAGAAAAATGGAGAGGGAGAAATAAATGGTTAATACAAATAATGAAATTTTAGATCAATATATTGTCTTAAAAAAATATATAAATGATAAAGAACATAAAAAGATAAAAGATTTAGAGTGTATTTGTATCAATAAAGATAAAGTAAATTTAAAATTAGAATTAGAATATAGGACACAAATTAATAAGGACTATAAAAATGATTCAAATGACATAAATGAATATTTATACTACATCAATGATAAGTTAGTTGGATATTTGGGAGTTTCATGTTTTGGCGGAAATATTGCCGAAATTAATGGAATGGTTCATCCTGATTTTAGAAGAAGAAAGATTTTTACTAAGCTTGTAGAAATGGCTATTGAGGAATGTAAAAGAAGAAACTTTAATAAGGTTTTATTACTTGGAGATGAAAAGTCAAATTCTGCAACAGAATTCATAAAGAATACAAAATCTAGTTATTCATTTTCAGAGTGTAGGATGGAATGTGATAGTTGGGACTTATATAAACAAAATAAAGGTATTTTATTAAAAACTGCAAAAAATAAGGATATAGATCAAATAGATAATTTAAATGAAATCTTCTTTGGAGAAGGCTGTAATGAGATAATATTACCAGAAGATGATGAAAAGAATAACATTAGTACTTATCTAATTCAAGTAGATGACAAAATAATTGGTAAAATAAAAGTAAGTAAGGAGTTCAATTCAGCATTTATTAGTGGATTTGGAATAATCCCTGAATATAGGAATAAGGGATATGGAAGAGCGGTTTTGATGCAAGTCTTGAATTATTTAAAGCATGATGGAATAAATAAAGCTGCCTTAGATGTTGAGATAAAAAATAAAAATGCATTGAATTTATATAAATCTTGTGGATTTAAAGAAAAATCAACTATGAATTATTACGAGATAAATGGCACAGTCTCAGAAATTTATTTAATATAAAATTTATTCAATTTCAAGTAAGCTTTATTTTATTAAAAAGTTCTTAAAGAATGGAAAAAGCATCTTTAAGAACTTTTTTTATAATCTTTTAACCTTAAAGAATAAATATTTTAATTTGTTCAACATCTTTTAACAATAATACTTTATTGATAAACAACAAAATATTATTGACTTACTATGATTAATAAATTAATATATAAGTATATGAGGTGAAAGGTAGTGCTATGAAAATGTAGGTGTTTCTACTGATGATGGGTTTAGACCTTTTTCAAATAATCAATATAAAATTACATGGGTAGATAATGATACTGTTAAATTAGAATACGATTTTGGAAGTTCAGGGATATGGAAAACTGAATTTATAGATCTTAATTAAAAAGGAGTGTGTTATTATGATTATTTTACTTAATCCTGCTAGTTTATTTCTTGGTTTAATTGCATGGATACTTCCAATTATTAGTCTTATACAATACAAGAAAAATGAAAATAAGAGTTGGATTATTCTTTCAATTATTAGTATCAGTTCTTGTACAATTTCTTTGTTTTTACAGATTATTTATAACAATCATTTGGTTCAAATAAATGATTGGTCTGCTCTTATGGATATGACTGATGCATTGGTACTTGTATCAGCAGTTCTAGTTGTAGTTACTATAATTTTAAACACAGTAACTACATTTATATATTATAAAAAATCAGAAATTTAATATTTAAAATCAGAATTGATAATATTAATATAACTGATTTAACCTTTTAGTATAACAAAGAGGAAATAAAGAGGTTATCAGTTAAATTAATAATTTTTAAATCTAATATTTATACTAAAGTTATACAAAGATAATTGAAATGTGGTTATATTAAATAGTAAAGTATAATTAAAATGTATTAAATTTCTATTTTAATAGAGAATTAATTGAATTATTATAAGAAAATAGTTAAATATTAATATTATTATAAAGATTAGAAGAAATATTAGTATATTTGTGGTATAATAAATATAACAACAGGTAGTTCCTAAAAGTTTTTAGCTGTAGGAGCTACTTTTTTAATTACAATTAAAACACTTAAGGGGGTTATTTTATGTTTAAAATAAATGATTATGTTGTATATGGTTCAAATGGAGTTTGTAAAGTTACAGATATAGAGCAGGTAACTTTAAGAAATGAAGAGTTAGAGTATTATATTTTATCACCAGTTTATAATGAAAAGATGACTATCAAAACACCTGTAAATAATCAAAGAATATTAATGAGGGATCTTATGACAAAAGCTGAAATAGTGAATTTATTGAAAGAAATTTCAAAAAATGAGACTGTTGACATCGAAGATTCAAGAAGAAGAGTTGAAGAATATAAGGCTATAATAAAAAGAGGTAATGCTGAGGAACTTATAAAGGTTATAAATTCAATAAAATTAGAAAAAGATGAAAAAAATTCAATAGGTAAAAAACTTAACAAAACAGACGAAGATATTATGATTAGTGCTAGCAAACAATTATATCAAGAAATGGCAATAGTCCTAGAAATTGATGTAGATGAAGTTCAAGATTATATTGCAAATAATATTTAAAATAAATTATAAGGTTAATTTTAATATAATATGTATCTTTAAATTATTAATTTATATCTATATAAATGATAGGTCTAGAAAAAAGTATATTTTACAGTTAAATCTTTTATAAGAAATAAACCTATTTTATTTAATCTAGTAATATGAAGTAGTATACCAAGATTAAAATAGCGTTTATGAAATTTAATGTTTGTTAAATTATATTATAATCATTACTATAAATTACATAAGTTAAAGTTCTAGACTTAAAATGACTGTTACACAATTATTGTGAAACAGCCATTTTAAAGTTAAATTTTCTTTTCTATAGTTATGTTCCCATTTTCAATTCTATATATTGTATCTACTAAATCAAGAATACGCTCATCATGAGTTACCATTAAAGCAGCTTTATTATATTTTTTTATCTCATCTTTAATCATAGTAACAACTTCACGACCTCGATTGCTATCCAAACTTGCTGTTGGTTCATCTGCTAAAATTATATCAGGATGATTCATTAAAGCTCTTGCTATTGCAACTCTTTGCTTTTCACCACCAGATAATTTGGAAGGATAGTGATTAAGTCTATGTTCAAGTCCAAAATCTTTTAAAAGCTTATTAGCATAATCATTAACTTCTTTTTTGTCTTTATTTTTAGAAAGCTTTGGTATTAATTTTAGTTGATCAATAACTGTTAAATAAGGTATTAGTTGATGTGATTGAAAAACAAATCCTATTTGATTTCTTCTTATATCAGCTAATTCCTTTTTATTTTTCTCACTTAAATTTGTATCTCCAATTATTATTTCACCACTACTTGCTGAAAGCAATGCGCCAGCAATAGATAAAAATGTACTTTTACCAGAGCCAGAAGGGCCAACAATAGCAACAAATTCACCTTGTTTAACATTAATTGAAATATTATTTAAAACAGTATTTTCAGTATCGCCATCTTTGTATGTTTTAGTTATACTTTTTAATTGAAGTGCGTATTTTTTCATTAATAATTACCTCCTATTGCAGAAATAGCATCTACTTTTCTTATTTTTCTTATAGAAAATAGACTACTTAATAATGCTATTGCTATAAATAATAGTGAAACTAAAGCTCCATCTTTATAACTTAATACAAAAGGCATGCTTGCTGGTAATACACTGGCTAAAGAAAATGTTAATATATTTCCGATGACCATGCTTATTATTGAAAGCATAAATACTTGAGATGTTAAAGAGACTGATAAAGTTGACATTTTAGCTCCTAAAGCTTTTAACACTCCGATTTCAGGTAACTTTTGCATAGTTGTTATATAGAAAAATACTCCAACTATAAATGAAGATATTATTAATAAAAATACTAACATCATAAGAATAGTAGCCTGTTCTTGTGAATGTCCAGGAACATTTGAAATTACTTCACTTTTAGTTAATAAAACTTTTTTGTCTAAATTATCATTAACAAGGTTAGTAAGTAAATCTAGATTTTCTGAAGACTTGTCCATATTAATAGCTAATGCTTGAAAATCATTATAATCCCTACCAGTAGCAGAAGTCATTATTTCTTTATATGTATCTAAAGATATTACCCCTACAGAAATATGTGCATACATTTGATTTTTAGTAAATCCAACTACAGTTAATTCTAAATTAGAAGATGTATCTTTGATTTTATCTCCAATTTCTATACCATCTTCTTTAAATGAGTTGTTTAAAACTATTTCTCTATCATTATTTAAGGTATTTCCTTCAATAACTTCAGGCATAAGAAAAGCTGATGGTTCAATAGCTAAGTAAACTAAATTGATTTTCTTATCTAAGGAATCCATAATGAAATTACTTGTATGTAAATTAATAGGTGTAGTATTTTCATTTAAATATATCAATTCATTAAGGCTATTTAATTTCTTTAAAGCATCGTTCTCAATAACAGAACGAGTAATTAATTTATCTGCAGAATCATCTAAAATATAATAATTTGCTTTAGAATTTTCAATTGAAGAGCCAGTAGCTGCAGATAACCCTTTTGCAATACCTGATAAAAATAGTACTAGAAATATAATAAGAGTTAAAATTCCGATTATCAAACCAAATCTAGCCTTATTGTGCTTTAGTTCTTTTAGTGCTAAAAACATAATTCAATTCTCCTTCTTTTGATTAATACTTATTAAAGTGTATATTATAAGCATGAATTAATTATGAACTATGTTCAAGAGAAAATCAATATTAATTAATAATTTTTATCTAAGTAGAGTGAATTTACTTTATGATAAAAATTTTTTTGTTGTATCTTGAGATATTTTATAGAAAAGTTTTTAATGAATAGTGAGAGTATGATTATGTTTCATAAATAAAAATATATTAATAAATTAAGCTTTATGCTAAAATAAGGAAAATGTTTTATATAGGGGGAATAATGCAATGAATGTTCGTAAAGTAAAGGCTGAAGATACAAATAATTTATTAAAAATGTTATTAGAACTTGATAAAGAAACAAAATTTATGTTGCTTGAGCCAGGGGAAAGGTCAAATGATGTTAGCAAAGTTAATCTTCTTATAAATCAATGTATTGAAGGAAACAATTTGCTTTTAGTTGCAACCGATGATACTGAAAACATTATAGGTTTTCTTTCTGCACAAAGGGGAGTGCCAAAAAGAATAAGGCATACAGCTTATATTGTAGTTGGTATTCGTGAGGCTTTTAGAGGTATTGGGATTGGTAAAAAATTATTTTCAGAATTAGATATATGGGCAAAAGAAAATGATATTACAAGATTAGAATTAACTGTAGTTTGCCATAATAATGTTGCAAAACATTTATATGAGAAAAATGGATTTGTCATAGAAGGGACTAAAAAGAATTCAATGATAATTGATGGAAAATATGTAGATGAATATTATATGGCCAAGCTATATTAATTGAAAGTTTTATGGGGCACAGGGGAATTTCCTCTGGAGTAAAAATTAAGGTAGAATTAAGGCCAGCTAAAAATGTCATTAAGATTGGAAATATATAATTGGTTCATAAAGTTTAAGAGGAGAGTAAAGATGAGCCAATATATTGTTAAAACAGAAAATTTAATTAAAAAATTTAATAATGTAAATAGTGTGGATAAAGTAAATTTAAAAGTTAGACAAGGAGAAGTTTATGGATTCTTAGGTCCAAATGGAGCAGGAAAATCTACAACTATCAAAATGATATTAGGATTAATAAAACCTAATAGTGGAGAAATAAGTGTTTTTGGAAAATCAATTAAAGATAATAGAGAAGAAATATTAAAAGATATAGGTGCTTTAGTTGAAAGTCCTTCCTATTATGGACATTTAACAGCTTATGAAAATTTAGAGATTTTAAGAAGAGTATTAAGGTTAAGTAAAAATGAAATAGAAGAAAAGTTGAAGTTAGTAAATCTATGGGATGCTAAAAATAAAAAGGTTAGGGAATTCTCATTAGGGATGAAGCAAAGACTAGGAATAGCACAAGCTCTTATGGGCAACCCAAAGCTTTTAATTTTAGATGAACCAACTAATGGATTAGATCCAGCAGGAATTATAGAAATAAGGAACTTAATAAAATATCTAGCTAAGGAAAAAAATATTACAATAATAATTTCAAGTCATATATTAAGTGAAATTGAGTTAGTTGCTACAGAAGTTGCTGTAATAAATAAAGGAAAGTTATTATATCAAGGATCACTAGATAATTTAAAGAAAAATTCAACTAACGAAGTATTAATAGGTTTAGAAAAGCATGAAGATAATGATTCAGTATTTAAGTTACTTACTTCTAGGAAATATAGAGTTCAAGAGGAAAATGGAAAGCTAAAAGTTAAAGGAAATAATGTATCTGCATCTACACTTTGTAGAGACCTTGTTATGTCAGGCTATGAAATTAACTATTTATCACAAGAAAAAAGCTCCTTAGAGGAAATATTCTTAGGATTAACTAAGGAGGTTTAATTATGTTGATGACTTTAATAAAAAATGAATTTATAAAAGAAAAAAGAAATTTAGTAATTTTATTTATATTAGCTATTCCACTAGGTGTAGCAGCACTTTTATGTGTAGATTTTTTAATAAGATATGAAAGTTGGCTCTTGCCTCAAGCTATGGAAAAAGGCTTAACATCATGGCAAGTTTTAATTAAAGAACAAAGAATACTATATTTCAATGATTTTATGCCTATGTTTGCAGCATTAATTTTAGCTACACTATTTGAAAGTGAATATAAAAATAATTCATGGATATTTTTATTAACGCAGCCAATAAAAAGAAGCAGTATCTTAATATCAAAATATATAGTAGCAAGTTTTTATTCTATATTAATGCTACTATTAAATGTTATTTCTTTAATAATAGTAGGAATAATATTTAAGTTTAAAGAACCAATACCTTGGAAGTTTTTCATAGTTATGTTTGCAATACAGTTAATATCATCATTAGTAATAATGGTTATACATTTATTTATAAACTTAAAAAATAAAAATTTACTTATATCTTTAGGAATAGCAGCAGTATTAAGTATGGTTTCTTCAAATATTTATTATAACGATTCCTTCATTAAAAATATTAATCCATATGGATTTTCTTTATTTTCAATAACTCAAGGTAACAATGAAATAGCCTTAGTTCTAGTTATATCTATATTCATATTATTAATAGGTTCTTTATTAATTAAAGCCTATTTTAATAACAAGAAAATTTATTAGGTGGAGGGATAGAAATGGAATTATTAAAAATAGAATTATTAAAAGTCAAAAAGAGCTCTTTATTACTTTTAGCTTTAATTATCCCAATACCAGTAGTACTAATAGTTATGAAAAGAATACAAGTCATGGGAAGTATGAATGGGATAAGTCTTAATGAAGAAATATTTATATTTTCGGTAATTGCTTATTTATCATTACTTTTACCACTGCAAAACATATATACAGCATGTGTAATAACAAAGGTAGAAAATGATAATTGTGGTTGGAAACAATTGATGCTTTTACCGGTTAAGAAAAGTAGTATTTATTTTTCTAAATATAAAGTAATGATTGTTACTTTAGTTACTTCAATCCTATCATATTTTACTTGTATAGTTTTATCTGAATTTTATTTAAATAAGACTATAAGCTTTAATTTTGAATTGTTATCATATGCTTTGCAAATTTTTATAACAACATTACCTATATTAATTTTACTATTTATAATTGGTAGAAATTTTTCAAGTATAATACCATTAATTTCAACTGGAGTTATTATGTTAATTACAAATATATTTATAGCACAAAGTAGATTTTGGGTTTATGCTCCTTGGACATATTCTATGATGATAGTTGGAGGGAATATAAGTAATTTTGAAAGGTATATAACACTTGTGGTATCAATATTGTTATCTATTATAATGTTTTCTATAGATTTTATAAGGTTTACCAAATCAGATATAAAGTAAAAGATAATTATGGTAAAATGTAACTGATAGAATAAACAACAATTATATCTGAGTTTTGAATGCATCTCATAAATGTAGTTTCTTAAATAGAATATTATTATAAAAGAATTTTTGATATGCAGTGTTTTAAGCTAAATGTATTGCAAGTATGATGTAAGGTGAATATCGGTTTTATAATTAGATAACTTGGAGAATTTAACAAGAAGGAGTTGGCATCATGGTTATGGATGAAATATTAAATAAAAAGATAATGTTAGTAGATGACGAAAGAGAGCTATTATCATTATTAAAAGAAGTATTTATAAAAGAAGGATTTAAAGAAATATATCCAGTTGATAATGGTATAGATGCAATATTACAGGTTAAAGAAAAAAATCCAGATATTATAATTTTAGATGTTAATTTGCCTGATATAGATGGGTATAAAGTTTGTGATAGAATTAGAAAATTTTCTACATGCCCAATTATCTTTTTAACTGCAATGGGCGAAGATGAAGAAAAAATTAAAGGATTAGAAGCTGGTGGAGATGATTATGTAACTAAGCCTTTTAATATCAAAGAAGTTGTTCTTAGAGTTAAATCTCAACTAAGAAGAGGAAGCATAGTAAGTGAAGTGAAAACTAATTTATATACTTTTGGTAATATATCTATTAATGAGGAAACAGGAGAAGTGAAAAAAGGTGAAGATAATATATTACTAACAGCTAAGGAATACTCATTAATCTTATTTCTTGTTAAAAATATTAATAAGGTATTTAGTAAAAGCTCATTATGTGAGGCAATTTGGGGATATGAATATGATGGGTATGACAATACAATTATGGTTCATATAAGACATTTAAGAGAAAAGCTAGAAGATAATCCAAGTGATCCAAAACATATAAAAACTTTGAAGGGGATTGGCTATAAGCTAGTTAATTAATATGAAAGTAAAATTAACCATTAAATTACTAGGATCTATGATATTAGTTTTTTATATAACAATGATAGTTTATGCAGTGTTAAATTTAGTAATTTATAATAGTAATATAACCTTTGGAGAAAAAGTTTTTAGTGTATCATTTAGAACTTCAGAATTTATAGAACCATATATAGAAGATTTAGAAAGAGGTAATGAATTTAATTTAGAAGATAATAATATAAATAAATTAATTGAAAATAACATATGGATACAGGTTTTAGATAAAGGAAACAATGAAGTATATGAAGTAAATAAGCCTACAAATGTGCCAAGTACCTATCTTACGGCAGATTTAATAGATTTTATACAAAATCCATGGGGAAGTAAGGCACCTACTACTATTTCTACAAACAATATAGCAAAAGGAAATGAAACCTATACATTATTAGTTGGTTTTCCAATAGATAAAATTTTTAGATTTAAAATGACATTTACAGAGGAAAGTTTTAAATATCATATTTCAATCATTATTTTTGTATTAAATTTAATGACTATTGTAGCTTATATATTTAGTCGAAGGTTAGTTAAGCCGATGGTATCAGTTGTTGAAGATATAGATGATTTAAAAAATGGAATATATGAAAATAAGAAAAATAAGCAAGGGCTATTTAAAGAGGTAAGCAAAAATATTAATAACTTATCTATTGTTTTAAAGGAAAATGAAATAGAGAGAAAAGAAGCAGATAAAGCAAAAGAAGAATGGATAGCTAATATTAGTCATGATTTAAAAACTCCATTGAGTTCAATTAAAGGATATGCAGAGCTTTTAAATGGGGATCAATATGAGATAAATATTGATGATGCAAAAAGATATGGTAGCGCTATTTTAGATAACAGTAACTATATTCAGGATCTAGTTAATGATTTGTCTTTAGTTTATAAATTGAAAAATAAAGTTCTTCCTATTAATTTTAAAGAACAGAATTTAATTAATTTAGTACAAGAAAGTATAATAGATTTATTAAATAATAGTAAGTATAGTGATAGAGAAATAAATTTTAATTATCATGATGAAAATATAAGATTAAATTGTGATAAAAAATATTTAAAAAGAGCAATAAATAACCTTATAATAAATTCTTTAGAGCATAATTCTAAAGATACTATTGTTGATGTTTCTGTATTAAAGAAAGAAAATAATATAAATATAATTGTAGAAGATAATGGACAAGGAGTAAGAAAAGAAGATATAAAAAATATCTTTAATAGATATTATAGAGGAGTAAATACAAATTCAGAATCTAAGGGTTCAGGACTTGGAATGGCAATAGCAAAAGAGGTAATAGAATGTCATGGTGGAAGTATTAATATAGAAAGTAAAGTAGGCATAGGGACTAAAATAGTAATAGACTTAAACTGTTTGTGATAATATTTTATAACTTTTATAGTAAATGTTCTATTTGAGAAAGTAAAAGAAATTACCAATATATTAATTAAAGCTCCTTATATATATGTTCAAAAGTATATAGGTTGGTTATTAAAATAACAGTAAATAGGTTTGTGTAAAATAAATCTATTTACTGTTATTTTTTATGATTTCAAATTTATGAGTTGTTTTAATTCACAATAGTTTTAAAGTCTGTAATATTTACATTCAATATATTGTAAAATGAATTTGGAAATAAAATTTGAAAAAAATCATCTTTGATATAATAAATATACAGATGAGGAGTAAATAAGTTTTATATATATTAATAAAAAATTAGTTAGACAAACTTTATAATTTTTAGTTTAAGCAATATATAAGAAAATTTATGGCAAAATGATAGAAAATATGAAATTTAATCTAATTAATAAGTATAAGGACCTTACGGAAAGGAGAAGCATATGAAAATAAATGAAGAAAATTTCATAATACATTCATTAAATTATATATTATGGGATAGTAATAAGGGTCAATTAAAAGGTGTAGGGGGACTTGTTTCACAAAGTGGATCAGTAGAATTTAGACATAGATTACCAAGTGAATATAGTGATGTATATATAGTTCCTTATGTTAATATTCAAAACAAAAATATTCCTCAAGAAGAGTATATAACGAAAAATTTAATAAGAATAGAAAAAGCTAAATATGACTTAGGTGATTTTGGAACATTTGAGATATTAGACATCAATAATGAAGAAGATAAGACAATAATTAAAGTAAGAGTAACTGGAGATCAGGCATTGGAAAACTTCTATATAAGAGATGATGTTGAAAATGAATATTATAGACCTATATATTCTGAAGATAAAAAAGTATTAGGCATTCTAGATATGGAAGTAACCTATGTGTTTAATAAACTTGATATAGATAAAAATTATTATATAGAAACTTCTAAGTCAGAAAATATCAGATTAGATGATCAAATAATTAAAATAGAAAGAAATTAGTTTTTCTATTATTTAATAAAAATATTAAGAAAAGATAATTTTTTAGAATAATATAGCAAAGTTTCGTATTAGAAAAAGAGTATCAACAATAAAATTATATTGATACTCTTTTTATTATTCATATAATTTATAAAAAAGAATAAGGCAAACATTAACAAGATTAATGTGCAACACTAATACACATAATATGTAATGGAAAATATATTATAGGTGGTGATACAATGAGAACACTTTCAGAAATTGAAAATTTATCTTTAGCAGCGATACTAAAAATGGAAAATGATGGGTTAATTATGCAAAGAGCAATATCTACATTAATATCTGATGATGACTTGAAACGACAAACAGATGCAAGTATTTTAGCAGCAGAAGGAAGAATTAAAGGAATACAACAATTTATAAAAGAAAATAACATAGCTGTTGTTAAGGAGGATTAATATATGAAAAATATGATTGGCAACTTAATTAAAAATAATGTTGATATGAATGATGAAATCATAGCTTTAAGTATGCTTTCTTCAGCTAAAGAAGCTGCAGATTTATATCTTAATTCTGCATTAACAAGTAGCACACCTGAATTAAGAGCAATATATTCAGCTTCATTAGGACAAATGGTAGAAGGTCATACAGCTCTTACAGAGTTAAGTATTAATAAGGGCTGGATTAAACCTTATAGTCCTTCAGTTGATCAGTTAACTTGTGCATATAATGAATCGAAAAGTATAATCAATGAAAATAAGTAATAATTAGAATTTAAAAAGAACCCTATAAATTAGGGTTCTTTTTAAATTCTAATTATTATTGGTAGTGTTAAAAATGAAAAGATAATATAATTGAAATTTATTAGAATAATTATACAATTGAGGATTCTTATTCTAAAAACGTTAATATTTTTATAGATTATAAACTTTTAAACTGGTTAATATAATAGTGTCAACAAAAATAATATGAAAAGGAGATGTTAAATATGGCATCAAATAATAGAAGTAACAGAACTTTAGTACCAGAAGCAAAAGCAGGATTAAACAGATTAAAAAATGAAGTTGCAACAGAAGTTGGATTAAGCAACTATGAAAGTGCAGATAAGGGAAACCTTACTTCAAGACAAAACGGAAGTGTTGGCGGAGAAATGGTTAAAAGAATGGTTGAACAATACGAAAACCAAATAAAATAACCAATAAAACCAAAAACATAGTATAAATTATACTAATAATAAAAAGGATTAATGATTATCTAATTATCATTAATCCTTTTTTTCTTTGATTACAGAGAATATAAATGTACTTTTTGCCTTAAAAATTTTAATTAATGCATATATAGATATAAAGAAGGCAATGTAAAAAAATCAAAATTAGCCTTAAGTAAAATACTCGTAAATGATGATATAATAATAAATAAAATGAACTGAAAGTAAAATATATAAATGAAGAGAAATATTTGTATTATCTTTAAGATAGATTATAAATTAAAAAAATAATAATAAAGAGAATAATAATAAAGAAAATAACAAAATAGTATTATCAATATTATAAAAGTAAATGATTTAAATATAAATATTATTAGA
>NZ_JAGHFX010000015.1 GCF_017888565.1 Clostridium sp.
ACTGCTGGATGATTAACAGCATTTGTACCTACTTGAACTTGTTGCCATTGAGAGTGATAACCCCCACATGATGTATTACCTTGTAACATTTGTTCTTCTATATGCCCCCAAGGATCATTTGTTATATCTTTCCCACAACCATTGCAAATACTTAACTCCCTTTCTTCATATACTGGAACATTTTCAGTCCAAGCTGGTGTTACAACTACATCTTCCCAATGCCCTACCTCATCATGGTAAACTTTATCAGTTATAGGATTCCAATTATGAGTATGAGTTTGTGAACTACTACTTGAAGATGAACTACTTCCTGAACCTTGAGAACTACTACTTGCCCCATTATTTGATGAAGAAGTAGATTCACTTGATGAATTACTTGAGCTATTTGATGTCGAATTTGAAGTATTAGCAGTAACTCCTTCACTTGAACTATCATTATCATTATTGGCTACTTTCTTTTCTGCATCTGCTATCTTATTTTCCAAGTCCTTTTTCTCTTCATCTGATAGGTTAGATGTATCTGTCTTTTTTAATTCTTCTAATTGCTCTTTGACATCCTTCTTTTCTTTATCAACATCTTTTTCATTGTCTTTTTCTATAGCAATATTTTTGCTTTCTACATTCTTATTATTTAATATCATTGTTCCAGCTACTGTTAATACTAAAACTCCAGCTACTGTTCCAGCTATTATTTGTACTTTCCTATTTTTTAACATTTCTTTTATTTTTTCTAAATTCATAAATTTACCTCCTTCTAAATTGGTGTCCTTCGGGAACACTATTTTTTATCTAAATTCTACAATATCTAATTTATTTATCCTTTGTTTTCAGGAATATTATAGCAAATTTTTTTTACTTTGTAATTCTTGTAGGAGTATCAAATGTAACTACTGGTGCTACTTTCCTATCTAATATTAAATCTCCATTTTTTGCTTGCTTATAAATAGATCTATTAAATTTTGCAAAATTCCTATTTGAAATTTGTTGCGAACATTCCCACTTAGTTTTCCTTAAAATTTCTTTTGTTCTTATCCTTTCAGCTTCATGTTGCCCTTTTAAATCTTTTAAATTTCTCTGTATATATTTTCTAATAGCATCAACACTCTTTCCAATTCTACGAGATATTTCTTTAGCATCTATCCCATTTAAATATAACTTCTCAATCATAATTTTATCTCTCAAATCCAATACCAAAATGAACACCCCTTATTTTAGATATAGTTGTCCCAACCCATTTGATTGGACAAATTTAATTCTTTTATATTAATAAATATATCATTTGACACGTAACATGTCAATATTTTTGACATATTTCATATCATGCGTTTAAATATATTTTTCTTTACGGTATAACTAATTATGAGGTGTATTAATATGAATAATTTTTTTTCAAATAATATAAAAAGTCTTAGAGTTGATAACGATTTAACTCAACAAGAAATAGCTGATGCTCTTGGAATAACTAGATCTCGATATTCAAATTATGAAAATGGAATAAATGAACCTTCACTAGATATATTAATAAGATTATCAAAACTATTTAACTGTTCTATTGACGATCTATTAAAAGTCAAAATAAATACTATTATTAAAAGTAAAATAGATAGTATTATCACAGAAGAACCAGAAACTAGTTTAAACTTAAATGAATTTAATTATTCTGACTTAAAAAAGAAACTTCTAGAAAATAGAAACTTTTATGAAAAAAAGAAAAACACTATATTAGATGAAATAGATGTTAAAATATCTGAAATAGATTCTGTTTTAGATTTTATAAATAATCTTTATACTGAAGAATATTCAAATGAAATTTCACCTAATAAAAAAGATGAGTAATATGAAAATTATTACTCATCTTTTTTATATTTTGTTATATTACATCTATCTCTTTATTAATTCATGTCCCCAGGGGACATTTTTCTTTTCATTTTTCCAATTATCAGTTCCTATAAATATTTCCTTTTAGCTTCTCTCAAAACACCTCTAAATTTTTACATAGTTTCCCCAACCCATTTAGTTGGACAAATTTTAATTATATACTTACATTTTTTGTCTTATTACAACAATATAATATCAATATCAACATTATATGTCAATATGAAAGTATTTTTAAAAAAATATTTTTTATTATTATTTTCATTTTGGCTTTTTTCTATCTTTTGTTCTATTTTACTATTATGCTATTGATAGAAAGGGGGAATTTTTTTGAAAAAGAATTATTTTTGTGAAAATCTAAAATATATAAGAAGTTCTCTAAATATCAGTCAAAAAGAAATAGCAAATTACTTAAAACTAAATCCTAGTTCATACTCTAATTATGAAAGTGGTCGCAGAGAGCCTGGAATAGATGCTTTAATAAAGATCTCGGATTTCCTTAATGTTGAAATAGATAAACTCTTAACTGAAAATTTTAGTAATAATGCTAACTTTTTAAAAGATATTCAGAATAAACTTTTAAATGATATTGATTATAATGAAAAGGTTGAAGATATTAATTCAGATTTACGTAAAAATATCTTATTAGAATTGGAGAAGAAGAAAAAGAAATACTTATCTCTCCTTAATAATGAAATACCTAAAAAAATTAAAGAAATTGATAGCTTAATTGAGCATATAAATCTTTATAATCAACAAGATTTAGAAATTAGTAATGAAATTTCACCTAATGTTATTAAATTTAAAACTAAGAAGAGTGATATTGATTATAGATCAATAAATCTTATTGGAAATGTATCTGCTGGTAATCCTTGTTACGCTTATGAAGAAATATTAGATAGTTTTAATATACCTTCTAAACTACTCTGTCCTTCTAAAGATTACTTTATTCTTGAGGTTAAAGGAGATAGTATGGATAAGCTGTATTCTCCTGGGGATTTACTCTTAATAGAAAGTACCACTTTGGTTAGTAATAATGATATTATTATTGCTATAATTGATGATGAAGCAACTTGTAAAAAGGTTCATTTTTGCCCTAATGAAATTGTTTTAATTCCCCAAAGCAATAACCCAGCACATAAAATTCAAAGATATAAACCTATCAATGTCCATATAT
>NZ_JAGHFX010000062.1 GCF_017888565.1 Clostridium sp.
AGATTTCAAAAAAGGTTAAAAAATATGGCTCCAATTAAATATCGAAGCCATTTTTGTAATTCACAATGATATATCCCTTTTAACAATGTCTACTTTTTAGGGGTCAGACCAAAACGCGAGCCCCTTTTAAACCATTGATTTTACTTACTTAAAGGCGTTTTCAAACTTAAATATAAGCTTTTGTCTATTATCTATATATGCCTAAAAAGGGAAGCTCGAATTAGAACTTCCCTTTTTATATGCTAATATCAAAATTAATTTTGATAAAGCCCCTGTGTAAATTTTATATACCTACAACTTCTTTTATAGCTTCTACTACGCCATTATCATTATTACTTCTTGCAATAAATCTTGATACTTTCTTTAAATCATCATGTGCATTTTCCATTGCAAAACTATAATAAGCACTACCCATCATTTCTAAATCATTAAGATAATCTCCAAATACCATTGTTTCTTTATAATCTATATCTAGCATATCTTGAATTTTATTTATTGCAACTCCTTTATTAACGCCTTTAGCAGTTATATCAAGCCAAATTTCTCCTGATACTGTGACTTGGAGCTTGTCTTTATATTCATTATAGTAATTATTGCTATTAAATTCAGATCCTGCAAAATCACATATTGTTACCTTTAATATATCATCTTCTACTTTAGTTAAATCATCAATTATTTCGTATCTCTCATAATATTTCTTTGTTTCTTTAACTAATCTCTCTTCGCTACTTTCTATATAAGCTGATTTTTTACCACACACTATCACATGAGCATTTTCAATAGTTCTACCTATTTTAATAAGTTCTATTGCAACATTTTTATCTAAAGCATTAACAAGAATTTCTTCACCTTTATATACTACAAAAGTTCCATTCTCAGCTATAAACATCATATTATCTTTTATTTTTTCAAATCTTTTTAATAAGTTATAATATTGTCTTCCACTTGCCGCTGCAAATATTATATCCTTTTTAACAAGCTTATGAAAAATATCAAAAAACTCCTTATTTATTTCATTATTCTCATTTAGCAATGTTCCATCCATATCTGATGCTATAAATTTTATCATCTGCTTGATCACTCCTAATTATTATATTTAATATATCACTTTTACATTATACTTTGATAAGCCATCGACTATACTTTCTTCTGGTTTCTTATCTGTAATTATATAATTAACATCTCCTAATTCACAGAATTTATATGATCCATCATTATAAAATTTATCATTAATAGTAATTAAATACTTCTTTTTACTCATCTTTATTATTGCTTCTTTTGTACTCACTTCATCCAGATTAAAGTTGCTAACAAAATTGTCTTCTATGTTAATTCCGCCAACTCCAATAAAAGCTTTATCAATTTTAAATTTTTTAATTTCATCAACGGTAAATGCTCCAACAGTTCCACCTGTTTTCTTATTATACATACCACCTAACTGTATTATATCAACATTAGGTATTGAATCAAATGCCATTGCAATTCTATTCATATTTGTTATTAAAGTTATATTCTTTGTAAATCCTGTCATCATTGTTGCAACTGTGTAATTAGTACTTGAAATATCCATAAATATTACATCATTTTCTTCAATTTCATCCATAACTAATCTTGCGATTTTTTCTTTTTCTTCTATATTACTTATTATTCTTGAAGTAGTGTTATCATTATGAATTATTTTTCTTTCTAAAATCGCACCACCATATGTTCTTTTTATATTTCCATATTGTTCAAGCTTACTTAAATCCTTACGAATCATACCTTCAGAAACATTAAATTTTTCACTTAAGTCCTTTACTCTTACTTTCCCATCTCTCTTAAGCATTTCTAATATATCTTCTAGCCTTTCTTCCATAAACAAAGAAATCACCCTCTTTACCCATAAAATTAATCACGCTTATTATTATTATTTATTATTACTTATTATCTTTTAGTATCATTTTATAACATTTATTATTATTATTCAAGGATAATAAATCGAATTTATAGTTTGTAAGAAAAAAAGACATATATAAATTTGTTTACTACGTGATCTCTACTCACAAATTGATCCTCTTACATAGTCATCCCAAAACTAAGACATAAAATTATAAAAGGAGTTATTTAAAAATAACTCCTAATAAACACTAATTTAAATTTCTATAATCATTAAAATTAATTGTATCACTTTCATAGCTAATATTTTTCTTATTAACAAAATAAAGTGATATTATTATCCCTATAGCTCCAACTATTACAAAACCTATAAGAATACTTGTTAATGATGGAACATTTTTCAAAATATATGGTGATAAAGTAGCTATACTATTATTAACCATATGCATTATTATAGCTGGCCATAGTGATTTTGTTTTATATGTTATATATCCAAACACTAAACCTAATAATGTAGCATAAGTACCTTGAATAAAATTACCATGGAAAATCCCAAAGAATAAAGCTTGAATAATTATTGTCCATAAAACCGATATATTTTTATTTAAAGTCTTAAATATAACACCTCTAAACATAAACTCTTCTGTAAATGGTGCTATTATACCTACTGTTAATAAAGCAATAAATATATTACCTTCACTTAATGGTGCTAGAAGATTTTCCATAATAGAAAAATGATCTTTAAATAATCCTGCTTCTTGAACTAGACTTAATGCACCAGCGTTAAATAACCATGCACTTATCCCTAAAGTTACCCCCATTAAAAGATTTATTTTAACAGTTTTAACTATTTGTAACTCTTCCTTAAAACTCTTCTTTCTTATCTTATATATTAATAAAAATACTAATACTGTTATTATTGACGATGCTAATAAAATATAGTTTGTTGCTCCTAGCATTTGATTAGTTATCTCATCAACATTTGGAGCATTTGTAGATATTTCATCTATGTTTTTAATTGCATATATAACTCCAACTAATATTCCTCCAATCATTGATACTATTAATTGAATTCCAAAGGTTACAAATAAATACCCAATTGCTGCAAAAAAACTTTTTAATTTTCCTTTCATTTTCCTACCCTCTTTCTAGTAAATAATATACCATATTTTCCCTAATATAATTATATATTACATTTGCTTATTTAACTATATATTTATAAAAAATAAAGATTTTGCATAAATTAAAAATCTTATTTTTATAATTTTATACTATTTTTAATACAGTTTTATTTATATATCTTATAAATTCTTTAACTTTTTGGTTAAATACTCATAAAAAACTCTTTTTTACCATACTTATATCTTTATTTTTTTTCATCCTTAGTTTAAAATTAGAAGTAAAACTAGCATATTATTATCTAGATATATACATAAATTTATTAAAATCACGAATATATAAGTTATAGTAAAGATTTAACTTTTTAATAAAATATCTGAGTAATTGATAAAATATAAATAAAGTTAATATTTAAGTAACTTATATAAAAATTACATACTATATATAGTTTCAATTTTTATGCCTTAATTAACTAAAAATATAAAATCTTTAATGCACTTATAATTTCAATTATTTTATTATTAATTGAAACATATATATGATAAATTGATTTAAAAGTAAAAAATAGTATATAACTAATATATAAGCAATAAAAAGATAAATTTATATAGGAGAGTATTCGTATGTCAAATGAAATTAATTCATCTAATTTTATAAGAAATATAATAATTGAAGATTTAGAAAACAAAAAACATAATGAGATTATAACTCGTTTTCCACCTGAGCCAAATGGGTATTTACACATAGGTCATGCTAAATCAATAGTTTTAAATTCAGGTCTTGCAAAAGAATTTAACGGAAAGTTCAACTTAAGATTTGATGATACAAATCCAACTAAAGAAGATACTGAATATGTTGAATCTATTAAAGAAGATGTTAAGTGGCTTGGCGGAGATTGGGATAGTATTTACTTTGCATCAAACTACTTTGATATAATGTATGATAAAGCAAAACTTTTAATAAGAAAAGGATTAGCTTATGTATGTGATTTAACAGCTGAAGAAATAAAAGAATATAGAGGAACTTTAACTGAACCTGGAAAAGAAAGTCCTTATAGAAATAGATCAGTTGATGAAAATCTTGATTTATTAGAAAGAATGAAAAAAGGTTAATTTAAAGATGGAGAAAAAGTATTTAGAGCTAAAATCGATATGACTTCTCCTAATATAAATATGAGAGATCCTATTATATATAGAATTGCACATGCTACTCATCATAATACTGGTGACAATTGGTGTATATATCCTATGTATGATTTTGCTCATCCACTTGAAGATGCAATAGAAGGTATAACTCATTCAATTTGTACTTTAGAATTTGAGGATCATAGACCTCTTTATGATTGGTTTGTAAGAGAATGTGAAATGGAAAGCACTCCAAGACAAATAGAATTTGCTAGACTTAACATTACTAACACTGTTATGAGTAAGAGAAAGCTTAAACAACTAGTAGATGAAAATATAGTTGATGGTTGGGATGATCCAAGAATGCCAACAGTATCTGGTTTAAGAAGAAAGGGCTATACTCCTGAAGCTATCAGAAACTTCTGTAGTGCAATTGGTGTTTCTAAAGCTAATTCAGTTGTAGATTCTCAAATGCTTGAGTATTTTATAAGAGAAGATTTACAACTTAAAGCTAATGCTGCTATGGCTGTTATGAAACCATTAAAGGTTGTTATCACTAACTATCCAGAAGGTCAAACAGAAATGCTACCAGTTCCAAACAATGCCAAAAACGAAGCTGCTGGTACAAGAGAAGTTCCATTCTCAAGAGAAATATATATAGAACAAGATGATTTTATGGAAGTACCTGTTAAAAAGTATTTTAGACTATTCCCTGGAAACGAAGTAAGATTAATCGGTGCTTATTTTATAAAATGTAATGATGTTATAAAAGATGAAAATGGTAATGTTGTAGAATTACATTGCACTTATGATCCTGAAACTAAGAGTGGATCTGGCTTCACTGGAAGAAAAGTTAAAGGAACTATTCACTGGGTAGATGCAAAAACTGCTAAGCCTGCTGAATTTAGACTTTATGAACCATTAATATTAGATGATGCTCCTGAAAATGAAGGTAAGCACTTCTTAGAACAAATAAATCCTAATTCATTAGAGGTACTACAAGGATATATTGAAGATACTACTGCTAATATAGCTAAACCACAAGATAAATTCCAATTAGTAAGAAATGGTTTCTTTAATGTAGATCCTAAGTACACTACTGATGATAAATTAGTATTTAATAGGATAGTATCTTTAAAGAGTTCATTTAAGATTAATAATTAAAGAATTAAAAAATTGTGGATATAATTCAGCCTAGATGAATTACTAGATTTTTAAAGAGTTGCATTGCAACTCTTTTTCTATTTTATATAAATTATATTTAAGTAGCTTCAAAATTATTTTTTCTATTTACAATTCTTTATTCTTAATTTTATGATCTCTATTTTCCTCATACAATTTTATACTAATTAGTCAATTTTCTATTGAAATAATTCTATATTCC
Organism: Clostridium sp.; assembly: GCF_017888565.1. Classification (GTDB taxonomy): domain Bacteria; phylum Bacillota; class Clostridia; order Clostridiales; family Clostridiaceae; genus Clostridium. Next base: position 5,503 of record NZ_JAGHFX010000062.1, read on the forward strand.
CTATAAAATTATTTATGGATTTAAATACTCTTTATATTAAATCTAATGATAAATTTTTATAATATTATGCTATTACAGTTTACATAATTAGGAGGCACTTATGAATAATTTTATTACTATTTTAATATTAACAATTGTTGGCGGGCTTATTGGATGGATAACTAATATCTTGGCAATAAAGCTTTTGTTTAGACCAATTAAACCTATTAAGATTCCTATTTTAAATATTGAAATATTAGGATTAATTCCTAAAAGAAAAAACGAAATTGCTGCTAATATTGGTGAAGTAATTTCTAATGAATTACTTTCAATGGATGACATATTAGATCAAGCTTTAAATAATTCAAATGGAGAAAATTTTAATTCTTACATAACAGATAAAATTAAAAACATTATAAATGAAAAGCTTAATATTATTCCTATACCATTTAGAATGATGGCTACTCCCTATATTGATGAAATTTTAAATAAAGAAGTACCTAATGCAGTTGATGAAATTAGCGTTGATCTATTAGATAAGGCTAAAGAAAATGTTAATATTCAAGAAATTGTTGAAGAAAAAATTAATCAATTAGATTTAGAAAAATTAGAAGATATCATAATTAAGGTTGCTAAAAAGGAGCTAAAACATATTGAAATTTTAGGCCTTGTCCTTGGAGCTATTATTGGAGTACTTCAAGGTGTTTTAGTTATTTTCCTTTAATCTCTAAAAACAGCCTTTAAAACCATATAAATTTACGGATTATTACTAAATAATTCAATAAAAAAATACTGTATTACTTAGCGTTGTAATACAGTATTTTTATCTTAATGCTATTTTATATTAGTAGAATTTATTTATCTAAATTAATGGTTATCTTTTCATCTTCTAATATTTTATCTCCACTACTCATCTTAGTTATAAAGTACTCTTTATTTTTATCCAATGCTGGTAATGTTAGTGTAAAGTTATAGCCATCATCAATTCCGTTAAATTTAGTTTCTAGAATCTCTATATCCTTTGTGTCTTTATACCAATCTTCTTCTTGACCATTATTAGAGTTTTTATATTTATTGATTTTATCTTCATCCCAAATTTCAACTTCTAAATTCTCTAATCTATATATATATTTTTTAACTTTTACCTCTATTACAGTTTTATCTTCTTTGAATTCAATGTTTTTTATAATATATTCTTGTTCATCTCCTATTTTTATAGCTGTTTCACCATTTCTATTTATTTTCTCCATCATTAACTCTCTGCTATAATCACTTTTACTTATAACAGGTATAATAGTCATTGATTTTGTTTCTTCAGGAATACCTTCATATCTCCAATAATAATTACCTTTAACTCTTTCATCATTTACATTTTTCCCTCTACCAGATCCACCTATCATACTTAAAGGAAGCCCTTTATCATCCTGTATAAAAAACTTCAATGTATACTTCTCCCAAAAATTTTCTGAATTATTTTCAGTATCCTTTAAAAGTTCTATATCTGTATCTAAATAAATAATAGTGTTTAATTTTGATGTAATTAACTCATTAATCTTAAACATACTATCATCATATTTTATTTCTTTGTTTACTTTATATTCTTCTTTCCCCATATCCTTAGAATCTATAGAAAACTTAAATTTAAGCTTTTTAGGATAACTTCCTACCCAATTTCCATATAAATCATTAACTATAAATTCTATTTTCGCCTTATCTGATAATTCATTTTCTGTAAATGCATAAGATGCTAATCCAACATAAGTATTTTCATCTATGAACTCACCATCATTTTCTTCATTTTTATAATTTATATTTTTAAAACCACTTTTTATAATAGGAAATATTATAGGTTTATCATCAAATCCACTTTCTGACTTCAGCTCATATGCTATAGCAAGTTCAACTCCATCATAGTAAATATTTTTAATTGTCATTGTAATATCTTCATATTTTTTTGTTATATTTATATCCTTGGCTCCTTTTATATATTGATCTCCAACACCTATAGCATCATTTATACTTTTAAAAGTAGCGCCTATAATCGGTAGACTTTCTGCATATGCAGGCATAAATGTATTTAAAGTTAATATACCAACTATAATTATCGCTGCTACTTTGGATATATTTTTCAGCTTGCTTTTTTTCTTTATTTTTCTTTCAGGTAATTCATCTAAAGTTTTTAATATATTATTCTTCAATGTGTCTGGAATATCTATTTTAATATCATTTACTTTATCTTTAATAACTTTATTAAATTTATCATTTTCATAATTATTCATGATTATCACCCTCACTCATAATATTATAAATTTTTTCTCTACCTCTATTAAGCCTAGACTTTATAGTTCCTTTAGGAATTTTTAAGGCATTACTTATTTCTTCTATTGACATATCATCGAAATAAAATAACCACATAGTTATTCTTAAATCAGAACTCAATGAATCAATAGCCCTAATTAAATCTATATTTTTATATTTATCCTCATAAACCTCATTGTTAATTTGTGAATCTTCAATATAAGTAACCTTTTTATTTTTTCTTATTATATTATTACATTCATTTATCAAAATCCTTGTTAACCATGTTTTAAAAAACTCTTCATTTTTTAAACTCGAAATTTTTTCATAAGCTTTAAGTATAGTATTTTGAAAAGCATCCTCAATATCATATTCACTATTTAGCATGCCTCTAGCTACTATATATAAAGACTTTAAGTTCTCTTGAACTAATATATTAAATGCTTCCTTATCTCCCTCTATAGCTAATCTAACATTATTTTTCTTAAGCTTTCCATCTTTATATTTATTGAATACCCCTATAGGAATAATATTAGACATATTCATTATATTTCTCCTTCCCATCTAACATAGCTATGTTAACTTACCTTCACTTAATTAGACGCATATCTTAATTTAAAGGTTCCATTTATATTCTTTTATTTTATTTTATTAATTATTTTTGTTCGTTTACCTTATTTTCATAATTTTCATTAATCTACTTATAATAGAAAACTTATAATATCCTTTTTCAAGTTTAAGATTATAAGATAGTACTTTTCTAGGCATTCTAATTCATTATATCAAAAAAGATAGTACCCACTTTTTGCGTTTACTATCCTTTTACAACTTTATCTTATATCATATTTACTCTCTTTTATAATTAACTTAATCTATAGTTAATTTAAACAATAATTCATCTTCTATAATTTTTCCTGTATCTTTAAAATCAATTCTTTCATAAAGGCTTTGGGCAATATTATTCTTTTAATTATATTTCTTTCTTTTATCTTCAACTTTACTTCCATGCATATTTTTTAGTTTTTGCTTTTCTTGTTGCTTAGATTTTAATAAATTGTATTGCTCTTCTCTTTTTAGTTTTCTATATCTTTCTAGCCTTTCTGGATCTAAATTTCCAGTTTCTATAGCTTCTCTTACTGCACACTTAGGTTCATTTTTATGAGTACAATCTGAAAATTTACATTGCTTTTCTAAATCTTCAATATTACTAAAAGACTTATCTACATCTGAAGATATTAATCCAAGCTCCCTCATTCCAGGTGTATCAATTATTACTCCACCAGACTCTATAACAAATAGTTCTCTATGTGTTGTAGTATGTCGTCCCTTATCATTTTCACTAATTGAATTAGTTTTTAAAACTTCTTTATCCATTATCTTATTAATAAGAGTTGACTTCCCTACTCCTGATGATCCTATAAATGCTATTGTTACTCCAGTTTTTATATATTTTCTTATTTCATCATATCCGTCTTCATTAATGCTTGATGTTACTACTATATTTATTCCTATAGCTACCTCTTCTATTTGGCTTACCTTGTCATTTATGTCTTCATATAAATCTGATTTAGTCAATATTATGACTGGTGTAGCCATGCTATCCCAAGCTACTGCAATATATCTTTCTAACCTATTTATATTAAAATCATTATTTAATGACATACATATAAAAATAAAATCTATATTAGATGCAACTATTTGCTTATCATATCTATTTCCTGCAACTTTTCGTGAAAAATAACTTTTTCTGCTTAATATATTATGAATTATTGCATCTCCATTTCTATTATTTATCCTATCTAATAGTACCCAATCTCCTACAACAGGATAATCCAATATACTATTTGAAGAATATGATAACTTTCCTGATACCCTCGCAAGTATTTCTCCATCTTCTGTTATTACCTTATACATATCTTTGTATTGTACTGCTACTCTAGCAATATATAAATTACTATCATGCATACTTGCTTCGTTAATATATCTTTGATTTAATCCTAAATTTAATAAGTTATTATTATTCATTTTTCCTCCCAAGATCAAATATATTGGGAAGGATATTTAACTTACTATACTGTAGTCACCTTCCCATTAACAACAATATAGTTTTTATTACTTCTTACTAAACTCATCATAAAACATCACATCCTTTCAGATAATTAATGGTTAATTTTGTATATATACTATATTTATAATATACTAATTCTAATCCAATATCTACAATTATTTTACTTATATTTTATATACTAATCCCAAAATATATTTATCTAGTTATTAAATTCTTAGTAAATTTTATAATAAAAAAGACTTTGAAAATTATCTTTTCAAAGTCTTTTTATTAATCCTTAAACCTATTAGCTATCTCTTTCTTCTTAAAACTACACCTGTACCAGTAATTATTAAGGCTATTACTCCAACAGCCATTGATGAAGTTCCTCCTGTACTTGGTAATCTATTAGAATTATTATCATTTCCAGTACTACCACTTTCATCATCTTTATTGTCATCAACTTCTATTAATTCAAGATTATCTAAAGCTAATTCCAATTCTTTTACTGCTTTATCTACGTCATCTTGGTTAGCTTTCTCATTACTTAAAACATCTTTAGCTTCTTTTAGCTTATCATTAAGCACATCAACACTTTTCTTAGTATATTTAGATATGTCTATTGCTTCTGCCTTATTTATTGCTTCCTCAAGCTTAGACTTATCAACTTCAGAAACTTCTGGCCTATTAACTAGCTTTGATATTGCATCATTTAATTTGCTAATAGCTTCATTTACTTCTTCTTGGTTAGCTTTCTCATTATTTAAAATATCCTTAGCTTCTTTTAGCTTATCATTAAGCACATCAACACTTTCCTTAGTATATTTAGATATGTCTATTGCTTCTGCCTTATTTATTATTTCTTCAAGCTTAGACTTATCAACTTCAGAAACTTCCGGCTTATTAACTAGCTTTGATATTGCATCATTTAATTTGCTAATAGCTTCATTTACTTCTTCTTGTATAGCATCTTCATTTTCTAATACTACTTTTGCATTATCTAATGCAGTCTTAAAGATTTCCCATGATTCAGGTGTATATTCCTCTTCTAATCTATCTTTGTTTGCATTGTAAAGATTTTTAAGTTCTTCCTTATTAACTTCAACTTCTCCGTCTTTAGTAAAGTTAGCCGTTAATGATATATTTCCATCTACATTAAATGTGTATTCATTATTTTCAGAAACCTTATCTCCTGTAGAGCGATACCATCCATCAAATATATATCCTTTATTTGGAGTTGCAGTAACAGTAACTTCTTCCCCTTGCTTTGCTTCTTTTCCACCACTTACTGTTCCACCTTTAGTTGCATCAACATGTACAGTAAATGTTTGTTCTGGTCTATTTGCAATATCAAACTCTGATACTGCTACCCAACCATCATTTGATTCTTTAGCTACAAATTTAATATATTGTACTTCTTGCTCATCAAATGTAAATGTCTTTTTATTTGAATTTGCTTCAAAAGTTTTATTTTCAGCTACCATCTTCCATTCATCAGATTCTTTATTCTTAACATATAAATCTGCTTTAGTAACGTAACCACTAGCATTACCTAATCTAGGTGTAAATGAGAATTGATTAATTTTATATGGCTTACCTAAATTTAATTCTGCATAGAATGAATTTGTTCCATTTAATTTATCAGTTGCACCTTGCCAATTAGAATGCCAAATTGTATTTTGATTATTATCAAATGCATATTCTAATTTACCTTCTGTATCATTATAAATAGTTTCAGTATTAGTTTCACCACTCCAATTTTCCTTATGGTAAACATCTTCTACTTCTTTAGATTCTGAAACTTCTACATTATCAATAATCGCTTCAATAGCATTTGTTTTAGAACCTATTCTTTCTAAAGGCAATGCGAATGTAGCATTTGTAATATTTTCTTTTTTTACTATATCATTATGAATGTATTTCCCATTAGCATCACAAACAAATTCATCATTTACATATAATTTAGTTTTTTGTTGTTCTGTAACAATCTTAATATTTACAGTTTTACCAACTGGTAACTCATAATCAAAGTAGTAATTATATAATTCTCTTGTAAATCCTAACTTTCCATTTTCCATAACCCTTATGTCATGTGTTCCATATGGTGCATCTGCTTCGAATAATATATCTCCTGGCCTTGATGCTTTTTCTAATTTAATATCAAAAGATAATTCATTACCATTACCAAGCTTGTCAATAGGTGAGGTTACATAACTCTCTTTTGACTCTAAATTTAAAACCCCATTTTCTACTTTAGCAGTTCCTTCAATTAAATCCCTATCATTAGTTGAAGTATCTTCTAATCCCTCTTCAAAGTCATAGCTTTCATATACTTCTCCTTCTTTTTCTTCTTGATAGTATGGATTTACATTTGGGCCAATCCCCTTTTCTTTTGCTAGTGTGCTTAATTTCTCTGAACTTCCTTTTTCTTTCCCTGTTGCCGCCCACGTTTTTTCAGCATAGAATGGCATAGCATCAAAGAAACGCCAATACAAATCCGACTCACTTAATCCAGAAGCAGCTTTATCAATATTATCACTCCAAATTGCAAAAGCTGCACCAAGCATTTGCTCATCTCCGGAAGGAATGTATTTATATCCTGATCTTGTTTTTAAACGATTAACTTCAAATTCATTAAAGATACGATTAATATTTAATAAATCGCCATATGCATTTGCACGTCCCATACTTCCATTAGGCACCATATATCCAAAGTCATCAATAGTGTTAATCAATTTGTATCCCATATCATACATTTGTAATCCATCTGCCCAATCACTAGACCATAAATTCATCTCTACGTTTTCTATAGCTTCTTTATTAATTTCAGTTTTATTATCATCAATCCAAGTTAATCCACCCCACATACGTACAGTATTAGTTTCCTTAACATGAGGTACTAACTCATTTAAAAAGTTACGGTATGCTGTATAATCTGATAAGAATTCGTCTGCTCCAATATGCACTATAGTCTGTGAATCAAATGTTGGATTGCTTCCCTTTGTATAATCATCAAATATTTCCTTTATTTTATCCATAGTTTCTTTTTTAGATACATCCAAATGATCTATTAGCGGTCTATTAGCATTTAACGTAGAAACCTTATTTGTAACCATTAACTCTGGCCAAATCTTAGTAAAAGATGTAGCATGAGCTGGCACATCTATTTCTGGAACTATTTTCACTCCAAGCTCTCTTTCACTAGTAATAAAATTATTAAATTCCTCTTTAGAAATCCAGTAGTCTTTTGCTGTAGGCGATTCGCCCTTATCATTTGTCAATCCTGATTCTAAACGGAAAGCTTCATATGCCTTAAATGCTTCATTTTCATTTTCTAATTTTCCATACTGCTCTAAGAAAATATAATTATCAGATAAATGTACTTGTAAATCATTCATTTTGTAATATCTCATAGTTCTTGAAACATCTCTAATCATTTCCATTGAAACAGGTTTACGAGCTACATCAAATAAAAATCCACGAGTTTCAAATCTAGGATAATCTCTCATTATTCCTATATTAAATGAACTTTGATTTTGCTTATACATTTGTAATATAGTTTGCATTCCATACATATTACCTATACTACTTTGTGATTTTACAATAACTTTATCTGATTGGATGTCCATTGTATAGCCTTCATCACCTAATAAATGATCTGGAACTTCCTTTATAAAATTATATGCATTTGCTCTAGTATTACCCTTTTCTTTACTTAATTTTATTCCCGTAAAATCTTCGTAATCATTAATGAATTCGTCTACAACCACCTCTAAAGAATCATCATTGTAAACTACTGTATTTATCGTATTAATATCCAAAGTATTAGTACTATCTGAATACCACTCTGCAATTTCTGGAATAACAACAGGTTTTGAATTCATACCTTCTATTTGAGTATTCTCACCTTTTACAATAAACTCTAAATCACTAGTCTTTTTTGTTTTCTCTGTTGCCTCTTCAGTTACCTCAAAAGAAACTTTTACAACCTTATCTGTTAATGGTCTTACAATAGTTCCATCATCAGCAATAATTTGTTCAAAATCAGCACCATTTAATTTAACTGTATATCCTTCTGGCATTGAAGGCATTGGTAGCTTTTCAACATCATTTTCGATAGTTTGTCCAACTATTCCAGCAACTACACTATCTAATGATACTTCTTGTTTTTGCTCATTTGAGTAAGCCTCTAACTCTGTAATACTTATATTATTATATGAAGTACTATTTGCAACAAACTCACAAACTGTAATATCTTTAGCTATAATAGGATCATCTAGTAAAATAGATATATTGGTACTCCATCCCTTACCAGAACCTAATGAAGTATTTGCAAAATCCTTTTTGATATATTTTTCTTCTCCATTTTCATCTGTATACTTAATACTTAATTTTTCTACATTGGAATCATTAGGAGCTATATCACGATTTAATAAATTAATATTAATTTGTTTTACTTTTGTTAATTTAGGAAACTCTGCCTTTAACCATTGTGTAGAAGGGCTATCATAATTACTTGCCCAACGAGTATCCTTAGAACCATCATTAGCTTTTCCTGCATTTAATCTATCTAGGTTTTCTTCTACACTAGAAGCTGTCATAGTTGAACTACGTACATGATTGATATTTTCTCTTGATTCAACCTCTTTAACAATATCACTATATATTTCAACTTCATTTATTCCAATGTTTTTCCAGTCTATAGTTCCACCATTTGCATCTAAAATAGTTATCTTTACCTTTGAAGCCGTTTTCACCTCATCCAATATTATTTTTTCATTTTGTTTTGCTTTTTCTGTTTTTCTATAGACTTCTGTATATGTTTCGTCATTTTCCAATTCTATCTTATATCCTAAAATATTTTGATTTTCATCAGTTCGTTCAAAATGAATATTAATTTGTCTTATTTGTTCAGGTTTTTCTAAATCTATTTCTATCCATTCATTAGCAGCTTTATTTTGAGCTGTTCCCCAACGTGTTGTGATATCTCCATCTATAGCTTTTTGAGGCGATGTACTATCCACTTCAAAATTACTAGCTGTTACTTTTTTGTTAAGTGCTAAATTTTGATTTTCTATTGCTTGTACAGTTTTTGAGTTAACAGTAATAAAGTTTGCAACCATAGCAGTTGCTAATAAAATACTAATCAATTTTTTTCTTCTCATAATTTTTCCCCCTTTAATACTTTAAAATATACTCCTACCTCTATCCTCCTTTGTTACTTTAAATTTCTCTATATTAAGTATTAACCAGGATGTCATACAGAAATATAAATAAAAAAAGCTCACTTACAAAACTTGTAAGAAAGCTAATGCCCTATTGGTAACACGCAATACAAATTAGTTTATTTATATTCCTAATTTTATACCTACATTATACATTTTTAACTAATAATTGTAAACTTTTTTCAAAAAATTTTTTACTTTTATATCTTAACCCATTATATAATCAACTTTTCTATAAATAAAAAGGACTATTTAATTAAATAGTCCTTTTTAAATCTCTTAGTCATTCTTTATTTGCCAATAGCATCTTTTTGGAGAGTAAATCTTTTCTTCCTTTTTAAGTTTATCCATAACTTTTGAAACTTCTTTTTTGTCTATACCTGTTCCTTCTGAAACTGCAGTAGCATTTAATGGTTTATCATTTTTAGTGAAGAAATCTAAAACTACATCATAATTTTCCATATTTTCATCTCCTTTTATATTTATTAATATAATCTTACATAATAATGTATATTAATTTCAATAATTATTTTTACTTTATTAATTAATATTTAGTATCCATAATTGTGTAATATTATAAAACTAACTATCTATACTTCATTTCGGTTTTTCTAATAACAATTTATATGTTTTATAATAATATTTAAATTATATACGAATTAAAATACTTTTAATCTTCATTATTAAATTATTTTTATTTTTTTATATAATTAATTTTTATTTGATATACTAATTTAAATGTTATGAAAATAATTATGTAATCTTATAATTTCAAGAGTTCTAATAATATTTTCATATCAAATTTAGTCTATACAAAATATTCAAAAGGGGGTCGCGCTACGCGACTCCCTTTTATTATAATAAGGAATCAAAAATATCTTTATTCCTTTTCAAATATTCTACTATATATTTAAAAATGCTTCAAATCTATCTCTTACTTTCTCTTCACCTAATATCTGCATAATAGTATAAAGATCTGGAGTATTGCTTCTATGAGATAAAGCTGCTCTTACAGCTCCAGCTACATCAGATATCATTCCCTTAAAAGCATCTGGATTAGCTTTATATTCTTTTCTGTTTGCACAGTATCCAAGCTCTGCTCCAATAACCTTTAAGTCTTCAAACCAATTTTCTTGACTTCCTGCATTAAAGTTAAATTTATCTTTATATACTTTAATTATTTCTTTTGCATTTTCTAAGCTTAAAGTCTTTGGAAGTTCAACATTTTCTGCTGTTTCCTTATTGAATAATTCATCAAAGAAGTAATCTACTTTTCCTCTTACTTCATCCCATTTAGCAAAGTCTTTTCTTGGCTTTGGACCTTCTTTATCTATATTGAAGATCTCTTTTGACATATTTTCATTAGCTGTTACTAAATCATACATTTCTTTGTCAAATTCCTTAGCCCAAGTTGTATAGTAATCATACACTACATCTGCTTTCATTTTGCAAATAACTTCTTTACTTACATCATTTAGCTTAACTATATCAAATAATGCCCCTGATTTACTCATCTTATCTAAAGCAACTTTAAATTCATGATAATCTACAGTAGGATTCTCAGCTCTCCAATCTTCAAATGTAGAATTTATTATATTTAATAAATATTCTATTACTGATACCATTGGATATCCAACTTCTTTATAATATGAAACTGCTGCTTCAGCATCTTTTCTCTTTGATAATTTTCTCTTAGAACCATTATCATTTTTCATTATTGTTGGAATGTGAGCATAATTTGGTCTATCTAATCCTAATACGTCAAATAATTGAACATGTATTGGAAGTGATGATAACCATTCTTCTCCTCTAATAACATGAGTAGTTCTCATTAAAGCATCATCTACAACGTGTGCAAAATGATATGTTGGAAGTCCATCACCTTTGATAATAACTATATCTTGATTATTTTCTGGGAAACTTATGTCTCCTTTTATTAAATCATGGAACTCTACTCTATTTTCTATATTTCCTGGTGACTTGAATCTAATTATGAAGCTTTCACCATTATTTATTTTTTTCATAGCTTCTTCAGGATTTAAATTTCTATCCTTAGCAAATTCTCCATAATATCCTGGTGTTATTTTAGCTGCTGTTTGCTTTTCTCTAAGTTCTGCTAATTCTTCTGGTGTATCAAATGCTGGATATGCTAATCCTTTTTTAATTAAATCTTTAGCAAAAGCTCTATAAATATCAGCTCTTTCACTTTGTCTATATGGACCATATTCGCCTTTAAATGTTTTATCTCCAGTCATTCCTTCATTGAAGTCCATTCCAAAGTTATGCATTGTTTGAATTGTATCTGCTATAGCACCTTCAACTTCTCTTTTTTGATCAGTATCTTCTATTCTTAAAAAGAAAACTCCTTCAGTTTGACTTGCTAATCTTTCATTTATTAAAGCTGCAAAAACACCTCCAATATGTTGGAAACCGGTTGGTGATGGTGCATATCTAGAAACAACCGCACCTTCTTTTAAATTTCTTTTTGGATACTTTGCAATATAATCCTCTGGTGTCAAATCAACATTTGGAAATATTAATTCTGCTAATTTTTCAAAACTCATATTCATCTTCCTTCCGTAGTATAAAATATTATATAAATAAAAAAGCCCTTCATCCTATAAATATTAGGACGAAAGACAAAATTCCGCGTTACCACCTAAATTGATTAATTAAAAATTAATCCACTCATTCTCTTTAAGGGGAGAATCCCATAAACCTACTTGCAAATTTAAAACTTACTGTTTCAGTTTATAGCTCCAGAGCTTCCTTCAATAGAATCAAATTTTAAGCTTCCACCCACGCTTAAATCTCTGTAAGATGACTATCTATCTACTTTTCTCTTTCATAGCTTATTATGTATAGTTTATCATAAACATTATAACTATACATTTAGCATTTGTAAATAATTTTATACTATTCATTTTTTCACATTAATATTTAATCAATACTTTCACTATAAAGTCTATCTATCTCATCCTTCGGCATCAAAACTTGAACTAAATATCCCATTATTATTACTCCTGGTATATCAATTAAAAGCCTTGCTAAAGTGAATTTATATCCTAATGAGGAAAATTCAAACATTAATGTAGATATTTTAGTAACACACCAAGCATTCATGAATATTATTATATTGCTAAATTTAACACCTTTTTTAAGAAGAACTTTTGTAAATGGAAAAGCGGCATACATAGGTCCTGCTGCTATTGATCCTATTAATATTGCTAGAGAAACACCCTTTACTCCTGAATTGTCTCCCATGTATTTCATCATAGTTTCTCTTGGAATCCAGACATCCATAAGCCCAAGCATTATCATTATTGGAGGTACCACTTCAATCATTTGTCTAAAGCTTGAAAAAGCTATATTAAATGATCTTAGACCTAATTCTTTATTAAAAATTGTTACTATTACTGTTACTATAAGTAATATAATAAAAAAGGAATATCTTTTAACTAAAGCTTTTACCATATCATTGTCACCACCATTTCAACAAAATATGCTACTATGATTGAAAAAACAAAAGCTACTATGTTTCTATAAATAGCTGCTTTTTTACCTATATGCTTAGCTTCTAAAGGAATAGTAATTATACCTATTAAAGTAAGAGTTGATATAAGAGCTGCAACTTGAGCTATACCTGCACCACTTTTTAAAAGCATATCTCCAGTAGAAAATGCGACAAAAGTAGGCATCATTGCAATACTTCCTAAAACTGCAGACAAAAACACTCCAGTTATACCACTATTACCTCCAATTATATTAGATATAGTCTCTGGCTTTAATATTGCAAGGGTCAAACCAACAACTAAGATTATTCCTAAGAATTGAGGAAGTATATTCTCTATTGACTTACAGCCTTTTAACAATGCCATTTTAGTCTTTTTCTTATCCTTTTTATAAGATATTAAAAACAATATAACTACTGCTAAATAAAGTATTAAACTACTCATACTATTTCACTTCTAAAAATTTATTATCAATATTATTATATAAGCTAAAATTAATTAGGTGAGAATTTGATTTTTAATTAAATTTAAAATATAAATTCTATAAAGAGTTTTTTAAATTTATCAAATTATGTATAGATACATATAATATAGTTATAATTAATAATATATAAATTGCTAGAAAAGTAGCTTTAATTAAAAAATTATTGATTTGATATAGTTAAAATAAAGTTAAAATCATTACTACAATTTTATATAAAAACTTTAAAAGCATTGGAGACATACTATGAAAAAATTAATTTCAGTTATTTCTATCATTTTGTTATTTATAGCTTCTTTTATTGTAAGTTATAAATATTTTAATTCTAAAAAAACAAACGAAAGCACAAACGGAGAAGAAGTCTCTAATTCAATTATAGATAATAGTAATTCCAATAATAATTCAAAGGAAGTCCCTACTGAAAACATCAATTTAAAAAAGGCAACAGAATTATTGTCTACTATGACATTAGAAGAAAAAGTTGGACAAATGTTTTTTATTAGATGTAGAAAAGATAATGCACTCGAAGATTTACAAAATTATAAGGTTGGTGGATTTATTCTATTTGATAATAATATAAAGGACGAAACTAAGGAATCCTTAACTAAAACATTATCAAATTATCAAAGCAACTCAAAAATAAAACTTCTAATTGGAATAGATGAAGAAGGTGGTATTGTTAATAGATTAAGTTGGTATCCTGAATTTAGGGCTGTTCCTTTTTATTCTCCTCAAGAATTATATAATGAAGGTGGATATACATTAATAGCTAGCGATACTAAGGAAAAAGCAGAACTATTAAAAAGCATAGGAATTAATATGAATTTAGCACCAGTATGCGATGTATCAGTTGACCCAAATGATTTTATTTATCCTAGAACCTTCGGCATGGATGCTTCAAAAACATCTAAGTATATTGAAACAGTAGTTAACATTATGAATGAAAATAAAATAGGTTCTGCATTAAAACACTTCCCTGGCTATGGAAACAATGTAGATACTCATACCGGGATATCTATTGATGAAAGAAGCTATGAAAGCTTTCAAAATTCCGATTTTCTACCCTTTAAAGCTGGAATAGATGCTGGGGCTAGTAGTATATTAGTATCTCATAATATCGTAAAGTCTATGGATGCAAATCTTCCTGCATCACTTTCTCCGAATGTTAATAAAATCATTAGAGATGAATTAAATTTTGATGGAGTAATTATGACTGATGATTTACAAATGAGTGCTATAAAAGAATATATTGGTGATTCTACCTCCGCAGTATTAGCTATAATTGCTGGTAATGATTTAATAATAGCCTCTGATTTTGATCTACAAATACCATCAGTATTAGAAGCTATAAAAAATGGAGAAATTAAAGAAGAGCGTATAAATAAATCTGTATTAAGAATTCTTAAATTAAAATTTGATTTAGGAATAATATAAGATTATAAATCCATAATTTTAAAACTAATATTTCTGACCACATCACTAAAAGTCATAAATAAAAAATTGGCCATATGTAAGTTTGATTTTATCTCTCTTCTGAGTATAACACAAACTTATATATAGCCACTTAAAACTTAAGAAAAGAAAAATACTTTGTAAATATTTATTCTTCTTTACTATCATCTTTTAAAATTTCTTTATCTTTATAATTATCACTAACTTCTTTGTTAACTTTTCCTACTTCATATAAGATTCTATTTTCTATTCCGCTTATTCCTTTAGTCAATTTAGTGTATTGCTTATCAACAAAAGAGTTTTCTTTTCCAGTAGGTTTTAAGTATCCTCTTTCTACTTCCATTGCTGCTTTAGTTTTACCAAAATCATCTGCATTTCTCAATTTCTGCTTAGCTGAAATTAACCTCTTTAGACTATCTTCAACTATTATTCCATCAATATTATCATTAGAGTTTATTTTATTTTTTGAGTTAATACTTTCATCTTTTTTATTCTTTTCTTCTAACTTACGTTGTTTCTCCAAGGCTTCTTTTTCTTTCTCTATCAATTTCAGTTGTTGTATTTCGGCTTCTACTTCAGCAATTTTTTTATTTAACTCTTCAAGTTTCATTCTCTTTTCTTTAGGATCCATTTCAGTTTCTTGAAGTTCTATTTTTTGTTCTTTAAAATCCTCTTTTAATCGTTGCAAGTTTTTTATTATTTGATTTGAACCTTTTTCTATAGTTATACTTTTTTCCTCTTCAACTTTTTCTTTCTTTTGTCTTTCAGAAGCTTCTTTAAGCTTATTATATATTGGATTATCCCAATTATTTATTTTTTGAATCTGCATAAAGTCTCCCCCCTTAACTTTACTTAGATTATCGTTTCAGTTGGGAAATTCTTTATCATTTGTTCCTAATTTATACACTTCAAATAAACTTTTAATTCATTATATTTAAATAAAACTTATTACATTGAATTTAAAAATTACTTTTTATCTAAATATTCTACTATTAAAGTAGTTATATTCATACCAGTGTTTTGTAATAACCCTTTTATTATACCAATCATAATAATATTTGCTTTCTATTAAGCCTTTATCATAGCCTTCCTTTACTGCATCTTGAGCATCTAATGATAATCTAGTCAAATATCTATCATCCATTTCATGCTTAGTATTAATTATATTTATATTTTGTTTTGCTATATAGTTATCTATATTAATATAATTTAAACATAAATATATAGTTAATCCTACAATTGCTGTTGGCTTAAACAAATACTTTCCTCTCCATATGAACATAAGTAATATAATTAAAGAAATACATAAGAAAACTGTAAATGCTTGAACTAAAATTCTTAATCTAGTATATCCAAATTCATTTATATATAAGCTCATCTTATATATAGCAGAAGCTCCCATGTTCATAGTTAATACCGTTATTATGCTATATAAAGTATTTAAAGTATTTTTAATCCTTATACTATTGGCAGACGTTTTAAAATTCATTATTGTTATCATTGACAAATTTACTATTACTAATGCAACTAGTTGGAAGAACCCCGTTCTAGCATAATCAGCAAAATTAAATCCAGCTGGTAAAGACTTATTTAAATATAGATATGAAATTTGTATTTTAGTAAATACCAAATAAAGTATAGTTATTGAAATTAATATAGTAGTTATTGTTGTTGAATTAAAGTCCTTTTTTACTTTACTATTTTCTATATCTCTTACCTCTGTACAATTTAAACTATAGTATAAACCAAATACTAAAAACATTATTATTATTGCTATAAAGGCTTTTAATATAAAGTCATAAATGTTCTCTATATTAAGGTATCTCCATATATTTGCTAAGTAATAACTAAATATCTCATCTGCACCTGAAAGTAAGATAGCAAGTATTATAATCAGAGGTATTGATATAACTAATCCAATTAATACGGATTTAATATGCTCATTTTCTTTTTTAATGTTCCCTTTTTTTAATGTTTCTCTTAATACTGAAGGCATTTTAGTTGAATTTCCAAGGGAATGCCCTATAATTATTTCTAAAAATGATGTTCCAAAGCCTATTAACTTAAATTCAATATTTTTAAATGTTAATAATAGAAATCCTGAAAACAATGAAATTGGTATAACAAATAAATTTAATACTCTAAAGAATTCATTTGTAAAAATCCCATAGGTAAGCGATAAAAGTATACTAGCTACTACAAAGAAATATCCAAGAAAACTTTTATTTTTTATTCCTACAATTAACCT
The DNA here is from genome assembly GCF_017888565.1 of Clostridium sp. Taxonomy (GTDB): domain Bacteria; phylum Bacillota; class Clostridia; order Clostridiales; family Clostridiaceae; genus Clostridium. The sequence goes on from NZ_JAGHFX010000062.1 coordinate 22,745, forward strand.
AAAAATTATTGTCATTAAAATTGTTAAAATAGCAACTGAAATACCTAAATATCCAAAAATAAACTTTGAAAATAATATCCCTACGCCTAAAGAGAAAGCTATAAGAATTAATGATTTATTAGTATCCATGTTTTGTTTTTCAATATCTATCTTAGAATTTCTTATTTTATATTTACTATCCATATTTATAAATTCTTTCAATGCTTCAACTGCAAATGATTCATACTTATTTGCACTACATTGAGTTACAACATTAGTAAGTAATTCAGTTTCTACTTTATTAATATTATTTGCCCATCTACATTCTTCTAAAACTAAATTTTCATCTATCAATTTAACTTCAGAATTTGTTGCATCAATAAACATTAAACTAACATCATAGTCTTCTATATGGATCTTCTTGTTATAATTAATTACTGGAGAATTTTCAAATTCTACTACTCCTTCTTTCCATCTCTCAATACATTCTTCTGGAGTTTCTTCATTTTTCATAACTATTATAGGTAATCGGTTTTTTGATCGTTTTAATAAAAGGATTTTTTCTCCTTTCATTAAAACTAAAGCTACAGTATTGACCATATTTACTCCACCTCCATTATTCATTTACATATTCTAATATATCCCCTGGTTGACAATTAAGTTCTCTACAAATAGCTTCTAAAGTAGAAAATCTAATTGCTTTTGCTTTATTATTTTTTAATATAGAAAGGTTAGCATTAGTAATACCCACTCTTTCTGCTAACTCATTTAATGAAATCTTTCTTTTTGCCATCATAACATCTAAATTTACGATTATTCCCATATTATTCTCCTTCATCATATAGTTAAATCATTTTCTTCTTTGAATGTAACTGCCTTATCAAAAACCCTTGCTAATATAAATATAAAGGCTGATGCAAATAAAAATATAAATACTTCCATATCCGTATGAATACCCATATTATCAACATATATAAATTTAAACTCTTTAAAATTTGAATTTATAAATAAATTAATAAAATAACATAAAGCTATTACTAATGATGCTAATGATATTCTCTTGAAGGCAATTGCATTTGATCTGACAAATGGATCCCCAATTATTAATGTCTTTATTATTCCTTTAAGCTGAAATACTATATAAAATAAACTGCTAATACCAATAATTAACAATACTATAACTAACCCCTTATTTATGACAATATCTTGTATTCCTCTTTTATATAACGTTGTATAGAATACTCCAGCAGTAAGAGCTACTCCAAACAATATAGTAATATTAAGAATAATTGATAATACCTTAGATAAATTCTTTTCGTCTTTTAAATTCATAATAATCTCTCCTTTTCTAATAAATATAGTATCATTCTCCAAATCGTTTTTCAAGCTTTTTTTATCGAAAAACAATATATTGCATCTTATATTATTATTTAGTTGTGAATATCTTTAAATTTAATAGACATACTATTTTATAAAAATGATCTTTAATTTGTGCGTATAAACTGTATTTAAATATATAGATAAAACTATATTAAATAAAAAATATTTATCAACTTTATAAGTTATGTAACTGAAAATGTTAGAAGGTTAATATTAGAAAAATTAGATAATAATTTAGTTTGTTAATTTAAAACTAAAAGAGGTGTATAAAACACCTCTTCTTATTTATATATTTTACTTATTCCAAGTTAAGTAGTTACTTTAAATTTATTTCTAGTACCTACCTAGCTTTTATGTTTTATAATATCCATTACAATAACTTTATCAATATTTATATTTATCTTACTATCTTTTTAACTAATGCTCCAGTTCCTATTCCCATCATTAATACTCCTAATAACATCTCTATATTACTTAACATATATGAAATTGGAGCTGGTTGAGCTTCATTAAGTCCTACTGCTGCAAACATACCTACACTTAAATTCAAACTTTCGTTATAATCCCTTAAAAATTCTCTAAATGTATGACCCTTTTCTAAAAATGAATATCTAACAATTTGTTCATCTACCTTTATTCCAAAAATCAAATACAAAATTGAAAATACGAATATTACAAAAAGTGAAAAATATGCTGCATATAATGGTCTTTCTCCATATCCACAAGTTACAAACCCTAAAAAAGACATTATTCTTGGGATAGGTTTTAAAACCTTTCTTTGTGTTTTTCTACATAAAAAATAATACTCTCCAAAATTATTAACTAAATTATTTTCCTTAAACTTATCTGCTATATTTTCATATACTGTGTATATTCCTTCATATTCATCTCTATTTTTCTTTCTTAATTTTATTTTATCTATAAATGTTTTTTCATCTAACTTACTTTTATATTTATCCCTAAATTCCAAGTCTTCTATATATGAATTTACTATTTTAGCACCAGATAAATCAGTATCTGTTATTATTATTTTCTTTAAATCACAGTTAAATATCATTCCACTTGTCATATCATTTAATTCAAAATTAGTATTTTTTAAATTGCACTTATTAAAAATTATATGTCCTATATCACAGTTTAAGAATTTTGCATATACATTACATTCATTAAATTCACATGATAAATTATCTTCCTTATTTAGATTAGGTGTTGTATCACTTTCTTGCTTAATAAAAATACATTCATCAAAAATTGCACCGCCACCTATGAAATCACAATTTATAAAATAACATCCTATAAACTTACATCCTTTAAATTTTATATTGGAAAATTTACAATTTATAAATTTAGCACAAATTATATCTATATAACTTATCTCTTGAAACTCATCTTCACTTTTAGGATGCCCCCCACCTAAGACACTATCCTTAAACTCTTTAAAACTATATTTTTCATTTGGAGTATACTTACTAGATGAATTTTTATCTTGCTTAATTTGATTAAATAATCTTTCATTATTTTCAGTTCTATTTTCGAATTGTATTTTAGCTTTATATACTTCTTCTTTAAAATTAATATAAGACATAATACATGCTCCTTACAAATGAGTATTTTATTTATATTTATTATTATGTCTATATATTATTTTATTAATTCCTTATTTACTACAGTTTCCACGCTTCCTTTAATAATATTACAGATTCCTCTATTTCTTTATGATTTAAGCTTGCATACCCTAAAAAAACTGTATTTGTATCAGCTTTAATATTAAAATATGAATTAGATAAGCCTAATATCTTTATTTCTTTTTCCTCTGCTTTTTTTATTAGCTCACCTTCTGTCATTCCATTATTAACCTTTAATAATAAATGTAACCCCGAATTAGTCCCTATTATTTCAGTTCCTTTAAGATATTTTTTTATTAATGACACTAAAAGTTCTCTTTTTTTCCTATATATATTTCTCATTTTGTTTAGATGTCTCTCAAAATATCCTTCTTCCATAAATCTGAATAAAGCTTGTTGATCCATTCTTGAAACTGTACAACTAAGAAAGCTAAAGTTTTCTCTATATATTTTAATTAATTCATCAGGTAAAACCATATATCCTATTCTAATTGAAGGCGCAAAGCATTTAGAAAAAGTACCTAAATATATAACCTTTCCCATAGTATCTAAACTCTGAAGTGATGGTATTGGCTTACCTTCAAATCTAAACTCACTATCGTAATCATCTTCAATTATATATCTATTACGTCTTTCATTTGCCCAAGATAAAAGTTGCATTCTTCTACTTATTGGCATTATAGCTCCTGTAGGAAATTGATGAGATGGTGTTATATGAATTATTTCTACATTACTCTTGTTAAGATTCTCTATACTTATACCCCTATCATCTATATTTATAGGATTAGCTTCAATATTATGGGTCTTTAATATCTTTCTTATTTTATAATATCCTGGCTCTTCCATACCATAACTCTTATCACTACCTAAAATATTTATTAATATTTGAACCAAATACTCTGTTCCTGCTCCAATAACTATATTATCTGCACTTGAGTTTACTCCCCTAGAGAATCTTAAATAATTAGAAATAGCTTCTCTTAAATTTCTATCTCCTTGAGAATGTCCTATTTGCAACAAATTTTTATTTTCCTCATTTATTATATCTTTATTTATTTTTCTCCATGTTGCATAAGGAAAGCTTTCTAAATCTACTCTACTTGAAAAAAATTCATATTTATACTTTTTTCTAACTACTTTTTTATTATCATCTTTATCATTAATTTGACTAATATTTATTACGCCTTGAAGCTCTGATACATAATACCCTTTTTTAGGTTTTGATATTATATATCCTTCAGTGATAAGTTGTTCATATGCTGATTCTATTGTGTTTTGACTAATTTCTAAATGCTTAGAAAGCTTTCTCTTTGATGGTAGTTTACTATTAGACTCTAATCTACCACTTTGAATTTCCTTTTTTATAAAATTGTATAATTGTATATATAAAGGAACATTACTATTTGGGTCTAAATTAATATTAATAAATTCCATAATACACCCCCGTAAAAAGTTAATAGTGAATGAGTTAAAAATTAAAAAATTGAGGATTTTTTACACCTTCTTAGCTATTCTAATATTTCACTATCCATTTTATTCTTAGCCATAATTCTCATACGTGAATTATGTCATTAACTTTTTCATTCTTTCATTTATTTATTTTTTATATTCTAATGTTCATTTTAACTCTAGCTTTTAAGGATAAATATAAGTTGACAAAGATAAATAGAATATGCGGAATAAGCATATCTAGTTATCGTAATCTTTATATTATCATCAAAACTGGCATCATTAAATTAATCTAAACTGACACTTATCAAAGATTCAGTTTATGTATATAATAGTATCAGTGGTATTACTAATAAGTCAATGATAGCGAGGATTTAGATATGAATTTATTACATCCAATTTGGGCAGAAATTAATTTAAATAATTTAATATATAACATAAATCAAATCAAGGAGAAATCTATTAATAGTGAAATAATTGGAGTCGTAAAAGCAAATGCATATGGTCATGGTGCAGTAGAAATATCAAAGGTACTACTTAATCATGGCATTAATAGACTTGCGGTTGCTAATATAGTTGAAGCAATTGAACTTAGAGAAAATGAAATTAAAGCTCCTATAATGCTACTTGGAATCAGTGAAGATTATGCAATAGATGCATTACTTGAATATAATGTTGAGCCAACAATATCTACTTATGAATTTGCTATAAATCTTAATAATAAAGCAAAAGCTTTAGATAAGACTATTAATATTCATATAGCTATAGATTCTGGAATGGGTAGAATTGGCTTTAGAAAAAATGATAAAAGCTTAGAAGATATAATAAATATTTCTAAATTAAGTAATCTTAAAATTGAAAGTATTTTTTCTCATTTTTCTACTGCTGATTGTAAGGATAAAAGTTATTCTTTAAGACAACTTGATATTTATAATACTTTCTTAGATAAGCTTCAAGAAGCCGATGTTTATGTTAATAAAAAGAATTTATCTAATAGTGCTGCTATAATTGATTTACCAGAAAGCCATTATGATTGTGTGAGACCAGGAATAATTCAATATGGTTATTATCCTTCAGATGAAGTTGATAAAGATCACTTTGATATAAAGCCAGTTTTAACATGGAAAACTAAAATCATTCATATAAAAGAAGTTGAGGAAAATGAATATATAGGTTATGGCCAAACTTTTAAAACTAGTAGAAAAACTATAGTTGCAACATTACCAGTTGGTTATGCAGATGGTTATTCTAGAGGGCTTTCAAATAAAGGAAAAGTCATTATAAACGGTCAACTAGCCCCTATTATAGGTAATGTTTGTATGGATCAATTTATGGTTGATATTACTGACATAGAAAATGTTCACCTTGGAAATGAAGTTATATTACTAGGCTCTGATGGAAATGTTAAATTTGATGCAGATGATATTGCTAAATTAACAAATACAATAAGCTACGAAGTACTTTGTCTTATTGGTAGAAGAGCTCCAAGAATATATATAAAAGATTATAAAACTATAGGAATTAGATATTTAATGTAAAAATTGGACAGTATTTAGTTTTATTTTTACCTAAAACCAACTACTGTCCAAAGTGTTATTTTAAAATATTTATCTTAATATAGATCATCATAGAACTATATTAACTTTACATTATATGATTTCAACCAATTATTCACTTGTATTAAATATGCTATCATTTGTGGTCCAGTCATTAATTGCCCATACCAAGGTGTCTTATATGATGCACCTTGCGTATCAACTATTTCTTTTACCTTTGTTTTATCTATTATATCTAAAATAGGTGAAGATTTATCATTCAATATTTTAGTCATTTTATTACAAACCATCTCTGTATATATTGGATTATGAGTCTTAGGATATGGACTCTTCTTTCTATATATTATAGATTCAGGTAATATTCCTTCTAATGATTTTCTTAACAAACCTTTTTCCCTACCCTCTAATAATTTTATATTTGATGGTATATTAAATGCATATTCTACTAATCTATAATCCGCAAAAGGAACTCTAACTTCTAAACTATTTGCCATACTCATTCTATCTTTTCTATTTAATAAATTAACCATAAACCATCTTAAATTTAAGTAAAATAGTTCCCTCATTCTATGCTCTAACTTACTTTCTCCACTCAAATGAGGAACTTCTTTTAAAGTGTCATTATAAGCAGTTTGTGCAACTTCTTCTATCTTTAAATTCTTTAAATCTGGACTTAATATTGCTTTTCTTTCGCCTATAAATCTAGACCAAGGGAAGGTATTAGAATTTATCATCTCTTCATTTGTAAACCATGGATATCCTCCAAATAATTCATCAGCACATTCTCCAGATAAGGCTATAACAAAATCTTTTTTAACTTCTTTACAAAATAAATATAAAGACGAATCCACATCTGCCATTCCTGGTAAGTCTCTTCCAAACACTGCATCATCTAATGCATTTACTAAATCTCTATGATTTAATACAACAGTTCTATGGTCACTACCAATATACTCAGCCATTATCTCTGCAAAATGTTGGTCAGATGTTGGTTGGAATAATGATGATTTAAAGTACTTCTCATTATCTTCATAATCTATTGAATAAGTTGTAAGTGTTTTATTTCTCTTCTTATATTCCTTTGCAGCTATTGCTGATATAGCTGAGGAATCTAAACCACCTGATAAGAAAGTACAAAGTGGAACATCCCCAACTAATTGTCTATCAATTGCATCAATAAGTAAACTTCTGACATGTTCTACTGCTTCTTCTTCATTTTCATTAAATTCTTCAGCTTTTAATTCCCAATACATATCTTTCTTAATTCCATCTTCATTTACAATTATATATTGTGCCGGTTTAACTTCTTCAATATTTTTATATACTGTTGTTCCTGGTATTACCGCTGGTCCAAGTGCAAATAATTCTGTTAAACCATCTTTGTCTACTACTGGTTCCACATATGGATGCTTAAATAAAGCTTTTATTTCTGAACCAAATATAAATGTGCCATTTTTCATTGTATAAAATAATGGCTTAACTCCCATAACATCTCTTGCAAGTACAACTCTCTTTTCATTTTCATCATAAATTGCAAATGCAAATATTCCATTAAATTTTTTAATACAATCCAATCCCCATCTAATGTATGAAGTAAGTAATACCTCAGTGTCTGAATACCCTTCAAAAATATATCCATCATTTATTAATTCTTTTCTTAAATCTTCGGTATTATATAGTTCTCCATTATACACAAGTACATATTCTTTTCCATTAACAACCTTTTTCATAGGCTGCTTTCCACCCTCTGGATCAACTACAATAAGTCTTCTATGTCCAAACATTATATTATTGGATATATAAGTACCTTCGGCATTCGGTCCCCTGTGAATTAGTGTATCTGTCATAGCCTTTAAGGTTCCAATATTCTCTTTAATGTTTTCCTTAAAATTCACAAATCCTGTTATTCCACACATAATCATCCTTCTTTCTGTATTTGTCTATTATATATAGTTATATGATTATGTTTTACAATAGTTCGTTAAAAATACGGCTAAAGAATGAAAAAATTAAGGGAATAATTCAGTAACGCTGAATTGTAAAAACAAAAAGTTTCTTGGGGTAAAATCCCAAGAAACTTTTATTTCATAATCTAGCTAATTCTAGATTATTTTAACTCTTTTTTCATTATTAATTATTCTCTAGTATGAACTTTTCTATTACTTTGGCAACTCCATCATTTTCATTTGTGTCTGTAATATAATCTGCAATTTCCTTTATTTCATCAAATGCATTGCCCATAGCTACTCCAAGTCCTGCGTATTCTAGCATATGAATATCATTTCCTGCATCACCTAATGTTATTATCTCTTTTCTCTTTATTCCTAAATGTTTTGCTAATAATTCTACGCCTACGCCTTTATTAGCATCTTTATTTAAGAATTCTAAGAAGTATGGTGTACTTCTTACAACAGTATATTTTTCATACACTTCTTTTGGTAATTTTTCTATAGCTGGTCCTAATATTTCCGGCTCATCTATCATCATAATTTTTATCATAACTTCATCATCTGCTATAGAATCTATATTCATTTCATGAATTTCTATGTCATTAATTTGAGCCTCTACTTCTGTATATTTGCTATTTTTAGGAGTAATTAATCCTTTCTTCTCCCAGAAAGCATGAATATTTACACCTAATTCATCACTTAATTTCTTTAAATAATGTAAATCAGCACCACTTAATGCTACTTTATTTATTGCTTCTTTACTTTTTGTTTTTTGAACTAAAGCTCCATTATAGCTAAGTACATAATCTCTTTCTGTTAACATATCTAATTCTTCTAAATATCTTAAAACACCTTCTATTGGTCTTCCTGTTGCTAAAACTACTGTAACATCCTTATCTCTTGCTGCGTGGATAGCTTTCTTAGTTCTTTCAGATATACTTTTATCTTCTCTAAGTAAAGTCCCATCCATATCCATAGCTACTAACTTATACATTCTTAATCCTCCGTTTATAATTAAAGTTAGTTAAATTATATCATAACAATAACTATAAATGAATTTATTATATTCATCTTAAGTTGTTCTCTATTAAATTTTATTTATCAAATTCAACATAAGCCCTTAATATATTATTAAAACCATCTCTTTTTAAGATTTCAAAAATCGCACCTATTACTTCATAACTAGAAGTCACTAAAGTATCTTTTCTAATTTTTAATAGTAATTTTTCAACATCATCTACTAGTATATTTAAATCTGATTCGTTTAACATTGACTCAGAATCGCCTGCCGCATTTTCTATACTAGTCTTAACTTTTCTAATATTAAATTCTTCAAGCCTTCCATCTTTTTTTATTATATTCATAAAAAACCCCTCTTTCTATAATATGAATTTATTTTAACTTCATTAAAACTTAATTTAATTTGTTACTGCTACTTCTTTAAAACAAGTTTATATATTATTAAAATTTAATATAAAATTATAAAAATCATTTAAATTCAAAGGTTTACTTATATAATACCCTTGTATTTTATCACACTCTATACTTGTAAGTAGTACGAGTTGATTTTTTATTTCAACTCCTTCACAAACCACATCTAAATCTAAAGTATGTGATAAGTTAATTAATGTTTTAATAATAGCAAATGTTTTTTTATCATTTTCTATACTCATCAGTAAACTTCTATCTATTTTTAGAGTATCTAATGGTAAAGTTTTAACATAATTAAAAGAAGAATATCCTACACCAAAGTCATCTAAAGCTATACTAAATCCAAGTTTTCTTAATTGATTTAATACATTTACAGTAGACTCAATATTATCTATTATTTCATCTTCTGTAATTTCTATCTTTATAAAATTAGGATTTACATTACATTCATTTACTATACTCATAACTCTATCTAAAAAGTTATTTTGATTTAAAGCAGCATATGATATATTTACTGAGACTTTAAAATCCTCTTCAGTTAAACTTCTCATTTTTTTACAAAATTCACATGATTCTTTTAGTACAAATTCATCTATCCTAATTATATCATCATTTTTTTTAGCTAATGGTATAAACTTTATAGGTGAAATTATTCCAGTAGGACTAATCCATCTACTTAAAGCTTCAGCTCCTACTATCTTTTTAGATTTAACATCATATATTGGTTGGTAGTATACTTCAAATTCATTATTGTCTATAGCCATGTTCAGTCTACTTTCGAGATTTAAATCTTCTAACATTTCTTCTGAAAATATCTTATATGTATTTCCACCTTCTTGCTTTCCTTGATACATAGATATATCTGCATACTTTAATAAAGTAAATACATCTTCAGCATGATCTGGATAAGAACTTATTCCTATGCTTGCTTTTAAAGTAAAATTGTATCTATTAAATTGAATGTTTTTATTTAATAGCCTTAATATATCTTTTGATAAGTTGTTTATACTATATAAATCACTTTCTCCTCTTTTAACTACTATAAATTCATCTCCACCTAATCTACCAATTGTTATATCATCAGCGTATAACTCAGTTAATCTAGCAGCTATAACTCTTAAAATTTCATCTCCTGTATTATGTCCTAAAGTATCATTTATTTTTTTAAAATCATCAAGATCAATGAAATAAATGCTGAACTTTTCATCTCTACTAATTAGCTTTATTAAATATTGAAGTAAATTATGCCTATTTAATAAATTTGTTAAGGTATCATAATTAGCTAAATAAGTCATATTCTCAGCATATTTTTTTATTTCTGTAACATCGTTTACTATTATTGAAAAATACCCCTCATTAAGTGAGTATATCGATACGACACCCCACTTATCATCCACTATGTTTATCTCCTGTGCAATACACTCTGATTTTGAGTCCTTTATTCTTGCTAGAATTTCTAATATTTTCTTTCCATATACAGAAAAATTTTGATATATATCAGATAATTTATTATTTATTATTTCTTCTTGTGAAAGACCTAATAACTCTGCCCCAGCAAAGTTGACATCTATAATAACTCCATCTATATACTCCCCTTCATTATTCATGATTGCTTTTAAATGAAAGAATGAATTAGACATTGCATTTAATATATTTGTATAATTTTTTTCTTCTTGCTGCAAATAAATTTCTGTATTTGCAAGCTTATTTAATACTATATTGATTTCTTCATCCAGCTTACTTATTTCATCCTCTTCTGAATCATTATTATTTTTATCTGTTGCTCTTATCAATTTTCTCATAGATTTCTCTATTAATTTTAATCTTTTTATTATATTTTTATTGATAAATAAATAAATCCACAGACTCATCATGACTATTAAAGATATTAATAAAATTACTATTAATCTATAATTTATAATAATTTCTACCGAATTACCTTTTGATTTATAGGATATAAATATAAAAATCGCACTAATAACAATAGATATTGCCAATGTAGAATAGAACAACAGTGCTGATATTTTTTTTGAAAGCTTCAATTTGGCTCACCATCCCATATTTACATAACCATCAAAAATTATAACACCTTATCTTTTAGCTTTGCTTAATTTAGCAACTTTTCCTTTTAATTTTATTTCATTATATTTTTTTAATATTAAATTACCTTTACCATTTAGAATATCAACAAAGGAATGCCCATCTTTAACATCTATTATTCCAATATCCTCTCCTGTTAATTCTTCTAAATTACTAAATGCACCTACTATATCTATATTTCTTATTTTTTTCTTTTTCCCTGCTGTTATATGTATCTTAGTAACTTCGTTATGAACATTCTTCTTAATATTTGTTTTGTTACCATAATCATTTTTTTGATTCTCGAAAAACTCTTTTCTTCCCTCTATAATCTCTTCATATTCTGGAAGATTGATTTCTTCTATATGATAATTAATATATTCTTCAATTTCATCTAGGAATCTTTTTTCCCCTTTAGACACTAAAGATATTGCAAGTCCTTTTTTATCTCCTCTTCCGCTTCTTCCTATTCTATGTACATAACTTTCTTTTTCCATTGGAACTTCATAATTAAATACATTAGTTATATGACTTATATGGATTCCCCTAGCTGCAACATCAGTAGCTACAAGTACTTTAAATTCCTTATTTTTAAAACTCTCCATAGTTCCTAATCTATCTTTTTGATCCATATCTCCATGTAATTCCTTAACACTAATTTTTTCTTTCTTTAATTGAAAACTTAAATTTCTCACTGAGTCTTTAGTGTTACAGAAAATTATTGCTGATTCGTCTGTAAATGCATAAAGCGATTTTAATAAATATTTAAACTTTTCTTCTTTATCTACATTTAAATATTTTTCAGAAATTTTATCTCTGTTAAATACCTTTGATTTTATATTAAGTACAGTTGGATCATTCATGTAGTTTGAATATAATCCCTCTATCTCCTTTGGAATTGTAGCTGAAAATAATGCTGTATTTTTTGATTGTGGTAGCTTATCTAATACATCTGTAATTTGATCTATAAATCCCATATTTAGCATTTTATCAGCTTCATCTATTATTACAAAATCTATGTCTTTTGTATTTAGGTTTCCTCTTTCTATATGATCTATAACTCTCCCAGGAGTTCCACATACTATATGTACTCTTTGCTTCAATTCTCTTATTTGCTCATTAAACGGCTGTTTTCCAAAAATAGCTGCACACCTAACCTTTTTCAATCTTCCTATATTTGATATATCTTCTTTTACTTGAATTGCAAGTTCTCTTGTTGGGACTAATATTAAAGCTTTCACCTTATTTTCTTCTATATTCACTAATTCGCATAAGGGAATACCAAAGCTTGCTGTTTTTCCACTTCCTGTTTGAGATTTTACTACTAAATCCTTTTTATCTAATATATATGGAATAACTTCTTGTTGAACTTCAGATGGCTTTTCAAATCCTAAATTCTTTAACGCCTTAAGAATTTCTTCACTCAAATTCATCTTCTCAAATTTATCTATATTCATCAAAATACCTCACTTTTTTAATACTGTTATTTAAATATATTTCCTAATAAACCTATTTAATGTTATTAAATAGTATTATTTATTTTACCCTATAGCACCAATTTTAACAATGCTCGTTATTTATAATAAGATAATTTGAAAGCATTCTTATAAAAAAGTAAGTACATATAATTTTGATTATTTCATTACTTTTATCATATCAACCGTAAAATTATATAATTACTTTAAACTAAAGAAATAAAAAATAGAAACTATATTTAAAATAACTTTAAATATAGTTTCTATCTCTTACCTTAAATATTTATATTCAAATTCTTCAAATCATTTCTTAGCTTTTTTGGAGTTTCAAATAACAAAGTATTAATACTAAGTTTCTCTGCTCCTTCTATGTTTAATTTTGTATCATCAATAAATATAGATTCTTCTGCTTTTAAATTATATCTTTTTAAGATTAGCTTATATATTTCTTCTTCTGGCTTAATAAGTTTTTCTTGGTAAGATACTACTCCACCATCAAATAGCTCAAAAAAATTATTTTTCCTTTTCACCTCTTTAAAAGCTAAATCATGAAAATTAGATAAATAAAATATCTTATAGCTACTATTCTTTAAATCTTTTAGAATTTCTATAGTTTCTTCAATAGGTTTTAATATTTCATACCAATCTTCAAAAACTAATTTAACATCATCTCCGTACTTAGTATTTCTCTCAATTATTTTATTAATTGCTTCATTTTCTGTTATAGTACCTCTATCTAACATAACCCATTCTTCACTTTGAAAAATTTCTCTATATAAATCCTCTATTTTTTCCTCTGTTATCTTTTCTCTTAAATATTCTTTTGGATTAAAACTTAATAATACATTCCCAATATCAAAAATTATATTCTTATACATAAACTCTCCCCATTATTTTATAAAAAGGAGCTGTCGCACCATTTTAAATTAAATAGCTTCTGCGACAGCCTCTATAATTATCTTAGATACAATTATTATATCATTTTATACAATTACATTCTACAACTTTTAAAGGTCTCATCATTTCATGATCTTCATGTTCTAAGAAATGACAATGCCATACATAATTACCTGCATAACCTTTGAATTGCATTATAATTCTAGTTACTTTCCCTGCCTCAGAATCTACTGTATCTTTGAATCCTCTTTCATAATCATGAGGCTCTTCTTTAGGTCCAGTATAAATTAATTCGCCTGTATTATTATAAGCATCAACATCAAAAGGCCTTCTCCAAAGAATCTTAAATTGCACTAAATGGATATGAATTGGATGAGGTACAGGCATTGGGTTTATTAAATTCCATATTTCAATACTATCTAGTTCAGGTTTCTCAGTAACAGGATCACTCCAAGTCATATTATCAATCATAAGCATCGGTCTACCATAACGATCAGTCATAGCTCCAAAGGATACTTTTCTTCTTTTTCTTACTAAATTTTTATTTAGTGGATGTGCTATTCTAAGAGTACTTGGAACAACACTTGTATCTTCACCTTGTAATGGTTCTACAACATTAAATCTCATAATTATATTAGTTCCTGATATATCTGCTGCAGCATCATCATTCATTAGAATTATTCTTTCTCCAACATGTTGTGAAAAATCTATTACTATATCAATTCTTTCAGCTGGCATTAACTTAAATGATGTTAGGTTAACAGGTTCTTCTAATAATCCCCCATCAGTACCTATTTGAATAAATTCTGCTCCATTAGATAATCTCATAATATATTCACGTCTATTCGAAGCATTTAATATTCTAAATCTATATTTACGAGGTTCAACATCTAAATAAGGCCATACTTTACCATTAACTACTATTGTATCTCCAAAGAATCCAGGTACTATTGATGGAGATACACTAACTGGAAATGGTGGATCTACTGGATAAAATAACTCTCCATCCTCTTTAAAGGATTTGTCTTGTACTAAAAGAGGAACTTCATATTTCCCCTTAGGCAAATTTAATCTTTCTTCTAATAAATCTCTAAGAATATAAAAACCTGCAAGACCTGCATATACATTTAACCTTGTTTGACCCATTGCATGATCATGATACCATAGTGTAGTCCCTGATTGATAATTTGTATATTTGTAGGTCTTTCTAGTAAACTCAGGTCCTTTAATTTTAAATCCATTAGTGAACCAAGCTTCTGGATGTCCATCACTACTACTTTCAACCTTTGCTCCATGCAAATGAACAACAGTTTTACCTTCTGGGTCATCTACTGTTCCGTGCAATGTTTTATCATAAGGTAAGAAATGCTTATCAGGCAATTCATTATCCCACAACACATTAGTAGCTATATTCTTAAATGCCTCTATAGTTGGACCAGGATATAATCCATTATATCCCCATATCTTGGTTGGTGGAAAATATGATGAGAAATAATGTTCTGCTTCTTTCATAGAAATTTTATAATATTTTTCATTATCTTCGTATTTAATATCATCTTTTTTTATAGGCTTTGCTATTTCTGGAATTGGTAATTTATCTATGAACTTTGGAATTGTAAAAGGATCAGACGGATTAACTATAAAACATATATTATCATTACAACACTTTACTTCTACTTTATCTTCTGAGTTTTTTTCTAGCTCACTTTTCGAAGTTTTTTCATTTGGTTCACTTAAAACCATACATATCACTCCTTAAGCTAATTTATAATATAATATATTCACTCTTATGTAAAATGTTCTTTTTATAGTTACTTTATATTTATTTAAATAAACCAACTTCCAAAGGCATATCCTGCATATATAAATACTGCGTTCCATATTGCTATACCAATAGTTGAATAAATAGAGAACTTTATTATATTCATTCTAAACATTCCAGCAACAAAAGGAATTAAGGTTCTTCCTACTGGAATTAATCTAGTTATTAAAACTCCCTTATCTCCATAATTTTCTATGTAAAGACATACCTTATCAATAGATTTCCGAGACTTTGGAAATCTATTGTATACCTTAGTTAATATTGGCTTCCCAAACCAATAAGATATGCCAAATAAAACATAACTCGCTAATGCACCTGCTAAAACAGATATTGCTAATGCTACAAAAAAGTTAATTCCTGACTTTGCTACAGCTATTCCTATAGCTGGCATTACTATAGCGGCTCCTAATCCCGGAAAATTTAAGTATTCTAAAAATATAATTATAAATAAAAATATTAAGCCATATCTTGCAAAATACTCTATTATTATTTGAATATTGTCCATTTCATCTACACTCCAAGCTATATATGTTGATGACTTTTATTTTACCCTATCTTTCTTAAAATTAAATATTATTTTCCTTAATTTTTACTTAATTATACTTTTATATTATTTAGTTCATTAGATATGCTATAAGTAACTTTATTGTATTTTCTAATCCTTCATAGTGCGTTCTTTCCATTCCATGTGATGCATGAACCCCTGGTCCTATAAGTGCTCCCCTTATATCATTTCCACCTCTTAATGCAGCCCCCACATCTGACCCATACATTGGATAAATATCTATAGCATATTTTATATTGTTTGCTTTAGCTAGCTCTACAAGTGAAGTTACCATATTATAGTCATAAGGTCCACCAGAGTCCTTCGCACAAATTGATACATCATATTCAGTGCAACTTAAATCATCTCCAATACACCCCATATCTACTGCTATCATTTCAGTTATATCATTTGGAATATATGAAGCTCCGTGGCCAACTTCCTCATATATAGAAATAAATAATTTTGTTGTGTACTTAGGTGTTATTTTTTCTCTATTAAATACTTCTAATAATCCCATTAATGCAGCTACACTGCCCTTATCATCAATAAATCTTGATTTTATAAATCCACTCTCAGTTATTGTTGTTTTAGTATCTATAAAAATAAAATCTCCAGGACATATTCCAAGGTCTTCTACATCCTTCCTTGAAAGTACTCTTTCATCAATTCTAACTTCCATATTTTCTGGATCACGCTTCTTTTCCTTGCTATCTGGATAAACATGAGCTGCTGGACTTGTACTTAAAAATGTTCCTGTATATATTCTTCCATCTCTAGTTCTTATCTTACAATATTCACTATCTAAAGTTGGTGGAATTGGACCTCCAAGCAAAGTGAACTTTAGTGTTCCATTATTAGTAATAGATCTAACCATTGCTCCTAATGTATCTACATGAGCTGCAAGTCCTATAACTTTATCATTACTTTTCCCTGGTATTGTTATTATTCCACATCCCTTGTTTGTTGTTTCAAGCTTGTATCCAAAACTATTTGAAATTTCCTCAATAACCTTAATAATATCGAAACAAAATCCTGTTGGACTATCAAATTCCAATATCCTTTTAGCAGTATTTAATACGTATTCTTTATTAATACTATATTGCATCATTATCACTCCTCATTTCTTTTACCTCACTGAAATCTCGACTTTAGACTTTAGCGATATAAGTAAAATAAATATTCTTTATCAACTTATTTTACTATATTTTCTTATGGTATTTCCATATTTATATAATATTTATACATGCTTTCTATCTCTGATATTACCATAAATTTGTATAATATTATTCTTTAATATATCTATAAAGAATAATTAGTATGCAAAACTATTCTAACAAATCAATTAATAGCTTAACCCTAATTCTCTTTGTACCATTAATCCTTATGTAATTACAAAGGGAATACCTAGACGGTATCCCCCTTATAAATTAAAAGCCATTATTATCAGATACTTCCTTAATCCATCTTCCTGACTTCTTTATTGATTTTTTTAATGTCTTTAAGTCTAACGCAATATATCCATATCTATTCTTATATGCATTGCTCCAAGACCAGCAATCTATAGGTGTCCATGAATGGAATCCAAAACAATTTGCTCCTTCTTCTATTCCTTTATGAAGATATTCTAAATGTTCCTTAAAGAAATCTATTCTATAATCATCTTCAATAGTTCCATTTTCATTAATATATATTTCTTCACCTTCAACACCCATACCATTTTCTGATATATACCATGGAATATTGTTATAGTTATCCCTTATGTTTATTGCTATATCATACATAGCTTTAGGATATATTTCCCATCCTCTATATGGATTCATTCTCTTATTTGGCATATCATAATAATCAAAATATTTATCTGGCATCCATCCATTACTTCCATCAAACTTTGATTCTTTTGCCATTACTCTTCTTGGTTGATAGTAATTTACACCTAGAAAATCTATTGTATTTTCCTTTATTATTTCTAATTCTTCTTCAGTTGAATCCCATAACACATTATCTTTAGTTAATATATCAACTAAAATTTCTGGGAATTCTCCTTTTACAGCCGGATCTAAGAATGAATTATTAAACATGCTATCTGCAATTTTAGCAGCTCTTAAATCCTCTTCGCTATTGCTTCTTGGATATGCAGGAGTTAAATTTAATATGATTCCAATTTTTCCTCCTTCTTTATAACATCCTAGCTCTCTATATTTTTTAATTGCTTTTGCAGAAGCTAAGTTTAGATTATATAAAACTTGCATTGCTTTTTTTCCATCTACAATCTTAGGATAATGGAACTGATATAAATATTCCCCTTCAACTACAACTATTGGTTCGTTAAAGGTTGTCCAATGTTTTACTCTATCTGAAAATAAATTAAATGCTGTTTCTGCAAATTTAACAAATAAATCAACTACATGCTTTGATTCCCAACCACCATATTTATTATATAACTCTACAGGTATATCAAAGTGATGAAGATTCATTACTGGAATCATTCCATTCTTTATAGTTTCATCTATTACATCATTATAAAATCTTACTGCATCATCATCAGGTTCACCTGTTTCTAAATCCTTTATAAGCCTAGTCCATTGAATAGATGTTCTAAAACTATTTAAACCTATTTCTTTAAGCATTGCTAAATCTTCTTTATAGCTGTTATAAAAATTTGATGTTACTGATGGACCTACTTTATCAAAAAAAGCTTCTGGTTCAACTTCGTACCAGTAATCGAATACACTTTTATGAGGTTTGTTAAAATCTCCTTCAGATTGTGGTCCTGAAGTTGCAGATCCCCACCAAAAGTTTTTAGGAAAATTATATTTTATTGTCATGACTATTCCTCCTATAAATATCTTAATTGCCTATATTATTTCTTCAAATATAAAACATTTCACAACACTATTATATATATTATTAAAATACTTGTCTATACTTTTAATTTAAACATTATATCTTTTGTTAATTATTAATATCGAACTTTAATATCTTTTATATAATAAATAAAAGAACTTCTCTTCAACAATTTAGTTAAGAAAAGTTCTTTTTATTTGCTATCTATTTATTTAATAATTCAAGAGTATTTAATATTTCTTTTGCAATTTCTCTTTCTTTTCCTTTATAAGGATATGAATGTATATGAATAGCAGGATTGAAATTAAGTTCAATTATTGCATAGTTTGTGTCTTCATCATTATAATCTTCTAACATCATATCAACTCCACAAATAGTTGCCCCAACAGCCCTTGAAGATTCTACAGCTATATCTTTAAATTTTTGTGGTATTAAATCTGTATAATCTATACTATCTCCACCTGTGCTAATATTTGAGTTCTCTCTTAGATATACAATTTCACCTTCATCGGGAATATAATCAAAGTCTTTACCTTCTTGTTTTAAGAATAACTTAGCATGATCATCTAAATTTATTTTTTCTAATGGAGTTTTATATCCTTTTCCTCTAAGTGAACTTTTATTTTTTTCTTCAACAAGTTCTCTAATTGTACTTTTGCCATTTCCAATAACATTTGCTGGTACTCTATGAAGGATTCCATGTACCTTATCTCCTATTACTAAAAATCTATATTCTTTTCCTTTAATAAATTCTTCAACTAAAACTGTATTGTCATTAGCAAAAGCTATTTCAAAAGCTTCTTTAATATCTTCTTCCTTTGCTCCATCTTTAAATATTGATATACCAATTCCAAAATTAGTTGATTTCGGTTTTACTACTATAGGTTTAGCAATGAATTTATTAATATTTTCCATAGCATCTTCTAAAGTAAAGAATTCAAAGCCACTAGGAACTTTTATATTATTTTTATTTAAAATTTCTTTTGTAACAACTTTATTTTCCATCATTAAAACTGCTATATAGCTATCTTTAGAAGTTTTAGTTGCTTGCTTTACATATTCAATA
This sequence comes from Clostridium sp., assembly GCF_017888565.1. Taxonomy (GTDB): domain Bacteria; phylum Bacillota; class Clostridia; order Clostridiales; family Clostridiaceae; genus Clostridium. The sequence goes on from NZ_JAGHFX010000062.1 coordinate 42,844, forward strand.
TGATTCCCCTTCTTTAATGAAATAAAGTTTTCACTTCTATCTATTACGTCAACCTTTATTCCTCTTTTCATGGCTTCCTTCATTAATATTTGAGTTGAAAGCTCTAAATCTTCAAAACCTTCTAATTTAAATCTATTTTTATAAGCCTCTTCATGATATGCCTTAGCTAATTTTAAATGACTTTCTATAAATCCTTCTTCTTTTACCATTTCAGAAATTCTAGCAGCATAAGTTAATTTAGGATCTAATACTTTTTCTATCATATTATTTATTATTTCTTCTTTTCCTAAACATAGCTCATTATTCATATCTTTAATTTCATTTAATATTTGCATAGCCCAATCATTTTTTGATATAGTTTTGCCATCTTTATATAATGTTACATCCATTTGACCATACATAGAAATTATATTTTGATTATTTTGAGCTTCCTCTTGCCAGTTCTTATAATCACTTTCTTCCTTAATAAGCAAGTATATAGTAAATATATTTATAAAGTTCAAATCATCTAATGATATACCAGCTTTATTAAATGGATTTATATCTATACTTCTTATCTCAAGGTAATTTATCCCCTCATCTAACAATGAATCTAAAAATCTAGTGTTATCCATTGCTTTTAATCTTATTTGCGTATATAACTCTTTATGACTATCTATAAGTCTATCATCTATAAATCTATATACACTTGAAACGTAATCTTTAACTGAAGTATATTCTGGATATAAATCTATAGGATTCTTGTACCCACATTCACTATTTCTATAAGATATAGCTCCATCATTAGTAAAACTATCAGTTGCTATCTTATTTAAATCTACTACACATTTTTCTCCAAATGTCTTATGCATAATAGTTGTTCCACCTAGAAGGTATATAAGTAACCATCTGTATCTTAAATAATTTCTAACTACCTTTAAATAAATATTATCTCTAAAGTCTCTATACTTTTCTTCCTTCCCAAGAATTTTATATAAATCTTTTATTAACTCTTCATTAAAAGAAAAATTATAATGTATTCCAGATATTAATTGTTTTTTCCCACCATACTTTTTTAAAAGTTTCTTTCTATAGTCACTTGCCCCTTTGCCAGTATCGCACTTACCATAATCTGCAACAGGAATTAAATCATCATCTGGAATATCACATGGCATAGATTGTGGCCAAAGATATTCATCTTTAAGTTCCAGTGCTGTAATATCATAAAGAGAATTTAAAAAGCTATAAACCTCTTCTAAAGTATTTAAAGTTGGTGTTATAAGCTCAATTTGACTTTCTGAAAAATCAGTGGTTATATATGGATGACTTATCTTACATTCAAATACTTCTGGATGCTTAGTTAAAGCTAATTCACCATTTTCATTTACTCTCAATGTCTCACGCTCTACTCCAAAATTTCCTCTTAATAATTTATTTCTATATTCAAGTGATTTAATCACATCTAACATCTTTATACTCCTTCCATATCCTAAATTTATAAATCAAATAGGCTGTCGAACCTTTTAAAATACTTGATATCGATATTCCCCACCATATTCCACTTACCCCTATGTATTTTGTAAGCACTAATGCTAGTGGTATTCTAAGTATAGTAAAAATTATACTTATAAACGCTGGTATTTTAGGCACTCCAAGCCCTGTAAAAACACCGTTAGATATCATTTCTATAGTTGCAAATATTTGTGAAAACCCTATTATTCTTAAATAATCACTTGCAATTACAATAGTATTATTTTCTCTAATAAATATCTTTACTAATACTTCTGGGACAAATATAAATGCTATACTTACAAATAGAGCATATATTATACCTATTCCTATTGCTGTATTATAACCTTTGTTTATTCTATCATACCTCTTAGCTCCATAATTTTGACCGACAAACCCAGAAATAGCTCCATTTAGCCCACCAACAATCATATAAACTATAGATTCTATTTGTAGACCTATTTTTTGAGCTGCTATTGCATCTGAGCCAAATCCTCCTATTATTCTAGCTAAAATAATATTTACTAAAGTGAATAATACTCTTTGAAAAGACATAGGAAGTCCTAAAAGAGTTATTTCTTTAATCTTCTTATAATCCAATCCATTTCTAAAATTAATACTAAATAAGTTCCTTGCCTTTATCATAAATAATATAAACATAATTCCATTTGCTATTAATGTTCCAAGTGCAGCACCTGTAACCCCTAGATCCATAACATATATAAATAGGGGGTCTAGAATCATATTTATGACTACCCCTACTGCACTTATATTAAGAGCGCTTTTGTTAACACCAAAACTATTAAAAATTCTGATATATAACGTATTGAAAAAAGAAAAGAAAAGCATTGGTGAACTTATAGCTAAATAAACATATGATTGTTTTTCAACTATAGTATTACCTAAATTTAAAAACTGTATAAAGTTCTTTCCAAAAAAGATCAATACTAAACAATATATTAAGCTAACAACTCCGTTTAATATTATTCCATTAGATATATACTCTTCTACCGCCTTATTATCTTTTTTCCCTATAGAGTGTGCAACCTTTATTCCTGTCCCTATAACAACAAATGCATTAATTGAATATCCAAGTCCAATAAAAAAGCTAGAAGATCCTATACTTGCTACTGCATCACTACCTAGTCCCCCTACCCATAACATATCTATTAAGTTATAAGTAAATTGTAATAGGGAACTACCTATTATAGGTATTGCTAAAGTAATTAATACCTTTAACACATTACCTTTAGTTAAATCAACTTTTTTCATATTTCTCTCCATATTAAAAATTATTCATTCTTATCAATGCACTTTGAACTACATATACATCTTTGATTATTAGTTAAAATACTATTCAAAAATCTCATAAGCTCATCACATAACTCTATATCTAAACTATAATACATCCATGTACCTTCTTTTCTACATTTCACTATTCCACAATCCATCAAAACCTTCATATGATGGGATAATGTTGGCTGGGTAAAATGAAAATTTTCTAAGATTATACAAGCACATTTTTCCCCTGTAGATAACATATCTACTATCTTAATTCTATTTATTTCACCTAGTGCTTTAAATATTTTTATATTCTTCTCATAGTTTTTAATCATTACACCCTCCTTACATAGATAACTATCTATATATAGTTTATAAAATATATAGATAGTTATCTATTTATAACACATTTAAATATAGATCATTATCTATGTTTAGTCAATACATAAATTGTATTATTTTACGGATATAATTGCGAAGATAAATAGATATGTTCCATAAGCTAGATGGCTGTGAAAAAATGAACCTTGATTTCTCAAGGTTCTAAACTTTTTAATCTTTCTATTTCTTCTTGCTGTTTTTTTATTACATTTAAAAATTCTTCTTCTTTATTAAACCATTCTTTACTTAAATCATTTATCAAAGAAGCCATCTCATCGGCACTTCCTGCAATTCTATTAAATAAAAGAAGATTTGACTTTAGTATTTCTGGTATTTCTACGTGAGAATATCTAAGTCTATGATCTATTTCTCCATATCCTTCTTCAAATATGGTTCTTACTTGAATTTCTGCTATAACTTTTTCGTTAGTTGGATAAAATTCTACTAAGTAATGAACTGACCTATATCCCGATATTCTTGATCTAACTTCAATATCTAGTTCTTCGAACTTTTTAGTATTGTCTCCTTCTCTAACATTTGCAGTAACCTCAATAACCTTCCAAGTCTTAGTGATAAATTCATGAATATCCTGCCACTGATCTTTAAATATGTGTATAACCCTAATTCCAATTAAATCATTTATTTCATTTTTATAATTATCTAAAGTAAATTGAAAGTCTTCACCATATTTTAATTTTCTATCTTCAGTTTTTCTTATAATTTTTTCAATTAATCTATCTGGGTTCTTTATTCTTGATTTAACTGAGTGAATCATTGGCTGAGAACGTAAAATATTAGATATAAAATCTGCTTGATTCTCATAAGAAACTTCATAATCTACGAAATCATTATAAATATCCTTTAAAGCTTCTACGTCTATATTATTTTCCTTTATGATCTCTTCTACCTGTGGATATTTTAATATGAATTCATCTATTCTAAAACTCTTTTTCATTTAATTATTCCCCTTTGGCTATAGGATTGTTATAGTAGTTTAATTTTTATCTTCCTTTTCTACTATTGCTCTTGCTATTTCTTGACTTTGATCCTTTACCTTTAAAATCTCCAAATTTTTCTTTTGATGCACCTTTACTATTTGTAGCCTTTGAATTTGATTTACTATTCATTCTTGAAGATGACTTTGAAGAAGATTTTGACTTAGAGCCTTGTTTACCTCTATTAGAGTTTCCCCTTGCTATTGCTTCTTCTTTTTTTATCTTTGCCATATATCTATCAGCTTTTGATTTTATTAAACACTTAGGTCCATTTCCTATTAAGTCTTCTCTTCCTGCTTTAACTAAAGCATCATGAACTAAATTATAGTTTTTAGGATTTTTAAATTGAAGAAGTGCTCTTTGCATAGCTTTTTCTTCTCTTGTCTTTGGAACATATACTTCTTTACCAGTTATAGGATCTACTCCTGTATAGAACATAGCAGTTGATAATGTTCCCGGTGTTGGATAGAAGTCTTGAACTTGCTCTGGTTGATATTTTGTATCTCTTAAGTATTCCGCTAATTCTATTGCTTCATTTAATCCACTACCTGGATGACTTGACATTAGGTATGGAATTAAATATTGTTCCTTACCTAATTGCTTATTAATCTTAAAGAACTTTTCTCTAAATCTATCATAAGTATCACCTGAAGGCTTACCCATATATTTTAAAGTGTTAGCCGCAACGTGTTCTGGAGCAACTTTTAATTGTCCACTAACATGGTGTTCAACAAGTTCTCTAAAGAAAGTATCATTTTTATCTGCCATTATGTAGTCGTATCTTAATCCTGAACGAACAAAGGCCTTTTTTACTTTAGGAAGCTTTCTTATTTTTCTTAGTAGTCCTAAGAACTCACTATGATCTACTATTAAGTTTTTACATGGCTTTGGAGTTAAACATTGTTTACTCTTACATGCACCAATAGTAAGCTGTGTTTTACAAGCTGGCTTTCTAAAGTTTGCAGTTGGGCCTCCAACATCATGTATATATCCCTTAAAATCCTTAAGATTAGTTATTTCAACAGCTTCATCTAATATAGATGCTTCACTTCTACTTTGAACTGCTCTTCCTTGATGGAATGTAATTGCACAAAATGAACAGTTACCAAAACATCCTCTTGAACTTACTAAACTAAACTTAACCTCTTCTAAAGCTGCAATTCCACCAAATTCATCATATATAGGATGAGATTCCTTAGTATATGGAAGTGCATAAACTTTGTCTAATTCTTCTCTTGTAAGAGGCATTTCTGGTGTATTACAAACTACATATCTATCTCCATGCTTTTGCACAAGCACTTTTCCCCTTACAGGATCTTGTTCTTCATATTGTATTTTAAAAGCTTCAGCATATTTCATTTTATCTTTTGTAACTTCTTCTCTTGAAGGTAATAACTTATAATCACCATAAATTTCATCTAATGAATCTATAGTATATGTAGTTCCATTTACATGCCTTATGTACTTTGCTTCAAATCCATCATTTAAAGCATTTGCAACTTCTACAATTTGCTTTTCACTCATTCCATATGTTATAAGATCTGCTCCACTATCTATAAGTATTGAATTTCTTACATTATTATCCCAATAATCATAGTGAGCTAATCTTCTTAAACTTGCTTCTAATCCCCCTATAACAATATTTATATTTTTATAGGCTTCTCTTATTTTATTACAATAAACTATTGTGGCTCTATCTGGTCTTGCTCCCATTTTTCCACCAGGAGTATAAAGATCTTTTTCCCTTCTTCTCTTGCTTACAGTATAGTGGTTAACCATGGGGTCCATATTCCCACCATTGACTAAGAAGGCAAGCCTTGGTCTTCCAAGCTTCATAAAATCGTCTGTACTATGCCAATCTGGCTGTGGGATTATACCAACTTTATATCCTGCATCTTCTAATACTCTTGAAATAATTGCTGTTCCAAAACTATGGTGATCTATATAGGCATCACCTGTTACTATAATGAAATCACATTGTTCCCATCCACGTTCTTGCATATCTTCTTTACTTATTGGTAAAAATCTGTTATTTGACATTTAAACACCCACTTTTTTAAAATTGACAATTGATACTTGAAATCTTCGTATTAATCCCCTAAATATCAATATTAACATCACGTCTAATGATTATAACATTTTAAAGCAATTAAATCATTTATTTTTTTTTAAATTCTTATTAACAGAAACTTTTGTAAGAAATTTTGAAATTTTTAGCTTCTTATATATTTAAATAACAGATAAAAACCCAACATAAAAACTCTTAAAAAGCAGTAAATTCAAGGCTTTAAAAGGACCTAACGAAATGGTCTTACCCCCATTATGTAGACAGTCAATAAAAGGTCGTGTACAATCTACATAATGGGGTGATTTTTTATGTCAATAAAGCACAAAGCTTATAGTGCAGAATTTAAAATAAATGCA
>NZ_JAGHFX010000063.1 GCF_017888565.1 Clostridium sp.
GATTATTATAATAATGACCGTTGTCAGTGGAACTTAAAAAAGCTGACTCCTGTTCAATACAGAAATCAGCTCTTAGCTTCCTAACTCTCTTTTTTAAAATGTCCTTGACATAGGGACCAGTTTATTATATACTACTTATTTTTATTCTTTATATTTTATTTTTTTATAATTTCACAGATAAAATAAAAAGAATTCTTAGAATTTGACATATTAAAAGTATTAATAATATAAACATTTAAGAAGCTCTTTCGGTAGTGCTGATTTAGATATGCCCATTAACGGAAATGTTAAATTTGAGCCACAAATTATAAAAAAGTTATTAGTATTTATTGAATATAAAGAAATATTACTGCAAATTAAAATTTCCAGTAATATTAAAGTAAATAAAACGATAATTACACAGAATTACCTATTTTCTATTATGTTAATAAAGATAATATTTTAAATATAAAAATACTACGGATTATTTTAGTCTATCTTATATAATATCTAGAAATTCTTCAAAGAAATTATATATACAGCGATTTACTCCACCAAATAAATTGGATTTATTATCTAACTTATTTGGAAGAATAGTAATAGCTTTAGAGAATATAGTATTTATTTTATTATTAATTAGATTTAAGTAATTAGGAATGTATTTAGTTATTTCACTATATATAAATATATTATCAGCAGCAAATAAATTAAATATATTAGATATTCCAATTGACATAAGCTCAATATTTTTTGTTATTGTGCCTATAGCAATTTTATTATTTGAATTATATAAATCACAAAGTTCTTTTATAGTACGTATTTTTATATCGGATTTACTATTAAAATCTTCTAATAAAGCAGGAAGTGAGCAATATTGTTCAAAGCAACCTTTATTTCCACAAGGACATTCTTTGCCATTTGGAATAAGAACACTATGACCTATTTCTCCTGCACGTCCTTCAAAGCCAGTATATAATTTACTATTAATTATTATACCTGCACCTATACCAGAATGGACATTTATAACTACTGCGTTGTCTAATGGATCTACCGAATTTTCGAATTCACCAACAGCTGCTAAATTAGATTCATTTTCTATATAAAAATTAATATTAGGCATAAGTAAAGATAGTTCTTTTATTAAGTCCATTTTATCTAAATCATAGTAAGGAGTAAATTTGATTTTATTATCAAAAACCCTACCATGAACTGCTAATGTAGCGCCTATTAATCCGTATTCATATTCTTTAAAAACGCCTTCTAGTGAAGTAATTACTTTTACAATAATTTCAATTACATTATTTTTATTTATTATTTCTTCATAATAATCATAAAATAATACATTTCTATTTAAATCAGTAAGTAAGAAGCTAACATAGTCAATTCCTAAATCAATTCCCAAACTGCATCCAGCCTTTTCATTAATTTTAAGTAAAATTGGCTTTCTTCCTCCGCTAGAGCTACTACTTCCAGTACCAATTTCACTAACTAAATTTTTTTCTACTAAGAGTGCGACTATTTCAGAGACACTTGCTTTATTGAGATTTATTAGCTTTGAAATATCTATTCTAGAAATATTAGGTTTCTTAAACAGAAGATTTAGTATTTCAACTATATTAAATTTTCTTATATTAAACTTATTATCCATTTTATTCCCCTTTTTTAAGTACTTATAAAATAATATATCATAGCAATACAAAAAGTTCAAAAGGAATGGTTTTATAAAATCATAATAAATAATAAAAATTTTTAAAATTTTTTAAAATTTTAAAATGTAAACATTGACACGAGAAAAATATGGATGTATTATTAAGTTAGATAGGAAAACTAACTAATTAAAAGAGGTGTAGATATGGAGTACTTTAGCAATATAAAAAAAATAAAATATGAAGGACCAAATAGTAACAATATGTTTGCTTTCCATCATTATAATCCAGAGGAAATAGTAATGGGAAAACCTATGAAGGAGCATCTTAAATTTGCTGTAGCTTATTGGCACACATTTAATCAAGATGGCTCAGATCCATTCGGAAAGTCAACCAATATAAGAAATTGGAACACAGAAGAGCCAATGAAAACTGCTATGAATAAAGTAGATGCGGCTTTTGAATTTTTTGAAAAATTAGGAGTTGAATATTTTTGTTTTCATGACATGGACATAGCTCCATTTGGAAATAGTCTTGAGGAATTTTTTCAAAATCTAGATGTAATAACTGATTATATTAAAGAAAAAATGGACAAGACAGGTATTAAACTTTTATGGAATACAGCAGATAGACATTCTAACCCGATATATGTTAATGGAGCAGCTTCAAGTCCTAACTTAGATGTTTATGCAATTTCAGCAGCTCAAGTTAAAAAAGGAATAGATATAAGTAAAAAACTTGGAGGTAAGAACTTCGTATTCTGGGGTGGAAGAGAAGGGTATGAAAGCTTCTTAAATACAGATATTAAGTTTGAAGAAGAAAATATAGCAAGGCTTTATAAAATGGCAGTAGCTTATACTAAAAAAATTAATCATAAATTAACTTTCTTAATAGAACCAAAACCAAAAGAGCCAATGACGCATCAATATGATTTTGATTCTGCAACAACATTAGCATTTCTTCAAAGATATGATTTAATGGAAGATTTTAAGTTAAATATAGAAGCAAATCATGCGATGTTAGCTGGGCACACTTTTGAACATGAATTAAATATAGCAAGAAACTACAATGCATTAGGCTCAATAGATGCAAACCAAGGAGATTCATTATTAGGGTGGGATACTGATGAATTCCCAACTAATCTTTATGATACTACGCTAGTCATGATAGAAATATTAAAGAACGGTGGATTACATGATGGTGGTATAAACTTTGATGCAAAAGTTAGAAGAAGTTCTTTTGAACAAGAAGATCTATTTATAGCTCACATAGCAGGAATGGATACGTATGCAAGAGGATTAAAGGCTGCGGCAAAAATAATTGAAAGCGAATATCTAGATAATATTAAAAAGGAAAGATATTCATCTTATAAAAGTGATTTAGGAAAGAATTTATTAAATAATGAAGAAGACTTAGAATCACTTACTAACTATGCATTATCAATAAAAGAAGTTCATAATGAATCATCACATATAGAATATGTAAAATCTAAACTTAATGATTATATTTATTAAAGGAGGAAGACAATGTTTTATACCATTGGAAACAAGCTTTTTCGCAAATACGATAATGAAATACTATGTATAGAACCATGGGGGAAAAATAGCTTTAGAGTTAGATCAACACCTTATGGAAGTATACCTCAATATGAAAATGCTTTAACAGAAGAAATAAAAAATAATGAAGTAGATATAAAAATATTTGAAGAGTTAAATGAAGCAGAAATTATTAATGGAAATATTAAAGCTTATGTAACTAATAGAAATAGAATAGTATTTAAAAATGGTAAAGATGAAGTATTGTTAGAGGAATACATTAGAGAAAGAGCTGTTGCTAATGATATGGGTAACGAAGATGTTAGTGTAAAAAGTATCACTGGATTTTCATGTACTTTAAAGTTAAGAGCTAGAGAGTTTACCCCTTCTTTAAATGGAGATTATAAGCTGACTCAAAGATTTGAGTCATCTCCAGATGAAAAAATATTTGGAATGGGTCAATATCAACAATCATTCTTAGATTTAAAGTATTGCAAATTAGAATTAGCCCATAGAAATAGCCAGTTAACAGTTCCATTTTATATATCAAACAAAAAATATGGATTTTTATGGAATAATCCGGGTATTGGAGAAGTAAATTTCGCAAAAAATATAATAGAATGGACAATGAAATCTACTGATTATTTAGATTATTGGATAACATCAGAGGATACTCCAAAAGAGATAATAGAAAACTATACAAGTGTTGTTGGTAGAGCACCTGAAATGCCAGAAAATTTATTAGGATTATGGCAAAGTAAGATGAGATATCAAACACAAGAAGAAGTTTTAGAAGTTGCTAAAAAATATAAAGAGTTGGGTATTACCCCATCGGTTTTAGTAATAGATTTCTTCCATTGGACAGAACAAGGACATTATGATTTTGATAAGAGATACTGGCCAGATCCACAAAAGATGGTAGATGAGCTAAAAGAAATGGGTATAGAAACAATGATTTCTGTATGGCCAACAATATCTCAAAATGCTAAAAATTATAATGAAGCTATTGAAAAGGGCTTATTAGTTAAAGTTAATAGGGGAGTAAGGATTACAATGCAACAGTTAAGTAACACTGTATTCATAGATCCAACTAACCCTGAAACAAGAGACTATGTTTGGGAAAGATTGAAGAAGAACTATTATGATAATGGAATATCTATGTTCTGGCTTGATGTAGCTGAGCCTGGATATGCATTATATGATTTTGATAACTATAGATATCATTTAGGAACTGACTTAAAAGTAGGTAACTTATACCCTAATGAATTCTCTAAAATTGTATATGACGGATTAGCAAAAGAAAATAAAAGTCCTGTAACATTAATTAGAGGATGCTGGGCAGGAAGTCAAAAATACGGAACTTTAGTATGGTCTGGAGATATAGATTCTAGCTTTGGAGCATTTAGAAACCAAGTTAATACAGGGCTAAACATGAGTATTGCAGGAAATCCATGGTGGACAACTGATATAGGGGGATTCCATGGAGGAAATATTAATAATCCGGAATTTAGAGAGTTAATGATAAGGTGGTTCCAATATGCAACATTCTCACCAATTCTTAGAATGCACGGAGATAGACAACCTCACAAAAAGGCACTTGGAACAGATGGTGGAGGTCAATGTGAAAGTGGTGCAGATAATGAAATTTGGTCATATGGTGAAGAAGCTCAAAAGATATTTGTTAAGTATATAAAGATAAGAGAAAAGTTAAAAGGATATATATCACAGTTATTTAATGAAACTCATAATTCTGGTGAACCAATAATGAGACCTGTTTTTTATGATTATCCTAAAGATGAAGTAGCTTGGACAGTAGATAATCAATATATGTTTGGATCAGAATTACTTGTAGCACCAATTATGTATTATAAAGATAGACAAAGGAAAGTTTATTTACCAAGTGGAAATAGATGGGTTGATATTAATACAGAAAAAGTATATGAAGGTGGACAATTTGTTGTTATTGACGCACCTCTAGATAGTATTCCTGTACTTTGTAAGGGAGATTCATATATTAAAAATTTATTCTTATAGGAGGTGAGATAAAAGTGTATAAAATAGTTTTAGCATCACATGGAAATTTTTCTAATGGAATTTTAGATACAATTCATTTCTTTACAAAAGACACTGAAAACGTATATAAAGTAATTCTAGATGAAAGTGGAATAGATAATTTTGAGAATAAGATTATCTCGATATTTAATGAAATTAGTGATTCTAATGTTCTTATATTAGTAGATTTATTTCATGGAACACCATTTAATGTTTGCACAAACAACATAGGTTTAATAAACGGAGATGTAGATATAGTAGCAGGAGTAAACGTACCAATATTCTTAGATGCATTATTAAATAGTACTAGCCTTTCAGTTTCAGAAGAAATTGAAAATATCAAAAATATGAACGTTATAAATATTTTGTCAGAAGAATTTAGAAACCAAATAAATAATAATGATGATGAATAAAAGGAGATGGAAGAATGGAAGTTCAAGCTTGGCAATTAATATTAATTGTTTTATATGGATTCTTTATCAACTATGAAAAAAACAGCACTATGTTTGGTACGTATCAACCAGTTACAGCAGGATTTATTGTTGGATTAATAATGGGGGATGTTAAAACAGGATTATTTATAGGAGGTACATTACAATTAATGTCCTTAGGGATAAGTAATTTTGGAGGAGCATCAATACCTGATTATCAAACAGCAAGTGTTGTTGCTACATTTATAACAGTTTCAACAGGACAAGATCCTAATGTTGGAATAACTATTGGTATTCCAGTAGCGCTTTTAATGGTTCAATTAGATGTATTAAGAAATACAATGGGTGTTTGGTTAGCACATCAAGCTGAAAAATATGCAGATAAGAGAGAATACAATGGAATTGCTAGAATGCAAATGTTAGGAGTTGTTTTAACTTGTGCTACAACAGGAGTTCCAATATTATTAGCTACTATATTTGGACCGGATTTAGTAAATGCATTAATAGATAAGAGTCCAGAATGGTTATTAGGTGGTCTTCAAGTTGCAGGCGGAATTTTACCAGCGGTTGGTATAGCTTTACTATTAAAGAATCTTCCTACAAAAGATTATTTTGCATATCTTTTAATAGGATTTGTAGTTACTATATATTTAAAACTTCCTTTATTAGGAGTTGCACTTATAGCAGCAGCTATAGCATTAATTGAATTTAAAAGAGATAATGATAGAGAAGCTACAGTTGTTTCTCCAGTAGGAGGTATGGACGAAGATGAGTAATAATGAACTTACACCAAAAAAAATACGTAGTAAAGTTTTATTAAGATGGATATTTACAAGCAGTGTATCATCTAACTATGAAAAAATGCAAGCATTGGCTTATTGTTATGCAATATTACCATTTTTAAAATTTACCTATAGAAATGATCCAGATGGATTACAAAGTGCTGTTAAGAGACATTTACAATTCTTCAACACAAATCCATGGGTAGCTCCTTATGTTTTTGGTTTAAATATAGCGATTGAGGAGAAAGAAAAGAATAATGCGGCTGAAGCAGTAAGCTCAATAAAAAGTGGTTTAATGGGACCTTTAGCAGGATTAGGAGATAGTTTATGCGTTGTTATTCCTTGGACTATATTTGGAGCAATAGCTGCAAATATGGCGATAGAAGGAAATCCAGCAGGAATATTCTTATGGATAGCGGTAAGTGTTGCTATAAAAATGCTTAGTTTCCCTTTATTTAAAGCAGGTTATTTTTCAGGAACTAAGTTAGTAAATGCTTTAGAAAGTAAAATGAAATCAATTACTAAAGCAACTTCAATTTTAGGATTAATGGTTGTAGGTGGGCTTATGTCTACAGTTATAAGAGCAACCGTAGGTTTCAGCTTTGTTCAAGGTGAAATTGAAATGACTGGACAAAGCATATTAGATCAAATAATGCCAGGATTGATCCCAGCAGCTATAGTTGGATTAATGTACTACTTACTAGGTAAAAAAGTTAAACCAACATATTTAATATTATTAGTAATAGTAATGTCAATAATTTTACATGCACTAGGAGTACTTGTTTAGGAGGGATAATAAATGAAAGGGATAATTCATATAAGAATAGACGATAGATTAATACATGGTCAAGTTGCTACAATGTGGACAAATAATTTAGGAGCAACTAGAATAATGGTTATTAATGATGAGGTGGCTAATAATGATTTACAAAAATCAGTATTAAGAATGGCGGCACCATCAAATGTAAGCACATCAATAATCACGAGAGAAACAGCCTTAAAAAATATTTCTTCAGGAAAATATGAAGGACAAAAAGTATTTATTGTTGTAAAATCGCCATTAGATTTACTTTATCTTGTTAAAAATGGATTGGATATTAAGAAGATTAATGTAGGAAACATGTCTTCTAAATCAAATACAGAGGTTATAAGACCATCTATAAGTGTTACACCACAAGAGAAGGAAGCATTTAAAGAATTAATAGATAGAGGAGTTGAAATTACAGCAATAATGACTCCTACAGATCCATTAGTTTATTTAAAAGAGTATCTATAAGATTTAAGGGAGACAATAAAGTCTCCCTAATTTATTAATAATAGGAGGATATTTTATGGAATATGTTATAGGTTTGGATTTAGGAACAGGCTCCATTAAAGGAATAGCTTTAAATAAATATGGGGAAGTTATACTAAAATATTCAGAGGGTTATCCTTTATATAATAATAGGGATGGGCATTCTGAACAAGAGCCAGAAGATTGGTATAATGCTTCAGTTAAGGTTTTAGAAAGAATAACTAATGATTTAGGTGGAGATGGATTAAGAGCTATAAGTATATCAGGCCAAATGCATAGCTTAGTATTATTAGATAATAAAAATGAACCTATAAGAAGAAGTATTCTATGGAATGATACAAGAACAACTAAGCAATGTGAATATATAATGAATAACTTTGGAGAAAAGGTAATTGAAATCACAGGAAATAAAAGCCTTGAAGGATTTACTTTGCCAAAGATATTATGGGTAAAGGAAAATGAACCTGAAAATTGGGAAAAGACTAAAAAGTTCTGTTTACCTAAAGATTATTTAGTATTTAAATATACAGGTAACATATGTACAGATATTTCTGATGCAGCTGGAACACAAATGTTAGATATAAAGACTGGAAAGTGGTCAGAAGAAATAGCGGAGTTCTTAGGATTAGACTTAGAGAAGTATCCAACAGTATATAATTCAACTGAATGTATTGGAGAGTTAAATAATGAATTAAAGATAAAGCTAAATGTAAGTGGAAGTGTAAAAATATTCCCAGCTGGTTCTGATAATCCATGTTCTGCTCTAGGATCAGGAATAATTAATAAAAATAGAGATTTATTAAGTATAGGAACTTCAGGTGTATATTTAAAATATGAAGAAGAGTATAAGAACTATGGTGGAAAACTTCACATGTTTAATAATGTATTACCAAATAGCTATTACTCAATGGGGGTAACTCTTTCTGCTGGAGATTCTTTAAGTTGGTTTAGAAATACATTTGCAAAAGACAAAGATTTTGACGAGCTTTTAAGTGGAATATCTAAGGTCAAGGAAGGGTCTAATGGATTAATATTTGCTCCATATATAGTAGGAGAAAGAACTCCTTATACAGATAGCAATATAAGAGGAACCTTTATAGGGATAGATAAAAGTCATGATTTAAATCATTTTTCAAGAGCAGTAATAGAAGGAATAACATTCTCTTTAAAGGATTGCTTTAGTATTTATGAAGATGATAGTGATAGAGAAATAATTTCAGTAGGTGGAGGAGCTAAGTCTAGTGATTGGCTTCAAATACAAGCAAACATTTTCAATAGAAAGGTAATATCTTTAAAAATAGAAGAAGGTCCATCTCTTGGAGCAGCAATTATAGCCTCAGTTTCTTTAAATTGGTTTGATTCTTTTGAATCAGCAGTAAAAGTTATAGTAAAAGAAAAAGAATGTTATTATCCAAATGAAGAAGCTGTAAAAGAATATGAAGAAGTTTATACTCGTTATAGAAGAGTATATGAAAGTGTGAAAAATATATAGGAAGCTGAGTTTGTTAAGCTTTTTTATGTATATTGAATAATATGGAAAGATTGATTTTTATAAATTTTAGTATTATGATATTTAAGTAAAATGTGAATAATTATTGGAAATGAAGTTCTTCTATGAGAAATCTAAAGCGTTAAGGAAGACTAATGACTTCTATGATTCTAATCATAGAGTCATAGTCTTTTTTGTATTTAGAGGATCACAGACTCGACCTGTGGTTCTCTTTTAGATATTAGTTGAGTATAATCTGAAAAGGCTTTTTGAAATTCTTATTTTTATAAAATATAATCCATAATAATTAGAACTACCTCCTAAAGCCATCTCTTTGGATTTTAAGCGCTACATTTTTAAATCCTTCTAAGGAATGTGAATAAAATTTATAATATGATTCGCAGAAGTAATTCAGATTACCTTTTTGATTTTCTCTGTGTCTTCTACAACCACCTCTACAAAAATTAAGGTAAGCACATTTTTTACATTTGTCATTTATATCTTTAGAGGAATTAATAAAATTTAATGTGCTACTATTTTTGTGAATATCTTCAAATGAGTTTTCTAATATATTTCCAATGCTATAAGATTCATAAGTATAAAAATCACAAGGATAAACTTCACCATTACTTTCTATAATATGCTGACATGAGCAGGTTCCTTTCATTTCACAAGCTTCGTAATCTTTGTTAAGGAATAATCCTAAAATATTATCGAAGAATCTTATACTTACGTATTTATTAGACAATGCATCTTTGTACCAAAGATCAAAAAGATTAATTAAAAAATCACCATATTGAGATGGTGTTATAGAGAAACTACTTAAGTTCATCTGAGAGTTTTCCAATGGCTCTAAGCAAGGAATAAATTGAAGGTAATTAAAATTATTCTTTTTATAAAAACTATATGTAGAATCGATTTTTTTGCATAAAGCAGAAGTAATAACTGTGAGTATATTATAGTCTACATTATATTTTTCTAATGTGTGTATTCCTTTCATTACTCTGTTAAATGAATCATTATTTAAATGGTCTACTCTATTTAGATTATGTAAATCTTTATTACCATCAAGAGAAATACCAATTAAAAAATTATTCTCACTAAAAAAATTTGCCCACTCATTATTAATTAGCGTTCCGTTAGTTTGTAATGCGAAGGAGAAGGTTGTACCATTAAAATTATTTATTTTTATATAATCTATAAGTTTTCTGTAGAAGTCTATTCCTATAAGCAAAGGCTCTCCGCCTTGAAAGGCTATTGAACAGCTACCTCCATTAGAATATTCCAAAACTCTATCTAAAACTTTTTTTATAGTATCTTCTTTCATAAATCCATAATCTCTTATTTCTCTTGCGTCAGATATGGAGTTGTAGAAACAATATTTACATTTCAAATTACATTTGCTTGAAGAAGGTTTAATCATCAAGCTTAAATTCTTTCTCATAAAAATCCTCCCTTTATAATATTCAGAGTTTGCGTAAAGGTTTTGATATATATACATATTAAAATGAATTACTAAAAAAAACAAGGAAATAGATTTGTAAAAGATAAAGATTTTAATGAGCTTTTAAATAGAATATCTACAGTTAAGGAAAGAACTAATGGGTATCTAAAAGCAAAAAAGCTAGTAAACAAATTGTTTACTAGCTTTTTTTAGAAATCAGATTGTCCTGTAGTTCTTGGGAATGGAATTACGTCTCTGATATTTGACATACCTGTAATATACATAATAAGTCTTTCAAATCCTAATCCAAATCCAGCGTGCTTAGTTTCTCCATATTTTCTAAGCTCTAGATACCACCAGTAATCTTCTTCCTTAAGTCCAAGTTCAGCCATTCTCTTAGTTAAGATGTTTAATCTTTCTTCTCTTTGGCTACCACCTATAAGTTCTCCGATTCCTGGAACTAGAAGGTCAGTTGCAGCAACTGTCTTTCCATCATCATTTAATCTCATATAGAAGGCCTTTATATCCTTTGGATAATCAGTTACAAATACAGGTTTCTTAAAGTGTTCTTCAGTAAGATATCTTTCATGTTCTGTTTGCAGGTCAATTCCCCATTCAACAGGATACTCAAATTTCTTATCAGCTTTCTTTAATATTTCAACAGCTTCAGTATAAGTTACTTTTCCAAAGTCAGATGACATAACATGATTTAATCTGTCTAGGATACCCTTATCAACAAATTGATTGAAGAAAGCCATTTCTTCTGGGCATTCAGCTAAAACATATTCTAAAACATATTTAAGCATATCTTCAGCTAATTCCATATCATCTTGTAAATCAGCAAATGCTATTTCGGGCTCTATCATCCAGAACTCAGCTGCATGTCTTGCAGTATTAGAATTTTCAGCTCTGAAAGTAGGTCCAAAAGTATAAACATTTCTAAATGCTAAAGCATAACATTCAGCATTTAATTGTCCTGATACTGTTAAGTTACTTTCTTTACCAAAGAAATCTTGCTTGAAGTCTATTGCACCTTCTTCAGTTTTTGGCACGTTGTTTAAATCTAAAGTAGTTACTCTAAACATTTCTCCAGCACCTTCAGCATCACTTCCAGTAATTAAAGGAGTATGAGTGTAAACAAATCCTCTTTCTTGGAAGAATTTGTGGATAGCATAAGCTGCTACTGAACGTACTCTAAATACAGCTGAAAATGCATTACTTCTTGGTCTTAAATGAGCAATAGTTCTAAGGTATTCAAAAGTATGTCTCTTCTTTTGAAGTGGATAATCTGATTCAGATAAACCTTCTATAACTATTTCTTTAGCATGAATTTCAAATGGTTGCTTAGCTTCGGGAGTAGCAACTAAAGTACCTATAACTGTTATTGATGAGCTAATAGGCAATTTTGATACATCTTTAAAGTTATCAAGTTTATTCTCAAAAACTACTTGAATATTCTTAAAAAATGTACCGTCATTTACTTCAATAAATCCAAAAGCATTTGATGCTCTTAGAGTTCTTATCCAACCAGAAATTTTTATTTCTTTAGATAAATATTCATCTTGATTTCTGTAAAGTGATTTTACTAAAATAACTTTATCCATTATTGTTCCTCCTACCATAATTTTTTGTAAAATAAAAAACCTTTCATCCCTAAAATAGGGACGAAAGGATAATTTCGCGGTACCACCCAGATTGCTATCATATAAATAGCCACTCTACTGACACAAATAATGTCATTCAAATAATAACGGTTTGAATCCGTCTAAGTCTACTTAAGCGAGACTAAAGTTTTAATTAGTCTAATTCACACCTTGAATAAGTAAGGTGATTATTTTCACTCGTTCGGTTAGAAACTCAGAGATGTTCTTCACTAAAGGCTTCGTATAAGGCTTACACCATTCCTTACTCGCTAAAACTACTTCCATATAGCTACTCTTCTCATCATAGTAATAAAATTTATAATGTTTATTACGATTTTACACCAATTCACTAACATTTGCAACTTTAAATCATAAGATAATTTTAGGTAATATTTTATGGAGGATTATATGGATTATAAGAGATTCTTAGAAGAAAAATTTATTGAATTAAATCAGTTAAAAAGTATGTTAGTAACATATCCAAAAGAATACAAAGAAAATATATTGAATGTCATGGAGAGAGTTTGTAATCAAATTAATTCATATTTAGAGGAAGTAAGTTTTCATAACCAAAAAAGAAGTAGTGAATTACTTCAATTAACTGAAGAAGAATTAGCTTTATATAATGGAGAAAATGGAATGCCTGCATATATTGCAGTAGATGGAACTATATATGATATGCGTGATATACCTCAGTGGGAAGATGGCAAGCATTTTGGAATTAAGGCAGGGGCTGATTATAGTAAGGTTTTTAAAAGCTGTCATGATGAAGATAAAAGTATTTTATTAAAGTTAAGGGTAGTAGGAGTAATGAACTATACTAAAAAATGTACTTGGGAAGAGTAATAAAAAATTGCTACGCTATTAAATCGTAGCAATTTTTTTGTTTTACTCAGTTCCAGTTTCGTAAGAGGAAACTAATTGAGCAGGAAAATTAAGCATTTGAGAATCTTTTACTATTCTTTTGAATTCATATTCTAACTCTCTAAATTTAATGTCGACATTTTTACTTTCATCAATATTAATTATGCAGTAAGTTGCATTTGGACGACCTATTTTGGGTTTGCCAACGCTTCCTACATTTACAAATATCTTATCATTAAACTTTTTATATGAAGGAATATGAGTATGAGCACAAACTAAGATATCTTCTTCTAATTCATTCATTACCTTCTCTGTATTTTCTTTATCTTCAAATAAGTATTCATTTATAGCATTAGGACTACCATGAGTAAATTTAATTTTAACACCATTAATATCATAATCTAAATACGTTGGTAGTTGTGATAAATAGTATTTATTTGAGGCCCTAACTTCTTCACATGCCCAAGGAAGTGAAAAGGAGTTAATTCGAGTATCTCTTATAAATGTAAATCCGCCATCAACTACAGAAGCATCATAATTTCCTTTTATACAAGGGATTTCTCTTCTTTTAATTAAGGCAATAACTTCGTTTGGATGAGGACCATAGCCAACTAAGTCTCCAAGACAAATTATTAAATCAACCTTTTGTTCATCAATATCTTCTAATACCTTCATTAGTGAGTAAATATTTCCGTGTATATCTGAAATTGCAGCTATTTTCATAAGCTAATCCTCCTCAATAAGTGTATATAATATTAAATTTATTATTGTATTTAATATATGTTTCAATTAATGACTAGCATAATTAAAACTATAATTATATTTAATAGTTAGTGCACTTTTTTATAAAATAGAAAAATTGAAATAATGTATAGGTTAAATGTTTTTACTATTAATCGCATAATATATATTATATCATTTTAAATATTTGCTATAAATAATTTTAACAATATTATTATAAATAGATATTATTTATATGATGAGGTATATTATATTTATAGAAAAAAATTAGGAGGTAAAATATATGAAATTAAATAGAGTCAATAATGTTTTAAAAGTAATGGAAGAGCAAGGATTAAATCAAATGATTATATCATCTCCTCCAGCAATTTTTTACTTAACAGGAAAGTGGTTTTCTCCTGGAGAAAGAATGATAGCTTTATATTTAAGTACAAAAGGAAATCATAAACTTATAGTCAATAAGTTATTTCCTATATATGAAGACTTAGGCGTAGATTTAGTATGGTACGCAGATATTGAAGATCCAATAAAAATATTATGCACAATTGTGGATAAAGAAAGTACATTAGGTGTGGATAAAAATTGGCCAGCACATTTCTTAATAAAATTTATGGATAATAAGGGGGCAAAGGCTTTTGTTAATTCATCACCTATTATTGATAGATTAAGAATGATAAAAGATGAAGAAGAAATTGCGTTAATGAAAAAATCATCAGAAATAAACGATAAAGTAATGCTTGAATTATGGGACAGATTAGAAGAGGGAAAAACAGAAAAGTATTATGCTAATTTATTAGTTGATTTATATGAAAAGCATGGAGTAAATGAATTTTCCTTTTCACCTATAATTGCTGTTAGTCCTAATGGAGCAGATCCTCATCATCATTCTAGTAATGATACTATAAAGAAAGGACATAGTATAGTTATAGATATAGGTGGAGTATATAATTCGTATTGCTCAGATATGACTAGAACTGTATTTTTTGGAGAAACGCCTAACGAAAGACATGCAAAAATTTATAATATAGTTAAAGAAGCAAATTTAAACGCTATAAGTAAGGTAAAGGAAGGCATGAGATTCTCAGATATAGATAAGGCAGCGAGATATTGTATTGAGGCTGCTGGTTATGGAGAGTATTTTACTCACAGAACAGGACATAGCATTGGAATAGAAGATCATGATTTTGGAGATGTTAGTTCATCTAATCATGAGGAAATCAAAGCTGGAATGATATTCTCAATTGAGCCAGGAATATATCTAAAGGATGATTTTGGTGTGAGAATAGAAGACTTAGTATTAGTAACTAAGGATGGATGTGAAGTACTAAACTCAGTAACAAAGGATATAACTATAATCTAAATATAAATGGTGTATCAAATATATTTGATACACCATTTATTTTATAAACTTAATATTTAATTTTGGAATTTAAATATTATTTATTTAAAATAATATACCTGCTATTGTTGCAGTTAAGCATGTCGCTAATACTCCACCAATAAGAGCCTTAAATCCTAGTTTAGCAATAGTTGCCTTTTTATCAGGAGCTAAACCACCTATACCGGCTATTTGTATTGCTATAGAACTAAAGTTAGCAAATCCACATAATGCATATGTTAATATCATTACAGTTTTTGGCTGTAATACATTAAGAGTTATTAAATTTGAAAGCTCAGAATAAGCAACAAATTCGTTTAATATTATTTTTTGGCCAAGTAAACTTCCTGCTGCTGATATATCAACAGTAGGAACGCCCATAACAAAAGCTAATGGGGAGAATAACTTTCCTAGAATCCATTGAAAACTTAGTTCTGGGAATCCAAACAAGCCTCCAATTGCTCCAATTATAAAGTTAACAAGTGCTAATAACGCTATAAATGCAAGTAACATGGCAGCAACATTTAATGCTAATCCCAAGCCATCACTTGCGCCATTAGCGGCGGCTTCAACGATATTAGAAGCTGTATTTTCAACTGAGATATCAGTTGAGTTTTTAGTTTTACTTTCTTCTGTTTCTGGAACTAAAATTTTTGCAAGTATTAATCCAGCAGGAGCAGCCATTATGCTTGCAGCTAGTAGATGATCAGCATTTACACCCATTGCAACATAACCTGCCATAACACCACCAGCAACAGTAGCCATTCCACCAACCATTATTGCTAAAAGCTCTGATCTAGTCATATCTTTAACAAAAGGTTTAACAAGAAGTGGTGCTTCTGTTTGGCCTAGAAAAATATTACCAACTGCGCTTAAAGTTTCAGACCCACTAGTTCCAAGTAGCTTTCCAATAAACTTAGCAATAAATTTAACTATAAATTGCATTACTCCAAGATAGTACAGTACTCCCATTAATGATGAAAAGAATATTATTGTAGGAAGTATTTGAACAACCCATACAAACCCTATTCCATTAGCATCTGCAAGCGGACCAAATAAAAAGTCTGTACCTTCTTTAGTAAAGTCTAATAACTTTGTTATTGCATTACTAGCACCTTCAAAAATTGTTCTACCAACTGGAACTTTTAAAATTAAAATTGCAAATACTATTTGTAATCCTAATCCAGCTATTACTAGTTTCCAATTGATTTTCTTTTTGTTTTCAGACAGCAAAAAGGCTATTCCAATTATAACTATGATTCCTATTATTCCAACAAATCTTTCCAATTTAATTTCTCCTTTGTTTATATCAATTTCTTCTTATGTATATGATTTAATTTATTTGAAGTTAGATTACTTCAATTATTTTATTCATAAATGTAGTGAATTTTTCCTTAACCATATTAGAAGTTTCTACTACTTCTTCATGATTTAAAGGTTGCTCTAGTATTCCGGCAGCCATATTAGTTAAGCAAGAAATACCTAAAACCTTCATTCCAGAATGATTTGCTACGATTACTTCAGGAGCTGTAGACATACCTACTGCATCACCACCAAGTATTCTTGCCATTCTTACTTCAGCAGGTGTTTCATAAGTTGGGCCACTAAACATCATATAAACGCCCTGTTTGATATCTATATTTAAGTCCTTAGCTACGTTTAAAGCTCTGTTTATAAGTTCTGGATTATATGCATTTGACATATCTGGGAATCTAGGACCAAATTCTTTAAGGTTGGCACCTATTAGAGGATTATCTCCAGAGAAGTTAATATGATCATTTATAAGCATTAAATCTCCAGGTTTAAAGCTTGTATTTACAGCTCCAGCAGCGTTAGTTACAATTAAATTTTTAACTCCAAGTAATTTCATTACTCTAACTGGAAAAGTAACTTCATTGTAAGAATATCCTTCATAGTAATGGAATCTTCCTTGCATTGCAACAACACATTTTCCATTTAGCATACCAACGACTAATCTTCCAGCATGACCTTCAACTGTTGATATTGGGAAGTGAGGAAGTTCTTCATAAGGGTAAAATTCAGGGTTTTCTATAGAATCAGCTAATGAACCTAATCCTGAACCTAAAATTAAACCAATTTCTGGTTTGTATTTAGATTTTTCCATTATAAAATCTGCAGCATTTTTAATCTTATTTGATAAATCCATAAAATCACCTCTATTTTAATATTTGTACTATATAAAATTTTAAACAATAAAAAAATTATAGAATAGTACTTATGGTCTTGTAAATTATAAATTAAACTTGTTTAAAAATAAACATAAAAATCAAATGATATCAATATTATTAGTGTATTAGTCAAAAGATGGCAAAAAGAAAACTATAAGAAGTAGATTTATATGGGAAAATCATATAAGTCTACTTCTTATAGTATTTGCTAATAAAACAATAATATAAGTTAAAATTTAAATGATAATTATTTTAATATTATATCGGCAATTTTTACTACATCTCCAGCACCGATGGTTAAAATAATATCGTCATCAGAAACTATATTCTTTAAATAATTTGCAGCCTCTTCATGGCTATGAATATTAGTACATTTAATACCTTTAGCTCTTATTGCATCTCCAAGTTGTTCTGAATTTACTATACCAGTATCTTTTTCTCTTGCGGCATATATATCCATAAGTAATAGTTCGTCTACATCTGAGAAGCATTCAGTAAATTCCTTAAACAAAGTTTTGGTTCTTGTATAAGTATGCGGTTGGAATACAGCATAAATATTCTTATGAGGTATTATTGATGCAGTGTCTAGAGTAGCTTTAATTTCAACAGGGTGATGAGCATAATCATCAATTACTGTAGCACCATTAAATTCCCCTTTATATTCAAATCTTTTATGTGCGCCTTTACATTCTCCTAATCCTTCTATTATTGAATTATAAGGTATATTAAATATTAATCCGACACAAATAGTTGATAAGGCATTTAATATATTGTGTTTACCAGTAGTATTTAAAGTTACATTAAATAATTCATTATTATCTTTACATACAGTAAAGCTTGCACAGCCCTTATTATTAAAAGATATATTTGTAGCTCTTATATCGCCTTTGTTTATGCCGTAGCTAATTGTATTACATTTAGCTTTGCTTAATATTTCATTTACATTTTCATCTTCACAATAACCTATTAAATATCCATCACTTGGGATTATATTTGAGAACTTTTCGAAAGTTTCCTTTATATGATTTAAATCCCTATAATAATCTAAATGATCTGCATCTATATTCAAAATTACTCCTATATAAGGATAGAATTTTAAAAATGATTCTTTATATTCACAAGCTTCTGTTAAAAAGTATTCACTATTTCCTATTTTGAAGTTACCATCAATTACGTCTAATTCACCACCTACTAATATTGTAGGGTCTAAGTTAGCTTTTAAAGTAACATGTGAAAGCATTGATGTACAAGTGGTTTTGCCATGTGTACCTGCTACAGCAACATTGTATTTATGGCCTTTCATTATTAAGCCTAAAAATTCAGCTCTATCCATAAGAGTGATATTTTTATCCTTAGCCTCAATTATTTCTGGATTATCTGATGGAATAGCAGCTGTATAAACTACTAAGTCAACATCTTTTAAGTTGTTTTTATCATGACCTATGTAAATTTCAGCACCTTCAGATTTTAATTTATTAGTAATTTCAGATTCTTTAGAATCAGAACCGGATACCTTAAACCCCTTTGTTAGTAAAACAGCAGCAAGACCGCTCATACTGATTCCGCCAATACCTATAAAATGAACCTTCTTATTTATATCTTTGCTTAAATCAAAAGACAAAAAATCAACCCCTTTATTATTAAGAATTCTTTTATAAAAATTACTGTAAATAGTTTTCACTTTATAATTATATACAAATTTAAGGAAATGAACACATAAAAAAAGCTTTATATTGAATAAATTGATAAAATTTTATTAAAAAAGTAATAATTATAAGTTAAATAGAAGATAACTGATTAAAATCTATTGATATTGAGAAAAATATAGAATAAAATATGAATATTAGACGCTTAAAACTAACGAATAATTCGGAAAATATTAAAATTGTAGGTGATATATTTTGGAAAAACTAAGTAGAAATAGCAGAGTAGTGGCCATTACAAAAATTTTAACTGAAAATCCAAATAAGGTTATAGGATTAAACAGATTTTCAGATTTATTAAATGCAGCAAAATCAACTATCAGTGAAGATATAGTAATAGTAAGAGAGATTTTAGAAAAGTTAGAAATGGGAAAAGTTGAAACAATAGCAGGAGCAGCAGGGGGAATAAAATACATTCCTGGAATAGAAAATGAAAGTAGAAAAAAGTTTGCTGAAGATCTGTGTGAAATGTTGAGAGATGAAAGTAGAATTGTTCCAGGAAATTTTATATACATGACAGATTTAATGTATAATCCTCAAATTATAAGTAAAGCTGGAGTTATATTATCGTCAGTCTTCTATAATAATGATGTAGATTATGTCGTAACTGTTGAAACTAAGGGAATTCCACTTGCTTATGAAGTTGCAAGAAATTTAGGAATTCCACTAGTTATAATAAGAAGAGATAACAAAGTAACAGAAGGATCGACTGTTACAATAAATTATGTGTCAGGTACTAGCGGAAGAATTCAGCAGATGTCACTTTCAAAGAAATCAATGAAAACGAAAAGTAAATGTATATTTATAGATGATTTCTTAAGAGGTGGTGGTACTGCACAAGGAATAAAGGATTTATTAAAGGAATTTGAAAGTGAATTAATAGGAATTGGAGTGTTAGTAGATAACATAGGAGTAGCTCAAAAAAGAGTTGATGATTATATATCTATAGTAGAATTAAGACACCTAGGTGAATCAAAAGATTTAGAAGTTAAGCCTTCAAATTTGATAAATAATTAAAAAAACTTCGATCAAGCTACACAAAAGTGTAAAAATTTAAAAAATTTAAAAAATTTTTAAATAAAAGAAGGATTTTTATACTTTTTATAGAATTTTATATCTATCAGAGCAACGGAGGTGTGGTGCGATGACAATAACTGATGTAAGAATCAGAAAAATAGCTTCTGATGGAAAGATGAAAGCTATAGTTTCTGTTACATTTGACAACGAATTTGTAGTTCATGACATCAAGGTAATCGAAGGACAAAATGGATTATTTATAGCTATGCCAAGTAGAAAGACACCAGATGGAGAGTTTAAGGATATAGCACATCCTATTAACACAGACACTAGAGAAAAGATTCAGAATTCAATACTTGAAGCTTATGAAAAAGCTAAGCTTGAAGAAGATTCTGAGGAAGTAGTTGGCTAAATTATGGTATAAAAATAAAAGGGATATCCCTTTTATTTTTTTGTAATTTTTTACTGTGCTAATTATATGAAGTTACCTTAATTTTGAAAAAGTGTAGTGGTAGTAGGAACATATGAAAGGATAAATAGGTTGAAATACTCTTTCTAATACAATATAATAGAATGAGATGTTTACGAACGTTTTTTTAATTAATTATAAATTTGTCCTTAACATTTTATAGAGAGGTGTTTTTTATGTATAAATGTGCATTAATTTTAGCAGCTGGACAAGGAACTAGAATAAAATCTGATTTACCAAAGGTTTTACATAAAGTATGTGGTAAAGAGATGGTTAATCATGTTATAGATACTATGAGAAAGGCTAATATAGAGGATATAAATGTTATCATTGGAAAAGGAGCTGATCTTGTAAAAGAAAAAACTTCTTCTAGAAATGTGAGCTATTCACTACAAGAAGAACAATTAGGTACAGGTCATGCTGTAAAATGTGCCATTGATTTTTTAAGAGGAAAAAAAGGTGTTGTAGGAGTATTTTGTGGTGATGCACCTTTAATAAAGGCTGAAACAGTTGATAATTTATTTAAAACACATATAGAAAATAATAATAGTGCAACATTATTAAGTTCAATTGTTGAAGATCCAAATGGATATGGAAGAATCATAAGAGAAAATGATGAAGTTTTAAAAATAGTTGAGCATAAAGATTGTACTGAAGATGAACTAAAGGTAAATGAAATGAATGCAGCAATATATTGCTTTGATATAGAAATGCTTTTAAATTCATTAGATAAATTATCTAATAATAATAATCAAGGCGAATATTATTTAACAGATGTTATTGGAATATTAAAAGAAGAGGGAAAAAAAGTAGGAGCAGTTATAATTGATTATGAAGAAACAATAGGTGTTAATTCAAGAATGCAATTATCAGAAGCAGAAGGAATATTAAGAAATAGAATTAATTCAAGACATATGGTGAATGGTGTAACATTAATAGATCCTAATACTACGTACATAGGCGATGATGTAGAAATAGGAAGAGATACAATAATATATCCAGGTAATGTTTTAGAAGGAAATACTAAAATTGGAGAAGGTGTTACATTATATCCAAACTCAAGAATATCAAATAGTATAATATTAAATAATGTAGAAATTCAATCTTCAGTTATTATTGATAGCCAAATTGGTGAAAAGACTACTGTTGGGCCATTTGCATATATAAGACCAGAATCTGTAATTGGCTCTGGAGCTAGAATAGGAGATTTTGTAGAAATTAAAAAATCAACTATAGGAAATAATACTAAAGTATCACATTTAACATATATAGGTGATGCATCTGTAGGTGAAAATTGTAATTTTGGCTGTGGAACAGTAGTTGTTAATTATGATGGACAAAATAAACATAAAACTACAATTGGGAACAATAGCTTTATAGGTTGCAATACTAATTTAGTATCCCCAGTTAATGTAGAAGATAACACATATATCGCTGCAGGATCAACAATTACTAATGATGTAAAAGAAGGAGAGCTTGCAGTAGCAAGAGCAAAACAAAGGAATATCGAAGGTTGGGTGACTAAAAAAGGTCTTACTAACAAATAGTTATTTAGATAAACAAAAGTGTCAAAAATTTTAAGGAGGTCTTCACACAATGATAACCCATGGAAAAAATATTAAAATATTTACTGGAAACTCACATCCGGAATTAGCAAAAGAAATTGCTGACATTTTAGGATTGCCGCTTGGTAAAGCTAAGGTTTCAACTTTTAGTGATGGAGAAATATCAGTTGATATAGCGGAAACTGTAAGAGGAACAGATGTATTTTTAGTTCAATCAACTAGTTCACCTGTTAACAATAATTTAATGGAACTTTTAATAATGATTGATGCATTTAAAAGAGCTTCAGCAGGTAGAATTACAGTTGTTATGCCATACTATGGATATGCAAGACAAGATAGAAAAGCTAAATCAAGAGATCCAATAACAGCTAAATTAGTTGCAGATCTTTTAACTGCAGCAGGTGCACATAGAGTATTAACTATGGATTTACATGCAGCACAAATTCAAGGATATTTCAATATACCAGTTGACCATTTATTAGGTTCACCAATATTAGCTAAGTACTTTGTGGAAAACGGCTTTGATGATAGAGATGATGTTGTAGTTGTTTCACCTGATTTAGGAAGTGTTACTAGAGCAAGAAAGTTTGCTGATAGACTACATGCACCGATAGCAATTATAGATAAGAGAAGACCGAAGGCAAATGTATCAGAAATTATGAATATAATAGGCGATGTTGAAGGCAAAAAATGCATATTAATAGATGATATGATAGATACTGCAGGAACTATAGCAAATGCAGCGAATGCACTAAAAGATTTAGGAGCTAAAAATGTATATGCATGTTGTACTCATGGAGTTTTATCAGGGCCTGCTTTTGAAAGAATAAATAACTCTGCTATAGAAGAATTAGTAATGTTAAATACAATTAAGTTACCTGAAAAAGATGATTTAGTGAAGTTTAAATCATTATCAGTAGCACCGTTATTTGCAGAAGCAATAAAAAGAATATATGATGATGAACCAATAAGTAAGTTATTTGAAGTTTAATACATAATAGGATAAAAGGCCTCTAAAAAGCACAAACTTTTTAGAGGTCTATTAATTATGTAAATAATTAATAATTTGTAACAATTATTAATTATTATTTATAATTAATATAAAAATTTTTATAAAAGATATAAATGAATTATAATAATCATAAGGATGGTGTTATTATGGATAGTAAATTAGGTAAAGTATTAATTGTAGATGATGATGAAAATATATGCGAAGTAATAAATATGTATTTAATAAGTGCGGGATATGAAACTAGAAGATGCCATAATGGAAGAGAAGCTTGTATTATTTTTGGGGAGTTTAAACCAGATTTAGTACTTTTAGATATTATGTTGCCTAGAGTAGATGGTATAGAAGTTTTAAAGTGGATTAGAAAATCAAGTGAAATTCCAGTGATTATGCTGACAGCAAAAGGAGATACATTTGATAAGGTTTTAGCCTTAGAACTAGGTGCCGATGATTATATAGTAAAGCCATTTGAGCCAAAAGAGCTTTTAGCGAGAGTAAAAGCTGTTATGAGAAGATATAACTATGATGAAAAGAATACTGAAATAATAAATTATTCAGATTTAGTTATAGATGCAAATTCTTATGATGTTGTTTATAAGGGTGTTGAAATAAAAATGCCCCCTAAAGAGTTTGATTTGCTTCATTATTTAGCTAGTAATAAAAATAAGGTCTTTACAAGAGAACAATTGCTTTGTGAAGTATGGGGATATGATTATCCAGGAGATTCTAGAACAGTTGATGTTCATATTAAGAGATTAAGAGAAAAAATAAGTGGTGGGGAAAACTGGCAGATAGAAACTGTTTGGGGTGTTGGATATAAATTTGAGGTGAAATAATGAAAAAGAAAAGTGTAATATATAAAATTTTAGTTACCTTTTCATCTATAACATCAATAGTATTAATATTGATAGGAATGATCTTATCAGCTTGGATTAATAGAGAATATTCAATTCTAAAGTCTGAACGTATAATTAAATACATGGAGATAATTCAAGGTGCTACAGAAGAATTTTTAAATGAAAATAGTGAAACTGGGTATGAGGACTTAAAAAATACAATGGCTATAATTAAAGCTTCTGTTGAGATGAACTCTATAATTTTAGATAATCAAGGTTATGTATATGCCGTATCTGATGAGAGCCTTGAACATTTAATGTATAGCAAAATAGACATACCCAATTCAGATTTTAAAATATTAAAATCTGGTCAAATGTTAGAAAGAAATTTTTTTGATAAATCAAATAAAAAAATTAAGTTTTATTCAACTCCATTATTTAATGGAGAGAGCTTTAATGGCAATATAATAGTTTTTGGGACTCTTGAAGATACTAGTTCTTCAAAGAAATTATATGGCGTGATATGGATATCTGTATTGGGAGCTGTTGTTTTATCAAGTGTAATTGCATACTATTTTTCTCGAAAAATATTAATAAATCCTTTATCTGAAATTAATAGTGTAGCTAAGAAATTAGCAAAGGGTGAGGTTGAGAAGCGGGTTTATATAGATTCAGATGATGAAATAGGCGAATTAGCAAATTCATTCAATGTTATGGCAGAATCTTTAGAGAAGGTAGATAATGTAAGACGGGAATTTATATCAAATGTATCTCATGAATTAAGATCTCCAATAACATCAATTAAAGGTTTTATAACAGGAATTATTGATGGGGTTATTCCTAAGGATAAAGAAAACTATTATTTAAATATAGTAAATGATGAAGTTTGTAGACTATCCAGGCTTGTAAATGACTTATTGGATATATCAACTATGGAATCGGGAAAATTTAAGCTAAAAGTGGCTAAGTTAGATATAAATGAAATTATAACTTTATGTACATTAAATTTAGAAGGAAAGATAAATGAGAAAAAAATTAGAGTTGAAGTTATATTTAATGATAGCCATGAGTACTGTATAGGCGATAGGGACAGGATAATACAAGTTATAACTAATCTTCTTGAAAACGCTATAAAGTATGGCTATGAAGGTGGAAGAATACAAGTAGAAACATATGCAAAGGGTGAGATTGTATATGTTAGTATATTTAATAGTGGTCCCAATATTCCAAAAGAGGATGTTAATAAGATTTGGGAAAGGTTTTATAAGATGGATAAGGCTAGAACTAATAAAATAAGTACAGGACTTGGGTTATCAATAGTTAGATTAATATTATCTCAACATAATCAGGATATTTGGGTTAATAATATAGAAGGAAAAGGCGTTAAATTTACTTTTACACTTAAAAGATCAATTAAATAGAATTAATGTTGGAGGAGGAGATTTTATGAATAAAAGGTTGAAGGATAAATTTAATGATAAAGAAGAGTTTATAAATGAAAACTTTCCTTCAATACAATTTAAAAGAAAAAGAACGAAATCTAACATTAAGATATTGGGTAAATTTTTAAGCTTACTAATTATAGCGGGATTATCGGGGGTATTATTTTCAAGTTTAGTTATCGAGAATAAATATAGAGATTTAGTTAATGAGATGAATGATAAATTAGAAAAAAGTACTATTGCTTTAGAGTATCCAGGATTGATAGAAAAGGTAAAAAAATCATTAGTAACAATAAGTGATAACGAGGTTAATTTAACTCAAAATAAATATTTTGATAGTAATGTAACTGGAGCAATCATAAAAAGTGATGGGAAGATATTAACAACCTATTCGAAAATAAAAAAATTTGAAAATGTATATGTGAAATTGCCTTCCATAGGATCTAAGCCTGTTGAAGCTGAAATAGTAGCAGCAAATGAAGATATAGATATTGCGATTATACAAGTTAATTGTGATGAAGAGTTAATACCAATTAAATTTGCTGCGAAATCAGATATGGTAGAAGGTGAAAGAATTACACTTATTAGTAACTCTACTAGTAGTGATTATATAGATAATATAATTCCAGGAATAGTAACAGCTACAAATAGAAGTTTAAATATTAATAATAATAACTATGAATTATTGGAAGTAAACACGCCTATAACACCTATGAATACGGGTGGAATAATAAGTAATATAAATGGAGAAGTTATAGGTATTGCTAGTTATAAAATAACGAATGATATGAGGCAAAATGGATTATACTATGCGGTTGATTTTAGTTCTATAGATGAAATAGTAAGCTCAACAAATGAGATAAAAGATATCCTAGGTATTTCAGAGGGTGGTTTCACTAATGATGATGAGTGGCCGAATGTAGTTGGTTTTTATGTTGCAGCAATTAATCAAGAAAGAAGTTCATATAAATCGGGGTTACGTCCAACAGATATAATATTTGAAATGGATGAAGAAAAGATAACTAGTATTACTCAAATATCTGAAATATTAAAAAATAAGGCACCAGGGGATACATTGAAATGTAAAGCAATGCGTTCCGGTGAAGTAAAAGACTTAGAAATAAAGATATATAATTAATAAAAATAAATATAATTATTTGCAGCTCTATTTAGGAGTTGCAATTTTATTTTAAATACTTTTATTATTGTAAAAAACTAGTATAATAATAAATATGCTAATAGCAATTAGGAGGCTGCATAATATGTTTTTAATTGTTGGGTTAGGAAATCCAGGGAAAGAATACGATGGAACTAGACATAATATAGGATTTGATGCTATAGACTATATTTCACGTAAGTATAATATAGATATAAACAGGACAAAATTTAAAGGGGTATATGGAGAAGGGTTTATAAATAATAATAAGGTTATTTTATTGAAACCAACAACTTATATGAATTTAAGTGGAGAAAGTATACGAGAGGTTGTAAATTTTTACAAATTAGAAAATGATGAAGTTATAGTTATATATGATGATATTAGTTTAGAAGTTGGAAAACTTAGAATTAGAGAAAAAGGAAGTGCTGGTGGTCATAATGGTATAAAAAGTATAATAGCCAATATGGGCACAGATATTTTTCCGAGAGTTAAAATAGGCGTAGGACAACCTACAGGTGATTTAGTTTCTCATGTCTTGGGGAGATTTAACAAAGAAGAAATAGATAGTTTGATAGAAGTTATAGATGCTTCCTCAAAGGCAATAGAAGTTATAATAAAAGATGGAACAAAAGAAGCAATGAATAAATTTAATGGGTTTAAATCATCAAAAATAGAATAGATTAAGGACGGTGTATATTAATGAGATTAAAGGGGGTACTACAACCTTTAAGAGATGACTCTACTTTTAATGAAATAATAGCTAGTATTAATAATAAAAGGTACCCGGTTAATATAAATGGATTATCGGATTCAGGAAAAAGCTATGGTATTTTTGGGATATATGAAAATGTAGATTCTCCTATGATAATACTTACGCATAGTGATATGGAAGCAAAGAATATATATGAAGACTTAAGTTTTTATACAAATGATATTTATTATTTTCCTGCAAAAGAGGTAGTTTTTTATAATATAGATGCTATTTCAGGAGATTTAAGATGGGCAAGATTAAAGGTAATAAAAGAAATTTTAGATAATAAAAATAAAATAATAGTAACATCAATAGATTCTTTAACATCGGTATATACTCCTAAGGAATTGTTTAGGGAGTATACCTTTGAATTAAGCGTAGGTGATGATATTAGTTTTAAAGACTTATCTAAGAAACTATTAGAAAGTGGTTATGAAAGAGTAGAGGCTGTAGAAGGAAAAGGAGAGTTCTCTTTAAGGGGTGGGATTCTTGATGTATTTCCACCGATAGCTACTTATCCATATAGAATAGAGCTTTTTGGAGATTCAATAGATTCTATACGAAACTTTAATACAGAATCACAAAGAAGTATTGAAAAGGTTGACAGTGTGGAGATATTCCCAGCTAAAGAGATTATATTAAATGATGAAGCGTTAAATAGAGGAAAAGAAGCTATTTTAAAAGAATTCCAAGAAATTAAGGCTAAAGCTAAAGAGCATGATGAAAGAATCCAGAAGTTGGAATCAATTATAAGTGCTAATATGGAAACTTTAACAGAAACTTTAGATAGTTATTTACCTTATTTCTATGATAAGACAGATAGCTTTTTTAACTATGTAAAAGATTATATATATGTGATTGATGATGTGAAAAAATGTGAAGGTAAGCTAGAAAGTTGTTATTTTGAATTTAGTGAAAATTATGAAGCCTTTTTACAAAGGGGAGGAATTTTACCTTCTCAAAGTAAGCTTTTATTAAATAAAGATGATTTGATTGAAAAGTTAGAATTTCAAAAATCAGTAACTTTAGATATATTTGCTGTTAATAGTAAGATTTTAAATCCTATAGAAAGGTATTCGCTTAACGCATCAACTCTTAATAGCTATCAAGGTCAATTAGATTTACTAATAGATGATATTAAGGAGAAAAAGTCCAAGGGATATAAGACTATAATATTATCAGGAACAAGGACTAGGGGAGAAAGACTAGTAAATACATTAAGAGATAGGGAAATTGAAAGTACTTACAGAGAGGATATAAAATCAATAGAGTTTGGAGAAGTTGTTATTACCTTTGGAAATTTATTAAAAGGTTTTGAGTATCCTGATTTAAAGTTATGTGTAATATCGGATAAAGATGTTTTTGGAGAAGCTAAAAGAAAAATATCTAAAAAGGCTAGTTCAAGAAAAGGTATAGGGAAAATAAAAAGTTTTGCAGAGCTTAAACTTGGAGATTATGTTGTTCATGCTAATCATGGAGTAGGGGTTTATAAAGGAATAAAACAAATTGAGGTTGGGGGGCATACAAGAGATTATCTAGATATTGTTTATGATAAAGGTGATAAATTATATGTTCCTGTTGATCAGTTAGATTTAGTTCAAAAGTATATAGGAAGTGAAGGAAAAACGCCTAAGGTTAATAAGCTTGGAAGTAATGAATGGAATAAAGCAAAAGCAAAAGTAAAAAAATCTATAAATGAAATAGCAGAAGATTTAGTTAAGCTTTATGCTACAAGGGCTACTTTAAAGGGATATAAATTTAGAAAAGATACAGAGTGGCAAAAACAGTTTGAAGATGAATTTCCATTTGAAGAAACTCCAGATCAATTAACGTCCTTAGAAGAAATTAAGCATGACATGGAAACTGATAAACCTATGGATAGACTTCTATGCGGTGATGTTGGGTATGGAAAAACAGAAGTTGCTATTAGAGCGGCATTTAAAGCTGTTATGGATGGTAAGCAAGTAGCATTCCTAGTACCTACAACTATATTGGCAGAACAGCATTATAAAAACATGACAAAGAGATTTTCAGATTTTCCAGTAAAAATAGATATGATAAGTAGATTTAGAAGTGCAAAAGAACAAAAAGTAACACTTCAAGCTGTAAAAGAAGGTAACGTAGATATATTAATAGGAACTCATAGACTAGTTTCGAAAGATATTGTTTTTAAAGATTTAGGACTTTTAATAATCGATGAGGAGCAAAGATTTGGAGTTGCTCAAAAAGAAAAGATAAAAGGCTTAAAGAAAAATGTTGATGTATTAACTTTAAGTGCAACACCAATACCAAGAACTCTTCATATGTCATTAACAGGAGCAAGAGATATATCTGTAATAGAGACACCGCCTGAGGAAAGATATCCAATACAAACTTACGTAGTTGAACAAAATGATCAACTTGTAAGAGATGCTATATTAAGAGAAGTTAATAGAGGTGGTCAAGTTTATTATGTCTATAATAGAGTTGAAAGTATAGAAGGGATGGCTAAATACATCAGAGAATTAGTTCCAGAGTGCAAAGTTGGAATTATACATGGGAAAATGACTGAAAGACAACTTGAAAAAGAAATGGTAAGCTTTATGAATAAAGATTACGATATATTAGTATGTACGACAATTATAGAAACGGGTATAGATATTTCAAATGTTAATACAATGATAATTCACGATTCAGATAAAATGGGATTATCACAACTTTATCAATTAAGAGGTAGAGTTGGAAGGTCAAATAGAATAGCATATGCTTACTTTATGTACACTAAAGATAAAATATTAACAGAAGTTGCTGAGAAAAGGCTAAAGGCCCTTAAGGATTTTACAGAGCTTGGATCAGGTTTTAAGATAGCAATGAGAGATTTAGAAATAAGAGGGGCTGGAAATATGATGGGCTCAGCTCAACATGGACACATGGCTGCAATAGGATATGATTTATATTGTAGAATGCTAGAAGACACAATAAAAATTATCAAAGGTGAGATAGAGAAGGAACCTATTGAAACTACAGTAGATATAAAGGTAGATGCATATATACCAGGAACTTATATTGAAGATGAAATTCAAAAAATAGAGATATACAAGAAAATTGCTGCTATTGATGGATTAGAAGATTATATGGATATTAAATCTGAACTTGAAGATAGATATTCAGAGATTCCAGAACCTGTATATAATTTAATGGATATAGCTTATATAAAGAGTAAGGCTAAACTTATTTCAATTGAAGAAATAAAGGAAACACCAAAGGATGTTAAGTTTATATTTGCGGATGGAATTAGGAATTTAAATAACATATATAAATATCTGCTAGAGAATTATAAGGATAAGGTATTTTTAATGTTTGGAGAAAAGCCATATTTTGCAGTGAGAAGTTCAGAAATAAAGAAAGAAACAGTATTAGGATTCTATAAGGAAATGTTAGAAAATTTAACAAAAAATATGTAAATTTATTTATATAAATTGAATAACTGACACAATATTGATATACTAGACATGTATAATGGTATTGAAACAAATTAAAAGAGAAGTGAGGGAACGTGAGTGATTAAAATTAAGAAAATTATAGCTGCAGGAGCTTTAAGTATATTTGCTTTCTCAGCAGTTGGATGTGAAATGATACAAAAGACACCGGAAGCAATTAAAAATACTGTGTTAGCAAAGGTTGGAGATGTAAAAATAACTAAGGGAGAAGTAGATGAAATAGCAGACCCGTTTTTACAACAACAATATGGAGCTGATTATGAGAATAATTCAGCACTTACAGAGCAAGTGAAAAATACAAGAATCCAAGCGATAAACTTATTAGTTGAAGAAAAGATGATGCTTAAAAAGGCAGAAGAGTTAGGAGTGACTCCAGCTCAAGAAGAAGTTGATGCTGAGGTTCAAAAGTATATAGAAGGTCTTAAAGAAAGCTATGGTGGAGAGGAGCAATTTAATGCAGCCCTTGAGCAAACAGGAATGACTTTAGATGAATATACAACTAAGCTTACAGAAAGCATGAAAAATAAATTAGCAACAGAAAAAGTAACAGAAGATTTATTTAAGGATGTTAATATAACTGATGAAGATATAAAAACATATTATGAAGAAAATAAAGATAGTTTTGGTGAAGCTAACGCTGAGCATATAGTGGTAAGTGATGAAGCTAAAGCAAAAGAGGCGAGAGAAAGAATTATAAATGGAGAAGATTTTGCAACAGTAGCGAAAGAAGTTTCAGAAGAACCAGCTGCTGCAAACAGTGGTGGAGATTTAGGCGTAATTAAGTTTAATACAACACAATATGATCAAGACTTTGTAGCAGGATTAAAAGTCCTTAAAGAGGGAGAAATATCAGAACCAGTAAAAAGTCAATTTGGTTACCATATAATTAGAGCAACTAAAGTTAAACAAGGAACATTTGATGAAGAGAAGGATTCTATAAAGACTACATTAGAAAACCAAAAGAAAAATGAAATTTATTCAAGTTCTATTGAGCAATGGAAAAAAGATTATAATGTAAAGACATACGAAGATAGACTTTAGAAAAAAATAATAAAGTGATAATAAAGTAAATAAATCAAGAGGATCAGTTTAGTAACTGATCCTCTTGATTTATTTATAATGCTTATTTTTAGCTTTAGTTTTACAGTGAAAAAACTAAAATTGTTCTATTATTTTATAAATTTTGGTTATATGTGTATAAAATTTCTAAGAAGTCAAATAATAATATTGCAACTAATTATTATTAATTAAAGGAGGTAGCTCATAAGAATGAAGGCGACAGGAATTGTTAGACGTATTGATGACTTAGGTAGAGTTGTTATACCAAAAGAGATAAGAAGAACATTAAGAATTAGAGAAGGGGATCCGTTAGAGATTTTCACTGATAGAGAAGGTGGAGTTATTTTAAAGAAATATTCACCAATTGGAGAGTTAACAGACTTCTCAAAAGAATATGCTGAAAGCTTGCAACAAGCAATTGGACATATTGTTTTAATTGCAGATAAAGATGCATTTATATCAGTAAGTGGAGCTCCTAAAAGAGACTACATGGAAAGAAAAGTTAGTGTAGAATTAGAAAAAGTAATGGAGGATAGAAGAGCTGTTCTTATAACAGAACAAAATAAGACTATTCCATTACACAATGATGAAGAAACAGGAAAATACGCTAGCCAAGTAATTTCTCCAATAATAGCTGAAGGTGATGCAATTGGAGCAGTTATTATACTATCAAAGGAATCAGGAGAAAAATTAGGGGAACTTGAATTGAAGTTATCCGAAACAGCTTCAGCTTTCTTAGGTAAACAAATGGAACAATAAAATAAATATTTTATTAAATATAAGGGTATCAATAAAATAAAGTAATAATACCTCTAAACTTACAATACAAATTTACTAGAACTATTTTGAGTTTGGAGGTATTTTATGAAGAAACAATCATTACTTAAAGCAAGTCTAGTACTTGGAGTAGCAGGAATGGCAGCAAAGTTTTTAGGGTTATTCTTTAGATGGCCATTAATAATGCTTATAGGTGACGAAGGTGTTGGATATTATCAAATGTCATATCCTCTATATATGTTTTTCGTTGCTATGGCATCAGGAGTACCGGTAGCTATTTCAAAAATCATATCAGAAAAAAAAGCAAAGGGCGATATACAAGGAATATTCGAAGTTGTAAAAGAATCAACAATTTTAATGATGTTCTTAGGTGTAGGTACAACCCTTATATTATTCTTTTTTGCTAAACCTATTATTAAATTTGTTCAGTGGGATATGAAATCATATTATGCTTTACTTGGAATATCCTTTGCACCATTTGTAATATCTATAATGACTATATATAGGGGATTTTTTCAAGGGTTGCAAAATATGACTCCATCAGGAGTGTCACAAATACTTGAGCAGATAGGAAGGGTGATAATAGGAGTTGGACTTGCTATATTACTTTTACCTAGAGGAATAGAATATGCAGCAGGGGGAGCTGCTTTTGGTGCAGCTGCAGGAGGGGTAATAGGAGCAACTTATCTTTATGAAAAGTATAAAAAAGTAAAAAAACAAATGTGGAATAAAAGAGTTAAAAGTAATCCAGAAGTATTAACTTCTATTTTGAAAATTGCTTTACCTATTTCAGTAGGTACAACAGTAGGTACTATAATGAGCTTAATTGATTCTATATTAGTTCCACAAAAACTTTTGCAAGCTGGTTTAACATCGGAAAGTGCAACTATTTTATATGCTCAATTAACAGGAAAGGCAAATGTAATAACGAATATTCCATTAACCTTATCTATGGCAGTAGGAACTGCGTTGATTCCTATAATAGCAGAAAACTATATAATTAATAGAAGGAAGGATTTAGAGTCAAAAGTTCAATTATCAATAAAGTTATCTATGTTAATAGCAATGCCGTGTACTCTAGGATTATTCTTTCTTGCAGGACCTATAATGAAAGTTATATTTCCCGGGAAATGGGATGGTATATTAATACTTAAATACTTATCTTTATCAGTTCCATTCATAATAATAACTCAGACAACTACATCAATAATGCAAGCGATAGGTCATTATATTAGGCCTATAATAAACTTATTTATAGGATGTATTGTAAAGATTATTTTAACATTTATATTAGTGCCTATGGCCAATATAAATATTTATGGTGCCGTAATAGCTAGTATATCAGCTTACTTAGTATCAACAATACTAAACTTAATTTCGTTAAAGAAGAGATTAAAGCTAAAGTTAGACATATATCAAACAGCTATAAAACCAATTATTGCAGCTTTTATTATGATTTTTGGAGTATTATCAGCATATTTATATTTATTTAATAAGACCGGTAGTAATGGTTCTGCTTGCTTAATAGCTATATTTTTGGGTATTATTATATATATGGCATTAATACTATTACTAAGGGTATTTAGTATAGACGAAATAAAAAATAGAATTGCAAAAAATTAATTAGTGAGGAGAGAACCTAATGATAAAGATAATAGGTTTAGGACCAGGAGCACCAGAGGCTCTAACTATAGGAGCTGTTAAGGCGTTGGAAGATGGAAAAAATATTTATTTTAGAACAGAGAAGCATCCTACTGTTGATTATTTAAAAGGAAAAATAAAAGAATTTAAGACATATGACCATTATTATGAAACATCTGAAAGCTTTGACGAGGTTTATAATAACATTGCAAAAGATATAGTAAACAAGTATCAAGAAGAGAAAGAGATAATATATGCAGTTCCAGGACATCCTTTAGTTGCAGAAAAATCAGTTTTTAATCTTATGAATTTATGTGATGAAAAAGGAATAAGATATGAAATACTTCCAGCTGTAAGCTTTATCGATGCTATGATGGATGTATTAAAGATTGATCCAATAGAAGGATTAAAAGTTATAGATGCATTTGACATGAAAAATCAAATTTTAGATAAAAGAATAGGGACTATAATAACTCAAGTATATAATCCTTTAATAGCTTCAGAAGTTAAGCTTAGATTACTTGAATATTATAATGATGAAACTGAAATATATTATGTTAGAGCTGCGGGAATTGTTTCGGAGGAATCTATAAGAAAAATACCTATATATGAACTTGATATGCAAGAGGATATAGACTATCTGACATCTATATATATACCTAAAGATATGAATAATAAAAAAGACTTTAATGATTTAGTTGAAATAATAGATACTTTAAGAGGAGAAAATGGTTGTCCGTGGGATATTGAACAAACTCATGAGAGTATTAAAAATCAACTTTTAGAAGAAGCCTATGAAGTTATAGATAGTATAAATAATGATGATATAGATGGAATGATAGAAGAGCTAGGAGATGTTCTATTGCATGTGGTTTTCCACGCTTCACTAGGTAAAGATGATGGATACTTTAATATTTATGATATACTTGAATCTATATGTAATAAAATGATTTATAGGCATCCTCATGTGTTTGGTGAAGGAGAAGTTAATAATAGTGGAGAAGTTCTTGAAAATTGGGAAGAGCTTAAGATGAAAGAAAAGAATTTTAATACAGTTACAGAAGAAATGAATGCAATAGCTAAGGCTCTACCATCTTTAATAAGAGCACATAAGGTTCAAAAAAAAGCGGCTAAAGTAGGTTTTGACTGGGATGATATTGAAGATGCAGCTTTAAAGGTACAAGAAGAATTAAAAGAGGTATTAGATGTATATAAATCCAATAATAAGGAAAAAATAAAAGATGAAGTAGGAGACTTAATATTTGCATGTGTTAATGTAGCCAGAAAATTAAATATTGATGAAGAAGAAGCGGTAAATTCAACTATACAAAAATTTATAAGAAGATTTTCTTTTATAGAAGAAGAGACTTTAAAATTCAATAAAAATTTGAATGAAATGACATTAAAGGAGATGGATTTGTTATGGGAGAAAGCAAAAAACAAAGAATTTAATGAGAAAAAGAAGGAATTATAAAGTTTTTGAAGAATAATATATAAAGGTTTATACTATACTATAAATAACTTATTGTAATAAATAGCTTTTATAACAAAAAATTGATAATGTTATAGACTAGTACTAAAAGACGATATATAATAAGAGAATGTAGTTATAGTACATATTAACAGAAATAGTTAACTACTAAAATATATAACGGGTTATTTAAGGAGGATGTAATTGTGAATAAAGCAGAATTAATCACTAGCATGTCAGAAAAAAGTAAATTAACTAAGAAGGATGCTGAATTAGCTTTAAAATCATTCATAGAAAGCGTTGAAGAAGCGTTAGAAAAAGGTGAAAAAGTTCAACTAGTAGGATTTGGAACTTTCGAAACAAGAGAAAGAGCTGCAAGAGAAGGAAGAAATCCTAGAACT
This sequence comes from Clostridium sp., assembly GCF_017888565.1. Classification (GTDB taxonomy): domain Bacteria; phylum Bacillota; class Clostridia; order Clostridiales; family Clostridiaceae; genus Clostridium. The sequence continues at coordinate 36,247 of NZ_JAGHFX010000063.1, forward strand.
AAAGAAACTATAAACATTCCAGCTTCAACAGTTCCAGTATTTAAAGCAGGTAAAGAATTTAAGGAAAAAGTTAATAAATAGTATATTTAGAACCCGAGTATTCTCTCGGGTTCTTTTAATAATACAAAGTAATAAGGAGAGGTATTATGAGATTAGATAAATATCTTAAAGTTTCTAGAATAATAAAAAGAAGGACAGTTGCTAAAGAGGTTTGTGAAGGTGGAAGAGTTTCTATTAATAATAAAGTTGCTAAAGCATCAACAGTTGTAAAAGAAGGCGATATAATAGAAATTCAATTTGCAAATAGATCATTAAAGGCAAGAATAATCAATATAGTTGAGCATGTAAAAAAAGAAAATGCAAAAGAAATGTATGAGATATTAGAAGGCGAGGAAGATAAAGAATAAAAACAATAACTCTTTCATATATTTTTATAAAGAATATGTGGAGGAGATAAGATGGAAAAGAGAAATGAAAATAAGTTAGAAGAGCCAAGAGGTAATATAACTTTAGAGAATAGAAAGAGATTGACACTTACAGGGGTAGAAGAAGTTATAAGTTTTGATGATGAAAAAATATTATTAAATACAAAGTTAGGGTTTTTAACTATCAAGGGATCAGAATTAAAGATGAATAAATTAGATGTACAGAATGGCGACGTCATAATTATAGGAAATATATCTTCGATAGTATATAGTAGTAAAGAAGTCAAAAAAGAAAAAGAAAATATAATTTCTAAGTTGTTTAAATAGAGGTAAGTATGCCGTTATCAATAGATGTTCAATTTGACATAGTTATGTATTCCATTATTTCAGGAATACTGATAGGAATTATGTTTGACCTGTATAACATAATAAGAGGAGTGAAAATACCCAAGATAATAATTATAATCGAAGATATATTATTTTGGATATTAACTGCTATAACAGTATTTGCTTTTTTACTATACACCAATTATGCTTTCTTAGGACCATATGTATATATATTCATGATAGTAACCTTGATTATTTATTTAAAATTAATAAGCCCTACAATTTTAAAGTTAGAGAGATATTTAATAGAGAAATTTAGTAAAATTATAAGAGTATTTTTGAAAAATCTAATTTATCCTATAAAGTTTATATATTATAATATTTGCGGAAAAAAATAGATTCAAAGTAGTAACATAAAAAAATAGCTTGAATAAAATATGTATAGTGTTTAAAATATATTATATAATATATTTTAAAGAGGGTGAGAGCAATTAAAAAGCAAGTAACTCTTAAAAGATTAATTATAGTTTTTATTTTTGCAATTTTCGTATTTAATTACATTAAACAGGAAATTACAATGAAAAGAATCCAAGAGGATATTGTTATTAGCCAAAAGGAATTGGAAGAGCTTAAAAGTAAAAATAGTAAGTTAGAGGCAGATTTAAAAAAAGTTGATTCTAATGAATATATTGAAAAGCTTGCAAGAGATAGGCTAGGAATGATAAAAGATGGCGAAAAAGTTGTAAATCCTAAAACGCAAAACTAAAGAATATGTTTTAAAACTACAAAAAAAGGTTATTATTATAATAACATATATTATTTAATTTTTAAGGAGGAATCTTTGTAACATGACCTTAATGGCAGGAAACATATTAGAGGGTACAGTGGTTAATATAACTAGCTTTGGAGCTTTCGTGGAGATAGAAGGTAAAACAGGGTTAGTTCATATTTCAGAAGTCGCAGATTCATTCGTTAAGGATATTAGACAGCATCTTAATGAACAAGATAAGGTTAAGGTAAAAGTAATATCAATTGACGACAATGGTAAGATAAGTTTATCAATTAAGCAAGCAAATGTTCAAAAAAAATCAGTAAAACCTATAGAAATAGATTGGTCTTCAGAAAATAAAAAATCTGGGGGGAGCTCAGGAAACTTTGAAGATATAATGTCAAGATTCTTAAAGGACAGTGAAGAAAGAATGCAGGATGTAAAAAAGAATCAAGATTTTAAATCTAAAAGTGGAAGAAGAAGCATCTAGTTTTATAAATAAAGACATCATATAAATTTAATATATAAATCTATATAAAGGACTGATTGCACAATGCATATCAGCCCTTTATAATTTTGGCAACATAATGTTATTAGAAAAAAATTAAAAAATATGTTGACACTATAGAAAACATAATATATAATTAATTTTGTCGCTGAGGGGCGACGGTAAAAACATGCTGAAGTGGCGGAACAGGCAGACGCACAGGACTTAAAATCCTGCGGTAGCGATACCGTACCGGTTCGATTCCGGTCTTCAGCACCAAGCTAAATTCAACTTATAATATCGCGGGGTGGAGCAGTTGGCAGCTCGTCGGGCTCATAACCCGAAGGTCGTAGGTTCAAGTCCTGCCCCCGCAACCATAAGATGGCGGAATAGCTCAGCTGGCTAGAGCACTCGGTTCATACCCGAGGTGTCGTAGGTTCAAGTCCTATTTCCGCTACCATATACGCTGAAGTGGCGGAACAGGCAGACGCACAGGACTTAAAATCCTGCGGTAGCGATACCGTACCGGTTCGATTCCGGTCTTCAGCACCAAA
>NZ_JAGHFX010000064.1 GCF_017888565.1 Clostridium sp.
AAGAACACAAGGTTGATAGGTCAGAGGTGTAAGTGTGGTAACATATTTAGCTGACTGATACTAATAGGTCGAGGGCTTGACCAATAAAAACAGGCTTGAAATTAATTCATGTGCAATTTTCAGAGAATATTTCTGAAAAAAAGTATTGACAAAGTATTGGTTTTACAATATAATGTTAATGTAATCTGGTGATGAGGGCGTAGAGGAAACACCCCTTTCCATTCCGAACAGGAAAGTTAAGCTCTACAGCGTCGATGGTACTGCATGGGAGACTGTGTGGGAGAGTAGAACGTTGCCAGGTATTATGGATCTTTAGCTCAGTTGGTTAGAGCAACCGGCTCATAACCGGTAGGTCCGGGGTTCGAGTCCCTGAAGGTCCACCATATTTGGGGGTATAGCTCAGTTGGGAGAGCACTTGCCTTGCACGCAAGGGGTCAAGGGTTCGAATCCCTTTACCTCCACCAAAAGAAGTTATGATAACATAACTTCTTTTTTTTATAACTTAAAATTAGAAGGAATAATTTGATATATTTAATAGTAATATATTACATGTATATAATTTCTAAATGTCGAAAAAGTTTTAAAAAATTCTAAAATTTTAATTAGGAATAAAACGAAAAATAATATATAATTAATATATGATAAACTATTTAATTTTTAATGTAAAAGTTTTAAGGTCTTATCCTTAGATGGGGAGTGTTGGTATGGGTAAGAAGGACGAGTTAGAGCAAAAATTAATAAAATTAAAATTAGAAAAGCGAGAATTAGTATTAGCTGGTAAGAATACAGGTAGGATAGATGAGCTTATAAAAGAAGTAGAAGTAGCATTAAAGGAAGCATATGAATGTTGCAATAGTGAGAATATTTAATAGACCTAACTTATAAATTTAGGTCTATTTTACTTTTTACAATATATGTAGTTGAAATTAATATAAATAATAAGAATAAAATTATATAGTCTAGCATATTAAATTGTAGAAGGGTATTCTTTCTAAATAAGGAGGAGGATTAGGAAATGATAAGAACTTTTGTGTGTGAAAAAGATGGATGTAGTGGGAATAGATTTTTTTTAGAAAGTGAAGAGGATAAGTTGCATTTGATTTGTGCTCAGTGTAAGTCTAAATATAATATTGATGTAAGTAATCAAGATTTTATAATGTTACCTAATTGTTCTAACTGTAGTAATGATACATTCAAAATATTTAGAGATCCTGAAAAAAAGGGAATATATGCTAAGTGTTCTAAATGTGGATCTGTTCCAGAAAAAATATATGTAGATTCTGATGGAGTACAAGTTTCATATGAAGCTAAATTATTAAATGATATAAAGCAAATAATGAATTTAGTAGAACAAAGAATATATAACCTAGAAGTTAATGTTAAAGATTTAGAGAGAGGTCAAAGTATGCTAGAACAATCATTAGCATATATTAATAGATATTTGGTTGATAAGGATTGATACAAAAGAAAAAATGCTTTATATAATAAAGAAGTTAGATATATTTAATTAACATAGGGAGAGAGTAATGAATAAAAACAAGAAGATAATATCGTGGACAATGCTGATAGCTTGGATGGGAATAATATTTTTTATGTCACATCAACCAGGGGAAGTTTCTAGTAGTCAAAGTGAATTAGTTCTGAAAATTTTTAGCTTTTTGGGAATAGAATTAAATCAATATTTTGGTGAGCTAGCAACTTTAGTAGTTAGAAAAGCTGCACACTTTTCAGAATATCTAATATTATTTTTATTTACGTATAATGTGAGTAGATTTTATTTTACTACTAAAAAGGCTAGATTATATTCAATAATCTTCATATTTTTATATGCGAGTACAGATGAATTTCATCAATATTTTATTCCGGGAAGAAACATGGCATTTAAGGATGTATTAATTGATACTTCAGGTGGTGCTATTGGTTATTTAATAATGAAGATAGTAGAGATAGTAAGATGGAATAAGTAAAATATAATTTTTATTTAAAGATATAAAAGGATATTCAAGTATTATTGAATATCCTTTTATAGTATTGAAGAAAGAAGTCTAGAAATTCCATCTATTAATTTATTACTTAAAGATCTGGATTCATATTCTTTTAGGATAAATTCGGTACAAGATAATAATAAATTAGAGAATATTTTATTAAATTCTTGAGTTATAACTTCATCATATATTAGTGTATTGATTTCATAATTTAACTCAAAACTCCTTATATCCATATTTGCTGTTCCTATGGTACATATTTTTTTATCCACAGTTAGGATTTTAGAATGAATGAATCCTGAATTATTATATAAATAAACTTTAGCCCCAGCCCGCACTAGTTCGGCTAAGTAAGTTTGAGATGCTTTATTTACAGTAAAATGATCAGCTTTTCTAGGAAAGATTAGTGAAATTTTAATACCACTTAATGAAGCTATTTTTAGTGAATCCATCAAGCCTTCAGATGGTATAAAATAGGGTGTTATTATATTAATACTTTCTTTAGCAGTACTAATCATTTTTATAAAGCATTGAAGGATACTAGGAAATTCAGAATCAGGTCCGCTTTTTATTAATTGCATTGGTATATTGCCATTAAATTTGTTATTTTTAAAATAATCTTCAATATTTGCTAAGGTTGAAATTTGTTCATTATTATATTTTTTTATACTTGAAAAATCATCTAAGAAGACTGATTGCAAACCAAGTACACAGTCACCCTCAATCATTATATGACAATCTTTCCAATCTCCTAATTTTCCTAAACCTAAATATTCATCTCCTATATTAATTCCTCCTAGGAATGCTATAGTACCATCTATTACTACTATTTTTCTATGGTTTCTATAATTCACTTGAGTATTAATAAATCTAAAAAAAGGTGCTAATACATAAGAATAAAATGCAACATCGACACCAGCATTTTTTAAATCTTTAATATATTTAGAGCTTAGTCTTATAGATCCCATCTTATCGATTATGAATTTAACTTTTACGCCTTCTTTAGATTTTTTTATTAATATATCTTTTATTTCATTTCCGATATTATCATTTTTAACAATATAGTATTCTAAATGGATATGGTCTTTTGCTTCTAGTAATTTACTTTTTAAGATTTCAAACTTATTAGCTCCCCCATCTAAAATAGTAATAGTATTATTCACAAATAGTGGAGAAGATGAATTTGATACTAGTAAGTTTATAATAGGTTCATACTCATTAGATATATGAGATTTACTTAATAACGAAGGAGTAACTAAATCACTAACTTTTTGTTTTGATTTTTTATCTAATGTATGTATTTTCCAATTCCTGCCTAAGAGCACAAAGAGAATTAGCCCAAGAGGGGGAAGTATAATTAAAATTAATATCCATGATAAAGTTTTTTCAGGTCGCTTCTTTCCAAATATAATTATGATAAATATTATAAAGATATTTATCATAAATGATAGATAAAAAATTATATTAAGTGCAGTTATATCAAAAACCTCCTTCAAAAAATAATTCCCTATAATATATTCTTGACTAAAATACGGATTTTAATAAATTAAAAACTAATATAAACATGCTTATACAATAATTATACATTTTTAAATTAAGCATGTATTTTATAAAAGTTTAATAATGCCAATGAAATATTTTTGATAAATTTTAATGAAATACTTATAAAATCTTGAAAAAAGATTAATATGAATATATAATAGGTATAGAATTGAGTGAAAAATATGTAAAATGAAATATAAAGGAGTGGAAAAAATTATTATTATCTACTACAACTTAAGGGGGATAACGAATGAAATCAAAAGATAAGAGTACTAGCTCGAATAAAGGTATTTTATCAGCAATAGAAAGAGTTGGGAATAAGCTACCTCATCCAGGAACTATATTTGTAATTCTTTGTGCTATTATAATATGTGTTTCTGCAATAATGGCAAAAATGGGAGTTACTGTAGCGTATACAGGATTAGATAGAAGCACAATGGAAATAAAAGAAATGACTGCCTCTGTTGTCAGTTTACTTACACCAGAGGGAATTAGATATATGTTCACATCTGCAGTAAGCAATTTTACTAGTTTTGCTCCTCTTGGAACAGTCCTAGTAGCATTACTAGGAGTTGGAGTTGCAGAAGGGACAGGCCTTATAGCAACTTTATTAACAAAGCTAGTTACAAGCACTCCAAAAAGATTAATTACAGTAGTAGTAGTATTTGCTGGTGTTATGTCAAGTATAGCATCAGATGCAGGGTATGTAGTTTTAGTACCATTGGGTGCTATTGTGTTCTTAAGTTTTGGAAGACATCCAATGGCTGGATTAGCTGCAGCTTTTGCAGGAGTATCAGGTGGATATAGTGCAAACTTATTAGCAGGACCTACTGATGCATTATTGGCAGGGATTTCTACTGAGGGAGCTAAGTTATTTTCAGATAAAGCATTTGTAGGGGCAGCTGATAACTGGTATTTTATAATTGCATCAACATTTGTAATAACTATTATAGGTACAATTGTTACTGAAAAAATAGTTGAACCAAAGCTTGGTGAATATAAAGGCGATGAAAAGGCCACTATATCTGAAATAACTACAGAACAAAAAAGAGGATTAAAGTTTGCTGGAATTGCATCTTTAATATTTATAGTATTAATTGGAATATGTTTACTTCCAAATGGAGTTTTAAGAAATCCAGAAACTAATGAAATTCTTAAATCACCATTTATGGATTCTATAGTTCTTATAATTGCATTATTATTCTTTATTCCTGGTGTTGCATATGGAATCGGATGTAAAACAGTTAAAAGTGATAAAGATATTATTAATCTTATGGGAAAAAGTATGTCATCAATGGGTGGTTACATAGTATTAGTGTTCTTTGCTGCTCAGTTTGTTCAATATTTCAGTTATACAAATATCGGCATAGTAATAGCTGTTAATGGAGCTAACTTCTTAGAGGGAGCTGGATTTACTGGTATTCCACTAATAGTAGCATTTGTATTACTTACAGCATTTATAAATCTATTTATGGGATCAGCTTCAGCAAAATGGGCAATAATGGCTCCTGTATTTATACCAATGTTGATGCAATTGGGTAATTCACCAGCATTAGTACAAATGGCTTATAGAATAGGTGATTCTTCTACAAATATAATATCTCCACTAATGAGTTATTTTGCATTAATAGTAGCATTTGCTGAAAAGTATGATAAAAAATCAGGGGTAGGAACATTAATAACAACAATGGTACCATATTCAATTGCATTCTTAATTGGATGGACAATATTATTAATAATATGGTTTGTATTTAATATACCACTAGGACCTGGAGTTGGAGTAACATTATAATTCTTGGATTAAAATCTAATAACTTTATATAATAAAGGAACTATATTAAGAGATTAAATTTCTTAATATAGTTCCTTTATTTCTGTAATATTGTAGTGGGTCTTAGAGCAAAATAATATATATAGGTTTCAATGGAGGATTAGTATTTTGCAATCAAGGTTAGATAATAAAAAAAATAAGAAAAGAAGTTATATAATATTGGTATTAATAATTATATCAATATTTATACTATGTTATGTTTTATATAAAAAGCCAATTCCTGGAGTAGCAGATCAAGGTGATTTTGATAGAATTATGTATGAAAGCGGATTAGAATTATTTAACGAAAATAAGGTAGAGAATGGATTTAATAGATTTTATGATTATATAGTTACAAATTATAAGATTAGTAATATAGATACTGATAATGAAAATAATACTTTTATTAAATCTAGTTTAAGTTATTTTATAATATTAATTAATTTTATATGTAAGTTGTTTAATAGCTATGTATTTAAAACTAATTATTTATCATTACTGTACAGTATAATATATATTTCTTCGATAGCAGTAATATTAAAATTTAATAACATTAGAAATAGGTTATTACTTATTATAGGTTTTTTAGGGATATTAATTTTTTTAGATGGTAATTATTTAGTATGGTTTAATAGTTTATATGGTGAGCCGATGATGATAGTGTCATTAATGTTGTTTATTGCTTCATATAAATATTATGCATATAAGAGATTTAATGCACTTGATAAAAAAGGCATAAATAAAAATATTATATTATTATTTATATCTGCAATGTTATTTTTGGGATCAAAGATGCAAGTCATTACAGCCTTACCATTTATTCTAATATTATTGGTTAGGATTTTAATCGATAATAAAAGAGTGTTGAATAAAGCTTCACTTATAGGTTTAAATATATTACTTTTATTAATAATAATTTATCCTATAAGTATGAATAGAAGCAATTCTCTAATAGGTAAGGATACTCAATACAATTCAGTTTTCTATGGGGTATTAAAAGATTCAAATAATCCAAGGGAAGATTTAATTAGTATGGGATTAAATCCAGATATGGAAGTTGAAGCAGGTAAGCATTCATACCTAAATGAAAGTGAATATGAAAAATATGTTCCTAGAACGGAGATAACAGAAGATGAGTTTTATAGTAGAATAAGCAATATAAAATTAATTAAGTTTTACTTAACTCATCCAAAGAGGTTAATTGATGGAATGAAGAGCACAGCTAAAAATGCTTTTATAACAAGTACTTTTCTTGGGAAATATTCTATAGATTATAGTTCTAGTTCTATTAGAGAGTTTAATAGATTTACTTTATGGTCAAATATTAGAGATAGTATTCCTAAGAATTTTCTATTTATATGCATAGTTTATTTAACTATAATTATTTATTCTATAATTATGTATTTTAAAAATTCAAACAAGATATATTTAAAAAGAAATATAGAACTTTTTTGGAGTTTAATAGGCATTTCTATAATACAATATCCAATGCCTTTTGTGGGGAATGGATATGCTGATATAGCAAAGCAGTTGTATTTATTTAATTTTATATTTGATATAATTATATATGTAATTATTTCGTATATTTTTTATTTGGTTAAAAGAGAATTTATGAGGGTTAAGTAAAATAGATAATATACCATTTTAAAGGGGATGGGTCTACAGAATGGATAAGTTTGTAAAATTTGGACTAGTTGGTGTTTTTAATACCTTAATACAAATAATAATTTTTAATATGTTAAGGGTATGTAATTTTAATGTGGTAGTAGCTAATTCAATAGGATATATTTGTGGGATGGTTAATAGTTACTTATGGAATAATAGATGGGTCTTTAAGTCTAATAGTAAGGAAGCAATTACTATATTTAAGTTTATTATTGTAAATTTAATCACTATGATAATAAATAATTTACTTTTATTAATATTAGTAGGAAAACTAGGTTTGAATGATACTATATCTCAAATTATAGCTATAATATTTACCATGATTATTAATTTTATTGGTAATAAGTTATGGACATTTAAGAGTAAATAATAATTATATATATATGAATAATCATAAACAATATGTCAACAATTAAGATAACTGAAGGTGTAGCTATATTATAAATTATAGGTGCACTTTTTTGTACTTAATCACATACAAAAAGCATAAAATAAATATATATTAGAATGAAAATAAATAATCTGAATATTCTGGAAAAGGAGAATCCTTTATGGTATTCTATAATTAATAAAATACAATAAAGAAATTACCCGAACTTAGGATGTTTTATTAGAGCAAATTATAAACCAGAGATTTAAAATTTATAAACATAGGAATTTGATAAGAAAACTAATTCAAAAATTATTTAGATTTTAAATGAAAGGTAGGTGTAATCATAATATTATATTAAATATTATGAGATCGTATGAAAAAATACACAATAAAAAATTTAAGAAATATTGGTCTAATAGGTCATGGAGCAGCAGGGAAAACATCTTTAGTAGAATCTTTACTTTTTAATACTGGTAATACTGATAGGTTAGGAAGAATAGAAGACGGAACAACAGTCACAGATTTTGATCAAGAAGAAAAAAAGAGGGGAATTTCATTATCAGTATCTATTGCTCCAATAGAAGTAGGGGAAACCAAAATAAACTTAGTAGATATACCAGGATACTTTGATTTTTCAGGAGAGCTTATACAAGGAATGCGAGCTGTAGATGTAGCTACTATAGTTGTATGTGGGGTATCAGGAGTTCAAGTAGGAACAGAAAAAGCATGGGATTATTGCAATAAAATAAAGTTACCAAGAACATTTTTTATTAATAAGTTAGATAGAGAGAATTCAAGCTATGATAAGACATTAGCTCAATTAAAAGAAATGTTTGGAATTAGTGTAGTTCCAATTCAATATCCTATAGGAATAGAGGGAGAGTTTAAAGGCGTAGTTAATGTTATATCAAAAAGAGTGAGAATACACGATCCAAAAACTAAAAACGTTCAAGAAATGGATGCACCTGAAGAGCTTTTAGAGAAAATAAATGAATGTAAAAGGATGATTATGGAGGCTGTTGCTGAAACGAGTGAAGAGCTTTTGGATAAATATTTTAGTGAAGGTGAACTAAGCGATGAAGAAATATATAATGGACTTATAGAAGGATGTGCAAGTGGAGAAATAGCACCAGTAATGTGTGGAAGTGCATCAAAGGTTATAGGTATGAGATGTTTCTTAGAAGATGTAGTAGAGTGCTTCCCATCACCAAAATATTCCATTGCACAAAAGGCAATAGATGTACAAAAGAATGAAGAGGTTTTCATAGGACTAGATGAAAATAAGCCATTTTCAGCATTAGTTTTTAAAACTATAGCAGATCCTTTTGTTGGCAAAATATCATTATTTAGAGTTATAACAGGAAAACTTTCGAATGATGTTACTGTTATTAATAGCAATAAGGAGAAAACAGAAAAATTAGCAAATGTATTTTTTATGAGAGGTAAAAATCAGATACCTACGAAGGAGGTAGTGGCTGGAGATATAGCTGCCGTTGCAAAGCTACAATATACGGAAACAGGAGATACTTTATGTGATATAAGCAATAAAGTTATATATGATAAAATGAATTTTCCTAAGCCAGCAATATCAATGGCTGTATTACCAAAGGCTAAGGGAGACGAAGATAAAATATCAGCATCACTACAAAGATTATTAGAAGAGGATCCAACATTTACAATAACACGAGACACAGAAAATGCAGAAACTATAATATCTGGAGTTGGTGAAACTCATTTAGATGTAATAGCTAGTAGATTGAGAAATAAATTTGGGGCGGAAGTTATATTAAGACTTCCTAAGATACCATATAGAGAAACAATAAAGGGAATTGCTGATGTTCAAGGTAAACATAAAAAGCAATCAGGTGGACATGGACAATACGGAGATGTAAAAATAAAGTTTGAGCCAAGAAAAGATGGAGAAAGTGATTTAGAGTTTGTAGATAATGTTGTAGGAGGCGTTGTGCCAAGAAACTTTATACCTGCAGTTGAAAAAGGTCTTAGAGAGTGCATTGAAAAAGGTGTTTTAGCTGGATATCCAGTTGTTGGTTTAAAAGCAACACTTCATGATGGATCTTATCATCCAGTAGATTCTTCAGAAATGGCATTTAAAATGGCTACTTCTATTGCATATAAGAAGGGGCTTGAACAAGCAAAGGCTATTTTATTAGAACCTATTATGCACGTGGAGATATTTATTCCAGATGAATACATGGGAGATGTCATTGGAGATATAAATAAGAGAAGAGGAAGAGTTTTAGGAATGGAGCCAGATGGCAATCTACAAAAAATTATTGCAGAAGTTCCTCTAGTAGAAATGTTTAAGTATTCTACTGATTTGAGGTCAATGACTCAAGCAAGAGGAAGCTTTATAAGTGAGATTGAAAGATATGAGGAAGTTCCTGAATTAGAAGTCAAAAAAATAATAGAGGAATCTAGAAAAAATTAACTTTTGGCATAGTGAATAAATGAGAGATTAATGAGAAAAAATAAAATAAATGTTATAGAGAAGATATTAAACAAAAGAAAAACATTGGAGGGATACTATGCCAGATTATAAGATGGATGTAAATGGTGGATTAGGCCTTAGTGATTATAGCAATATATTTGACTATATGGGAGTTGTAGATAGAAATGATAGTTTTACAATAACATTAGATAGTGTTGAGAAAAATGATATAAATATCATTACTTCGATGCTTAAAGATAGCAATTTCTCAATATTAGATGAAGGTATAAATCAAACAGGCAAATACTATATAAATGCTAATAAGCAAAAGTAAATAAAAGGCTATTAATCTATTGATTAGTAGTCTTTTATAGTTTATGGTAAAATATTTAATATGTATATTTTAATTTATAATTTACATAGTTAAAATTAGTAGCATATTAAATGTTCAATATACTGATTTAAATAATTTAGTAAAAATAAAAGCATATATTATTTGCTTTTTTATATAAATTATTAAAATACTAGCATTGATTATATACAATGAATACTTAGATATTTTATTAAAATGTTAAGTTTTTTATTATAGGTTATATAAATAAGTTATATAGGAGGAATAAAATGAAAGCAGAAATAATAGCAATTGGAACAGAAATACTTTTAGGTGATATAGTTAATACAAATGCACAGTATTTAGCTAAGGAGTTAGCAACTTTGGGAATAGATGTATATCATCAAAGTGTCATTGGTGATAACGAAGAGAGAATAATAGAAGCATTTGAAAAAGCTTTTGAAAGGTGTGATTTAGTTATTACAACAGGTGGGCTAGGACCAACACAAGATGATATAACTAAAGAATTAGGAGCAAAATATTTTAATAAAAAATTAGTGCTTCATGAACCTTCTTTAAAATGGATTAAAACATATTTAAATATTAAGGATGAAGATGTAGTAGAAGCTAATAAAAAACAAGCATACTATCCAGAGGATTCCATAATATTACCCAATCTTAATGGAACAGCACCTGGGTCAATAATATCAGAAAATAATAAGACATTAATAATTTTACCAGGGCCTCCAAGAGAAATGAAGGCAATGTTTAATGATCATGTTAAAAAATACTTAGAGGGTATGACTGGTAAGATTATAAAATCTAAAACTTTAAGATTATTTGGGATAGGTGAAAGTCTTATGGCAAGGAAGCTGGATAATCTAATTCAAAATAGTAAGAATCCTACTGTAGCACCTTATGCAAAAGATGATGATGTTATATTAAGAGTAACAGCTAAGGGAAATAATGAAAAAGAATGTGATGATTTAATAAATCCTATATGTAAAGAAATAAAAGATATACTTGGAGAATATATATATGGAGAGGATGAAACTTCTTTAGAAAATATTGTTTCAGAGATGATATTTAATAGTAAACTAAGTATCTCAACTGCAGAATCGTGTACAGGTGGTATGGTTGCAGCAAGTTTAATATCATATCCAGGAATATCAGAGGTATTTAAAGAAGGTTTAATAACTTATTCAAATGAATCTAAAATGAAGAGGCTTGGAGTTAAAAAGGAAACTCTAGATAAATATGGAGCAGTAAGTGAAGAAACAGCAAGAGAAATGGCAATGGGTATATCTAAAGAAGCTAATACTGATATTTCAATATCTACTACAGGAATAGCAGGTCCAGGTGGTGGATCAGATGAAAAGCCAGTTGGGTTAGTGTATATAGGAGTATTTGTTAAAGGAAATATTATTGTAAAAAAATTAAATTTAACTGGAAATAGAGAAAAGATAAGAAGAAGAGCTACAATGAATGCATTAAATATTTTAAGAATAGAGTTATTAAAAATTTAAATATAAAAAGGGGAATAAAATAATCCCCTCATGTACTTTTCAGTAAATTGGGGATTATTTTTGTATATAAATAAAATGGGGGAGAGGCGATTAACTGTGGAAGCCTTCTCGCTTCATTATAATTATGTCCATTAAATCAATAGGTTATACATTACTTAAAATAAATTTATAGTAAAAGAATAAAATATTAAAAAACCAAAAGAAAGGATAGAGATATGACAAAAGTTTTTAAGGCAAATATGTATTTTTTAATTATATTACTGATAGAAATATTTGGCCCATTACTATTAAGACCATTTTATCTTGTGATTGGATTAAGCGACACAAGAATTATATTATTTTTAAATCATGTAATATTATTTTTATTACCAGCAGTGATATATATAATTGTAACAAGATCTTCTTTCAAGGAAACTCTTAAATTAAACAAACTACATTGGCAAGATACGCTTTTAATTATATTATTAGCATTTGTAGTTCAGCCAATAATGACATTTTTCTCGTTAATTGCAACATTTTTCTTTAATAATGAAATTGGATCGTTTATATCAGAAATAACATCAACTCCCTATGTGTTTTTATTAGCATTAGTAGCATTACTACCTTCAATAACAGAAGAAGTAACAATAAGAGGAATAGTACTTTCTGGTTATGAAAATAAAAATAAATATATATCAGCTATAGTAACGGGATTATTTTTTGGTATTCTTCACTTAGATCCACAACAATTTTTATATGCAGCAGTATTGGGATTCATACTGGCATTAGTAGTGAGAGTAACGAATAGTATATTTTCATCAATGATAATGCATTTTATTATAAATGGAACATCAGTAACTATAGCCAAATTAGTAGATTATATTACTAAAGGGTTGCCAATTACTAATCAAAGTGCAGAGTTAACACTTAAAAATATATCATCGTCAGAAAAATTAGTTTTATTTATAATTTATGGTGCCATAGCAGTAACATTTTCAATATTTGTTTTTCTTATAATATACTGGTTGGAAAAGCTTAACTTAAAAAGAAGAGCTCAAAATTATAGTTATAGGGCACTCGAAGCATCAGAAACAGTTGAAAGGAAGGATAGAATAATAAATATTCCATTTATACTATCAATAAGTATATATATATATTTTATGGTTAGAACTATTGCATTATAAAAAAGTTAGGAGAATGTAAACTGTATCCCTTATCAAGGGTAGTTTATATTACTCCTAATTTTTTATTTAATTTGGCTTTGATATAGAAGAAGGTTCGCTATAAAACATTGATACATCATTCGAATTAATCCATCCTCTACAGTTTATACAGTTATCAATAGGTAGATTAACGTAATACCAAGTTTGACTATTTAACTCAGCCGAATCTAAAACTGCTACTTCCATGCGTATATTTATTTTTCTAATTATCTGAGATGAAAGTAGTGGTGCTATATATAATTTAGAATCAGTATTTAGTATTCCAGTTTTATAAGATGGTGTAATAAATCTAATAGATAAATTATTATTACACTTTTTAGGTATATCATATTTGTTTCTTATATTATTATATTGGTGTGAAGTAATCATTAATTGTTTTTTCATTAATTCTAATTTTTTTTCATAATAAAAATAAAGTACTACCAAGGATAGTATTAGTATAATAAATAATATATATTTCATAAAGCACTCCTATTAATACTATAGTTTATTATATTTATGTATTTTTATAAAAATAACTTAAATTTTATATTCTTTCTAAATTAAAAAAATAAAAAAACAATAAAAACGTTGACATATTATAAAAAATTATATAAAATATAAATCGTTAAGGCTCGATAGCTCAGTCGGTAGAGCAGAGGACTGAAAATCCTCGTGTCCCTGGTTCGATTCCTGGTCGAGCCACCAGGAAAGCTAACTAATTAATTAGTTAGCTTTTTTTATGTGTAGAAAAATATAGAAATTTAAAGTTTGAAAGTTTTGATTATAGAAGTAGTGATTATATATGAACTTAGTATTTCAGCCCTTAAAAGGTGTATTAATTTTATTCCTTTCATTTTTTAGACTCTAAGGAGATAGATATAAGCTTACATTGATAATAAGAAAAGTGACATAGTAAGTAATTTTATATAGTAACATCTTTTATTGTATTATTAAGATAAATTACTATGAAAGAATATATAAGATAAGAGGCGTGATTATTATATTAATTAAATGCACAATTGATAGTTACTGATAAAAATAGAATCTCTATTAGATTTAAATCTATCAACACTTTAATTATGTAGAGTTAAACTTATAAAATGGTTATAAAAAAAGAATTAAGAAGTACACAATAACTCTTTACAAGTTAAAATATAATGGTTATAATGATATTATAATTAATTATACTTTAAGTTTTAGTTAAGAAATATTTAAGAAGTAAGTATTAGAATAAATGTATAGATATTAGAGTTATAATATATTTAATATATAAGGAGTGTTGGTGTTGGAAAAGTTAATTTTATCTGATCAAGATTATGATTATTTAGCAAAGGGGATAGCGGTAGGAGCAGGAATTGGTATATTTCTAGGCTTTTTTATCGATAATATAATATTAACATTTTCAGCATGCTCAGTTATAGGAATAATTTCATCGCTAGGATATTCATTTTATAAGAAGTCAAAAAGTAAATTTAACTAAAATAAAAAAGGCACTAACTGTGCCTTTTTTATATATTTTCTATTTGCCAGTTTATAGGTGGTTTGTTAATAGATTTTAAAAATTCATTTGTCTTAGAAAATGGTTTACTTCCAAAGAATCCCCTATAAGCTGAAAGTGGGCTTGGATGAGGGGAAGTAATTATAAAATGCTTTTTATTTGTAATAAGTTTACTTTTAGCAATTGCAGGATTACCCCATAAAATAAATACAATAGGATCTTCTCTTTTATTAAGTATAGATATAATTTTATCAGTTAGTATTTCCCATCCCATATTCTTATGAGAATTTGCTTCATGAGCTCTAACAGTTAAAACTGTATTTAGTAGCAATACACCTTGATCAGTCCAACTTTTTAAGAATCCGTTATTTGGTATGTAGCACCCTAGATCGTCATGTATTTCTTTATAAATATTAACTAAAGAAGGGGGAACTTTAACTCCCTTATTAACAGAAAAAGAAAGACCATGAGCTTGATTTGGACCATGATAAGGATCTTGGCCAAGTATAACAACCTTAACATCTTTGTATGAAGTAAATTTTAATGCATTGAAAATATCATTCATATCAGGATAAATTGTTTTTGATTTATATTCTGATATTAAAAATTGTCTAAGATTTTGATAATAATCCTTTTTAAACTCATCTTGCAATAATTCTTGCCAATCATTATTTAATATATTACTCAAAGTATCACCTCCATATATAGTATTCAGCTATTAGTTAAATACTATTAATAATTATTTTTCACTCAAAAAGATATTTTTTCTTTGAAACATGTAATAAATGAAAAAAATAATTCTATCTAATAATAATATATATATTACATTTTTGGAATATATTAAGACTAACTAGGCACAAACGCTACCTAGAATATCTTTATAAGTAAACTAGATTAAAATAAAGAATAATTAAGAAAATATAGTATAAATATGAATAAAAGATATAATAATAGAAATACTAAAGATTGAAAGATGATATTATGTAAATCGTTCCTTGTGAACGCATTGATTTTCAACAAGATAACTTGAAAAAAGTTAAAAAACATTGTTGACAATGAAATGCATAAATGATAAGATAAGGAAGTCGCTTGAGGGCGATGAAGAAAATGGTCTTTGAAAATTGAACAGAAAATAAGTTAAGTAAACAAACCAGCAATTCTTTTAGACGTCTTAACATTAAGACTCAAAGTAATTTGAGCGAAGAGATTAAACTTTTTATTGAGAGTTTGATCCTGGCTCAGGACGAACGCTGGCGGCGTGCCTAACACATGCAAGTCGAGCGAGAGGAGTTCCTTCGGGAAC
>NZ_JAGHFX010000065.1 GCF_017888565.1 Clostridium sp.
CATCAATCATTTCAGGATTCTTTGGTGTTACTGAACCAGCAATTTATGGTATTACATTACCAAGAAAAAAACCATTTATAGTGAGCTGTATAATAGGTGCAGTTACAGGAGGTATCCTTGGTTTCTTTGAAGCTAAAAAATATATGCCAGGTGGTTTAGGAATATTTGTTTTACCAAATTTTATAGGACCAAATGGACCTGACAAGGGATTTTATGGAGTTGCTATAGCAATGGCAGCAGGTTTAATTTTAGGATTTTTAGCAATGTTATTTGTAAAATTAGATCCAAAGGATATGGAAGAGGATAATTTTAATACAGATGTTTCACAAAATAGTGAAAATACATTAGTTAAACAAGAAGTTATTTCAAGCCCATTAAAAGGAAAATTAACAGAGCTAAAAAATGTTGAAGATGAAGCATTTGCTTGTGGTGCATTAGGTAAAGGTATAGCAATAATACCAACAGAGGGGAAAGTTGTAGCTCCAGCAGATGGAGTACTTACAACACTATTCCCAACAGGACACGCTATGGGAATTACAACTAATAATGGAGCAGAAATATTAATACATGTTGGTATGGATACTGTAAAGTTAGAAGGAAAACACTTCACATTAAAAGCTAAACAAGGAGACGCAATTAAAAAAGGACAGACTTTAGTAGAGTTTGATATTAAAGCAATTGAAAAAGAAGGGTATTCCTTAATCACACCAGTAATCATAACAAACTCAGATAATTATTTAGATGTTGTAGAAATCGATAAAAAAGAAATAGATTTTAAAGAAGATTTATTAACAGTAGTAATATAGTTTAGTTTATAAAAATTATTGATTGTAGATATTATGAGTAGTTATAAATATTACTCATAATATCTGGCATGAAATAAAACTTCAGTTATTAATGAGAATATAGATGTAGTTATGATATATTAGTATTAACACAGGTATTTGTTAATCATAACACCTTAAAGTTACAGTATGAAGATTGTAACTTTAAGGTGTTATTTTTTTATTCTTTAGGAAATTATATTTTTAAAAACTGTGTATAACTAATAAAATGTAGATATGATAATTGAAGATAAGATAACAGTAAAACAGATATTAAAGGACAATTATAATAAATTTAAAAATAAATATTGGTTTCAAGTTTTGAAAAATATGCGAGAGCATATTGATGATGAGATAAATAAATCTTTAAGGTGTAGCGATATTAAATATGGATTTGCGGAATATAGAATAATTAAGTATGAAAATAACAGAATATCAATAGTAAAGAAAATAAGGCTCATAAATTATTAGAACATTATAGAAAAGTATGTAATGTATATGAAAAGCTAATGTTGTTAATGAAATGGGAGGAAGATATTCAAAATCTAAAGGCAGAAAAGATTAAGGAAGAAGAGTTTATTGTAATAACTGCAAAGGGAAATAAATTTATAGTAAAGCTAGAAAATAATATGTGTATATGTAAGTGTTTTTATTATAATAGAGAAACTTGTAAGCAGATTATTGCTTGTAAAAGATATAAGTAAACTCATAGCCATTATTTAAAATGCTAATGGCTAAAAAATATCACCAAACTGTATCATAAATAACGGAGCATATGATTTGTGATAAATTGTATAAAATTATATACTCCTATATAATAATAGTATTCTTAGTCTTAAATTATATTTAAATAAATTAGAGTGAATTTTATAGAAATGAAAGCAATTATTATATATTTTAAGAGACATATGATCTATTAATATATAAATCTATTAAAAGATTTAAGGTAATAAAAGTTATCTACAAAAGGAGGGGAAATATGAATCCTATAAAAAAGTCTAATCGAACTAGAATATTAGAGTATGTTTTTAGAAATGCTCCTGTATCAAGGGCTACTATAGCGGAGCAAACAGATATTACACCTGCTACAGTAACAACAACAATAACAGAACTGATAAATGAAAATGTTATTGTAGACTTAGGTGAAGTTGAACAAAGTGATAATACGCCGGGGAGAAAGCGTGTTTTAATTGATTTAAATCCTGACCATAGTTATGCAATTGGAATTGAATTTAATGAAAAGCATATATCTTTTTGCATAACTAATTTAAAAGGGAAGATTATAGATGAATCAATATTTTTAACAACTTATCATCAAGTTTCAAATATAACAGAGTTTATAATTGAAAATGTAGAAATACTTATGCAAAAAAATAAAGATATCAAGGATAAGCTTTTAGGAATAGGTATTGGTGTACCGGGAAAGATAAATAATAATAATAAAGAATTATTTTCAGATTCAAATGTATGGAAATGTTTCTTTCCTGAAAAAATTAAAGAGAGATTTCGATTATCTGTCATTATGGAAAATAATGTTAAATGCATGGCTAAGGGGTTATATTTATTTGAACCTCAAAAAAGTCCAGAAAATTTTTCTTTTTTTCATTTAGGTACTGGAATGTACTGTGCAAATGTGATTAATGGAGAATTATTTAAAGAGGAAAATTATATATCTGGGGAAATCGGTCATACAATTGTTAAAGTGGATGGAAAATGTTGTGAGTGTGGAAAAAATGGATGCCTTAATACTTATGCAAGTGAGAGATGGTTAATAAAGATGGCTAAGATACTGATTAAAAATAAGGCTTCTGTTATTTTAGATAGTTTAGTTAAAAATTACGAAGAGTTAAATATTGAGCATATTATAACTGCATATAATTTGGGGGATGAAGTTATAAGACAATACATATTAGAAGCACTGAAATATTTAAGTATGTCTATTTCAAATTTATCTATTATAATGAATCCTACTAAAATTTTTCTACATGGTCAATTATTTGAGGATGATACAATATTTAAGCAATTTCAAATATATATTGAAAGAGATCTGAACTTTATAGGGGATAACTATTTTTCTAATATAGAACTAGTTCACTACAAGCCTATTGATGGTGCTATTGGGGCAAGTGCTAGGGTCATTGATGCTTATTTTATTAATGAATAATTAAAAAGAGTATATATAAATTTGTTTTTACACAAATATATATATACTCTAATTATTTATCTCTAAGGATAATATATTTTTTTCTTTATAGATATAATTGTTAGATTTCTAATAAAAGTCTTTAATACGATGAAACCATACACTAGCTGGGTCATTACTTTCTTTCAGATGCTTAGATAATTTTTGTATATATTCTCTTTTTATATCTGCATATTGTCCATCATAACATAAATTATTTAGTTGATATGGATCGTTAGTGAAATCATAAAGCTCACCTTTTTCATTTTCATTAAAGGTGAATTGGTATTTATTATCTCTTACCATCCTTTGACGAGATACATAAAAGTGATTATGAAACTCGCCAAATACTTCTGTTCTATTATTACTTTTCTTTACTCCGGACATTAATGGGAGAAGGCTTTCACCATCAACAGGTTTAGGAGGCTTCATGCCTGCTATATCTAGAAGCGTTGGCATAATCTCCTGTAGATAAACAAAACTATCATTATCCTTAGTGCCGAGACCTTTAACTATCATAGGTATTCTATATATTTCATCGAAAGTGAATGCACCTTTTTCAATTAACTTGTGAGCGCCAAGACAATCCCCATGATCTGCACTATATATAATAATAGTATCATCATAGATTCCTAATTTTTTTAATTTATCTACTATTAATCCCACCATGTCATCGATCATTGTACAATGACCATAGTATTTAGAAGAGATGTCTGCAAATCCATCCCACCCATAATCTCCAAGTCCCCACATTTTTTCAGTAAGATAATAACCATAAGAGGTTTATCATTAAAATCTTCTTTATAGCTTGGATGCTCTTTAATATCCTTTGGATCATACATAGAATAATAAGGTTCAGGTACGATGCTTGGTGAGTGAGGTCCCCAGAAATTTGCCCAGATCAAGAAGGGTTTATCTTCGTCAATTGCTTCATCAATTAAACGATTAGCTTCATGTGCAACAAAATATTCAATAGTGCTTTCAATAGGTCCTTCATGCTTAGCATACATTTCTTGGATCTGAAGTGCAGGGTTATTACCTAAGAAGCCGTGGGAAACATCAGGTATATCAAAGCCATTATCCTTTAAATATTCTTCGTAGTAATTAGGTAAGTTATCTGGTGGTTGATTAAATATTAAACTAGGAAAAACTTGGCTTCCTGGAAAACCATATCCCATAAAAGCTTTTCCGTTAAATCTACAGTCCTCAGGTGTTTTTGATGCGGAAACATGCCATTTACCAGCAAGACCACAATAATAACCTTGATCTTTCATACATTGTCCGAGAACAGGAATATCATCTTTAATATCTGTAAAGTTATCGATTACACCATGATTGTGAGGGTAAAGTCCTGTCATAACACTTGCACGAGAAGGTGCACAGATTGGAGAAGATGTAAATGCATTAGTAAATTTCATTCCTTCATCAGCAAGAGCATCAATATTTGGTGTTTTGCATATATCATTCAAACCATAAGAACTAACAGTATCATATCGTTGTTGATCGGATAGTATTAGAATTATATTTTTTTTCTTAGTCATAAAACTCAATCCCTTCTAAATATGAATTAATTATTTATTATAAAAAATAAAAAGTGATAATAAAAGATTTTAATAATAAAAAGCATAAAAATCGCAATATAAATTAATGAAATTTAAATAATATATAATTTAACACTAATTTTAATGTTAGTATAGCACTGCTAATTATTAAAATTAATAATTAATTAAATCTATTAATAATTTTGATAAATCGATATAATGAGTATTATATCAAGAAAAAATAAAATGTATTGAAAATACATTAATTATTATTTATAATTAATTGTGAAAAGGTTAAAAGCAAAGGGGGAGTGTTATAACCTTATAAAGTAAGAGAAAAAAGTTATGCTTCTTAAGAGAACTATTCGGGTAGATGAGGAATTGATGTAAAAATTAAAAGTAAAGGGGAGTGTTATAGCATTATAAATTAAGAAAGAAAAGTTAAATTTCTTAAAAATTAAAATTATACGGGGGTAAAGAGATGAATAATTCAGTGGAAGCTTCAGAGAAACAAGTATACTTATATAGTATAGGGAACATTGCAAATACAGCTATATTTATGTTTGTAGGCACATATATTATGTTCTATTACACAAATATATTGGGTATTTCAGCTACAGTGGCAGGAACAATTTTTATGGTAGCTAGAATCGTAGATGCACTAACAGATCCGATTATGGGAATGATTGTTGATAGAACTAATTCTAAAAGGTTCGGTAAATATAGGCCTTACATCATATTTGGTTCACCTATATTAGGAATTATTTTTGTATTAATGTTTATGGCTCCGGATTTAAGTATGGGAGGAAAAATAATTTATGCATATACAAGTTATATTTTATATAGCTTAGCATGGACATGTGTGCAAATTCCTCAACTTGCACTTCCTATTATTTTGAGTAATAATACAACACGTCGTACAAAAATTCAGGCTATCTTTCAGGCAGTTGGAAACATTGGATCTTTAGCGGTAACATCATTAGCCATTTATATGCTAAAGTGGTTTGGTGGAGATGGAAGTAAAGAATCGTGGTTTATTGTGGCGATAATTTTTGCTATATTCTCTACAATTATGTTTATTATATCTGCTATGTCTGTTAAAAGTCTTGATGTTTTTAATCCAGCACAAGCTAGTAGAGTTAACTCAGGTGAAAAGGTATCCATTAAACAAAGAATAAAAGTTATTACTTCGAACACAGCTTTACTTATGGTACTTATCAGTTTTGGAACAGATAGTTTAGCTATTTAAATCGGAAATGGACTAAATATGTATTTTTTTAAATATAACATGGGAGAAAAATTAAATCTCATGGGGATGCTAGGATGGGCAACTACTATATTTTCTTTCATATTGATTGGAATTGTAGGATGGTATGTAAATAAGCTTGGAAAGAAAAATGGAATAATATTAGCTGAATCACTTGCTATTATAGCTGCACTTGGATTATTATTTGTTCCGTCACATAATACTTTTTTCGTTATGTTCTTTTTAATAGCATCAGTTACTATTGGGGCAATTACTAACATGTTAAGTAGATCTGCTGTTTTAGATTCAGCTAACTATGCAGAGTGGAAGACTGGCATTAATGGATCGGCATTAGTATCTTCTACATTTACTTTTGTAAATAAGTTTTCACAAGCATTTGGAGCATTTATCATGGGGTATGTTCTAGAGTTTGTAGGTTATGCACCAAATCTAGCTCAGCAGTCTGCAACTACGCTAAAAGCTATTTTATATATGAAAACGTTAATACCTATTGCTGCATTTATATGTTCTGTTGTGGCAATGCAATTTTATCCAATTGATAGAAAAACAGAGAATGAAATGGAAACGTTTATAAATGAGAAGCGTAAGAGGGAGATTGAATCATCTAAATTAATAGAAGATGAAGTTCATAAAGAATCACAAATAAAAATTTAATAAAAAATAAAAAGAACTTATATTAAAGCATATATGGGGAATGGCATCTAGTATATCGAAAATTATCTAAGTATATTTTATATATAATAATCTTATATCAGTCAAGAAAACGTTTTTTAGAGAGTGGTTTATATTTTACTGAAATAGGTAGTGAAAGTGAAATAAATATGCTTAATATAATTAATTGTAAATGATTAGCAGCTGATTTCTGCTCTGTATAAGAAATCAGCTGTTAATTGATTTTAATATAGTTTCATATATAGGTAGAGAATGAAATGTTGAAAATGACATAATAATATAGAAGAAAAAGTAGGGGGAGTGTATGGAGTTTATATACTTTATTATAAGTGCCATCGCATCATTAGTAGGAGCTATAAGTGGAATTGGTGGAGGAATAATTATAAAACCTTTTATGGATAGTTTAGGAACAATGAGCGTATCAACGTTAAGTTTTTTGTCCGGATGCACTGTTTTGACTATGGCTACAGTATCACTTATAAGAAATAGAAAAGAGGAAATTAAGATAAATGTGAATATAACTGTATATTTAGCAATCGGTGCTTGTGTTGGTGGAATTTTAGGAAAAGAATTATTTGATAAATCAAGAAGGATATTTGGAAATGATAGTTTAGTAGGAATCATTCAATCAATTTTATTATTATTAATTAATTTAGCAATCATATTTTATATGAAAAATAAAGATAAAATTGAAACACATAATGTTGAAGATAAGATAAATTGTGTATTAATTGGATTATCATTAGGAGTGTTATCATCTTTTTTAGGTATTGGGGGAGGCCCATTAAATATAGCTGCAATATACTATTTTTTCTCAATGAAGCCAAAGGAAACAGCTTTAAACTCATTATTCGTAATATTCTTTTCTCAAATGTCTAGTTTACTAACAACAATTTTAGCAAATGATATTCCTGAGTTTAGAATTATGACATTGATTGTAATGTGTTTGGGAGGAGTTTTAGGAGCGATTTATGGAAGTTATAGATCAAAGAAAATGAGCGATGATATAATCCAGCAGTTTTTTGCGAGAGTTTTAATTTTATTAGTTTTTATAAATATATTTAATATAGTCAAGTTTACAGGAGTATCATTATAGAGGAGGGCTAAAATGTATCCATTAAATTTATTAATTAAACCAGCATCAGGATATTGTAATTTTAAATGTAAGTATTGTTTTTATGATGATATAGCTGATAATAGATCAGTTCAGTCTTATGGATTTATGAGCACTAAAACTTTAGAGCAAATAGTAAAGAAAGCTCTTAAGTTTGCAAAGGGTGAATGTACATTTATTTTTCAAGGTGGTGAACCTACTTTGGTAGGCCTTGATTTTTATAAGGATTTAATAAAGTTTCAAAAGAAATATAACAAAACAGGGATAGAAATCCATAATTCAATTCAAACTAATGGCTATTTAATAGATAAGGAATGGGCAAAATTTTTGCATAATAATAAGTTTCTTGTAGGAATATCACTAGATGGAACTAAAGAAATAAATGATATAAATAGGATTAATGCTAGTAGAGAAGGTACTTATGATAGTATATTAGAAACAATAGAACTCTTTAACAAATATAAAGTAGAATACAACATATTGACTGTAGTAACTTCTTATGTAGCTCAGAATATAAAGAATATATATGAATTTTATAAAGAAAGGAATTTTTCATATCAACAGTATATACCATGTTTGGATCCTATGGGAGAAGAAAGAGGATGTCGTGATTATTCACTTAATCCTAAACTTTATGGACAGTTTTTAAAGGATTTGTTCGATTTATGGTATGAGGATATGAAAAAAGGAGAATTTGTATATAATAGATATTTTGAAAATATAGTAGGGATAATAAAAGGATTTAGACCAGAGGCCTGTGGTATGCTTGGTCATTGTACAGTTCAGAATGTAATAGAAGCTGATGGCAGCGTATATCCTTGTGACTTTTATGTATTAGATGAACAAAAGATAGGAAATCTGATAGAAGAAGATTTTGAGGATATAGAAAAAAAGCGAAAAGAAAGTAAATTTATAGTATCATCATTAAAGTTAGAGTATAGCTGCATGGAGTGTAAATGGAAAAATCTATGTAGAGGTGGATGCAGAAGAGATAGAGATAAAAATATGGATGGAAATTTATCGCTAAACTATTTCTGTGAATCTTATAAGGAATTTTTCGAGTATTCAATTGATAGATTAATAAACTTTTAATAAATTTCTAGAAGAACAAAATGAAAAAACTTAATTAGAGTAGTTATAGTGAACCGTACAATAAGAAAATGAGATCTTTAATTAGATATTAATATAACTTATCTAAGGATACGAAAAAATAGTATCATAAGTAATACTTTAAATTTAATTAATACAATATATTATTTATATATTATATAACAATGAACCAAGGTGAATATTTAATTATCTAAGATACAGTAATAGTCGCTGCAACTGTAGATTAATGCTTTATAGAGTATGTAAATTTAATTAAGAGAGAATTAAATAAATTTTACAATAAGTTTAAAAGTATATAATTATAGTTTAAATATGTTATAAAAAGAAATAGTTAAATATTAGTATGAAAAATGTGAAATAAATAATTAAAAGGTGTTGCAATTAAGTAAATACTATGTTATTATAAGAGAGTAGCAAAGTTGCTAACAAAAAAAGTTTCATTTAGGTAAATAGTTTCTCAAAAATTAGAGATTATTATATCGATTTAGAATCTTTAATTTCAGGAGGAATATTTATGACAGATAAGACATTAGTATGTAGAGATTGTGGAAGTGAATTCGTATTTTCAGTAGGAGAACAAGAATTCTATAAAGAAAAAGGATTTACAAATGAGCCAACAAGATGTATATCTTGTAGAAGAGCTAAAAAGGAACAAAATAGAAGATAATTTTAAATTGTTATAGGTTGTAGTTTAGACTACAACCTTTTTTATTTTTAAATAAGCCTAATCACCTTAATAAAAAAGCCCAGACTTTAATGTCATGGGCCTTTTGCATTATATTAATAACAAAAACATCTTTTATTAGATGTTAAAAATTGAACAAACTTTTCCTCGTGATCCGTAAAATTATAGTTTTTTCTAAAAGCTAAGTAATAGTTATAAGGAATTTCTAAACCATCAATGGTAATTCTTTTTAAGGTACCTGTCCTAAGTTCATGAGTAACAACTGATTCTGGAAGGAAAGAATAGCCTCTACCAGAAGCTACGGATGATTTTATAGACTCAAGAGAGTTTAAGGAAATTAATATATTTAAGTCATTTAATGAAAGCAAGTTATTCTGAAGGGCTTTTTCTAGCAAAGCAAGAATTCCAGAACCTTCTTCTCTTAAAACTAGGGGTAATTTAGTAAGTTCTTGAATTGAGATAGAATTATTTTTTACATTTTTACCCCCAACTAAAATTAGCTTATCAGGCATTATGGAAGTTGTGCTTATATTATCAGGAACATCCATATCTTGAATAATAGCAATATTAGTAGCATGATTTATAAGATTTTTTATAACATTAGCTGAGTTGTCTACTTCCATTGATATATCTATATTAAAATGTATTTCTTTAAATGTATATATACTACAAGGTAATATGTGCTCACCAATGCTTTTACATGAAGAGATAAATAGCTTGGACTTCTTATTTTTTAAGTTTTTTAAATTACGCTCAAGATTATCCTGTAAGGATAGCATACTTTCAGCATATTCAAAAACTAATTTACCTTCATCGGTTAATGAAACGCCTCGATTACTTCTATTTAAAAGGTTTTCACCAATATCATTTTCTAAGCTTTGTAATTGCATACTAAGCCCTGGTTGAGTTAAATGAAGCTGTTTAGCAGCCTTTGAGATACTATTACACTTTACAGTTACATAAAAGGAACGTAAGTAAGTTAAATTCATTTAGTCACTTCCTCTAAATATCATAGTGATTATATTCTATATTATTTTTATAAGATATGTCAAATTTACAGATGTATAAGACTTATTTATTGTAAATAAGGAATGCTTATTACACTAAAGAGAGTATTATATGTTATCCTAAGGAAGGATAAAAATTTAACAATCTATACTGATTAGTCAAAATAATTGTTTAATAATAGATAGGAGAGTAATCGTATGAGTAAAAAAGTAGTCATTGTTGGAGGGGTAGCTGGTGGAGCATCAACTGCAGCTAGATTAAGGAGATTAGATGAAAGTGCTGAAATAGTAATGTTTGAAAGAGGTCCACATGTTTCTTTTTCAAATTGTTGTTTGCCATATCATTTAAGTGGTAAGATTGAGGATCATGAAGATTTAGTTCTAATGAAGCCAGAACAATTCTTTAATCAATATAAGATAGATGCAAGGGTATTTAGTGAAGTAGTTAGAATTAATAGAGAAAAGAAGGAAGTTACAATAAGAAATGTTGTTAATGGTAAAGAGTATGTTGAAAGCTACGATAAGTTAGTGCTTTCCCCTGGAGCTAAAGCAATAGTTCCACCTATCGATGGTATTGATGATGTGAATTTATTTACAGTAAGAAATGTAGTAGATATAGCTAGACTTAATGTATTTATAAAGGAAAATAGAAGTAAAAATATTACTGTTATCGGTGGGGGATTTATAGGTGTTGAAGTTTGTGAAAATTTAAAAGAGGCAGGATATGAGGTTTCTTTAGTTGAAGCAATGGATCAGATAATGAAGCCATTTGATTATGATATGGTACAAGTGTTACATAAGGCTATGTACGATAATGGAGTAAATCTTATAGTTGGAGATAAGGTTAGTTCCTTTGAAAAAAATACAGTGGTATTAGAATCAGGAAAAAAGATAGAATCAGATGTAGTAGTTATGGCAATTGGAGTTGTTCCAGAAACTGATTTAGCTAGAGAAGCAGGATTAAAAATAGGACAAACTGGAGCTATAAAGGTAAATACTAATTATATGACTAATGATAAGGATATATATGCAGTTGGAGATGCAATAGAAGTACATAATGCATTAACTAACTCTGCAACTAAACTTCCACTTGCAGGGCCAGCTCAAAAGCAAGCAAGGGCAGTAGCAGATCATATTAATGGTATCCCAGTTAGAAATACAGGATTTATTGGTTCATCATGTATTCAAGTTTTTGATTATAATGGAGCATCTACTGGTTTAACAGAAGGACAAATTAAAGCTCTTAATTTAAATATTAATTATGAAGTTGTCAGAGTAATACCTCAAGATAAGGTTGGCTTAATGCCAGAGAGTGAACCACTTCATTTTAAATTAATATTTGAAGTGCCAACAGGAAAAGTTTTAGGAGCACAAGCAATTGGAAGAGGGAATGCAGATAAAAGAGTTGATGTAATTGCTACATTAATTAAATTTAATGGGACAGTTTATGATTTAGCTGATTTAGAGCTTTGTTATGCGCCACCATTTGGAACAGCAAAAGATGTTGTTAATCATGCAGCATTAGTAGCAACAAATCTTTTAAAGGGAACTTTCAAACAAGTTTATGTTCATGAAGTAAGGGATTTAGTAGAAAGTGGTGCTTGCATAATAGATGTAAGAGAAGAGGATGAATATGAATTAAGCCATATTAGAGGAGCTAAAAATGTTCCATTAAGCCAATTAAGAGATAGAATAAATGAAATACCTAAGAGTGTTCCAGTGTACTTACATTGTAGAAGTGCGCAAAGGAGTTACAATGCATCAGTAGCATTAGGACACTTAGGATTTGATAATATATATAATGTTTCAGGGGGATTTATGGGAGTTAGCTTCTATGAATACTACAATGATATGGTAACTGGAAGAGAAAAGATAGTTACAGATTATAATTTTGATTAAAAAAAGATTCATGTAGACTTTTTTTAATCAAAAGGAGCTTATTAAATTTAATATAAAATATTAATGAATTTAGGGGGATATTATGAAAAAGGGACAAATATTTATAGGATTTGGAGTTATAGCTGCAATTATAGCATTTATTATGACTAAATATACAGATAATAGTAAATTAGCGTTATTTCTAATTACAGGATTAATGTTAGGTTATGTGTTACAAAGATCTAGATTTGGATTTGCTGGTGGAGTTAGAAAAATAGCTATGACTGGTGATGGAAAACTAAGCAAGGCATTATTATTCTTATTTTCTATAAGTGTAATTGGTACAGCTGGAATTCATTATGCAGGAGCTCAAAGTGGAGCAGAAGCTGCTTTTAGAGCAGCTAAGGATGTTGCTACTATTCCAGGTACAGGAAGTGTATCTGCAATTTCATTAGGGTTTATAATTGGTGGTATATTATTTGGAATTGGTATGGTACTTGGTGGAGGATGTGCTTCAGGTACGTTATCAGATACTGGGGAAGGTTCAGTGAGAGGTTTAATAGTTCTTTTCTTCTTTTGTATAGGAGGAATGCTTGGAACTTGGAATTTACCTTCATTAAAGAATACATTCTTATATAAGAATTCATTAACTGTTTATTTACCAGATGTGTTTGGGTATGTTGGTTCAGTATTAGTTTCATTATTATTACTTTTAGGATTATATTTTATAGTTAAGATATATGAAAATAAGAGAAGAAAAGCTGGTACTCTTAAACTAGAAGAATATAATGAGTGGGAAAAAGGAATTGAAGAAGAAAAGGAATATGAGGTTCTAAGCAATAAAACTTATCATAAACTTTTTGTTGAAAGATGGTCTTTCTTTACAGGAGCTTCATTAATAGCAATATTATTTATATTTATAATTAATACAACTAATTCAAGTTGGGGTGCATCAGGTCCATATACTCATTGGGGAGTGTGGTTATTTAGTAAGTTAGGTATTGACTTTGGTTCAATAGAAGCATTTAAGGGAAGTGCAGGAGTAGTTACTAAGGGAATATTAAATGATCCAGTTTCAGTAAGAAATATAGGTATTATTTTAGGAGCTGCCATTTGTATGTTATTAGCTGGAAGATGGAAGTTAAGTGCAAACTTTAAAGCTAAGGATATTGTATTCTATGGCTTAGGTGGCATATTAATGGGATATGGAGCAAAGCTTGCAGGGGGATGTAATGTTGGAGCTCTATTCTCAGGAATAGCTAACCTTTCATTATCAGGATGGGCATTTTTAGTAACACTTGTTATTGGTGGATTATTAGGAGTTAAATTAGTTAAAAAGTTTAATATACCTGCATAGATATCAATAACATGATAATATAATAGCAGAAATATTTTATAAGCCTATGCAGATAACTCTGCATAGGTTTTGTTGCTAAAGAAAAGTAGAAAGGAAGGAAGTATGAAAAAATATCTTAATAGGTTAGATGTGTTTTCCATTGTTGTAGGTGGTATTATCGGCTGGGGTTCATTTATGCTACCAGGAACTAAGTTTTTAAAGGAAGCTGGAGTAATAAATACAGCGATAGGTCTTATACTAGGAGCACTATGTATTATTGTAATTGAGAGAAACTACGAAGTTATGATGTCTATTCAAAATGAAGAGGGAGGAGAATTTTCATTTACTTATAATAATTTAGGTAAAAAGCATGGTTTTATTGTTGGATGGTTTCTTACCTTAGCTTATTTTACAATGATTCCTCTAAATGCTACTGCATTTCCATTAGTTATAAAGAAGTTAATGGGTGGAGTCTTAGAGTTCGGATATCTATATAATGTTGCAGGATATAATGTTTATATAGGTGAAATAATTGCAGCTAGCATTATTATTTTACTTTTTGCTTATTTCAATATAAAAGGATTAAAGGAATCTAGTAGAATACAAAATATTATAATAATAGTACTAATATCAATGGTATTTCTTGTTTTTGTAGGCATGCTATTTAAGGGAGAAAGAGAAACCTTTGTTCAAACATATATCAAAGAATACTCATTTGATATAAATTCAATAGCTATGGTATTTGCTATAACACCATTTGCCTTTATTGGATTTGATGCCATACCTCAATTAAGTAATGAATATAAGTTTTCAGCCAAAAAGGCATCAATAGTTGCTATAACTGGGCTTATTATAGGAACGTTAATATACAATATATTAAATATAATAACTGCTTTAGCTTATACACCTAAACAGGCACTAGTTCTTGAGTGGGCAACTGGTAGTGCTGTATTAGGGACCTTAGGAAGAGGAGCATTCTTTATGCTTATAATGGCACTATGTGGTGCAGTATGGAGTGGAATTAATGGGTTTATGATTTGTAGCTCAAAATTATTGGGGTCAGTAGCTAGATATAAGATGTTACCTGATAAAATGGGAAAGATAAATAAAAATGGAGTATATAAAAATGCAATACTATTTTTAACGGGTATAAGCTTAATAGCACCTTGGTTTGGGAGAGAAGTTATAATTTGGATTGTAGATATGTCATCTCTTGGAGCAGCTGTAGCATATCTTTATGTTTCATATATTGCATATAGAAAGACTGAAAAGATAACTGGCAAAGTGTTTTCAATATTAGGAGTGATTATAAGTATAATATTTATATTATTATTACTACTTCCAATGTCTCCAGCTGGGCTAGGAAAGGAATCCATGATATCTTTATTAATATGGAGTCTTATGGGGATTATAT
This sequence comes from Clostridium sp., assembly GCF_017888565.1. GTDB lineage: Bacteria > Bacillota > Clostridia > Clostridiales > Clostridiaceae > Clostridium. The sequence goes on from NZ_JAGHFX010000065.1 coordinate 15,031, forward strand.
TTTATTTTAATATTAAGTAGATTAGAAAAAAGATGTTTATTATTGTGATAGGTTTTAATATAACTAGGTGATAGCCGTACTGAAATTAAGTACGGCTTTTTATTTTAGTTTTTTGTTGATTATAAGCAGTGTACAAAGTATATAATATTTTCTTTATTTATTAACATAATAAATTTATTTTGAAGAAGAAAAAATATATTAATTATTAAAGAAAACTAAGGCTAGTATAGGAAAATATCATGCAGGAATTTCTAATGATGAGGGAATTAAAAATCAAGAAAATAAGAAGATTCAACAAATTACTATTTTAGTATATTATAAATATTTATTATTAGATAAAAAATTGAAAAGTTTAAATTATGTCAGAAGATTGTAAGAAGTTATATGTAAAATACAAAGTATAGTAAATAAAAATTTTGAGGTGGAGTTAGATGAGTATTTTAAAAACAGAAAATTTAGTGAAGATATATGGAGAAGGAGTTAATGAAGTTAGAGCATTAAATAACGTTAGTATAGAGATTAAAGAAGGAGAATTTGTAGCTATAATAGGGACATCTGGAAGTGGAAAATCAACATTATTAAATATGTTAGGTGGATTAGATAAATCAACTAGTGGAGAAACAATTATAGGTGGTAAAAATATAAGTAAAATGAAAGATGAAGATCTTACTATATTTAGAAGAAGAAATATAGGGTTTATTTTTCAAAATTATAACTTAGTTCCTATTTTAAATGTTTATGAAAATATAGTTTTACCTATAGAGTTAGATGGAGTAAAGATAGATAAAGAATATGTAGATTCAATTATTAATACATTAGGTTTGAAAGAAAAATTAACTAATATGCCAAATAATCTTTCTGGAGGACAACAACAAAGGGTAGCAATAGCAAGGGCATTAGCTACTAAGCCAGCTATTATTTTAGCTGATGAGCCTACAGGAAACCTTGATAGTAAGACAAGTATGGATGTAATAGGGTTATTAAAGATAACAAGTAAGAAGTTTAATCAAACTATGGTTATGATTACACATAATGAGGAAATAGCTCAACTTGCAGATAGGATTATAAGAATTGAAGACGGTAAGGTTTCAGTTAGAGGTGATGAGTAATGAAATTTGAAAATAATAATAAGGAAGTTATTAAAAGGATAACAAAAGGGTCATTAAAGAAAAATAAGATAAGAAATATATTTGCCATAATTGCAATAGTACTTACAACTTTTATGATATCTTCTGTTTTTAGTATAGGAATAAGCTTTGCTAAAAATTATAAAACAATGAATTTAAGATTACAAGGTACTACAGCCACAGTATCGTTAGATAACCCTACAGATAATCAAATAGAAAAAATAAAATCATTAGACGTATTAGATAGCATGGGCTATGAAGTAAATGTCGGAAAAGTAGTTCTTGATAGTTTGACAAATAATAGAACAAGCATAAGACTTAAATATATTAATAAAGAAAATTTTGAAAAACAGTTAACTCCATGTATAAGCGATATAAAAGGAAGATATCCAGAAAAAGAAAATGAGATAATGGCATCTAAGAAAGCTTTAGAATTTCTAGATAAAAGTGATGCAAAGATAGGTGATAAAATTGAAATTCCAGTAAAAATAAATGAAGAAGTTACTAATAAGGAATTTATCCTAAGTGGATCTTATACTACTTATGGAGTAGTACAAGATATAGGATATATATTAGTTTCCGAAGAGTTTATAGAGGGAAATAATTTAACTTTAGAAAACGATGGAAAACTTCTTATGGCTTTAAAAAAAGCGCAAAAGGAAGTAGCAGAAAGTAAATTAGAAAAGGAAGTTTCTCTTAATGGAAATCAAAAATTTATATATAGCTATGATCCTACAGAGGAATTTTCAAATACAGCATTAATTACAGTAGTATTAATAGTAATCATAGCTTTATTTATAGTTTTAAGTGGATATCTTCTTATTTATAATATTATATATATAGCAGTAACTAAAGATATCAATTTCTATGGATTACTTAAAACCATAGGGGCATCACCAAGACAAATTAAAAGGATGGTAAAGGGTCAAGCTTTTAGACTATCTATAATTGGAATACCATTAGGATTAATATTAGGAGCAATAGTTTCTTTTGGAATTGTACCATTAGCAATGGGAACATTATTTGATGGGGCTAAGGCGAGCGCTATGCCTGGAGATGTTTCTTTTAATCCGATAATATTTATAGGGTCAGCACTATTTTCATTACTAACAGTAAGTTTAAGCTGTAAAAAGCCAGCTAAAATTGCAGGAAGTATTTCACCGACAGAAGCGTTACGTTATACAGGAAGCAAATCTAAAAAGCAAAAGAAAGACAGGAAGTCTACTAATGGTGGAAAGCTATATAAAATGGCATGGTACAATGTTTTTAGAGAGAAGAAGAGATCTATAATAGTATTTCTATCATTATTTATGGGGATTATTACCTTCTTAAGTGTAAATACATTCTTAAGTAGTTTAAGTGTAGATAATTATATTGATAGATATGTAAAAAATGATTTTGAAATACAAAATATTGAGGCTCAAACAGATAAAATAGATACTGATATGATAGATAAAATCAAATCTATCAATGGTGTAAATTCAATAAACTTAAGTAAGTCGAGTACGTTACAATTAGAAATGAGCGAAGATATACTTATGCCATCCTTAAAGGAAAGTTATAAAAGGTTTGGGTTATCAGATGAAGAGCTAAATCAATTTTTAAATCTAGTTAAGGATGATCCAAGTGTATTATCATCGTCTGTTATGGGAATAGATGATGATCTTATAGAAAGAGTTAATAAGGATTTAAAAGATAAAATAGATATAGAAGCATTCAAAAGAGGAGAGTTTGTTATAGCCGATGCATGGAGCTATGGAGATGATTATAAGAATATAAAAGGTAACTTAACTATAAGAAGTTCTAATAATGATATATCAAAAACCTTTGATGTAAAAATAATAAATGATAATTCATCACTATTACCATCAGGATTACCAACACCTTTAGGAATACCAACAATATATATTAGTAATTCTGTGTTAGAGGAATTAGATAGCAATGCAGTAAATTACTTATTATATGTAAATGTCGATAATAAATATGAAGAGCAAATTGAATCTGAACTAGAGGGTATTAGTGAAAGCCGTGGATTGTGGTTTGAATCTAAGGGTGATAAGACAGAAGAGTTTAATAGTTCACAAATAGTAATGAATATACTTGGTAGTGGTATATCAATTATACTAATATTAATAGGAATAATTAACTTCATAAATGTAATGATAACAGGAGTAAATGTTAGATTAAAAGAGCTTGCTATAATGGAAAGCATAGGTATGACTAAGAAGCAAATCAAGAAAATGCTAACTTTTGAAGGTTTATATTATGCAGGTATTACTACTACATTTATATTAACAATAGGAATTGCTATTATTTATGGAATATCAGAACTTACTAGGCAAATAGCTGACTATGCAACTTTTGTATTCCCAACAGTACCATTAGTACTATTAGTACTATTTATATTTGCAGTATGTTTAATTACTCCAAGCATTGTGTTTAAAGAATCATCAAAGAGAAGTGTAACTGAGAGAATTAGAGAAGTAGAGAAATAAAATTTTAATGGGTTATCTTTAAGATAACCCATTTTTGATATAATTAATTTATTAGGTGGATGAGGTGAGTATTATGGCAAAAATATTAATAGTAGAAGATGATAAAATACTTAATAAAGGAGTAACTTTTGCATTGAAAAAAGAGGGGTATGAGGTAGTGTCTGCATATTCTAAGGATGAGGGGAAAGAAGCAATATCAAAATATAAGATAGATTTTATACTTCTAGATATTAATTTGCCTGACGGTAACGGCTTGGACTTTTGTAGGGGGGTTAGGGGTAAAGTGAATATTCCCATAGTGTTTTTCACAGCTAATGATACAGAAGAAGACATGGTTAAGGGCTTTGAAACAGGATGTGATGATTATATATCTAAACCATTTTCTGTAGAAATACTAAAGCATAAGATTAATGCAATACTTAAAAGGAATAAGGTAGTTAATAAAAATATATTTGAATATGATGGTTTAAAAATAGATTTTGAAAGAATGACAGTAGGAGTCTTAGAGAAGGATATTAATTTAACTGCAACAGAGTATAAGATTTTGGAGTTACTTGCAATAAACAAAGGTAAGGTATTAACAAAGGAAATATTATTAGAAAAAGTATGGGATAGTAATGGAAATTTTGTTGATGAAAACACTTTAAGTGTGAATATTAGAAGACTTAGAAAGAAAATAGAGATAGATCCTAAGAATCCTAAATACATAATAACTGTATTTGGTATAGGATATACTTTGGGAGAGTAGCTTATGAGACTTAATTTTAATAAAGTAAATATAGTTTTTAGGGTCATTACACTAATATTAGTTATATCTATAAATTTTTATGTTTATATTATGGATGTAAATAATAAGGTAGCGATAGTTTTATTAATATTTTCAATAATTATAATCTTGGGGATGTTTATTTATGAGAAACTATATAAAAGTTATATGGAGGAAATGTTTATACAATTATCTGATATGCTTGCAACAATTATAGATATGAGAGATGAAGAAATATTTTCTACTACGGAAGATACTTTGTTATCTAAATTGCAGCATCAAACTATTAAGTTAACTACTATACTAAAAGACAAAAATAAGCAAATAGAAAAAGATAGAAACGAAATTAAATCATTAATTTCAGATATAGCACATCAACTTAAAACTCCATTAACTAATTTAAAGATGTATGGTGAATTTCTTCAAGATGAAGATTTGACTGAAGAAGAGAGAAGAGAATTTAATGATATTATTATAATTTCATTAGATAGGTTAAGCTTTTTAATCGAGAGTATGATAAAGATGTCTAGGCTTGAAAGTGGAGTTATTAAATTAAAGCCACAGATTAATGATCTAAATGATACTTTATTACTTGCAATAAGCGAAGTTCAGGAAAAGGCTAGAATAAAGGGTATAGAAATTCAATTAGAGGAAGTAGATAAGGTTTCGATAAGTCATGATAAAAATTGGGTAAGAGAAGCATTTTTTAATATATTAGAAAATGCAGTTAAGTATACTAGTGAAAATGGATTGATTATGGTGAAAATTCAATGTTATGAAATGTTTACTAGAGTAGATATAAAAGATAATGGAGTGGGAATAAAAGAAGATGAGTTAACTAAGATATTTTCTAGGTTTTATAGGGGTGAAAACTCTAGATATATAGAGGGGATAGGAATAGGACTATTTCTAACAAGAGAAATAATATCAAATCAAGGTGGATATATTAAAGTGAAATCTAGTAGTAAAGGGTCGATATTTTCAGTATTCTTACCTAGATAATAAAATAGTATGTAAATTATAATAAGATTTTGTTTAGAAATTTATTAACAATAATTTTTAAGTTTAACAATGATATGTGGATTAATTTTTATTACCTGTGGAAAAAGATATTAAATAGATATTCAGCTATGGAATTGTCCATAGCTTTTTCATTATACACTAACATATATCACATGTATATTAGTACTAAAAGCTGTATATCAGGCAAAGTATATTTCAGTAAAAAATTAATTGTACAAATATTTTTTTATATAACCTATATCATTATAGGTAATAATATAGAAATGATTATGGTATATTAATAAAACAATAAAAGAATACTATTATATAATTTTTTTACTTAGGAGAAAAAACATGAAAAAGGCTTTACATGAATATAAAGAAAAAATAATGAAGTTACCATTAAAAGATAAATACACTAAAGAGGAACTATTAATTGAGGATTTTTTGGTAGATAAGGAAAATAGCATAGAGATATATTATGCACCACATAATGAGTATTTAAACCCAAGGGCAAAAATATTTATTATTGGAATAACTCCAGGATTTCAGCAAATGAGTACAGCCATTGCAACTGCTAGAAAAGAGTTTGAACTAGGAAGTGATATTAAAGAAGTTCAATATAAGTGTAAGGCTGCAGGAAGATTTAGTGGAGTGATAAGAAAGAACATAATAAGTATGTTAGATGAAATAACTTTAAATAAGGCTTTAAATATTCATAGTTGCAGTGAGCTATTTAATGAAAAAGATTATTTATTGCACACGGTTTCTTTAATTCCTTATCCTGCTTTTGTGAAAAAGCAAAATTATTCTGGTCATACTCCTAAATTAATAAAAAGTGAATTTTTAATGAAGTATATTTATGCAAATTTTATTGATGAGCTTAATAGTTTAGATAGCTTCAATGAAGTTTTGCTAATACCATTGGGGAGAGCTGTAGAGGAGGTTTTATTTGAACTAGAAGGTAAGGGATTTATAAGGGAGGGGCAAATACTTAATAATTTTCCGCATCCTTCAGGTGCTAATGTAAATAGAATAACACAATTAAAAGATAATAAAGATAATATGATGAACTTTATTAATAAATTTCATTTTAAATGATTAAAAAATAAAATAATAAGTAAAATGGAATAAAAAATAGGGAATTTATGATAAAACCTGCTAATAATGCATAGCAGGGCTATTGTATTAAATAATAAGATAAAATGAGCAGCATTTACTTAAAGCTAAACGGCATTAAGCCATAAGCTGTTTTATAGTTTATGGCTTAATTTTATTTAATAGAAATTATCAAATTATTTATTTAAGTCCTTTCCAGTAAAGCCTAGAGGTAAAAGTTCTTCTAATGTATATTCTTTAAATTCATCTTTATTTTTAGCAAGATAGATTTTAAAAGTTTTTGGGTCACAAAATTCTGCTAATACTTGTCTGCAGACTCCACAAGGAGCACAGTATTCAGTTTCTTTAGCATCTGCCATATTACCCACTATTGCGATTGCTAGGAAATCATGTTGTCCTTCAGATACAGCCTTAAAAAAAGCAGTTCTTTCAGCACAGTTTGTTGGAGTAAAAGCAGCATTTTCTATATTGCAGCCTAAATATATCTTACCGTTTGTACCAAGTAATGCTGCGCCAACATTAAAGTTAGAGTAAGGAGTATAAGCAAATTTTTGAGCTTCATAAGCCTTTTCAACTAATAATTTTGCATCAATCATAAATTTCACCTAACACTTTCCATAATAATTCATTTATTATTACTTACAAATAATAGTATGCATCAATAAATGGATTATTATTATAGCACTTAAAATTTATGATGTACAGAATACTTTGTAAATTGAACGGTTTTGTTATATAAGAAGTCATATTTATACTGTGTTTTCTAAGTAGGGAGATTTCTATTAGAGAAATAAATGTAAAAGTAAATTTAAACTACTTAATAACATTAGAATAAGGCATAAAATTTAATAAATTTTATTATACAATATTGAATTAAGTATAATAAATTATGCATATATGTTAAAATATAGAAAAATGCTATAATTACTTTATATGTTAGGGGGATAGTAAATGGAGGGCACAAATCTGTATTTTAGAACAGAAGAAAAGATAAGGATTGAGGGACATGCTTACATAGTAAAGGGGTCTATAAAATTTTATAATACTTCTGATGGTTGTCAATGGAGTGAGTATAAAATAAAGTCATTAGATTCGGGGATAATTAAATGGCTTAGTATTGATAATGCATATAATGAATACTCAATATACGATCAATACATATATAATAAAAGCTTTGACAACTACAATATTGATAGGTCAGGATATAGAGAAGTAGATTCTGGAATGGCTAAAGTTATAGAATCAACTGGAGATGTAGATGTAGATTTAGGAGATATTGTAGAATTTAAAGAATTTGAAGATATATCAGAATCTAAAATAATTTCTATTGAGATATGGGAAGATGAAACTGAATATTCAAAGGGATATTATTTAGATAAAAGTTCAATTAAAAAAGTAGATAGTGTTGAGATAAATAATATAAGTGGGAAGACCAACAACATTAAAAAATCTGATTCTAGCACCATTGCTATAGTAGCTATACTTATAGTAGGATTTCTTTTCTTTAGTGCTATATCAGCTTTTAAAGGAAATTCTAATTTTAAAAGGATGTCAGAGGTTATAATGGGAGATAGTAATTTTTATTATGAGACTTCAATAACCTCTGATTTAGATAATAATCAAAAGGCTGATGTTTACTCAACTAAATTATCTATTGAAGAGGCAGCTAACAAAATAATAGAAGCTATTAATGGAGAAGTAGAAGATGTTCAAGAAAATTCAGAAGATTATTCAGTTGCAATTATGACATCAGATGAATATTGCTTAGTATATAAAAGTGAAGATGGAGAAACTTTAGTACAAGTTAGTAGTAGATCATATACTTACTCAAGTAATACTAGTCCATATAGAAGTAGCTATATTACAAGGAGTTATTATAGAAGATATTATTATACTAATGGATATACAAGTGATAATAGTAGGTATAGTGGAAATAAAAATGCTTATGAAAACTATAATGATGGAACAGTAAATATTAATCCTAATAATAAATATAAAACTTATTCTAATAGTATAAGGGAAAGTAGTGTTGGTTCAAGGGTATCCTCAGGGGGAGGAACAAGCCTAGGAAAATAATGAGGGGGAAATTAAAATGCAAGAAATATTAAGTACAATTATTTACTCATGTTTAGGAATAATACTAATGATGGCTGGAACATTTATAGTAGATTTAATAGTACCATGTCACTTTCCAACAGAAATAAAGAATGGGAATCAATCTGTTGGTTATATTACAGCAGGTTCTTCTATAGCTGTTGGGATAATATTAAAAGGAGCAGTAATGTCGCCAAGTACTATTGAGATTACTCAAGGTTTGCTTGAAGGTGTAGGAAGTACAATACTTTATTTCTTTATAGGCATAATATTTTGTATTATAGGATATTTAGTAATGAAGGTATTCAATAAAAAGTATGACTTAAATAAAGAGATAACAAATGGAAATCCGGCGGCAGGTCTTATGGTGATGGGGATGTTTATAGGTTTAGCTATATTAATAAGTGGAGTGATATATTAACAAAAATGAGTGCGAATTTATCGCACTTTTTATATTACTAATATATTAGAAAAGGTGAATTAGATTATGGAAGAAAGTAAATTTAGATATAAGCTACTAATGATAACTACATTAATAATATCAGGATGTTCAATAATATACGAAGTTTTAATTAGTTCAGTAAGTTCTTATTTAATTGGAGATAGTATAAAGCAGTTTTCAATAACTATAGGAATATATATGAGTGCGATGGGAATAGGCTCTTACATATCAAAATTTATAAAAAAGAATTTATTTGATTGGTTTGTTCTAGTAGAAATAAGTGTTGGATTTATAGGAGGATTAAGCTCATTAATACTATTTTTATCTAATGTATACTTAGAATCATATCAATTAATTATGTATATTCAAATAATATTAATCGGTATTTTAGTTGGATTAGAAATACCATTACTAACAAGAATTATAGAGGAAAATACTAAAAATCTAAGAATAACTTTATCAAGTATTTTTAGTTTTGATTATATAGGTGGATTAATTGGTTCTATTGCTTTTCCACTGATACTTTTACCTAATTTAGGGTACTTTGCAACATCATTTTTAATTGGATCATTAAACATAATAATATCTTTAATAATTATATTTAACTATAAGAAATATATTAGAAAGTCAAATGCTTTTAAGATAATAGCATTTTTAGCACTATCACTTATGGTTTTGGGAACTATATTTTCGGAGAATATAGCATTAAATGTAGAAAACAGATTATATAGAGATAAAATAATACTAAATAAACAAACTAAGTATCAAAAGATAGTAGTTACAAAACATAAGGATGATTTAAGACTATATATAAATGGTAATATACAGTTTTCTACAATTGATGAATATAGATATCATGAAAGTTTAGTCCATATTCCAATGAGTGTAAGTGAAGATAAAAGTAAGGTATTAATTTTAGGTGGAGGAGACGGATTAGCTGTACGTGAAGTGCTTAAATATGAAGAAGTTGATAAAATAACTTTAGTTGACTTAGATAAAGAGATGGTGGAACTATCCCAAAATAATAAAGAGATAAGAAAAGTAAATAATGATTCTTTAAATAGTGATAAGTTAAAAATAGTTTATGAAGATGCATTTGAATACTTAGAAAATAGCAATGAACTTTTCAATATAATATTAGTCGATTTACCTGATCCAAATGATGAAAATTTAAATAAATTATATACAAATATATTTTATAGATTAGTATCAAATAGATTAGATAAAGATGGCGTAATTTCTATTCAATCAACAAGTCCATATTATGCAAAGGAAGCCTTTTGGTGTATAAATAAGACTTTAGAAGAAGAGGGTTTAAATGTTATACCGTATCATGTTGAAGTACCATCATTTGGGGATTGGGGATTCCAATTAGCATCTAAGAAAGTAATAGAGAAAGAAAAAATTAAAATAAATGTAGAAACTAAATTTTTAAATAATGAATCTATTGATAGGCTATTTATGTTTTCAGAAGATGAAATAGTAGATAAGGATAAGTTAATTACTAACACTATAGCAAGGCCACAATTAATAAATTATTACCTTAAGGCAATAGAAAATTGGAGATAATGGATATTATCATAAATTAGGGCGCTGACGCACAAAATCATTTTTAATTGTGCATCAGCTATTTTTATTTTCATGATAGAAGTGTAAACTTTTACTATTTATATAAATTATTGTCTTGAAAGATAAATTTTCTTTTCTACATCTATAAAGATTTCAGATATAATGCCATAAGCTCTTCCCCAAGCATCAATAATTTCATCTGTTGAAGCATCTCCTAGAACTTCTTTAATAGCAGATAACAAGTGTTTTCCTATTATTGGATAATGTTCTTCTTTAACGCCTGCATTACAGTGAATTTCTGCAATTTTGTTTACTACAGGAATAATTGCAGGTAGATTATCTATGTTTTGTGCAGAAGCTAATATAGCCATAGCTAAGGCTTTAGGTTGCTCACCTGATTCTTGTTTGTCCATATTGAACAATGGTTTAATTTCAGGATTTTTTTCAAACATATTTTTATAAAATGTTTTTGTTATTTCTACTCCATGAGTTTTTAATACTGGCACTGTACTTTTAATTATATCAATTGTTTTTTGATCTAGCATAATAACTCTCCTTCGATTTCAAATGTTGATAAATAATATCAATAAATAATAAATATCATTTAAGTAAAGTTTAGCACTAAGAAAAATTATATTCAAATAATATAAAAGCTTAATTAGCTTAAAATATTTATAAAAATCGAAATTATATAGGCTAACCTTTTTTATACTTAATATTTTAAATAAAACAAAAATATTTATATTTTATATTGACATTAACGCTACGTAATCCTTTATTATTAAGTTGTCAGGAGGTAATGATATGGAATATACAATTAAAAAGCTAGCTGAATTGGCAGGTGTAAGCGCTAGAACTCTTAGATATTATGATGAAATAGGTTTGCTAAAACCTTGTAGAATTAATTCTTCAGGATATCGTATTTATGGCCAAAAAGAAGTGGATTTATTGCAGCAGATTTTGCTATATAGGTCATTAGATATGAAGTTGGAAGATATACAGGATATAATATCTAATCCTAATTTCGATATTTGCCAATCTTTAATTGAACATCACCAAAGACTTATTTCTAGACGAAATCAACTTGATCAATTGATTTTAACTGTGGAAAAAACATTAGAATATAATAAAGGAGAGATAGATATGTCAAATAATGAGAAGTTTGAAGGTTTTAAAAAAGAAAAATTACAAGAAAATGAAGCTAAATACGGAAAAGAAATTAGAGAAAAGTATGGCTCTAAAACTATAGAAGAATCAAATAAAAAGTTTATGAACATGACTGAAGAAAATTTTGAGAAGATGCAAAATATAGAAAGTGAGATGTTTGAAGATCTAATTGAAGTTTCTAATTCAGGGGATTTAGATTCAGAAAAAGCTAAGGGAGTTTATGAAAAACACAAAGCTTGGTTAAGTTTTTCATGGTCTAGTTATTCAAAGGAAGCTCATATTGGATTAGCAGAAATGTACGTTGCAGATGAAAGGTTTGCAAAATACTATAATGATAGAGCTGGTAAAGAAGTTGTTACAACACTAAGTGATATTATAGTGAAATACGCAAAATAATTAGTATTAATAGTATAGAGTTACTTAAATGTATAAATAAATTTTAAAGCCGTAACTATTTTAATAGATGCGGCTTTTAACATGTAAGCTAGAAAAATAAAGGGTTTAAAAGGGGATCGCGTTTCGTTAGGTCCTTTGTAAAAAGAATAAATTTACTAATAAGTAGTAGTTATATTATTTTTAATCAATTTCATAAAAATATCAGGAGTAACAATTTTAACTTGAGAATTGTTATTTAATTTATCAACTACATGTTGAACATCATCCATAGTTTTACTCCATACATGAACATAAACAAATGTATAGGCTTTGGGATTTTTAATATTTGTATAGCCCAATTTAACTCTAGAGTTAATGTTATTGATTAGCTCTTCTTCGTTTTCTAGATTACTCCAAAGTAAATCACGACAAGACACTATGGGTTTATCATTAGACCAAATTATTTTACCTTCGTAATTATTATTTTTTTTATAATCAATATAGAATAAACCATCTATATTTGAACAAGCAGTATATTTGTCCCATAATTCTTTATTGTAGAAGGCGTTATCATCGAGGATTAAAACATATTCTTGATCAACTTGTTTCATATAGTTATTTAGCCTTTGTATATAATTATCTAATTTAGCTTTTGGGAATTTACTAGGATATATATAGCCATTACCAGAAGGAGAAACAAGATAGTAATCAGAGTATTTCAATGAACTTGCACTTTCATAGTATTTGTTAAATACTGTAGGTGATAAATAATAAAGAGAAGGGCTTAATGTCCAACCTAAATTAAAGTTTCCTCTATTTTTAGAACCATACCATTTTTCTGAACTATAATTACTTCCCAGTAGCCATTGCTGATTATCTCCATCAGACATAATAAAAGTCACATAATGTACATTATCTTCTGTAGGAACTTCACTTTGAGTTTTTTGAGTTTGCGTGGTAATAGGAAATGAGCTTAATACTGATAAATTATATGACCAATCTGCAGCAATGATATCCACGCCATATTTTGAAGCAATGTTTACATTATTAAATTCATCAGGGCCCCATCCGAGACAACGAGCAATATCATCCATGGAGCTGAATATATCCTTTCTTAATGAAAAATCATTTATGTCATCTTCATAGAAGATAAGCGATTTTGACATTATTGCGTAGTCTCTTAAAGCCATGGATTTTTCAGGAGATAGCTCTATAACTGTAGTATGATTTAATCCTAAATTCCATAAATTTTTATAAGCCCAGTGTTTATCTGTATTTCTACAATCTTCAACTAGATTAGTTACTCCATAACTTTGAACTTTAGATTCTAGGGATTCATCAATGGGGAGTGAATTTTTTAATGGTGTAAGAGAACAGGCATTGTTAATAGAGTAAGGATTTGAATTGCTATATAGTATGTAACCATTAATATTATGCTTTAAAATATTTAATAGCTTCCAAGGACTTGATATATTTTCATAGCTAATATTATAATTTTTATTTAAGTCATCTAACCACAGCTTGTAATCAGGTTCATTAGAAGGAAGAATGTAAATTTGAGATTTAGATTTGTTTGATATAATACCTTGAAGAGCAGAAATCATAGTCTGCTCTTCTTTGTTCATATTAGTATCAGAAATTACATATAAATGTTCAGGAAAAATGCAATTTTTAATGTAATAATCATCTAAATTATCGGTAAGGTTTTGATAATTCATAGAATAAGTATTTTTAGCTGTATAACTATTATAAAAATCATTTAAGAACTTGAAGTGATTTCCAGTATAAAAGCTTTGAGCACTTTTATCACTTATTGTTGATAATACTACTTGTCGTTTAATAATATCATCTAAGCTTACGTCTTTATAATTTTTCATAATATCATACATTATCATAAATGTAGTAGTTCTGCCTATTCCTTCTTTGCAATGAAAGTGAAGCCAAGTATCATTAGGCAATTTATTAATAAAATCAATAAAATAGTTTACCATGTCATCTGTTGGTAAATGGCCATCTGTTACAGGAATACGAATGTATTCAATTCCCTGTGATTTAGCAATGTCTTGTTCGTTTTGAACAGATTCAGGAACTACAGTTTCCTTAGTATTATAAAAAGTTATAGGAGTACCAATCTTAACCGATTGTAAAAGTTCATTTTCAGCACATATGACTTCCGGTAAACTTAATCCCTTATTAGCACTATTATTTGAATTTTCCCAACTTACAGCGATGCCATTTATAAATCCATGAGATTCTTGCCTTAAATCAACATCAATTATAGAAAATTTATTTGGTATGGAATTTTTTATTAAAGAAAGACCAGATTCAGAAAATTGACCACTTCCAGAAATGTTCAATTTGTTTAGTCCTTTTAAGTTAATATTTTGATTTTCTGCTAGCTTAGTTTCAGCAAAAAGCATTCGAAAGTGATGAGGTAAAGTATTATTATTTGCAGAGTTTTCTTTTAGATTTAATTCTGAAGTTGCCTTAGGATAATAGCTAATGTGTCCAAGTGAGTAGAGTGTAGTTAAAAGTATTATGGAACAAAATTTAAGAGACTTTTTCATGGGTAAACACCTCACATATGCAATTATTTTTGATATATATTAGGATTAGTAAGAGTAGTTGAGTTTATTCATGATAGCAGTTATATAACGTAGAAATATAAATACAATATTGGGAATATTTATAAAAATATGCTATAATTTATGATGCATAATATATGGCTATTTTTATGTTAAATAAATTAGGGAAAAGGGAAATTGGATGCAAAGGGTACAAAATTTACTTTCGGTATTTATGAGAAACTCATTAAAAATAATGTTAGCTATTCTCATAATATCATCTTTTAAAATTGTTTTAAGTGGAAATTTTTATGTAGAAAACTTATTTACAGTTATAATGTTTTTATTTATTTCTATAGGATTTAAATTTCTATTAAAAACAAAAAATAAGAATTTAATTATATATATTCTTATTTTAGGGTTTATAACTAGGGTAGTATGGAATTTAAAAGTTGATACATTGCCATATTCAGATTTTCAAGGAATGTTTGAGAAAAGTGAATATGTGCTAAATGGAGATTATAGCATGTTTAAGGGGTCGGAATATTATGGAAGATTTCCGCATCTAACAATTTTAGTTCTTTATTTCTCAGCTATAAGATTACTATTTAGTGATGCTTTATTAGCAATAAAGAGTATAAATATACTTTTAGGGATTGCTTCAATAGTATTCACTTACTTAATAGTTAAAAAGTTATTTGATTCCGATAGAAAGGGACTTATTGCTGCTTTTATTGCAAGTGTTTATCCCCCATTTATTATTTACTCATCTATTGTTGTTGGAGAAAATATTGCTATAACATTCTTTTTAGGGAGCATGTACTTATTTTTATGCTTTATAAAGGATAAAAGCAAAATATCTATCCTTATACTTTCAGGAATAATATTGAGTATTGGAAACTTATTTAGAATGGTAGGAACAATACTATTAATTGCATATGCAATTTACATAGTTATATATAGTGAAAATAAGATAAAGAAAAAGATGATTAATGTATTTACGCTAATTTTAGCATTTTATATACCATTAGTTACTATAAGTAGTGGGCTTAAATATAGTGGTATTACTGAGTTTAACTTATGGAAGGGTAGTGAGCCTAAGTGGACATCAGTATTAAAAGGAACAAATATAGAGCATAATGGTAGATGGAATGAGGAGGATGCTGAAATACCAGATAAGTATAATTATGATTATGAAAAAGTTGAAAAAGCAGCTAAAGAAATAGTATTTGAAAGGCTAACGACTACACCGACACCAGAATTAGCAAAGTTTTATATGAATAAGTTTTCTAATCAATGGACAGATGGAGACTTTTCAGGAATATATTGGGCGACAGAAGCAAGAGCAGAAAAGGGAGAAGATGTAAGCTTTGCATACTATATGGAATTATATAGTGATATATTACATTTATTATTATTAGTATCACTTATGATTGGACTATTCAGTAAATCAACTAAAACCAATAGAGAATTAAATCTTTTATTTATATTATTTGGAGGGTTTATTATGCAGTGCTTAATAAGCGAAACTCAGGAAAGATATGCATATATAGCAAGCTGGATATTTATAATTCTTCCATGCTCTTTAAATCTTTCGGAAATAAAAAGTTTTAAATTAAGAGAAAAGAACTTGAGAGATATAAAAGCATAACGGAGTATTGGATAATTCCTAATTATTAAGATTATTTTATATAGAATTGGAGAAGGTGTATAATATGAGATTAATTATAAATGCCGATGATTTTGGGCTTAGTAGAGGTGCTAATTATGGAATAATTGATGCATATAGAAATGGAGTTGTAAGAAGTACTTCAATAATGGCAGGAATGCCAGGGTTTGATCATGCAGTTGAATTATTAAAGGAATATCCAGATCTAGGGTGTGGGGTGCACCTAACTTTATCTGCATATAAACCTATATTAAATTCACATAAAACAATTATAGATGAAAAGGGATTTTTTTATAAAAGGATAAACCCTGGTAAAGATGTAGAGAGATTTAATTTAGAAGAAATATACAAGGAGTTTTGCGCTCAAATTGAAAAAGTTAAGAGTAGGGGAATTGAAATAACTCATTTAGATTCACATCATCATGTTCATACATTTGATTTTTTAAAGCCGGTAATTGAAAGGTTAGTAGAAAAATATAATCTTCCTATAAGAGGAGGACTACAATATGAATTGGATTATGATAAAGTAATTCCTTATGATGGGATTTTTTATAATGAAACAGTTAGTCTAGATGCTTTTAAAAAATTAGAAGATAAGTTAGAAAAATATGAAGTTTTGGAAACTATGACTCATCCTGCATATATTGATAGCTTTATTATGGAAACAAGCTCTTATAATATAAAAAGAGTAGAAGAATTGAGAATTCTTACATCTAACGAACTTAAAGAATTTATTAACTCTATAGGAGTAGAGCTTTGTAATTATAGAGATATTTTAAGATAGTATATAGAATCGCATCATTAATTTTGATGCGGTTTTATTTTTTTGAATAATAAATAATATAATAGCAAAATATAATCATAAGGTTTATAAAAGATATATAATAAATTACGAAAAAAATTTTTAAAAAAATACTTGAATAAAAATAATTTTCATGGTAACATGTAAATGTATTCAAGAGAAAATGATTTTTACAAAGTACAAATTATAAAAATAATTTTCAGAAATAAAGGAGGCACTTAAATGTTTAAACAATTACAAAAGATTGGAAAAGCCTTTATGTTACCAATTGCTATATTACCAGCAGCTGGTTTACTACTTGGTATAGGGGGAGCATTATCAAATCCTAATACTGTACAAGCTTATCCATTCCTAAATATTTCTTGGTTACAAGGAATTTTCTCAATTATGTCATCTGCAGGAGATGTAGTATTTGCTAATTTAGCACTTATTATGTGTATAGGTCTTTCTGTAGGTCTTGCTAAAAAAGATAAAGGTACTGCTGGACTTGCAGGTGCAGTTTCATTCTTAGTTATGAATGCTGCAATAAAAGGAATGATTACTGCTTTTAACCCAGCAGTTGAGTCAATAGATACTGGAGTTGTTGGTGCTATAGTAATTGGATTAACGGTATCATATCTTCATAATAAATATGGAAATATTCAATTACCAGCAGTTTTAGGATTCTTTGGAGGATCAAGATTTGTACCAATAGTATCTTCATTCTCAGCAATTTTTATTGGAGCTATATTCTTCTTAATATGGCCAACATTCCAAGGATGGTTAGTTTCAGCAGGTAATGCAATAGCTGGATTAGGACCAATAGGAACTTTCTTATATGGATTCTTGTTAAGATTAACAGGAGCAGTTGGATTACATCATATGATTTACCCATTATTCTGGTATACAGAATTAGGTGGAATTGCGACAGTTGCAGGTCAAACTGTTACAGGAGCTCAAAACATATTCTTTGCTCAATTAGCTGATCCAAACCATACTGGATTATTTACAGAAGGAACAAGATTCTTTGCAGGTCGTTTTGCTACAATGATGTTTGGATTACCAGCAGCATGTTTAGCTATGTACCATTGTGTACCTAAAGCAAAGAGAAAATTAGTTGGTGGGTTATTCCTAGGAGCAGCAATAACATCATTTGTTACTGGTATAACAGAACCAATCGAATTCATGTTCCTATTCGTTGCACCATGGTTATATGTAGTTCATGCATTCTTTGATGGATTATCATTCTTTATTGCAGATATACTAAATATATCAATTGGTAATACATTCTCTGGTGGATTAATAGACTTTACATTATTTGGAGTTCTTCAAGGTAATGATAAAACAAACTGGATATATGTATTAATAGTAGGAGTAATTTGGTTTGCATTATACTACTTCACATTTAGATTCTTAATAACTAAGTTTAATGTTATGACTCCAGGTAGAGAAGAAGATAGTGAGGAAGTTAAAGTTGTGACAAAAGATAGTATGAATGAAACAGCAACTCAAATTTTAGAAGCATTAGGCGGAGAAGAAAACCTAGATGATGTTGATGCATGTATAACAAGATTAAGAGTAGCTGTAAAAGATGTAAGTAAAGTAGATAAGGATAGAATTAAAGCTTTAGGAGCAACTGCTGTTTTAGAAGTTAAGGGCGGAATACAAGCGATATTTGGAGCAAAAGCAGATCCATTAAAGCAAAAAATAAATGAAATTATAGGGAGAGAGTAATAAGAGTGAAAGCAATAGATAGAGGATTAATCGTATCATGTCAAGCACTAGCAAATGAACCACTGCACAGCTCTTATATAATGAGTAGAATGGCTGTAGCAGCTAAGGAAGGTGGAGCTATAGGTATAAGAGCCAATAGTGTTCAAGATATTGTTGCTATAAAGAAAGAAGTTGATTTACCTGTAATAGGTATAATCAAAATTGATTATGAAAATATGAAGCCATATATAACTCCAACAATGAAGGAAGTTGATGAGCTTGTTGAAGCTGGAGTTGATGTTATAGCTTTAGATGCTACAATAAATCAAGATGAAGAATTTTTAAAGGAGATCTTTAAAAAGTATCCGTCTCAAAGATTTATGGCAGATATATCAACTATAGAAGAAGGCTTAAGAGCTGGAGAATTAGGATTCCATTATGTTGGAACTACTTTGGTTGGATATACAGAACATTCTAAAGGAATGAATAATTTTGAAGTATTAGAAGCTTTAATAAGGGATTGTAAATCAGAAGTAATAGCAGAAGGAAACTTCGATACTCCTGAAAAAGCAAGACTTGCTTTAGAAAAGGGAGCATGTGCTGTTGTGGTTGGTAGTGCAATAACAAGACCGCAATTAATTACAAAGAAATTTAATGATGAAATTTTAAAAGCATTATAATACTTTCGAGGTAGAGACATAAATCTCTACCTCTTTTATTTAGCTAAATTTAATGTTATTCTAATATATATATGTTTCAATTAGGTTATTAATTTTACTATTTCAAAAATCAATAGATTACTTGATATCTTTATATGTAGTTATATAGATTGAAGGCATATATTTTATAATTTTATATAGTAATTACTTTAACTATGTTTATTTAAAATATATTTAAGGTTATAGAATAAGAGGATTATGTACACGTTAGATTATGGAGGATATTAAGTGGATATTTTATGTGAGGTACAAAGAAAGTATAATGAGTTTTCTGGTAAGGAAAAAGATATAGCAGATTATATTATGCAACATGGCGATAAAATTAAAAATATAAATATTACTGATCTGGCTAAAGAAATTGGAACATCAGGGGCAACAATAACGAGATTTGCTAAAAAGATTGGTTGCGATAGCTTTGTAGATATGAAAATAAAGCTTGGATCAAATAAAGTAGAATTGCCTATAAATGATGAAGATGGCATATTTTCATATACATATCAATATTATAACGAAGTTATAGAAAGAACTAAAATGTTAATAGATAAAGAGGAAATATTCAAAGTAGTAAATGAAATAAAGAAAGCTAAGAATATTTATATCTACGGGGTTGGTAGTTCTGGATTAACATGCAAAGAAATGATGCAAAGACTTTTAAGAATGGGGTTTAATGTACATTGCATTTCAGATTCCCATATGATGATTATAAATAGTTCCATTGTATCAGAAAATGATTTAGTTATAGGTATATCTATATCTGGAGAGACACAAGAAGTAATACACTCATTAAGAAAATCTAAGGAAAATGGAGCAAAGACAGTATCTATTACAGGTTTTGAAGGAAGTACAGTAAGCAAGTATTCAGATATAAAGTTAATAGTTTATAATCCTAATTTTGTAGATAGGAGCAGGTTCATAAATACACAGTTTTCTGCTATGTATCTCCTTGATTTAATTTCTATGGTGTTATTAAAAGATATTAATTTAAGTAACAAGATGCAAACTACTATTAATGCGATTATTAATAATTAATAAAAATCTGCTATAAAATCATTATAGCAGATTTTTATTTTTTTATAGTTTAATATAGATATCAATATAAGATTATTTTACAAACTGTCCAGTCCGTCCCATATTATATGCAGTTTTTATTATAGACTTTTCTTCATCAGTTATTTCTTTATCATACATCTTACTAAATTGTTTAAATAAGGCATCAGTATCGATCTTAGCTTTAGTTTTATGCGTTCTATTATTATCATTATATGTCTTAGGTATTATGGATGGATTATATATTTCTTTAAAAATCTTATATGTATAAAGTGCATCATAAAAAGCATCATGGAATTTATCTTCAAAATCTATATTTAACATTTCAACAGCAGTCTTTAATCCAATTTGTTTCCCTTTTTGAAGATTAAATAGTTTTGATGTGTGTTTTTGGACATCAATATATTTGCTGGGAAATAGTGAAGTAGATAAGTTATTGAACTTTATATTTCTTAGAAATTCTTTTATATCTGACTTTCCCCATACACATAATACGACTTCATCATTTCCTATAAAACTTAAAAATCTTTTATAAACATTAGAAAAGGTTTCACAGTTTGATAACATATCTTTATTTATTTTGGTTATATTTTCTACATAAGGATTAATATCAGTATATACGATGGGTTTTACTAGTTTGTTGAAACTTGATATTACTTCAAGATTTTCATTAAGTTTTATAGCTCCAATTTGAATTATCTCAAAAGGGATTTGTTTCATAGTATTATCAATTGATTCCTTATTATTTTTATCAGTAGTATTACTTGGTATATATTTTTGGTTAAATTCTAAATCATAAACTATATAATTCATTAAAAGTCCTTTCTAAATCTATAAGTATTCATATCTATATTGTAGCCATTTTATTATGTAAATTATATTAATTTCTATAAAGAGTATATCAAAAACTAATATATTTAGATATTATGAAGTACAAGCAATTAAAAGGTATTAAGAAATGTACAGAAAGGGAGATTTTCATATTCATTCAACGGAATCGGATGGAGAACTAAAACCAGGAGAAATAGTATTGCTGGCTAAGGAGAGAAAGGTAGATATAATGGCTTTAACAGACCATAATACTGTAAATGGAAATAGAGAAGCTGTTAAGGTTGGGCAAATACATGGTGTAAAAGTAATACCTGGAATAGAGTTATCTACTAGATTTAAGGGGAGTAAAGTTCATATATTAGGTTATTTCACTAATGATAAATATCAAAGTGATGAATTTAAAATGATTTTAAATAATTTATGTACAAGAAAATTCAAGGCGTGTCAAATTTACTTTAAGGGAAGGTTAAGTTTTAAATCAGAGGGAGGGAAGATATCAACCTCAGCTGGAATAGACTTTTTACATCATTATAATGCAAAGGTAGTTTTAGCTCATCCTACATTACTTGATAGAAAGGTTTTTGAACAAATAATAAATTTAAATTTTGACGGGATAGAAGCAAAATATTATAGAAATAAGGATAATGAGACAGAGTATTTTATAAATATGGCTAAAAAGAAAAATATAATATACACAGCAGGATCAGATTTTCATTCATTAAAAAAAGTTGACTTGAAGCATGGGACATTAGGACAAATATATTTAGTAAAAGAAGAGATAGATAATTTTTTAAATATATTAAATTTAAGTAATAACAAGTGTCATAGTAGTTTATGATCTTATAACTAGCCTTTATTGTATCACATTTAAAATTCATTAGAGTAAAATATAGTAAGAATAATTTTAGAGGGTAGTAGTTTGGCAGAAGGAAATATATTAGTAAGATTATTTAGAATAAAAGATTTGTTACCATTGACGAAAGGGAGTATTAGAATTACTAATTCAAAAACAGGTAATATTGTTTATGAAAAAGAAAATGCATTTGATATAAGTGGAAGAAGTGAAGAAATATCAGTAGTTACCCTAGATAGAGAGTTATCCCAAGAGCCTTATGGAGAAGGGGAAAATCCTTATTTATTATATAATATAGAGGTTAGATCTGATGGATATAGAGATGTTATTGTTGAAGGGGTAAGTGTATTTGATGGAATCACTTCAATACAAGATATAGAAATGGAAGAGGTAAGTATTGACTCTGGGAAAAAAAATGTCCCTGAGGAAATAATTATTGAAGATAAACAGGATATAGAGAGTTCAATTGAAAATAAAGAAATGGGTTTGCCAATGGCCCCTTTTGTTCTTCGTAACGTATATGTACCTGAATTTATAACTGTACATTTAGGGAGACCTACTTCATACGCAGAAAATGTTACAGTAAGGTTTATAGATTATATTAAGAATGTCGCTTCTAGTGAGATATATCCTACTTGGCCAGAGGAAGCAATAAGGGCTAATGTGTATTGTCAGATTTCCTTTGCATTAAATAGAGTTTATACAGAATGGTACAGGAATATGGGGTATCCATTTCAAATAACAAATTCAACAGCATATGATCAATATTTTGTAAAAGGTAGAAATATATTTGATAATATAAGTAAGATAGTTGATGAAATTTTTAACGAGTACATTATAACAATTGGAAATCAAACTCCATTTTTTGCTCAATATTGTAATGGAACAACTGTAAAGTGCGAAGGCTTATCACAATGGGGAACTGTTGATTTAGCAAAGGCAGGGATGCCTGCTTTGGATATAATAAGATATTATTTTGGTTATGATAAAGTGCTGGTTAGAGCAGCATATGTTGAAGGAATACCTGAGTCATATCCAGGTTATCCATTAAGAATCAATGATGTAAATGAAAATGTTAAAGTAATACAAAAACAATTAAATAGAGTATCTAAAAATTTTCCTGCTATTCCAAGGATTTATCTTGAAAACGGAAGATTCGGAAAGGAAACTGAAGATACTGTTAAGGTTTTTCAAAGAATATTCAATTTAACTCCAGATGGAATTGTGGGCAGATCAACTTGGTATAAAATATCTAATATTTATGTTGGGGTAAAGAGATTAGCAGAATTAAATCAAGAGCCAGAAATAGGTGGGGAAGATGGAAGTGGAGGAGAAATTGGAAAACCAGAAGGTAACGGTAAGTATCCAGGATACTTATTAAAATATGGAGCAACAGGAGAAAAAGTAAGAGAGCTTCAATATTATTTAAGTGTAATTTCTAAGGTCTATAATATACCTACTTTATCAGCAGATGGGATATTTGGTAATGGCACAAAGGAATCTATTATAGCATTTCAAGGATTATTTGGACTATCTCCAGATGGAATAGTAGGCCCAGCTACTTGGAATAAAGTATTTGAAGTTTATAAAAATATAGACAATAGTAATTCAGAAGCACCTGATAATGAATTTGATGGAAAGTATCCAGGTTATTTATTAAGGTATGGCTCAAGAGGAGAAAAAGTAAAGGAAATACAATATTATTTAGCAAGGATATCTAATCAAATTGCTATACCTACTGTTGTGGCAGACGGAATCTTTGGGAATGCAACTAGAGAAGCTGTTGTGGCATTTCAAAAATTATTTGCTTTATTACAGGATGGAATTATTGGACAATCTACATGGAATAAAATATTAGAAGTATATAATGGTATGAAATACTAGAATATTTAAGTGGCATATCAATTACATTTATGAGAATGGTTGCATATTATATTGTATCTTAAAACAATTTAAATTTTAACATTTGAGGAGAGGATGATATGCAATCAATAAGTGCTGGAAGATACAAAGGAATAGACATATCAAGTTGGCAAGGAGAGGTTAACTTTAATCAAGTTAGTAATAGTGGAATTGAAGTTGTATATATAAAGGCAACAGAAGGTGACTATTATTTAAATCCTAGAGCAGATGAGTATTATTCAGGGGCTAAAAGTAATAATATGCTAATAGGATTTTACCATTTCTTTAGACCAAGGGTAGATGCAAAGGTTCAAGCTAATTATTTTTCAAGCTATGTAAAAGGCAAAAACTTTAATTGTAGGCTAGCTTTAGATATTGAGTTATCAGACGGATATGGAGCAACTGAGGTATCCAATATGTGCGTAACTTTTTTAGAAGAGGTTAAAAGGCTTACAGGAAAAGATGTGGTTGTATACACATATACTAACTTTGCTAGGACTAGCCTTACAAATAGCTTAGCAAAATATCCTTTATGGATAGCAAATTATGATGTTACTACACCTGGAGATAATCCTATATGGAATAATTGGGTGGGATTCCAGTATTCAGAATCAGGAACTGTACCAGGAATAAGTGGATACTGTCCTTTAGATGTATTTACAGATGGAATATTAATATCGGGAGGAACTACTAATGTTCCAGATATAAATCAAGGGGGAATAACTACAACTTATACTGTTCAATCTGGAGATACCTTATCAGAAATAGCACAAAGGTATGGAACAACAACAGAAAGATTAGCAGAGATAAATAATATAAGCAACCCTAATTTAATATATCCAGGACAAGTTTTAATAATTAGTTCAAGTAGCTTAGCAGGAAACACATCAGGAGGAACAAGGACAACTTATATAGTAAAAGAGGGAGACACTTTATCAGAAATAGCACAAATGTATGGAACCACAACGGAAAGATTAGCACAAATAAATAATATAAGTGATCCTAATTTAATATACCCAGGAGAAGTAATTAGAATAAATTAATAGTCAACCATAATTAAATATAATAGACTTACTTTTAATGTGAATTATTAGTAAGTCTATTTTTATGAAAATACACAAAAATTAGCAAATTAGAATAATTATAAATTTTAGTGTATAATTAAAGGGTAAAAGAAATATTTTTAAGGAGGTAATATGATTGAATTAATGATTATATGCGGATTAATATTATTGATTTGCATAACATCCAGTAAGATTTTATACAAATTTGGAGTTCCTATGCTTTTAATTTTTATAGTGTTAGGAATGTTATTTGGTTCTGATGGAATTGTAGGAATATACTTTGATAATTATGAATTAACAAGTAAATTAAGTTCATTAGGATTAGTATTTATAATGTTTTATGGAGGGTTTGGAACTAATTGGAAAATAGCTAGGGAATCAGCTGTTCCATCCATATTAATGTCAACCTTAGGAGTTATAATTACAGCAGGACTTACAGGATTATTTTGTTATTTTATATTAGGTACAAGTTTATTAGAAGGGTTACTTATAGGATCTGTTGTTGGCTCGACTGATGCAGCATCAGTATTCTCAATACTACGTTCTCAAAAACTTAATTTAAAGGGCTCATTAGCACCTTTATTAGAAATAGAAAGTGGTAGTAATGACCCTATTGCATATATGTTAACACTTATAATTTTAACCTTCATGTCTAATGCAGGGGTAGGATCCATAGTTCCGATGGTAATAAAACAAATATTATTTGGAATATTAATAGGAAGCATACTAGCTAAAGGAACTGTTTATTTAATTAGACGAGCTAATTTTGAAGTAGAAGGTTTCTATACAATATTTATAACTGCTATTGCTATATTATCATATGCAGTAAGTGAATGGCTTGGAGGAAATGGATATCTAAGCGTATATATGGCAGGTATTATAATAGGAAATAGTAAGATACCGCATAAGAAGAGTTTATTCCATTTCTTTGATGGAGTATCATGGATAATGCAAATTGCCTTATTCTTTATTTTAGGTCTTTTAGCATTCCCATCTAAATTACCACAAGTATTTGGTATATCTATGGCAATATCATTATTTATGATATTAATAGCAAGGCCATTAGCAACATTTATAATTTTAAATAAGTTTAATTATTCTATTAAAGAAAAGGTCTTTATATCATGGGTAGGTCTTAGAGGCGCAGCATCAGTAGTTTTTGCAATATTTTCTATAACTTATGGAGTTAATATACAAAATGATATATTCCACATAATGTTCTTTATAGCATTAATCTCAGTAGCTATACAAGGAACATTAATACCAAAAGTAGCACAAAAGTTAGATTTAGTTGATGATAGTACCCCGGTATTAAGAACATTTAATGATTACAAAGAAGATAAGAGTACAAAGCTTTTGGAAGTTAATATATTTGATGATAGTAAGTGGGTTAATAAGACTATTATGGATTCTGATATTCCTGAGGATATATTAATAGTAATGATAAAGCGTGGAGATGAAGTTATAGTTCCGAAAGGATCGACAATTATTAATAAGGGAGATATTCTAGTATTGAGTGCCAATAATTTTGATAATTTATTAGATAATTAATATTAATTATTTAATTTGGATATTTTATATAAATAGGATTTATTATTTAATGATGCTATTTAAATTTCGAAGATCATTATATGAGATGAGTATGTTTGTAATATTCTATAAAATTAAATTTGGAGAAAGTGTTTATGGGAAGAAAAGAAAAAGTTTTAAAGGAAAACATAATAGATGATTTATCTATAGATAAAAGAAAAATAGGTTATTATTCAACTCCAAGTTTTATATGTGATTATATTACAAACCGAGTAATGGAAATAAATAATAATGGAAAGAGTGTTCTAGATCCATGCTGCGGAAG
The DNA here is from genome assembly GCF_017888565.1 of Clostridium sp. GTDB lineage: Bacteria > Bacillota > Clostridia > Clostridiales > Clostridiaceae > Clostridium. The sequence goes on from NZ_JAGHFX010000065.1 coordinate 42,185, forward strand.
GGAAGAAATGCTTAATCCCTTTAACAAGTTCAATGTGCAAGCTTATGGAATAGATATTATTAAATATAAAGAAGAATATAACTGTAATTTTAAAAATACAGATTTTATAAGATACTATTATGAATTTGCTAATGCAAATAACCAAATAAAAAACTTAAGTTATGACTATTATGTTTTAAATCCACCGTATAACTGCCATGAAGTTCAGTATATAAAAGATAATAAAAAAGAATTGAAGAAACATTTTCATGATGTTGGTGTTCATAATATGTATGGAATTTTTATTTCAGCCGTAATAGATTTAGCAAAAGATGGTGCTGTTATAGGAATAATAACTCACGATTCATTTTTAAATTCCAAAAGCTATGAAGGATTAAGAAAGAAAATATTGAATACCTGCTCTATACATGAAATAACTATGTGTCCAACTGACTTGTTCTTAGAGCAAGGAGCTGAAGTAAGGACTAGTATAGTTATATTACAAAAGGGATTAAGTTATCAAAGAAACGTAATTATTAATAATAGATGTAGAAGTAGAGAAGAGTTAATTGATGTTTTAGATTCATCTGATGACCATTTATATAGCTTAAATGATATAGTATTGAATAATAAAATGGATAATAGCGAATTTATAATAGGGTGTCCTGAGGAGATTAAAAGCTTATTTACTATTAATAGATTAGGAGAACAGTTTAAATGTATTACTGGAATATCAACAGGTAATGATAACTTGTATTTATCAAAAGAGATGAAAGAGCCATATACAGTTCCATTTTATAAAAATCCAGGAAAAGATAAGTATTATACAAATAAAGTTATGTATATAAATAAGGATTTTATAAATATATCTAAAAGTATTCCGAATTTTATAGTAAGAAATAAGGAGCTTTTATATAAACCAGGAATAATCTGCTCTTCAATGGGGGTGCAATTTACAGCTTGCAAGCTACCAGAGGAAAGCACATTTGGTGTAAATACTTGCATTATATGCGATGATAAAGATATATTTTGGTTATTAACGTATTTAAATTCTACCTTAGTGACTTATTTAGTTCGAGGAGTTTTAAATAGAAGTAATATGATAACATCAGGATATGTATCAAGAATACCACTTTTAAATTTTGATAATGATGCAAAAGATAAGCTGACTTATTTAGGAAAATTGGCCTATGAGAGAGCTAAAGATAAAAAAGAAATTTATGAAATATTAAATGAAATAGATAAAGTAATTAATGATACAGCCGGTTTATCGATTAATACAGTATCATATATAAATAAGTTTAAAATTGATTTGATAAAAAGAACATAAAAAACAGTCGCAAGGACTGTTTTTTATTATAGATTATTCATCTAAAGGTTCAAACTCATCTTTGGAAGCACCACAAATTGGGCAAACCCAATCATCAGGTAAATCTTCAAAAGCTGTATCTGGATCTATTCCATTATCTGGATCACCGTATTCTGGATCATAAACATAGGTACAAGGTACACAAATATATTTTTGCATTAATATAACCTCCTAAAATTCCTTTATATTTTAAAATGTATTGGGTATATTATAAAAATATGATATAAATTATTATAAATGATAAAAAAAATATAAAATAAGAACAGATTTAGATATAGAGGTGATTATATGGGAAGAAAAACTAGTAAAAATAATGATTTACTAAGTAGTGTAAGAAAGGACACATCTCCAAAAATATATTCTTTATTAGTTGATTTAGTGAATGATAATAGAGAAGATTTAGCGGAATTAGTATTAAAAATAGATTATTTATTAGAATACACAAGCACATGTATAAATCATAAAGATTTTGATGAGGCGAAGGAGAATATTAAGAGAGTAGAGGATAGAATAAGTATTCTTGAAAAAGAAGATAAGGATATTGAATATATAAAATATCTTTATGAAGGAATAAAAAAGAAATGTAAATAACACAAAAGGCTATTTAATGCTTGCCTTAAGCTTAAAATAGCCTTATTTTTATTTAATTATTTTCTTTTTCTATTTGCGACTTCAATGTTTACTTTTCTCTTATTAAGCTTAACACCGATACATTTATCAAGAACTTTATCCTTAACATCTGGAGATATATTAACAAATGAGAAGTTTTCTAATATATCTATATCACCTATTGAAGAAGCCTTTATTCTAGCTGTATCTTTAATAAAATTAACTAGAGTTTTAGGGTTTATTCCATCTCTTCTTCCTATAGATAAGAATAAACGGATATCTTCTGATTTAGGAGCTTCTAAAACGTCAGAAGTATAAGTTTCTAATAAATCATTATTAAATTTATTTTTTATTAATGCAGCAATAATTTCTACAGAATCATGCTTTTGAGTTAATTCAGTTGCTACTGGGATAAACTTTGAGTAATCAGAATCATTAATAGTATTAGTTACATCCTCTAATATTGATTTTGATTTACTGTTAAATATATCATTAACTGTTGGGATGCTTTTTCTAGATATATCACTTTTAGTTACTGATTTTATTTGTTTTAACATTGAATACTCTTTTGGAGAAACTAATGAGTAAGCTATACCTTCTCTATTTGCTCTTCCAGTTCTACCTATTCTATGAACATAGCTTTCAACGTCTTGAGGTAAATCATAGTTTATAACGTGTGTTATACCCTCTACATCTATACCTCTTGCAGCTACATCAGTTGCAACTAAATAATTTAAAGAACCTTCTTTAAATTTCTTTAATGTTCTTAATCTGTGTGCTTGAGACATATCTCCGTGCATACCTTCAACTACATATCCTCTTGATTGCATACCTTCAACTAATTCATCTACGCCTTTTTTAGTTCTACAGAATATAATTGCAGATGATGGAGTATCAAAATCTAAAACTCTACAAAGTGCTTCAAATCTTGTCTTGTGAGATACTTCAAAGAAGTTTTGACTTATCTTAGAGACAGTCATAGAAGTTTTCTTTATAGATATATGTTTAGCATCAGGCTTCATATATCTCTTAGCTAATTTTCTTATTTGATCAGGCATAGTTGCTGAGAATAATAAAGTTTGTCTTTCACTTGGTAATTGCTTTATTATATCTTCTAAGTCATCTATAAAGCCCATATTCAACATTTCATCAGCTTCGTCTAAAACTAAGAACTTGATTTGATCTAGTTTTATAGTTCCTCTCTTTATATGATCTAAAACTCTACCAGGAGTACCAACTACTATATTAACATTTCTTTTTAATGCTCTAATTTGGTTTGTTATTGGATCTCCACCGTAAACAGGTAGTATTGTTAAATCATCATATTTTGATAATCTTTTTAGCTCATCATTAACTTGTATTGCTAGTTCTCTTGTCGGAGCTAAAATTATAGCGCTAAGTCCACTTTTCTTAGAAATATGATTAATAATTCCACATCCAAAAGCGGCAGTTTTACCAGTACCAGTTTGAGCTTGACCTATAAGGTCATATCCTTGTATAGCTACAGGTATTGCCTCAGCTTGTATTTGTGATGGTTTTTCAAAACCTAAATCATTAATAGATTTCAAAAGGGTATCCTTAAGCCCTAAGTTACTAAATTTTATTTCGTTCATTCAAAATCCTCTTTCTTTTAGTATTTAAAATAACATATAATTAAATATATATAATATATTTTTTATTTTATATTATATTAGTTATATAATTTAACTAACATATCTTAAATCATAATTATAGTATGTACCATAAGGGGACATATTATAATTTTAAGTTATATTAATTTTAAGTTATATTAATTTGGAGATATAACATAATATTATTTTTTCCTAACTAACTTAGTATACACTATAATTCAAAAATATGCTCGTATTATTTATTAGTAAAATAAGTTATTTTGAAATAAATATAAAAAAAACAACAAGTAAACGTTTGATTGGAGATTTATCATGGAAAAATATGGAGAAAAATTATATTTTTATAAAATAGATAGCATAATAAGTTCTATATATATTGTAAAAAGTTTAAAAGGATTAAGAATTATTGAGTTAATAGAAGAAGACTGGATTAAATTTAAAGAAAAAAATAATTTAATAGAAGATAAAAATATATGCTTAGATGTAATAACTCAATTAAATGAATATTTTGAAGGGAAGCGAAAGAATTTTTATTTAAAATTAGATATAGAAGGAACTGAATTTAGAAAACTAGTATGGAATGAGTTAATAAAGATTCCATATGGAGAAATAAAAAGCTATAGTTATATAGCAAAAGCAATTGGTAACGAAAAGGCTGTAAGAGCAATAGGTCAAGCAAATAGGGCAAATCCTATTCCTATAATAATACCTTGTCATAGAGTTGCTGGTAAAAATGGAAGGTTATTAGGATATGCTGGAAATCATACATATATTCAAGAAAAACTTATTAAATTTGAAAAAAAGATTCAAACAAAATAAAACAAAAAGGAATATAAAGGAAAGTGTTTATTTTACATATTATGGGATGAGATGAGACTCTCCCTTTTTTTATTTGTATAAAAATATTATTGAAATATAACTATAAGTATTTTAATATATAATTACAAAGTAAATTAGCAGTATATAAATAGTAATTAAATAGTAATTTAATGTGGTAATAAATAGTAATTTATAGTTAATATAATTAGTAATGAAAGTGAGGCGAAAGTTATGGATGCCCAAATTATTCAAGATTTTAACAATTTATATTTTAGTAAAAAACAAATTTCAAGAAGAATATTTGACAAAGAAGAATTGGAAAAATTATGGAAGATTATTGAAGATGATAGAATGAAAATATCGCTTGAAAGTAATTTTAACTTTAAACCAATTGTAAATTATTGGTTTAATAATACAGAAGATATTATTAGTAATGCTGAGTTTATTAATGAAGCAAACAATTTAGGGGTATTTAATTATGTATCTTCAAAGATAAAGGAGAAGTTAAATAATTCAGCTGAAGAGTCTGAGTTATTAGGATTAGCGAATTTAGATAATATAATTATTTCAGATGAAATGCTAAGGGATTTAAAATTAGCTATTAGTAATGACTGCAATATAGACGAAGAGTTTGTATGGGATTTATATAGTATTATTGATGGAGAAAATATAAAAGATAATAAGAGTACAATACAAGGCGTTGCTAGAGATGAATTTAATGCAGGGAATATAAAGACTTTAATTTCTTTAATAAATGAAGAGCAAGGAAAAAGTGCATTAATAGTAGCTGCAACAATATATTTGTATGTAACAATTAATAAGCCTTTTAGAAGATATAACTCTATAATTTCAGAGCTTTTATCATATAAATATCTATTGATGAATGGATATGAGGTTATAAAATATTGTTCATTATCAACATTAATAAATTCAAAATTAAAAAAATATAATGCTGCAGTGGAAAATAGCATATCTTCAAATGGTGATATAACCTATTTTATAAGATTCTACATAAGTGTATTAAGAGAAGCCGTTAATGCTTTGAATAGTGAATTAAACTGTAAATTTGGTAAAAAGATATTAAAGGAATTAATTGAAAGAAATAATGTAAAATTAGAAGAAAGACATATTAAATTTATAAACAGCATTTTATCATCTAAAGATAATGTTGTAACCATTGACAATTATAAAAATAAGTTAGATATTTCATATGAAACTGCTAGAAGTGATTTAAATTATTTAGTCACATTGGGCTTTTTTAAGATTGCTAAATCAGGAAAAAGATATGAATATTACAAGAACGATATATCTACAATTGTGGATAACTTTGAAGAATAGTGTTGACAAATTTAAATAATTATTAGAAAATAACTAAGGAAAAAAGTAAGTGATAATGAGCAGATGGGCGGCCAGACTACCCATATGCTCTTTTTTTATGCATTTAATTAAATGAACAAAAGTGGGAGGGGTTAGATGAAAAAGGTACTAAAGGATAAGACATTTATAAAGACAATGCTTACATTAGCTTTACCAATAACATTTCAAAATTTTATTACTTCATCATTAAATCTTGTAGATAATTTAATGGTTGGTAGGTTAGGAGAAGAAGCCATTGCTGCTGTAGGATTAGCAAATCAATACTTCTTTATTTTTATGCTATGTATTTCTGGTATAAATGCAGGTGCTAGTGTATTTATGTCTCAATATTGGGGAAGAAAAGATATAACTAGTATTAAAAAGGTGCTTGGATTAGATATTACTATTGGATTTATAGCCTCATTAATATTTGGAGGAGCTGCATTTATTATAGCAGAGCCAATAATGAAGATTTTATCAAGGGATATTCAGGTTATAGAATTAGGTGTTCAATATTTAAGAATCATTGCAGTAAGCTTTATATTTACTAATTTTACTCAAGGCTTTTCTTCAGCTCTTAGAAGTTCTGAGCAACCAAAAGCACCAATGTATGCAAGCTTAATAGGAGTGTTAAGTAATGCATTTTTAAACTGGGTATTTATTTTTGGAAACTTAGGTGTAAAACCAATGGGGGTAGCAGGAGCAGCTTTGGCTACAACTATAGCACGTACTATAGAAATGCTTTATATAATTGTAATAATATATGGTAAAAAGAATATTATATCTTCAAAAGTTAAGGAATTACTTGCCTTTGATATAAGTTTTGTGAAAATATACTTTAATACATCAGCAGCTGTTATAGCAAACGAATTATTATGGTCATTAGGAATGACTGCATATTCAATTGCTTATGCACAAATAGGGACAAGCGCTGTTGCCACAATGCAAATTGCAACAACTTTAAACAATATGTTTATGGTATTGTGTATAGGACTAGCTTCAGCAGCATCTATTATGGTTGGTAATAAGATAGGTGCAAATGAGGAAGATATTGCAGTTGACTATTCGCATAAAATAGGAAAAGTTGCACCGGTACTTGGATTAATAATAGGGGTTTTACTTTGGGTTTTAGCACCTCAAATAGTTAGGCCTTTCAATGTAGAAGCAGGAACCTTTAATGATACTGTAGCAGTTTTAAGAGTAATGGCTTTAATATGTCCTATAAGATCTTATAATGTAGTTATGATTGTTGGTATATTTAGAGGTGGTGGGGATACCCTTTATTCCACATTAGTGCAATTAGGTACGGTTTGGTTTTATGCAGTTCCAATGGCATTTTTATCAGCTATAGCTTTTAAATTACCAATAACTTTTGTATATTTGTTAATATGCACAGAAGAGTTTATTAAAATTTGTTTTGAGAGAAGAAGATTGAAATCAGGAAAGTGGATAAAAAATGTAATAGCAGAGAATGAAGTAACTGCTTAAATGAGAATTAAATTTAATAATATGTATTAACTTTCCGATCATTAATGAGGTTAATTCTTCATTTGATGAGGCTTCATACTAAGTTTATTTGGATTATTCAACATTTAAATAAGTATTAAATGCCTACTGCGTAAAATTTAGAATGAATAAGTGCAAAACCCTTTTAATAAAAAGATAGCAGATAGATTATGTAAAAATAATTTATCTGCTATCTTTTTATTAACTCTTCCATTTTCATAATTCAACTGTATTGAATTACCTCATTAATTTTTTCACTCTTTTATTCTTTCATTTTTAACTCTTTTAATTAGGTAATTTGCTTTTAATGATTTCATAAACTTTTTTAGGTAACTCATCTTGTTGTTCTTTAGCTAATTTAGCAGTTTCTATAGCTGGGTGGATATACAAATCTACGTGAGCAGGTTTTACAATCCATTTTTTCTTATTAGATTCCATTATTTTATAAGATCCGCTCATTGTAATAGGTACTATAGGAACTTTAGACTTCGTAGCTAACTTAAAGCTACCAGCTTTAAATTCGCCCATTTTATCACCTTTACTTCTTGTACCCTCTGGGAATATAACTAATGAATGCCCATTCTTCAATACTTTAATACCTTGTATTATAGCTTCTCCAGATTTTCTTAAATTGCTTCTATCCATAAAGATACAATGCATGTATTCCATCCATGTACTAACTCCAGGAATTTTCTTTACCTCTATTTTAGATACAAATCCTTTTAATCCAGGGATTTTACTTATATATATTGGAATATCAAAATTTCCTTGATGATTTCCTATGAATAATACATTTTGGTCTTTAGGAAGATTCTCTAGACCATGAACTGTAACCTTCACACCAGCAGTTTTTAAAAGACTATCAGACCAAACTTTGGTTGCCTTATAAACTAATTTTTCCTTTTCTTCTTCTAGACCTTTTTTATCAAGTCTTTTAGTTTTTATCATACTAGGAATACTAATTAGTAAACCTATGAAGAAAACTATATACCAAGCAATAGATCTAAGCATGTAAATCAAATCCTTTCAATAATTTATAAAAATTCCATAAATAAAGTATATAACAAAGTTAAAACATATAAAAGTAAATAAACAGATAACTTTCAAACATGAATTTAATATTTGAATGGGTCTAACGAAACAGAAGGGGCTAACAAAACAGTATGGACTAAATAACTATAATTATAGGGATAATTATAGTAATGAGATACAATTAAAAATTAACAAAAGTTTTATAATGTACTGTAATGATATAAATAGATAAATTCAATTTCTAATTAAGTAACTATATAAATATAATAAACATATAGTAGGTAATAAAAAGTATTTTAGAGGTGAAGAGTTTGGATAAGCTAGACCCAAATAAACTTATAATTGATTTTAAAAAGGGGATATCTAAAGATGGACCGATAAGTCCCCGTAACTATACAGTTACTCATTCAGATAATACGGGGGATATATTAATAACAGTTGCGAAAGATTATGATAAAGGGCATGTGACTGATAAAAGAGATGAGGTATATGGCAGGTGGTGCGAAAATGGTAAAAATTATGTTTTATGTCTTCATTTAAATGTAGATGGGAATGAAAGAGATAAAAATAAAGTAGCACAAAGAAATAGAATATTTAGAGATGCTTTACCATTAGCAATTACAGCTATAAGGCAGGGGGATTTAGGGTTAATAAAAAAACACAATAAGTTAGATGAGTCAGACATATTTATAAAATTTAATTCAAGATTTGATGAATTTTACAAAGTTGAGCATTGGGGAAAGTTAAAAAATTATAAGTATATAGAAGATGATTATGATGAATATGAACTTAAATCACCAGAAGAAGGTGTGCTAATGGAACAAACAAGATCTGTAATACTTAGAAAAAAGAAATGTAAAATTAGTATGGAAGAAGGCATTATACTTAATCTTTTAAACCCATATATAGAAAATCAATTGTGTATTATATATGGAAGTAATATAAGGTACTGTATTGAAAAATGCGAAATAATTGATATTGATGAAATAAAATCACTAGATGGATGTGGTAAAATATACGAAGTATCTTTGGTAGTTAAAATAAAGATTAAATCCAAGTCGAGAAGGGTTTCTATGGATTTTATCATAAAGCCAAATGGTATAATAATTAAAAGAGTGGAAGAATAAATAATTGCTATGGAGGATATTATAGAAGTAGGATAATATTGACATATACCTAATATTATTATACAATTTATTTGGTAATCATGTCTCCATAGTTCAATGGATAGAACAGTCCCCTCCTAAGGGACAGATACAGGTTCGATCCCTGTTGGGGATACCACATAAAACCCTCAAGCCATAGATTTATTAGGCTTGAGGGTTTTATGTTTTTTAGTTTCTTGATAATACTAAGGATATAAATAAAGGTACTAAAGTAAGATAAATTTTATAAGATTTATTTATATGCTGTAGTTACTAAAAGATAAATTACGGGAACTACTAATTACGTAGTTACTAAGAAATATATTAAAGTAACTACAAAACACGTGGTTACCAGGAAAAATATTAAAGTAACTACAAAAAAGGTTATATAAAAATTTTATAGCCTTATATCTGTATGTACAAATAGAAAGTAAATAATTTATAAACTTTAAAAATTTTAATTATATAAATGCATTATGGCAAATATTATATATTATAGAAAGATATTTAAATTTTTTATTAAAACCGCTATATTGATTTTAAGATATGATATAATATAAAATAAAAAAATTATTTAATTTAGGAGTGTGAATAAATTTGGAGAGTTATACGTGGCAGATAGTATTATTAGTAATATTATTGTTGATGTCAGGATTTTTCTCTATGTCAGAAACTGCCTTAATGGCACTAAGTAAAATTAGAATAAGACATATGGTAGAAGAGGGAGTTAAAGGGGCAAAGTTAGTTGAAAAGCTTGCTGAAGATCCAAGTAGGCTATTAGGAGCAATATTGATAGGAAATAATATTGTTAATATAGGAGCATCTGCACTTGCAACATCAGTTGCTGTTAAAGCTTTTGGAGAAGGTGCAGTAGGTGTTGTAACCATTGTAATGACTATATTAGTATTGATATTTGGTGAAATAACTCCAAAATCTATAGCAAAGCAGAATTCAGAAAGTGTTGCTTTAAAGGTTAGTAAAATTATAAATATTGTAGTTAAGTTATTTAGACCATTTATAGCAATATTTACAGCTATATCTGGATTATTTATAAGAATTTTAGGTGGAGATCCAAAGGCAACAGAACCATTTATAACAGAAGAAGAACTAAAGACCATGGTAGGTGTTAGTGAAGAAGAGGGCGTACTTGAAGATGTTGAAAAAGAAATGATATTTAATGTTTTTGAATTCGCAGATTCTCAAGTTAAGGATGTTATGGTTCAAAGAGTTGATGTGGTAGCAGTAGATATAAATGCTACCTATGATGAAGTTATAAGCATTATTAAAGCTGAACAATTCTCAAGAATACCAGTTTATAATCAAAACATAGATGATGTAATAGGAATATTAAATGTCAAAGATTTAATAATAGCTTCTCAAAGTAAGGAGAATTTTAAAATTTCTGATTATATGAGAGAGCCTTATTATACTTTTGAATTTAAGAAGATTACTGAGCTATTTAATGAAATGAAAAAAAATAGAAACCACATGGCTGTTGTATTAGATGAATATGGTGGGAATGTTGGTATAGTTACTATAGAAGATCTAATTGAAGAAGTAGTAGGGGAAATTGAAGACGAGTATGATGATGAAGGAGATGACGATATAGTAGTAGTCAAAGAAGATGAATATATCGTTGATGGAAGTGCTAGATTAGATCATATTGGTGACCTAATAGGAGTTACCATGGAATCAGAGGAGTTTGATTCTGTAGGAGGATTAGTAATCGGAGAATTAGGAAGATTTCCTGAACAGGCAGAAGAAGTCAAGCTTAATAATATTAGATTTGTAGTTGAAGAAGTAGATAAAAATAGAATTAAGAAAGTTAGAATATACACTTAATTTTAAAAAATAAGATGGGGAACTATATAAAGATTAAGTTCTCCATTTTTATTTATAATAGATAGACTCTTAATTAAGAAGGTGTATTTATGAATTATATGAATAGGGCAATAAATGAAGCTAAAAATGCATATAACAAAGGGGAAGTTCCGGTTGGAGTAGTTATTGTTAAAGATGGAGAAGTTATAGCAAGTCAACATAACTTAAAGGAAAAATTGAATCTACCAACAGCTCATGCAGAAATATTAGCAATAGAAGAGGCATGTAAAAAGTTGAATAATTGGAGATTATCAGGTTGTGAGATGTATGTAACTTTAGAACCTTGTCCTATGTGTGCAGCAGCAATAGCACAAAGTAGAATTTCAAGACTGTTTATAGGAACTTTTAATAAGGATATGGGAGCTTGTGGATCTACTATAAATTTAATAGATTATAATATATTTAATTGGCATGTAGATGTTAAATGGTGTTACAATCAAGAATGTAGCGATTTATTAACTTCTTTTTTTATAAAGCAAAGAAGTAAGATATAAAATTTATAAGTATGTCTTTATAAATAATACATATTTATTTGGTATAATTATCTATAAAGTTATATAATTAAAATAATTTACTATAAGAGGAGGAGATGAAATGAATCCAGTAGCTTTTGAATTATTTGGTTTAGAAATAAGGTGGTATGGAATAATAATATCACTTGGGGTGTTAGCTGCTATGCTATTAATGTATATTTTGGCTAAGAAGAAGAACTTAGATTATGATGTAATAATAGATGCATTTTTAATAACTTTTCCAATATCAATAATTGGAGCAAGGCTATATTATGTAGCCTTTGAATATCAAGATTATAATTCATTTATAGATGTAATTAACATAAGAAATGGTGGAATGGCAATCCATGGGGGAGTTATAGCTGCGTTATTATCTGGATATGTATTTGCAAGATATAGAAAAATAAACTTCTTAAGATATGTAGATGTTATAATGCCAGGAGTTATATTAGCTCAAGCAATTGGTAGATGGGGTAATTTTATGAATCAAGAAGCTCATGGAGGACCAGTATCTAAAGAGTTTATAAGTAAGTTCCCAGAGTTTATTCAAAAAGGTATGTACATTAATGGAGTTTATTATCACCCAACATTTTTATATGAATCAATATGGAATCTTTTAGTTTGTGCAATTTTAGTTTATATTGTTTACAAGAAAAAAGAAGTAAAAGATGGTATAGTTCTTGGTGGATATATGATCTTATATTCAATAGGAAGATTCTTCATAGAAGGATTAAGAACTGATAGTTTAATGTTTATGGGATTAAGAACAGCTCAAATGGTAAGCTTACTTGGAATAGTGTTAGGTATAGTTTTAATTGTTTGGATAAATAAGAAAAATAAGGCTGTTTAGGTAATATAGTTACATTAAGTTTTAAATGTTGCAATATGAATTAGTATGTGATAATATATAGCAGTAGTTAAAATTAAATAGCTATATATTATTTTATGGAGAGATGTCCGAGTGGTTGAAGGAGCACGCCTGGAAAGCGTGTATAGGGGAAACTCTATCAGGGGTTCAAATCCCCTTCTCTCCGCCATAGCCGTGCTAGATGGGGAGTCAGCGGTGCCCTGTAACCCGCAATCCGCTATAGCGGGGTTGAATTCCTAGCCTAGGCTTTAATCTGTAGGGTCTGCCTATGCAAGTGGTGTTGATGGCAAGGTCCCATACGACGTAAGTGCGTGAACCTCGTCAGGTCCGGAAGGAAGCAGCGATAAGCGATTACTGCGTGTGATATGGATCAATCTTGCCAGAGCTAACTACATAGTAACGCTTATAGATTACTGTCAAAGCTAGGTGCACGGTTTTAATTTTTAGACCTTTCTAACCAAAAGAAGGGTTTTTTTAATGTAAAAGGTAGAAAATAAATGTTTAAGTATTACATAAAATATTTATTTAATCAAAGGTTACTCTTCAATAGGATTAACATACAATAGGACAAAGAAAGCGAGGGAATTCCTTATGGAATACCCTCGTTTTCTTTATTTAAAAAGGATATAGTTATTAATTAAGTAACTATATCTTTTAAAGTAATAGAGTATAAAGATAAAATTTATTTATTAGAATTCTTTGTATAAATCGTAAATACATGAGGGTGTTTATGATTTATATTTTCTTTATGGCAAATACTCTCTGATATTTCCCATTCGTCTGTAATTTCTGGGAAATATGTGTCAGCTTCAAATTCATCAAATATATGAGTAATATAAAGTTTATCTGCATATGGAAGCATTTGCTTATAAATGCTATCACCACCACATATAAAAGTTTCCTCTTCTGTATTTAATAACTTTAATAATTCCTCTATAGAATTAACTACTTCAGCACCATCTAATTTTATGTCTTTAGTAGTAAGAACAATATTTCTTCTATTAGGTAATGGCCTTTTGGGTAATGACATATATGTATTATATCCCATCACAATTGTATTACCATCAGTTATTCTTTTGAAGTACCTTAAGTCTTCAGAAATATGAGCGAGTAACTTATTTTTATTTCCAATGCCATTATTTTTATCCATGGCAACTATTAAACTAATCATAATTATATCCCCAATTCAAATTTTAGTTGTGGTTTAACGGGATCGTAATCCACCATTTCAAAATCATCAATTGTAAAATCGTAGAAGTTTATTTTACCTTCTTTAAGTATTAATTTAGGTTGCTTATCACTAGGAGTTCTTGCTATTAATTCTTTTGCTTGTTCTACATGTCTATCATAAATATGTAAATTATCTACAACGTGCATAAACACTCCAGGCTTTAGGCCAACATGTCTTGCTACCATCATCATTAAAGCAACATATTGAATTTTATTTATATGTCCGGCTGTACAATAGTCTGAGCTTCTTTGATGAAGTGTTACATCAAGATACTTATCTCTAACAGACCAAACAGTAAGAAATGCACAAGGATTTAAGCCTGGTGTTTCTTCAAAGTCTGCATATTGATATAAGTCTATAATATGCCTTCTAGTATAAGGCTCATTCTTTAAACCATCTAATAGCTTATTCATTAAATCATATTTTTTTACAGTAGCACCATATCTTTGACCTATTGTCCCTGTGCCATTAACTTCCCAATCTCCCCACCAAGTAATACCCATTTCTTCAAGTACTGAAAGTTCATTTGAAGCTTTTTGATATATCCATAAAATTTCTTTAATACCTGATTTCCATGCAACAGGTCTTAGTGTAGTAATAGGAAATTCACCTTTGGAGATATCATATTTTTCTACAACTTGATTTATATATATTGTGTGTGCAGGAGTGCCATCTTTATATTTTGGTCTTACTTTATGACCTTCTGTGCTTACTCCATTTGTAAGAATATCATTTAATGTTTCTTTAAATAAATTATCTGTTTTTGATATAAAATTTGTTGTCATAGGTTCACCTCTATATCTTAATTTCACCCCAAGGGATGAACAGTTATATTATACCATAAGGGGAAGTTAATATGATTTGCATTAACCTATTTTTTTAATCTATTAATAGATATCGATAATCATAATAAATACTTTATTTAAAAGTAATTTACTTAGAGCATTTGATTTAAAGTTATGTAAATAAAAAAATATATATAAAATAGGTTTAGAGGTGAAAATATATTATGAATATTTATTAGATTTAGATAATCAAATATTATGAAATTTTAGTAGGAAATTAGAAAAAGATGGATTTGTCTAAAATTTAACGAAAAATAATTACAACATTTGTAAGTTGTGTCGTGAAAATGATGATGAAAAAATAAAATGAAAGTTTTTGTTGCAGGACTTGCATGTTGAAAAAATAAAGATGAAGGATTTGAAATTAAAACTTTCAATCCTTCATTAATTTTCATCTTTAGTTTATAATATAAGTAAATAATTAAATTTAAGGAATGATTTTATGGGATATACAGCTTTATATAGAGAATGGAGACCACAAAACTTTTATGATATTGTTGGTCAGGAACATATAACAACAACAGTTAAAAATCAAATATTAAATGACAGAATTGCTCATGCATATCTTTTTTGCGGAACAAGAGGAACAGGAAAAACAACGACAGCTAAAGTATTTGCTAAAGCTTTAAATTGTTTAGAGTTAAAAGATGGGGAGCCATGTAATGAATGTGAGATGTGCAGAAAGATAAATGAAGGTTTAGCAATAGATGTAACTGAATTAGATGCAGCTTCTAACAATGGTGTTGATAAAATTAGAGATATTATAGATGACGTTAAATATCCTCCTCAAGAAGCTAGATTTAAAGTTTATATAATGGATGAGGTTCACATGTTATCAACTGGTGCAGTTAATGCATTTTTAAAAACATTAGAAGAGCCTCCAAATAACGTAATATTTATTTTGGCAACAACAGATCCTCAAAAACTTCCAATTACTATTCTTTCAAGGTGTCAAAGGTTTGATTTTAAAAGAATAAATAACAATGAAATTACAGAACGTCTTAGAAAAATAGTTAATGATCAAAATGCTCTTGCAGATGATAAAAGTTTAAATTTAATCGCAAGAGTATCAGATGGGGCTATGAGAGATGCTTTAAGTATATTGGATCAAGCCATATCAATGGGAAATGGAGCAGTAGAATATGATGTTCTTATAAATATGCTTGGGCTTGTTACTAATGATCATTTATTTAATCTTACTAATTCTGTAATACAAAGAAATGTAGAAAAATCAATTAGTATAATAGATGAAGTTGTTTATGCAGGAAAAGATATTTATCTATTTATAAAAGATTTAATAGCTCATTATAGAAATATATTAATGGCTAAAGTGACTAATAATCCTGAAGAGGTATTAGATATGTCAGAGGAAAATATAGCATTAATAAAAGAGCAAGCTAGCAAAATTAGAGCAGAAGAAGTAATGAGATATATAAGAATTCTTCAAGAAACCGAATCTAATGCAAAGATAAGCAAACAAGCAAGATTATATTTAGAGTTAGCTGTTATTAAAATGTGCAAAATAGAATATGATACATCTAATGAGGTTATTTTAACTAGAATTAATAAACTTGAAGAAGGATTAAAAAATGGTAGTCTTAAAGTAATAAGTGCAGCATCTACTAATAAAGGTGATTCAAAAAAAGAAGCTGTTGCTAATAAGCCTAATAGAGAACAGCCGAAGCCTAGAAATAATGATATAGTAGCAAATGAAAATTCTAAGGTAACGTTAAATGATATTCAAAGATCATGGAAGGATATTTTAGAAAGATTTAAGGCAAGAAGAGCTATGATAGTATATGCATCAATGCTTACTGGAAAGCCAGTAGAATGTAAAAATGGTGTTTTAACTATTGAATATGAAGATCAATTTAAGTTTAATAAAGATAGATTAGAAAAGCCTGAATATAAGGCTATAATACAAGAAGTATTAGCTGAAATTTTTAGAGAAGATATAAAAATTGTCTTCGAAGTTGAAGAAACATCAAATAATGAAAAGTCAACAGCAGATATGCTTTTAGAAACTTTAGGGTCTGATATGGTAGATATTTTAGATGAATAAAATTAAGTTATAATATATGCACATAAACGAAATAAAAAATAAGAATAATAAGAATGAAAATTAATACAAATAGTAGCTTAAATATAGTAAAATAAAGAAAAATACTATATAATAAAGAATAGATTTTTATAAAAGGAGGATGTTTTTATGGCAAGAGGAGGATTTCCAGGCGGATTTGGTGGAGGAAATATGAACAACCTAATGAAGCAAGCGCAAAAACTTCAAAAGGATATGGAGCAAATGCAAAAGGACCTTGAAACTAAGGAGTTTGAAGCTTCAGTTGGTGGTGGTGCTGTAGTTGTAAAAGCAAATGGTAAAAAGGAAGTAGTTTCAATTAACATAAAGCCAGAAGTAGTTGATGCAGATGATGTTGAAATGCTAGAAGATTTAGTTCTTAGTGCAGTAAATGAAGCATTAAGAAAAGCAGAAGAAGAAAGCGCAAATAAGATGGGTAAATTAACTGGTGGAATGAATATACCAGGACTTTTTTAATAAATAATAATTTACACTGTTTTTAGATTTTTAATTAAGAATCATAAATTAACAATTAATCTTTAATTATTTATAAACAAATTATAAGTAAAGTTAAGACGTAAAGGGCGAATTTATTTCGCCTTTTTATATATTCAAATTACAGAAAGGATGATTTTATGGATTTTTATCCAGTTGCTATAGAAAAGCTTATTGAGGAATTTGCAAAACTACCTAGTGTTGGACAAAAGACTGCTCAAAGATTAGCATTGCACGTATTAAATCTTCCAGAAGATGAAGTTAAAGAATTTGCAGATGCTTTAATTAAGGCAAGAGGAACAATAAAGTATTGTTCAATATGTGGTAATTTTACAGACAAGGATCCTTGCGCAATATGTTCTAATCCAAGTAGAGACAAGGATATAATTTGTGTTGTAGAACAGCCTAAAGACATAATGACTATGGAAAAAGTTAAAGAATACAATGGAGCATATCATGTATTACATGGAAATTTATCTCCTATGCAAGGAAGAGGACCGCAAGATATAAGAATAAGAGAATTAGTTGCTAGAATGAGTGCTGATGTTAAAGAAGTAATAATTGCAACAAATCCCAATATCGAAGGTGAAGCAACAGCAATGTACATATCAAGAATTTTGAAGCCTTTAGATATAAAGGTAACTAGAATTGCATCAGGAATACCTGTAGGAGGAGATCTGGAATATGCTGATGAAGTAACACTTTCAAAGGCATTAGAAGGTAGAAAAGAGATTTAAGTATAATAGAAAGGTGAATGTATGAGTAAGATATTAAAATTTCTATTTAGTAGAATGGCGATTGTTGGATTACTTATTTGTATTCAACTAGCAATTCTTATTTTCGCCATATGGAAGCTTACAGAATCTTTTGTATATCTATATGTATTACTATTTCTAATAAGCATATTTGCAGTTGTTTATATTGTTAGTACTAAAGATAATCCATCATATAAGCTTGCGTGGACTATACCAGTATTATTAGTTCCTGTTTTTGGCGGATTATTTTATTTGCTATTTGGGTTAAGAAAAACTACTAAGAAATTTAGGGCTAGAATGATTAATATACATAATGAAACAGCTAAGTTATTGACTCAGGATAAAGATATACTAAATGAAATTGAAGAAGAAGATAAAGGTGTTGCAAATCAAGTAAGATATTTAAATAAGTATGCAGCAAGTCCTATATATAAAAACACTACTACGAAATATTTATCGCCTGGAGAAGAATTTTTTAAAAAGCTGAAGGAAGAATTAAAAAATGCAAAACATTATATCTTTATGGAGTATTTTATAATTCAAGAAGGCGTAATGTGGAATAGTATCTTAGAAATACTAGAAGAAAAAGTAAAGGAAGGCGTAGACGTAAGATTAATATATGATGACATGGGATGTTTAAGAACGCTTCCTTATAAGTATGATGAAAAACTAAGACAAAAGGGAATAAAATGTTTAGTATTTAATCCATTTGTACCATTTTTATCAGTTATAATGAACAATAGGGATCATAGAAAAATTACAATAATTGATGGTCACACTGCATTTACAGGTGGTATAAATTTAGCTGATGAATATATAAATGAAATAGTTAGATTTGGGCATTGGAAGGATTCGTCAATTATGATAAAAGGAGAAGCAGTTTGGAATCTAACCATGATGTTTCTTCAATCATGGCAATTTAATTGTGGTCAAAAAGAAGACTATGAAAAATATAAGCCATATGTAAATTACCATAAAGAGTTTGAAGGAGATGGATATGTTCAACCTTATGGTGATAGTCCTCTTGACGATGAAACAGTAGGGGAGAATGTATATTTAAATATTATAAATAAGGCAAAGGACTATGTTTATATAAATACACCATATTTAATAGTGGATAATGAACTAGTAACGGCTTTAACTTTAGCAGCTAAAAGTGGCATAGAAGTTATAATAGTTACTCCACATATAGAAGATAAGTGGTATGTTCATATGGTTACAAGAGCATATTATGCGCAGCTTATCGAATCAGGAGTAAAGATATATGAATATACACCTGGATTTATACATTCTAAGACATTTGTATCAGATGATGAAATAGGTGTTGTAGGAACTATAAATATGGATTATAGAAGTCTTTATCTGCACTTTGAATGTGGAGTTTTACTTTATAAGACAAAATCATTAATAGAAATTAAGAATGATTTCATTAATACATTAAAGGCTTGTAAATTAATAACAATAGAAGATTGTCATAGAATTAAATGGTCAAATAAATTTATAACGGCTATACTAAGAGTTTTTGCACCATTAATGTAAGAAAAATTCATAATTCCTGAATATTTATGTTAAAAATTGGATATTAATCTAATATATAAATTATTTGGGAGGATAGAAATGGACAAGAGGACGATCTTAGATTTATTAATGCAAAATATAGAAGGAAATAGGATAGATTATAGTGAGGATGACTTGGATTTATTAAGTGCTATAAAAGATGCGGTAACAGAAATGGAAGTAGCAAGATCATTATTTAATTCAGTAAGTGATCCTCAATTAATTGAATTAGCTATACATGCAGAAGATGTGGCTAAAACTAGATATGATTATTTAATAACTATGGCTAAAAGAAGAGAATTAAGAAAAATAAACTAATATATTAATAAATTAATATTATTATTAACTAATACATAATATTAATCGGAGGGAATTTATATGGATTTAAATATCATTTTATATGGATTAATAGGACTAGTTTTATTGTATTTATTAATAAAATTTTTGAAATGGCCATTAAAAATTTTAATAAATGGTGTTATAGGAATAGTTTTATTATATTTAACAAATATTGTGGGTTCTTATTTTGGATTTTCTATAGGAATAAATGCAATAACAGCATTAATAGCAGGATTCTTAGGGGTTCCTGGTGTTATATTTTTAGTAATATTTCAAATGTTTTTATAAAAATGAAAGAGATTCAGTTTTAATTGAATCTCTTTTATTTTAATGAGAGAGGGAACGTATAGTTCCCAAAAGTCTATATAGATGGGAGTTAGAAGTTTTCTCAGTCTATTATGAGTGAAAAGCCTCTTATGAGATTAATATATGGGAATTGCAAAAATTGGTTACTACAATTTATAAATGAAAGAATTCAAGTTGTTTTGCTATGCAAAATATTACTAAGTTTATGTATTGACTCATGTGATAAAATAAATATAAATTAATTTTAAGGGGGAGTATCATTATGCCAGCAGGTAATGGAGTAAATTGCAAATATTGTCCAGAGTATAAAAAAAGATGTAATGGGGATGATAAAGGGTGTCTATGCTATAAGTGTCCTAGGCATTTGGGACAATGTATGTGTGTGAAATATTGTAGGGAAACAGAGTCAATACTAACGTTTGATGAATATTATGAAGGGACTGATTAGATGAAGGAAAAGGGAAAGAAATTTGTTAATGAATTTAAAGATTTTGCAATGAGGGGAAATGTATTAGACTTAGCAATTGGGGTAATTATTGGTGGAGCTTTTAATAAAATAGTTTCATCACTAGTTAAGGATGTTATAATGCCTCCGATTGGACTTCTAACAGGAGGGGTCAATTTCTCTGATCTTGCATTTGTTTTAGACGATGGAGTTACAATAAATTATGGATTATTTATTCAAAATATAGTTGATTTTTTAATTATAGCATTATCAGTATTTATACTTGTAAAAGTAGTAAATAAATTAAATGGTAAAAAAGAAGAAGAAGCTAAAAAAGAAGAGGAAGTTAAAAAACAAGAAGAAAATAAATTAACAGTAGAACAAGAGTTATTAACAGAAATAAGAGATTTATTAAAGAGTAATCAGGATATTTCTAAAAAGTAGTTAGCAGTACATATTTTACGTAATTAACATAGTTAAATCTATAGGTTATAGTACTTTTAAATAATATAGAAGTGCTATAACCTTATTTTATTTATAAAAAGTATTCAAAAATATTATTATTTCATAATATGATAATAAAAATTAATATATTAATTATTTTATTATGTTTAAAATATCAGTATATTTATAAAATTATATTATTATAAAAAGATTAGCAAAATAGTTGTTAATCATGTAAAAAAGTAGTAAAATTAACAATAATTAAATAAGCAATAAAAATAAAGATTATATGGGGGAGTGGAACGATGCATAAAAAGCTATTTATTCCTGGGCCAGTTGAGGTAAGACCAGATGTTTTACAACAGATGGTAAAGCCTATGATTGGTCATAGAAGCAAAGAAGCTTCAGAGCTTCAGAGAAGAATTAGTAATAACTTAAAAGAGTTATTCTTCACAGAAAGTGAAATATTGCTTTCAACTACATCAGGTAGTGGACTTATGGAGGGTGCTATAAGATGCTGTACAGCAAAGAGAGCTGCTGTATTTTCCGTTGGGGCATTCGGAAAGAGATGGTATGAGATGGCGACTTCGAATAACGTTCCTGCTGATTTATTTGAAGTAGAAATGGGAAAATCAATTAATCCTGAAATGGTTGATGAAGCATTAGCAACAGGTAAGTATGATTTAGTAGCAGTGACTCATAATGAAACATCTACAGGAGTAATGAATCCAATTGAAAAGATTGGAGAGGTTATAAGGAAATATAAAGATGTTGTTTTTATAGTAGATTCAGTAAGTTCTGCTGCAGGAACAAAAATTGAAGTCGATAAATGGGGAATAGACATTTGCCTAACTTCAACACAAAAAGCAATAGGGTTGCCACCAGGTATGGCAATATGTACTTTTTCAAATAAAGCAAAGGAAAGAGCAGAAAAGGTACCAAATAGAGGATTTTATTTAGATTTATTATCTTTATATAAATATATTCAAAAGAAGGATTACCAATATCCATCAACACCATCTATACCACATATGTATGCACTTGATTATCAATTAGATTATATATTAAATAAAGAGGGTCTAGAAAATAGATTTGAAAGGCATATAGAGATGGCTAAGGTTGTAAGAGCGTGGGCAAAAAAATACTTTGAAATTTTCCCTGATGAAAATTATTTATCTAACACTTTAACTACTGTTAAAAATAATAGAGGTGTAGATGTATCTGCATTAAATAAAGAGTTAGGAAAAAGAGGATTTCAAATATCAAATGGATATGGAAGCTTAAAAGATAAAACATTTAGAATAGCTCATATGGCAGATTGTCAAATGGAAGATGTAAATGAGCTTTTACGTAATATAAATGATATTTTGGGACTAGAGTAATAATTATAAATTGTGAATTAATGAGGTTAAATCCTTCTTTAATAATTAAAAGTTGGGAAATATAAGTTGGTGAAGATAAATAGACGGTGGAATAAGCATATAGAGAGCAATTAGAAGTACTTGGTGTGGGAAAAGCTACTAGGCCTTAGTGTTGCTTAATTGTTTGAGTGCAGCGAGTTAACCAAAACTCTTGGCAGAGTATTCTTTCCAATCCTAGTACTTCTTTGCATAGTTATTTAGCTTATGGAATATATCTATTTATCGTAGCCTTTATATTCATAATTTATAACAATTATGAGTAATGAGAATAGGGGGCAGATAGATGTTTAGAATATTAGTAAGTGATGGTTTACAAGAAAATGCAATTAATAAATTATTAGAATTAGGTTTTGAAGTTATAGATGAACATTATGATAAAGGAATTTTAGGAGATAAGCTTAAAGAGTTTGATGCTTTAGTAGTAAGATCTGCAACAAAAGTAACTAAGGATATATTAGAAAAAGCTTCAGTAGGAAAATTAAAGCTTATAATAAGAGCTGGGGTTGGGATAGATAATATAGATATATACACAGCTCATGAAAAAGGAATAACAGTTAAAAACACTCCAAATGCAAGTTCAGATTCAGTAGCGGAGTTAGCATTAGCTCATATGTTTGCTGTAGCCAGATTTGTTGGAACTTCAAATTATACTATGAGAAATGGTGAATGGAATAAAAAGAAGTATGAGGGGATTGAGCTTGGAGGTAAAACATTAGGAATAATAGGTATGGGAAGAATAGGTAAGTCACTTGCTAATAAAGCTACAGCATTAGGGATGAATGTAGTTTATAATGATGTTTTTGGTAAGCAAGATGATGTAAACTATGAATTTCTAGAACTAAATGACTTACTTAAGAAGTCAGATTTTATTTCTTTGCATGTTCCATATGATAAGAAAAATGGATATTTAATTAGAAAAGAAGAGTTAGATATTATGAAGGATGGAGCTTATATAATAAATTGTGCAAGAGGAAAAGTTGTAGATGAAGAAGCTCTATTAGAAGCATTAGATAGTGGGAAAATTGCTGGAGCAGGAATAGACGTATTTGAAGTAGAACCAAATACAAATGAAGCATTAGTTAATCATCCAAGAGTTAGCTGTACTCCACATATTGGTGCATCAACAATGGAAGCACAAGATAGAATTGGAGAAGAGGTAGTTTCAGTTATAAAGGAATTTTTTAACTAGGCTATAGATTTAGGAGGAATTTTAATGGCAGTTATTAGACCTTTTAAAGGTACAAGACCTATAAAGGAATTAGCAGATAAAATAGCAGCACTACCTTATGATGTAATGGATAGTGATGAAGCTAGAGATATGGTAAAAGATAATCCTTATTCATTTTTACATGTAGATAAGGCTGAGGTAGACTTACCAACTGATATTGATGTATATGATGAAAGAATTTATGAAAAAGCAAAAGAAAATTTAGATAAAATGATTGAAAATGGATATTATATAGAGGATGAAAAGCCTAAATTTTATATTTATAGACAAGTTATGAAGGAAAGAAGTCAAGTCGGACTGGTTGGCTGTGCTTCAATAGATGATTATACTAACAATATAATAAAAAAGCATGAGCTAACAAGAGAGGATAAAGAAATTGATAGAATTAATCATGTTTATAAATGTAATGCTCATACAGGACCTATATTTTTAACTTATAGAGAAAATAAAGATATTTCAAATATAATAAATGAATGGATGAAAAAAGATCCAGTTTATGATTTTAAGTCAGAAGATGGAATATCACATACTGTATGGATTATAGAGGATGAAAATACAATAAATAGAATAAGTGAATCATTTAAATCGGTGGAATATCTATATATTGCTGATGGACATCACAGATCAGCATCAGCAGTGAAGGTTGGGCATATAAAGAGGGCAGAAAATGAAAACTATACTGGAGAAGAAGAATTTAATTATTTCTTATCAATTGCATATCCAGATAGTGAGTTAGAGGTATTAGATTATAATAGAGCTGTTAAAGATTTAAATGGACTTTCTAAAGAGGAATTTTTAAATAAGGTAAGTGAAAAGTTTATAGTTACTAAAAGTAATGAACAAGTTAAACCAAAAGAAAAGCATACTTTTGGGATGTATATAGAAAAACAGTGGTATTTACTTGAAGCTAAAAATGGGATATTCGATCCAGATAATCCTGTAGAGCAATTAGACGTATCAATACTTCAAAATAATCTTTTAAAACCAATACTAGGAATAGGTGATCCAAGAAAATCTAAAAGAATTAAATTTATTGGAGGCATTAGGGGACTAAAAGAATTAGAAAGAAGAGCAGATACAGATATGAAAGTTAGTTTTTCTATGTATGCTACAACTACTGATGATATTATGGATATAGCAGATAGCGGAAGGATAATGCCTCCAAAATCAACATGGTTTGAGCCAAAGCCTAGAAGTGGTCTTTTTATTCATAAATTCTAAGAGTTGTATGAGTAAAAAAGACTAACTAATAGAAAAAAGATTGAATAAGAAAAGTAAGTGGAATAGAAAGAGAATAAAAAAGTATTATTATAAATAAAAAATAATTAAAGAAAAAGGTAAAAGAGTTATAAAAATCTATGGTATAAATCTTAAAAGTTATACTTAAATTTATAGCTCTTTTTTATATGAAAAATAAAAATTAATTTTGAAAATATATTTATATAAAGTATTAAAAATGCAATACCAGAAAATTTATTAATTAATATAGTTTTAAAGTGTTTTTATATAATTACATGTATAAATTTAGGGGGAAGGACATAGTTTATAATTGTATATACAATATATTCAATATTATCTTTAAAATAATTTAACTAAAATAATGAATTATTATTTAGAAAGTTGGAATAATAATAATGTTATTTAGTAGAAGGGATGTGTTTAAATTATGTCAGTAAAAAATGCAATGACAGTAGATTTTTTAAGTTCAGCATATGGTGGAGAAAGTATGGCTCATATGCGTTACACAATTTGGGGGGATTCAGCTGAGAAAGATGGATATCCAAATATAGCAAGACTTTTTAGAGGAATTGCGTATGCAGAATGGTGCCATGCTAAGAATCACTTTAATGTATTAAATGAACAAGTTGGAGATAAAACAGTTGCAGCTGGAGCTGTATTTGGTCATACAAATATAGTTGAAAATCTTCAAGGTGCAATTGATGGGGAATTACATGAAATAGAGCAAATGTATCCTGTTTACTTAGAAACTGCAAAATTCCAAAGTGAAAGCGATGCTCAAAGATCTTTCCATTATGCATTAGAAGCAGAAAAAATACATGCTAAAATGTTTAAAGATGCTCAAGATATGGCTAAACAACAAAAAGATATAAGTGATGAAACTATTTATGTATGTCCAATTTGTGGATTCACTGAAATTGGAGACAATGTAGAAAACTGTCCAGTTTGTGGTGCAAAGAAAGATATATTCAAAGCTTTCTAATAAAAAGATGTTTTAAATAATTATATTATAAATAAAAACATATGCATTTTACTTGTATATGTTTTTGTTTATTTACTTGAGAAATTATAAAAAGATCATTATTTGAATAATTTCTTTATTCAACTTTAGGTTAAACGTATATAACTTTACATTAACTTAGAGAGAGGCTAATAATAATGAAACTATATATGTTCATTTTTTCCTATTTAGATAAGGCTTCATAATAAGTAGAATTGTGACTTCAATCACATAAAATAGAATGATTTTTATTTATAATTTAAGTAAGTTAAAAATAGATAAAAGTGAAGATAGGAGTTACATGATATGAACATAGATAACCTAGAAAGACAACATTTAGAGATAAATAAGTTATTTAAAAAAATTAATAGTACTTTGATCTTAAGAAATATGGAGGATAGTTTGGACCAATTAGTTTGGGATATAAATACTCTTGCTGGCAAGTTAAATATTCACATGAAAACTGAGGACAAGTTTTTATATCCAGAATTAATTAATAATAATGATAGTAGCTTAAGAAGCATTTCTAAAGAATATATTGAAGAGATGGGAAATGTTCATGCTATATTTATTGAATTTAAAAATAAGTTTAATACTAAAAATAAGATATTAAATGATAAAAATAAATTTTTAATAGAAAGCAAAAGAGTATTAAAATTACTAGAGAATAGAATAGATAAAGAAGATAAAAACTTATATCCTAAAATTAAATGTTTATAGAAATGAAGCCTATAAATAATGATATGATATGCTCTCTCTATAGAAATAAATTTTAACATCTTAACTATATACTATAAATTGAGCATATCAAAGTTTTGTTTTATTGATTATAGTTTTTCTAACATACTTTTTAAAATTGTAGTTGAATTTCTAACTGCTATAGGAATAAACTTTTCATAATCCATATGAGCTCCATTATTAGCATTATCAGATATTGATCTAATAACAACACATGGAATATTATTTAAATAGCACACATGAGCGATACTTGCACCTTCCATCTCACAAGATATTGCATTAAATTCCTTTTCAAACCATTGAATTTTCTCAACGCTTGATATAAATTGATCTCCAGATACTATTCTACCAGAGAAAGTGTTAATTTCTTTAATATCTTCACATGCGGCTAAAGCAGCCTTAACTAATTTATCATCGCATTTAAAAGAAAAAGTATCTAATCTTGGGATTTGACCATGAGGATCACCAAATACAGTTGTATCCATATCATGTTGAACTAAATCTGTTCCAACAACAACATCTCCAGGATAAATATTTTTACCAATTCCACCTGCAACTCCGACATTTATTACAGAAGAGACGTTATATTCAGATATTAATATTTGAGTGCAAATGGCAGCATTTACCTTACCAATACCACAAACAACTGCAATTATATTTTTATCTCCTAGAGCTCCTTTATAAAAAGTCATATTTGCTTTTTTAGTTTCTTCTTCGATAGACATATCTTTTAGAAGCAATTCTAACTCTTCAGCCATAGCGCTTATAATTCCTAAAACCATAATTAGCCTCCTTGAAATATATTTTTAAAATGGATAATTGATAATGCATAATAGACAATTAAGAAAAAAATCCCGCAGATTTTTAATTAAAAGGTACTATGCACCAATTTAATTAAAGTTTTGCTGTGCAAAACCTCCTTAAATATCCATTATTAATTATCCACTATCAATTTATAACTTATATTATCATATAATAAAATTTGCTTAAATAAAACATATATATTGTTAATAATAAAAATTATGTTAATCTATATTATTTTTTATTATATGGAAAATAATATTATTGTATATAAATAAATAATAGTCTAAAATAAGATATAAATTAAAATTATTCTTTTGTGAAATTAAACATAAGATATAAAAAGGAGAGAAGTGAATGTTACAACATCCATTATCTAGAACAGAATTACTTATAGGAAATGATGGACTAGAAAAACTAAAAAATTCAAAAGTAATGGTATTTGGAGTTGGTGGAGTAGGAAGCTTTGCTGTTGAAGCATTAACAAGAGCTGGAGTTGGAACCTTAATATTAGTTGATGATGATACTGTTTGCTTAACTAATTTAAATAGACAAATACATGCTACATATGGAACTATAAGCAAAGTAAAAGTTGAAGTTATGAAGGAAAGAATCCTTACTATTAATAGAAAGTGTAATGTTATTACTCATCAAGTATTTGTTACTCCTGAAAATTTAGGAGAATTAATTCCAGATGATGTTGATTATGTGATAGATGCAATAGATACTGTATCAGCTAAAATAGCTTTAGCAAAGTATTGCTATGAAAAAGATATTAATATAATTGCATCAATGGGAACAGGTAATAAGCTTGATCCAACACAATTTAAAGTTGCAGATATATATGATACAAAAGTTTGCCCTTTAGCTAAAGTTATGAGATATGAATTAAGAAAAAAAGGTGTAAAGAATCTTAAAGTTGTGTATTCAGAAGAAAAACCAAGAAGACCAAAAGATGAAGATGTAGTTACTTGTAAGACTGGTTGCGTTTGCACAGGTGGTACTAAAAAATGTGCAATTAAAAGACAAATACCAGGAAGTATATCATTTGTTCCTCCAGTTGCAGGTATGATTCTTGGTGGGGAAGTTATAAAATCTATAATAGGTGAAATTTAATTATTTTATTCGTGATAAAAAAAACTGGCATTTAATAAATAGAATTGTTTTATATTATTTAAATAAAGCTAGTATTTTATTGGCTTATATAAAATTAAAGTAATAAAAATTAAAAAGTAAGGAGTAATAAACTGGTCCCTATGTCAAGGACATTTTAAAAAAGAGAGTTAGGAAGCTAAGAGCTGATTTCTGTATTGAACAGGAGTCAGCTTTTTTAAGTTCCACTGACAACGGTCATTATTATAATAATC
>NZ_JAGHFX010000066.1 GCF_017888565.1 Clostridium sp.
ATTTCATTATTTGAGAACCTTATTTTACTCATATTAAATCACCTCATAACTTTATTGTACAAAAAAAGAACCTATATAGATAGACTCTCTTTTATAAGTGTCCATCTTATAGGTTCCATTTTAAATAAATCTCCTCTTCTTATTACATATTTCTAGACTTTTCAGCGCACTTTTCCATTGACTTTATTACTGCATTTCTAAATCCATTACTTTCTAACTCTGTTACAGCTTCTATAGTTGTTCCTCCTGGAGAACAAACCATATCCTTTAATTCAGCTGGATGCTTTCCTGTATCTAAAGCCAATTTTGCCGATCCCAATATGCTTTGCTCCGCCATTTTATATGCCTTATTTCTTGGTATTCCAAGTTTTACAGCAGCATCTGCCATAGCTTCTATAAACATAAATACATAAGCTGGAGATGATCCACATAATGCAATAAATCCATCAAAATACTTTTCTTCTAATATTTCATATTTACCAAAATTTTCAAAAATATTACATATAAGATTTAGTTCTTCTAAATTTACATTTGAATTAGGGCAAATAGCTGACATTCCTTCACAAACTAAAGCTGGTGTATTTGGCATAGTTTTTACTATTTTATAATCTCTATCTAACCATTCTTCTAAGTCAGATATATTTATTCCAGCAGCTATAGATATTATTATAATATCCTTTTTTAAATTTTCTTTTATTTCATTAATAACCTTTTTATACATATTAGGCTTTATAGCCAAAAATAATATATCAGAAAATTTTGCTACCTCTATATTATCTAATGTACATTTTACCTTAAACTCACTTATTATATTATTCTTTGATTCTTCACTTCTTGTTGATACCATAATATTATTAACATTTGTATAATTTGAATTTATAAGTCCATTAAGCATTGCTTTTCCCATATTTCCACAACCTATAAATCCTATCTTTTTATTCATTACTTCCACCTTCTTTTTTATTCATTGTAAATAATTTTCTTAATTAATTATTATTTATAATTTTCACCATTATACTCATAGGATAGCTTTATATTTTAAACATAAACTATCTATAAAGGAGGGATAGTTATGAAAAATAATTTATTGCTCACAGATAAAGAAAATAAAATAGATAATTTATTAAAGTTTAGTCCTTCAATCGAAAATACTAAACCTATTATTAAAGTAATAAATAGAGACAAGTTCTATGATATTTATATTTTACTTCGAGGTTTATCTAAGGAAGAAATTTTAATAAAGTATGTAAATAACTTTCTTATTTTAAATCTCTCCTTAAAGAATAAATATAATAATAAAGTAAATTTAAAAAGATTATTTTACTTAAAAAATGTAGATATAGACAAGACCGAAAATATTGCTTGTGCTAATTTAATTTACTTTAAAATTCCTAAAACTCAAAATTAAATTTTAAAATAAAGCTATGCTTAAGCATAGCTTTATTTTATTCCTTATAAACTAGCTCTAAATTGGCAAATTTACTTTGTGATCCTATCCAAGCCATTTTAACAGTTCCTACTGGACCATTTCTTTGTTTGGCTATAATACACTCACCTATGTTCTTTTCTTCTGTTTCCTTATTATAATACTCATCTCTATATAAGAACATAACAACGTCAGCATCCTGCTCTATTGACCCTGATTCTCTTAGGTCTGAAAGCATAGGTCTATGGTCAGCTCTTTGCTCAGGAGCACGTGATAACTGAGATAAAGCAATTATAGGACACTCCATCTCTTTTGCAAGTGCTTTTATAGATCTGGATATTTCTGAAACCTCTTGTTGTCTACTTTCACTTCCAGAACTACCACTCATTAATTGTAGGTAGTCTATAAGAATCATGTCTATCCCATGTTCCATTTTTATCTTTCTACACTTAGATCTCATCTCCATTACACTTAGACCAGCTGTATCATCTATATATATTTTAGCTTTAGATAAAGGACCAGTAGCTCTAGCTATTCTTTCCCAATCATCGTCATCTAAATTACCAGTTCTAAGCTTTAGCATATCAACATTAGCCTCAGAGCAAAGTAACTTATAAGCTAATTGCTCTTTAGGCATTTCTAAAGAAAATATAACTACACTCTTTCCTTCTCTTAATGCTGCATTTTCTGCTATATTTAATGAAAATGTAGTTTTTCCCATAGATGGTCTAGCTGCAATAAGAACCATATCTCCTTTTTGGAATCCAGATGTTTTAGCATCTAAATCTCTTATTCCTGAACCAACACCAGTTATTGATCCTTTATTATTAAATAATCTTTCAATTTCTATAAATCCTCTTTCTAAAACCGTAGAAAGGGGTTCATAATCATTTGAACCTTGTTTTTCTGCTAAATCAAAAATCTTTTTTTGAGCTAAATCTAATACATCGTCAACTTTATCTTGCTTATTATAACTTTCTTCTATAATAGCTGTAGATGACTTTATTAATTTTCTTAATAATGATTTATCTTCTACTATTTTTATATAAGCTTCTAAATTAGCAGTCGTAATTACTGATGAACTTATTTCTGATATATAAGTAACTCCACCAGCCTTATCTAGGTTATCTGTCGATTTTAAGTATTCTAATAAGGTTACAAGGTCAACAGCCATATCTTGTGAGAACATTTCTCTAATAGCCTTAAATATAACCTTGTGCCCATCTCTATAAAAGTCTTCATCACTTAATTTTTCTAAAGACTTAGCAATAGCACTTTTATCTATTATCATGGATCCAATTACAGACTGTTCTGCTTCTAAACTTTGAGGTAAACTCCTCATTATTGGTGCTTCCATATGTAACCTCCTTCCTTTTCATAATAATATATTATATCAAACTTTTATATTATATAAAATAAAATTAAGCTTCCAAAAGGAAGCTTAATTAATAATTTACTTTTCAAATGCTATTTCCATTAATTCTTCTATATGACTTATAGCTTTAACTTCTATATCTTTTAACTCTAATGGTATTTCCTTTTCATTTGCCTTAGGAATAACAACAAGCTTTATTCCTTTTCTTCTAGCACCATATATTTTCTCAAATATTCCCCCAACAGGTTTAATATTTCCTCTTAATGATATTTCACCTGTTATAGCTATATCTTGTCTTATAGGCTTTTCTAGTAAGGCACTTATTATTGAAATAGTAATTGCTGCTCCGGCTGATGGACCGTCAATTTTCCCTCCACCAACTACATTTACATGTATATCATAATCCTTTATATCTTTGTCAGTAATTCTTCTGATTACAGATGCAGCATTAAATACAGAATCCTTTGCCATTGAACCTGCTGTATCATTAAACTTTACAGTTCCCATTCCTGGCTTTTTAGATTCAAATACAACAGTTTCTATTTCTAGTGTTGAGCCTAAGAATCCACTAACTCCTAATCCATATGTATGGCCTATTTCAGATTTATCTATATCATCGAATATTTCATAAGGTACATATCTACCTATAGAAATAACTTCTTCTACATCCTTAAGCGTAATTATGCTACTATCTTTATCCTTTGAGTGATATAATGAATAGCCATAAGCATCTGCTAATATATTAACAGCTTTTCTTCCTTCTATTGTATATCTACTTATAAGATCAGCAATTCCATCTTCTAATTGAACATTTAATTTTTTAGATGCATTGTCTATTATTCCCTTAATATCTACAGATGATAATGGTTCGAAATAAACTTCTGTACATCTGGATCTTAACGCTGGATTTATTTTTCCTGGCTCTCTTGTAGTTGCACCAATTAAAACAAAATCTGCTGGTGCTCCTTTTTCAAAAAGATACTTTATATATTCAGGTGTATTTTCATCATCTGGATCATAATAAGATGATGAGTATTCAACCCTTTTATCTTCTAATACCTTAAGTAACTTATTTTGAAGAATTTCATCTAATTCACCAATTTCATCTATAAATAAAACTCCTCCATGAGCTTCAGTTACTAATCCAGTCTTAGGTTCTGGAACACCTATCTCAGCTAAATCTTTCTTACTACCTTGATAGATAGGATCATGAACTGATCCTAGTAATGGATTCGTTATTTCCCTTGGATCCCATCTTAATGTAGTTCCATCAACCTCAACAAACTTAGAATCCTCATCAAAAGGAGTAGAATGTAACTTCTTAGCTTCTTCTAATGCTAATCTTGCTGCTGAAGTTTTACCAACTCCAGGTGGTCCATATAAGATTATATGTTGAGGATATGGAGATGCCATTTTAGATATAAGTGACTTTATTGCCCTCTCCTGACCTACTACTTCAGCAAAAGTCTCAGGTCTTAAAAGACTCATTACGTTTTTATTAATCTTTTTTGAATCTAACTCTTCTAATTTTTCTAGCTTCTTAGTAGTCTTTGCACTTTCAGGACCTTTTTGCTTTTTTATTATAGACAATTTAATATCATCCATAAATTTATCTTGTCTTTCTTGAAGTGCCTTTTCAACTTGTGTTTCCACTTTGTTTTGAACATACTTTCTAGCTATATTTTCTGATATATAATAAATTGTATCTTCTAATACACCTCTTAATTCATCTTCACTTGGCACGGATTTTATCCCCTTACCATCTGATGCAATTACATTTAATGCATATACTCTTTCACAAATATTAGGGGAATTCGCATACTTTTGAAGCTTGAATCTTACAATTCTTGCTCTTACCGCTCCTTCATCTAATACATTATTTAATATTTGATTTATAACATTTACTTGTGCATCTAAAGATAACT
Organism: Clostridium sp.; assembly: GCF_017888565.1. GTDB lineage: Bacteria > Bacillota > Clostridia > Clostridiales > Clostridiaceae > Clostridium. The sequence goes on from NZ_JAGHFX010000066.1 coordinate 4,727, forward strand.
CACTATCTAATATACTCTCTATATTTGTTTCGTCATAAGTCTTCAAACTTAGTCCTCCTTATGATTGCGGCGTGATTATTACTTTCATCTTAGTTGAAACTTCTGGATATAGCTTTATTTCTATATCGTAACTACCAGCAACCTTTATTGTATCCATAACTATTTTTTTCTTATCCACTGATAATTTAAATTGCTTATTTATTAGTTCTGCTACATCTTTACTTGTTATAGCTCCAAATAATCTTCCACCGTTTCCACTTTTAGCTTCAATCTTAATTTCTTTACCTTTTAATTCAGAGGCTAACTTTTGTGCGGCTTCAATTTCTGCTAACTTCTTCTTTCTTTCATTTTCTTTCTTAGTGTTTAAGATATGCATGTTATTGTTATTTGCTTCTTTTGCTAACTTTCTTGGAAATAAAAAGTTTCTTGCATATCCATCTGATATATCAACGACATCTCCTTTTTTCCCTACTTTTTTAACATCTTGTAATAAAATTACCTTCATGTTATTCACCCACCTTTAAATGTTGTTCTATTGATCGTTTTAATATTTTTATAGCGCTTTCTATCGATGTATTATTTAATTGAGCTCCAGCCATATTCATATGGCCACCACCACCTATTGCTTCAAGTATTACTTGAACATTAGTTTCACCTATAGATCTACCACTTATAATTATATCTCCATTTATCTCTGCTAATACAAAGCATACATTTATTCCAGATATATTTAATAGCTCATCAGCAGCTCTAGCTGCCATAAATCCCTTTTTTATTCTTTTAGGAGCAACTGCAATAGCTAAACCATTGTTCACTTCTGCAGATCTTATTGTATCCGCAATAACTAAATAATCTTCAAGATCATCCATAAACATTTTTTTAACTTCAATTGTATCAGCTCCAAGTCCTCTTAAAAATGATGCAGCATCAAAGGTTCTAACACCAGCTTTAAAGGAAAATCCTTTTGTATCCATAAATATCCCTGCAAGTAAACCTTCTGCTTCTAATCTAGCCAAATTAGGCTTTTGAACCATATATTGAATAACTTCTGTAACCATTTCAGATGTAGATGAAGCATATACTTCTATATAATTTAAAATTGCGCCTTCAACTATATCTGGGCTTCTTCTATGATGATCTATAATTATTTTTCTTTGTGTCTTTTCAACAATACTTGTATCTAATATATACCCTTTATTATGAACATCTACTATAATTAATAAAGTTTTTTCATTAATTTGTTCATAGGCTTCTTCTCTAGAAATAAATAAATTTTCATATTTAGAATCATTTTTTAGTTTAGATAAAAAATAATCAATAGCTGTAGTATCAGCTCCTAATATGATGTTACATGGCTTTCCTAACTGTTTTACTACAGATGATATCCCTACAGATGATCCAAAACAATCCATATCAGGGTTTTTATGACCCATAATAAAAACATTACTACTCTCATATATTAATTCCTTTAATGCATGAGATATAACCCTTGCCCTTACTCTAGTTCTCTTTTCTATTTCTCTAGTATTTCCACCAAAAAATTTTATTTTTTCATTATTCTTTATAACTACTTGGTCTCCACCTCTACCTAATGCTAATTCTTTTGCCGTAACAGCAAATGTATTATTTTCTAGAGGGCAAGTTCCACCTCTTCCGATACCAATACTTAAAGTAACTTCAAATTTATTACCTCGATCTATTTTTGATATGTCTTCTAATATAGAGAACTTATTATTTATCTCTTCATTTATATATTTATCTTGTACTGAAAGAACATATTTATTAGAGTCATATTTTGTTATCATTGCCTTAAGTTTTTGGGCATATAAATTTATTGTTTTTTCAACTTCAGCAACTAGCATTGGTCTATCGCTATCTAATGTAGTTTCTAAAGATTCTGCTAGATTATCTACTTCTATAAGCATTATACTCTCTTTAGTATTATCTATATTTTTAAAATTACTTATATCATTAAAATAAACTATATATATGTCTTCATTTAAATCATATTTTTCTATTTTAGTTGCATATACCTTATATAAAGAATCTAATATTTTTATTTTTTGATGCAAGTCCCTATCACAGGTTAATAGCCTAGATAAATTTAATCCTCTAGCAATACTAACGACATTTAATCCTATAGGGCTTTCATTTGGTATAAATTTTTGGAATTCTTTATTGCTCCAAAAAATCTCTCCTGATTCTTTTATTAAGGCTAACGGAAATATTAAATTTAATATATTACTATCTATATCTCTATTTATATTTTCCTTAATTCTTTCTATATTATCGTCATATTTACCTTTTATCATATATTCACTTAAACTAAATATAATAAATATAATTAACAATATAGATCCTAAAAGAGTACTTTTTATATAATAAAATCCTACACATGCTCCTACAAAAATAAGTGGTGTAATTATAGGCCTAATGCTTTTAAGCCTTCTTTTTATTAAATCATTCCATCTCATAAGATTAATGGTGCTCCTTTAAATGTAATTGAAGTTTGCTTAAACTTCTCCCATCCTTCTCATACTCATGTCCTTCCGCTATACCAACTTGTAATTTCTTCTTCATATCATCATCTACATCTTGACATGAATACCCTAACTTTTGAGCCAATACATATAATATGAGTATAGCACCTGATATGCAATTTAAAATTGCATCTTGAGCTACATTACTTCCCTTTGTAAGTAAATGATAGAATTCTCCTATTATACACAATAAATTTGCTTTTAATTTTTCTATCATTTTTATATTAGCCATTATATTTAAATCATCTCTCTTCACCCTACTCACCCCTATACTAATACCCTTGTATTTATATTTTAATTATAATTTACTTTTATTGCAACAAATTATGAATCGTTTTACAATATTTGTAAAATATTAATTGTATTAATATAATAAAAAACCCCTGATATGTCAGGGGTTGATTATACTACTCAGTTGTGAATGGTAATAATGCTATATTTCTTGATCTCTTTATAGCACTTGTTAATTCTCTTTGGTGCTTAGCGCAAGTTCCAGAAATTCTTCTTGGTAATATCTTACCTCTTTCTGTTACGAACTTTCTTAGCTTAGTAATATCTTTATAATCTATTGCTTCAGCCTTTTCTACACAAAAAGCACATACTTTTCTCTTAGATCTTCTCATTTTTCCAGATCTCTTCATGTCTTTCATGCTAATTCCCTCCTTTTTATTAGACTATTAGAAAGGCATATCTCCATCATCTACAGGAGTCATGTCTTCCTCAAAATTCATTCCACCAAAATTATTTGATGAATTTGAATAATCAGAACCAGTATTTGAAGAACCATATCCACCGTTATATGAACCTTGGTCTCTTCCAGCACCACCATTGTTACCTGATCCAATAAACTCAAATGAATCTACAACTATATCAGTTGTATATCTCTTAGTTCCATCTTTAGCATCATAACTTCCAGTTCTAATACTTCCAGTAACAGCTAGTTGCCTTCCCTTTGTAAGATATTGTGCTATTGTTTCACCAGTTTTACCAAAAGCTATACAATTGATAAAATCAGTTTCATCTTTTTTAAAAGGTCTAGTTACTGCTAAAGAAAATCTTGTTACAGCAGTACCACTTCCAGCAGCAAAATTAAGCTCTGGATCTTTTGTTAGTCTTCCAATAAGTATTACCTTATTCATGACAATATCACCTCTTACGCTTCTTGTTTAACTATGATGTGTCTTAAAACACCATCAGTAATTCTGAATATTCTGTCTAACTCTTTAGGTAGTTCTGAATCAGCATTAAAGTTGATTAATGTATAGAAACCTTCGTTAACTTTTGCGATTTCGTAAGCAAGCTTTCTTCTACCCCAAACGTCAACATTTTCTATAGTTCCTCCACCGTTTTCTATTACACCCTTAAACTTTTCGATGTTAGCTTTGCAAGCTTCTTCATCTAATGATGGGTGTAGTATGAATATAGTTTCGTACTTTCTCATCATTTTCACCTCCTCCCCTCGGACATTGGCTGTGCTTTACACAGCAGGGATTACAATTAAATATTGTAGCATTATTCATTTTTTTTTGCAAGTTTTAAATTTAATTACTATAAATTAACGATTTTCTTGGCATCTTTTTGGAACTTACTTCTTGGCAGCATTATAATTCTTCCACAAGCTGTACATTTAATTTTTATATCAGCCCCAACTCTTATAACTTCAAATTCCTTACTTCCACATGGATGTTGTTTTTTCATTTCAACTATATCGCCTATATCAAAAGTTTCTATCATTATTAAACCTCCAACCATTTAATTTAAACAAATTTGTTATTTACTATCTGAGTCTTTGGATATGGTATCTCTACTCCAGCCTCATCTAATGTCTTCTTTATTTCTTTTCTTAATTCTCTTTCCATTTTCCATTGAGATAAAGGCTTAGATTTTCCAACTACTCTTATTGTAACACCTGATGCGTTTAATGATATTACACCTAATACCTCAATTTCTTCTTTAACTTCATCCTTATTTTTTTCTCTAAAGTCCTTACATGTACTTTCAATTAGCTTAATTGCATTATCTACATCTTCTTCATATGCAATTTCTACATCCACCATAAATCTCATATTCGCTCTTGAATGATTAGTCACTTCTAATACAGCACCATTTGGTAAAACATGAACATCTCCACTAAAGTCTTTTAACACAGTAGACCTTATCCCAATATTTTCCACGATACCACTGTAAGCACCTATTGTTACATAATCACCTACACCATACTGATCTTCAAAAAGTATGAAAAACCCATTTATTAAATCCTTAACTAAACTTTGTGCTCCAATACCAACTACGAAACCAACAGCACTTAAAACTGCTGCTGATACCTTAAATGTACTTCCTATTATTATAGCAGCTCCTGATATATACACTGCATATTTTAGAGAGCTCTTTAGTATAGCCCCTACAGTAATTGCTTTTTGTCTATTCATAGAGAAACTCAATTTACTTTGAATTTGATTTTTTACAAACTTATCGATTAACTTGTCACCTATTTTTATAGCAAGATACATAGCAACTATAAGTAATATTAGTCTTATTCCTTTGTTCATTACGAACTCCAGGGTACTTACTGCATTTGTCCATGCAACTTCCCAATCCACATTAAAAACGATTTTTCCATTTTCGTTCCTACCAGCACTGATCACTGCCAACAAATTCTGCATAACTCACCTCTAATACTATTAAATTATTTCTTTAAACTCATTTTGATTTTTCTCATATATATGTTTATACCTTATAATATCCCTTGATATAATTTCTTCTATGTATTTTTTTTCTTCCATTCTTATGCAAATTCCACAGCTTTGTGTTATTGCTGTAGGAGTTGGCATCATTTTAAAAATCATATTTTCTTCTTTTAATACCTTTTCTCCATTCATAGCATCAAGCGTATTCTTAAAAACTATAATATAATATTTCATAATGTCCTCCATCTTCAAGTTTATTTACATTTAATTATATTATATATATGTTTTAATTAAGAATCTATATTAATAAATTTATATATTCTTAATTATATATAAAATATTTAAGTATATATTTTTTAATCTTAATAAATTTAGTTTCTATTACAATTTAATTAAGTTATCATTTATTATTGCATTTAAAATCTCTTATTTTATAATTTTATTATTTTGTAAATACTACTAAAGTATTTTATAATTTTATTATAAGTTTAAGCGTAGATAAGTTCAAAGGAGTAAATTATGAATATATATTTGGATAATGCAAGTACAACATTTCCTAAGCCTAAAAATGTTGTTAATTCTATATACAACTTTCTAACTAACATTGGTGGAAATCCTGGTCGCTCTAACCATAATAATGCTCTACAAACTAATAGACTTTTATTTGAAGCTAGAGAAATTATATCTGATTTTTTTAAATTTGATTCTATTGAAAATGTAATCTTTACTAATAATATAACTTCTTCATTAAATATATTAATAAATGGATCACTAGTAAATGGAGATCATGTAATAACATCTTCTATGGAACATAACTCTGTTTTAAGACCATTAGTTAACTTAAAAAATAGAGGGATAATAGATCTAGATATTGTGGCTGCTGATAAATTTGGGTTTATTTCTGTTGAAGATATCAAAAATAAGATAAAACCAAATACAAAAATGGTAGTCCTTAGTCAAGCTTCTAATGTTATTGGAAGCATTCAACCTATTAAAGAAATTGGAGCATTATGTAGAGATAGAGGTATCTTCTTTATATTAGATAGCGCTCAAGGAGCTGGAGTGTTAGATATAAACTTCACAGAACTTAACTTAAGTGCACTAGCCTTTACTGGACATAAAAGCTTATTTGGCCCTCAAGGAACCGGTGGCTTTATAATAGATGATAATCTTAATAATATATGCAACCCTTTTATTTTAGGAGGAACTGGAAGTTTATCTCACTCTCTAGAGCAACCTGATTTCTTACCAGATAAATTTGAGTCTGGTACTCTTAATATGCCTGGAATAGTTGGGCTAGTAGAAGGTATAAAATTTATTAAAAATGAAGGTATAAATACTATTTATAATAAGAATAAGTTTCTAAGAAATTATCTTATTAGCGAAATGTCTAACCTTAAGGATATAATCCTTTATGAAGATATTAAAAATAATAATTATACCTCATGTATTTCATTTAATATTAATAAGATTGATACTGCTGAATTATCTTTTGCTCTTGATAATGATTTTGGGATAAAGAATAGATCTGGTCTTCACTGTGCACCCCTTGCACATAAAACTATAGGAAGTTTCCCATCAGGCACTGTAAGATTAAGTCTTAGTTACTTTAATGAAAAGTCGGATATTAATTATACAATAGATTGTATAAATAAAATAATAAAATCAAAATAACCTTGAATATAAACCTCCTTTATTGTCAATAATTTCAATAAAGGAGGTTTTTGTATGAATGAACCAATTTCAATTGACTCATTATCACCTAATTCTTATATAGAAATTAGTAATTACTTATATAATAACTTAAAAGATATACTTTACTCAAATAGAGATATAATATTCATTTGTATAGGAACTGATAGGTGTACAGGTGATTCTCTAGGACCACTAATTGGGTATAAATTAAAAAATATATCCAAAAATAAAATTCATATATATGGATCATTAGAAAGTCCTGTTCACTCTAAAAATCTTATTGAAATAATAAATAAAATTAATTTAAATTTTGATAATCCTTATATTATTGCTATAGATTCATGTTTAGGAAAAATAAGTAATATAGGTAAGGTCTTTATTGATAAAAAATCCCTTCAACCTGGTTTAGCATTAAATAAAAATCTCCCTCCTATAGGAGACTTAAGTATCACGGGAATTGTAAATATTGGAGGAAACTTTGAATTCATAGTTTTACAAAACACCCGATTATATACAGTAATGAGCTTAGCTGACTGCATATATAAAGGTATTTACCATTTTATATTGAAAGTATCTAAAGAATTTGAATATATTAATAAACCTTCTAAATTTAATTATTTGCAAAAAAATGAGAGCCTATATAAACTGGTCCCTATGTCAAGGACATTTTAAAAAAGAGAGTTAGGAAGCTAAGAGCTGATTTCTGTATTGAACAGGAGTCAGCTTTTTTAAGTTCCACTGACAACGGTCATTATTATAATAATC
>NZ_JAGHFX010000016.1 GCF_017888565.1 Clostridium sp.
CTACCGCATTGCTTTGAAGTAAGGTCTCCATTATAGTCTGAGAAAGGTACTCCCATTTCGTTAGCTACTTCATTTTTGAATTTAGCTAATCCTTGTTTAGCTTCTGGAACTAGTTGTCTATTACTTGCCATAACAAATCCCTCCTAATATTTTAATTCTAAAAGTATATTATTTAATTTTTGATTCGTATTGTTCAACCATTCTCTTAACCATTTCTCCGCCAACACTACCGCATTGCTTTGAAGTAAGGTCTCCATTATAGTCTGAGAAAGGTACTCCCATTTCGTTAGCTACTTCATTTTTGAATTTAGCCAATCCTTGTTTAGCTTCTGGAACTAGTTGTCTATTACTTGCCATAATAAATCCCTCCTTATAAAAATATTAAATTAAAGTTTTACTTTAATCCTGATTCGTATTGTTCAACCATTCTCTTAACCATTTCTCCACCAACGCTACCGCATTGTTTTGAAGTAAGGTCTCCATTATAGTCTGAGAAAGGTACTCCCATCTCGTTAGCTACTTCATTTTTGAATCTAGCTAATCCTTGTTTAGCTTCTGGAATTAATTGTCTATTACTTGCCATAATAAATCCCTCCTTGAAAACATATAAACTCTTTTATTGAGTTTTCTTTTTACAAAGCTTGTTTGACTTTGTACTAATATATTGTGTAAATTAAATTTTAATAAACTATAAAATTTAATACATTAAAGGAAAGGTAATCTTAATAAAGAATATAATGGTACAAACTATAAAAAAAGGTTATTTGAAAATGATTTTCAAATAACCTTATATAACCTTAATTATTTATCTTTTGAATTTTAAAAATTGCTATAATAACTGGAATTGCAACTAATGCAGATAAAACTGCCTCTGCCACGCCATTAGTACCTATTATAGACAAGAGTGCAATTGTAACTGTGCTTCTTGATCCAGCGGAAATGGTTCCATTTCCAACAAGAATTGATGCATAATCCTTAAAATAAATTAAGTATATGCTTCCAAGAACTCCAATTGTATTTGTTAAAGAGCCACAAACAGCAGCAATTCCTATAGATAGTTTCTTATTTTTAAGTTTTCTTTTTAAAGTTCTATACACATAATAGGAAATTACCCCTATCAGTACTCTAGGTAGTATAGAAACAATTGGATTATAGAAAAATGGAGACATTGGAGTTGGAGCAGTTATGTTTTGATATATTGAAAAAATACCAAATATGAATCCAATTGAAGCTCCTGCTACTGGACCTTCAATTATTGCTCCAATTATTACAGGTAAATGTAAAATTGTTAATTTAAAGAGCGGTAATGGTATAAAACCAAGACCTGTTACTCCTAAGAATAAACAAATACCCGATAGCATTGCAACTACTACCATCTTTCTTACATTTTGACGAGAGTTTCCCATCCCTCTTGCATTTAACATTTTGATTCCTCCGTTCTTATTCCTTATAGGATATAATTCGGCAAAAAATGAATTTTTGCATTAAGTTCGGTTTCTTAAGAATACCGACCAATATTATTTTACCATATAAGAAAAAACTGTAAAGTAAAATATTATATCAATAATAAATGAATAATTTAAGTTGATGTTTAATAAGTTTAATATAAAAAATTGAAAAAGTATTGTAAGTTTATTATACTTGTTATAGTATATATATATAACAAGTATAATAAGAGAGGTAATAATATGTTAGAAATAATTAAATTTTCGAAGTCATATAAAAATGGAAAAAGAGCGGCAAATAATGTATCAATTAAAGTTAATAGTGGAGAAATATTTGCATTTATTGGTCATAATGGAGCTGGTAAAACTACAACTATAAAAGCTATTGTAGGGATTTTAGAGTTTGATGAAGGAGAGATATTAATTGATGGAGATTCAATTAAAAATAATCCTATTAAATGTAAGAAAAAAATAGCATATATACCTGATAATCCAGATATTTATGAAGCTTTAACAGGGATTCAATATTTGAATTTTATAGCAGATATATATAAGGTATCAAAAGAAGAAAGAGAAAAACTAATAAAGCTATATTCAGAAAAATTTGAAATAACATCATCACTAGGGGATTTAATATCATCATATTCTCATGGAATGAAACAAAAGTTAGTTATAATTTCTGCATTAATTCATAAACCTAAGCTTTTAATTTTAGATGAACCGTTTGTTGGGTTAGATCCTAAAGCATCACATATTTTAAAAGAAGAAATGAAAAAGCTGTGTAAAGAAGGAGTAGCAATATTCTTTTCAACTCATGTTCTAGAAGTAGCAGAAAAGTTATGCAATAAGGTAGCAATAATAAAAGATGGAAATATAGTATCTCAAGGTAAGATGGATGAAGTTAAAGGAAATAGTTCATTAGAAGATATATTTATGGAGTTGATAGATAATGAGTAATTTATGGAGTTTATTTAAGACAACATTTATTAATTCTGTAGGAATTAATAAAATATTTAAGGAAAAATCAAAGAGTGAGAGAATTAGGAATATATCTATAGCAACAATAATATTAATTTCTGTGATATCAGTCGGATTTATAGCTGTAGAATATTCTAAGCTATTAGCTGATGGATTAGAAAGTATGGGATTTATTGACTTATTATTGGTAATGGGATTTATCTTAAGTGTAATGATGATATTTTTTACTTCAATATATAAAGCTCAAGGAATATTATTTTCTTCAAAAGATTATGATTTGCTTATGAGTTTACCTATTAAGAGAAGCACTATTTTAATTAATAAGATGACACAGTTACTAGGAATAAATTATTTGTTTCTATTATTTGTATTTATACCTCCAGCCTTTGTTTATTTTAGTAAAGTTGAATTATCATATGTATTTTTTATATATTTATTTTTAGTATTTTTGGCATTACCACTAATTCCAATTGTCGTATCATCTATTATAGCATTTATAATTAGTTATATATCTTCAAGAATGAAGCATAAAAACTTAGTTATAAATTCTGCCACATTATTATTCATTTTATTGATAATGTTACTTTCATTTAAAAGTGGAAATTTAGTTGAGAAATTAATAATCAATAGTAGCTCATTAAGTTCTGGAATATTAAAGTTATATCCTCCAGCGATATATGGCGTTAATGCTTTAATAAATTTAGATTTTAAAGATTTAGTTATATTTATAAGTTTATCAATTTTAATTTTTTCAATATTTGTTTTTGTATTTAATAGATCTTTTAAAGTTATAAATTCAAAATTACAAGAGAGCTTTAAAAAATCTAATTATAAAATAGATAAAATGACTACATCATCTCAAATAGTTGCACTAACTAAAAAGGAGATGAAAAGATATTTTTCTTCGCCTGTATATGTATTAAATACAATTATAGGTCCAGTATTACTATTGATAGCAGCTATATCAACTTTGTTTATGGGAAAAGAAATTTTATTTAAGGTTATTGAAATTGAAGTAGTTGATAGTATTATACCTTTATTTATTATTGCTTTTGTATGCGGAATTTTATCTCTGTCTTGTACTACAAATTCTTCTATATCTATGGAAGGAAAAAATTTATGGATACTAAAGTCTAGTCCAATAAAAGTAATAGATATATTTAAAGGAAAGATAATGTTGAATTTAATATTAATAATACCAGCAGGTTTAATAAGTGATATTATTTTCTTCTTTTCAATGGAGTTATCATTAATCGAATTGGTATGGTTAATTATAATAACGATACTATATTCTTTAATAATTTCAATATTAGGTATAGTAGTTAACAATTTCTTTCCTAATCTAAATTGGACTTCAGAAACTGCTGTAGTGAAACAAAGTATAAGCGTAATCATTCAAATGATTATTTCAGTAATAATTGTTGGACTTCCTATATTATTATTTATAACTTTAGAAATCACAAATATAGTTTTATTTATTACACTTGTAATTTTATATTTAATTCTAGTTCTAACTGGATTATTAATAATTTTAAATACAATTAGTATAAAACTATTTAATAAATTAGATTAAAAGAAGCTGTCGCAGAAAGCTATTTAATTATGCGACAGCTCTTTATCTACATTATTTCAGATTTATTAGGCTTTATAATATCACAACAGATATAGAAGAGTAATTCTAATGAAAAGGAAGAAAATAAACCTCCTATTAATTAGTTATATAAGTCTATTTTAAATAATAAAGTTAAGAATCATGAATTTTAATATATAATAAAGTTGTATAAGTTAAAATAATAATTTAATATTTAAATGAACTACGAAGAGTTGTAGCAAATGTTTTATTGTAGTTTCTATAAAAGTAAAAACGAGGTGAGAAAGTGATCTTAAGAATAGATTTTGATTCGGAAACCCCAATATATGTACAAATAAAGAATCAAGTTATTGAAGGAATTGCTAAATCTGAAATTGAGATAGGAGAGGAACTACCTTCAGTAAGAGCATTGGCAGAAGATATAGGGGTAAACATGCATACTGTTAATAAAGCATATAATATGCTCAAGGATGAAGGATATCTTAAAATTGATAGAAGAAAAGGTGCAGTGGTTTCATTGAATTTAAATCAATCAATGGAAAAGTTCAGAGGTGATTTGGATGAAAATTTATATTTTTATATGGCTCAGTGTTTTAACAGGAATATAAGTAAAGAGGAAGTTAAATTATATATAGATAAGGTATTTTTAGAATTTAAAAATAAGGAGAATAGTTAATGATGGAAAGAGTGATTGTATGTTCTATGAGTATTTTTATAGGTTTAATTTCATTTTTTAGTGGTCTATATGTTAATAAGTTATCTAATAATGGAATCATATTTGGAGTAAGAGTTCCTAAGGAATATGAAAAAGATAATGAGATTTTAAAATTAGAAAAACAATATAAAAAGTTTTACTTAATATTTAGCATACCAGTTATTTTAATTATTAATGCTATAGTTTTTTTCTATCCTAAATTATCTTTATTTACCTTATTAATATTAATTTTAGTTGCAATTACAAACATTCCAATTTTTATATATTGGAAAAAAATGAGTGAATTAAAAGAAGAAAAAGGGTGGAGAAAATTAGGTAAGAATGTAGTTGTTGTAGATACATCTATAAGAAAACCTAAAAATAAAGAAGACTTTGTAGGTGTAAGGAGCAAAACTTATTTATTACTATTAATTATTCCTATAATAACACTTATACTGACTCTTTTGTCATATAAAGATGTTCCAGAACTATTTCCAATTCATTATAATGCTCAAGGCGTTGCAGATAGTTTTGTGGAAAAAAGTGGTTTTCAAGGTTTTTTTTTATTTAGCTTTATTTCCAGTTTTAATTCAAGTAGGAATGATTTTATTTTTACTCGCTATGAACAAATTTGCTATTAATGGAAAGAGTGAAATAAATGGTGGGACTTTAGAAGAAATAAAAAAACAAAGAAGAATATTTAAAAGATTTAATTCAGTATTTTTATTTACTATTGCATTAGAAATTATTATTTTATTTGCATTAATACAATTTTGTACGTTGTATGGATGGAGCATCAATAAAGTAAATATAATTAGCTTAATAGTTATATTTATTACTATAATTGTTTTTCTTTTAATAAGTTATAAGATAGGACAAGGCGGAAAAAATATAAAAGTTAAAAAGAATGATGAAGAAATTTATAGAGATGATGATAGACATTGGATATTGGGAAGTTTTTATTACAATAAAAATGATCCAAGTATTTTCGTGGAAAAAAGAATAGGCATTGGTTGGGATATTAATTTAGGAAATCCAATAGGAATGATTATTATGGTATTACCTATAATTCTAGTATTAGTAGCAATTATATGCTTGGCTATAAGAGGAATATAATAAGATACAGATAGGAGGTGTATTTATTTTGCAAAGCCTTATGATTATATTAACTTCAAATATAGTTATAATAACTATGGTTCTTTTATCATATTATTTGAATAATACTTCTAATAAGGGGATATATTTTGGAGTTAGAATTCCTAAAAAGTATCAGGAGACAAGTGAAATAAAAGCCTTAAATAAAGATTATAAAAGAAAGGTGCTTTATATATTTGGTATTTATTTTACGATAAATAATATAATTATGATTTTGAATTTTAGAGCTAGTGAAGCTATATTATCAGTGATAATGACAATATCATTAATAGGTGCTCTTTTAATTTATATTATTATATTTGGCATTTACTATAAAATTATAAAGAAGTTAAAAGAAAAGAATAATTGGAATTATAAAACTAATAATGTTGTTGTTGTTGATACTACATTAAGAAAACCAAAGAGAAATGAAAGATATAAACCATTAAATGATAATCTTTTCTTAGTACCAATATTAATTTCTATTATAATTTTAGTATTAACCATACAAAGAAGTGAATATATTTTAAATATAAATTCTTATAGTGTTTATAAAATGCCTATATATCAAGTTGTAATGTGCTTAGTTATGTTTTTGCTAACGAAAATAACTTTAACTTCAAAAGTAGATTTAAATAGTGGAAATATAGAAACAGCTGTGAAAAGAAAGAAAAAGTTTAAAAGGTTAATTTCTATATTCTTATTTATAACAGAGTTAGAAATGGTTGCATTATACTCAGTGATACAGTTGGGAATAATTTATAATTTTTATACTAAATCATTAGAGAATTTTATTAATGGTTTTATATCTATTAGTATGGTTTTATTCATAATAATATTTATATTAATAGGTCAAGGCGGACGGAATATAGAAGAAGAAAATGAAGGGGATGACCTATACAAGAATGATGATGATAAATGGATATGGGGGATGTTTTATTATAATAAGAATGATCCAGCTTGGATGGTAGAAAAAAGGGTTGGAATAGGTTATACAATTAATTTTGCAAATAAAAAATCATCAATATCATTAGTTTTATTTATATTATTAATAATTATATTTGCTGTATATGATGTAAAGTTTAATATTTAAATTTATAAAGGGGGATTAATTATGGTTAGTAGCTTATCAATTATTTTTATGGTATTTAGCTTTCTTGTGAGTGTGTTGTTACCTATAGTAGGGGTTATATTTTTAAAAAGGAAATATAATGTAAGTTTAAAAGTATTCTTTATAGGTGCAGCAGCATTTTTTATTTCTGTACAAATCTTGGAAGCTCCAATACATTCATATTTTTTGAAGTTAAATAGTACTACATCAGAATTTTTATTAAGTACACCAATAGCGTATATGCTATATGGAGGCCTTATGGCTGGAATATTTGAAGAAACAGCAAGACTTATATCTTTTAAATTTATAATAAAAGATAGGGACTTAATGAGTGGTGTAACATATGGACTTGGACACGGTGGAATAGAAGCTATTTTAATTGGCGGAATAAGTAGTATAAATTCTATAGTTTATTCTATTTTAATTAATAAAGGCGGTTTTCAATCTATAATGGAGGGATTATTAATACCAAAGGAAGTTATAAGCGCTACTTATGATCAATTTGTAAATAGTAGCTCCATTATGTGGGCAATGACTGGAATAGAAAGAATCTTTGCTATTATGATTCACATATCATTATCAATTGTAGTTTTGTATGCAGTGAAAGAAAGAAAATATATCTATTACCTAGTAGCCATATTAATTCATGCTGTAATAAATTTTCCGGCAGCTCTATATCAAGCTGGAGTTATAAAAAATATATTTATGGTTGAAGGAATTCTATTTATAGCTGTATTAATTTTAGTACTATATATATTTAAAATTTTCATAAAAAAATTCAATGATTATAATGAAATATTATAAAAAAACCTTTATAATGTTAATAAATTAGTAAATCAATAAATCTTATAAAGGATATTAATAGTTGCTTATTTCCTTTCATTTAATCTTAAGTGGATATATATAATTTTGAGTTGACTTTGGAGTGAAGTGACGAAATAAGCAAAATTATATATATCTATTTTTTTATAGAGATTTATTAGTTTATTTAGATAAATAAGGGGGCATGTTTATGAAGAACATTTTAATAAGAAAAGCTAGGGATGGAGATGAAGTAGAAATACTAAATTTGGTAAGAGAGGTACTGAATCTTTATGGTTTAGATTTAAATCCAGAAGTAGAGGATTTAGATATAACTGATATATCTAAATACTATATTCAAAATAATGGGGATTTTGAAGTTATAGAGTGTAATGGAGCCATAATAGGAACATATGGTATTTATAAGATAAATGATGAAACTTGTGAATTAAGAAAGATGTATCTAAAGAAAGATTTTCAGGGAATGGGGCTTGGAAATATAATGATAGAAAACTCTTTTAAAATTGCTAAGTTACTCAATTATAAAAAAATTACTTTGCAAACTAATTCAGCTTTATATAAGGCTATAAAACTTTATAAAAAGTATGGATTTGAAGATTTTAACGAAGAAGTATGTGATAGATGTGATATAGCTATGATAAAGGAAATAGCTTAAAATAAATATTGACGATTTAATATATTATTAATTTAAATTATGTATAGTATTAATAGAAACATATATAGTTAGAGAAGAGGGGAATTTTTATGAGATATTATGATACTAATATAAGAAATTTTAAAGTAAGAGAAACTTCAGAAGAGGATATTCCATTGATTTTATCCTTAATAAAGGAAATAGCAGAATATGAAAAGATGTCAGATGAAGTTATTGCAACAGAAGAAACATTAAGAAACTCTATTTTTGAAAATAATAGAGCAGAAGTAGTAATATTAGAGTTAGATGAAAAGCCAGTTGGATATGCATTATATTTTTATAATTTTTCTACATTCATAGGAAGAAGTGGTCTTTATTTAGAAGACATATTTATAAAAAAGGAATTTAGAGGAAAAGGATTAGGAAAAGAAGTGTTTAAATTCTTAGGACAGAAAGCAAGAGAAGAAGGTTGTAAGAGAATGGAATGGACATGTCTTAATTGGAATGAACCATCAATAAGATTTTATAAATCTCTAGGGGCAATTCCTATGGATGAATGGACAGTATATAGGCTTAAAGAAAAAGAGATAATAAATTTAAGTGAAATGAAATAATGCAAAAGAAAACAGCTATATTATAAATACATAATATAGCTGTTTCTTAGTTTAGAAATATTGAAGTTTTCTTTTGTTAAAATAAACTCCTTTTAAGCCAATGGAGTCTATAAAGTCTAATGCTATATTAAAATTATTAGAAATGTTTTTATGATTATGGGCATCGGAACCTAAAGTAACATATTTGCCACCTAAGTCTTTGTATAGTTTATATATATCAAATAAGGATTCTCTAGCTGAATTGATATGAAGTCTACTTGAGTTTAACTCTAAAACTTTTCCTTTGTTTATTAGAGTAATGAATATTTCATAAAGAATATTTTCAAAATCTGAGAATGGTATTTCTTTATTTTCAAAAAAACAATATCTACAAGGATAATCTATGTGTGATAAGGAATCAAAGTTATTATATAATTTTACACAAGATAACATATCTTCTAGATAATAAGAAAAGAAGTCATGTTTATTATAACCTTGATGTACATAATCACAATATATATCTAGATCTTTGACCGCATGTATAGAACCTAAAATAAAATCAAAATCATGGCTAGAAGCTATTTTTTCATTTTGAGCAAAGGTATTTTGTGTTAATCCAATTTCTATTCCTAGCTTTAATTTATCTGATCTATATTTTTCATATTTATTAAAGTAAGTAGGAACATCAAATCTAAATTCATTTTTTACTGGATAATCTAAATCCATATGATCAGTTATTATGATACCAATATTCTTTTCATTACTAATAGATATAGCATCTAATATATTCATATCACTATCTGTAGAAAATTTTGAGTGCATATGGCTATCAAATATCATATAATCCCTCCTTGAGAATAAAATGTTGTTTTTTTTATTATATCATATATTTATTAATAGTTTCTTAATATCAAAATATCTTGATAAATGGTATTATTAAATATAAAATTAAATTAAAATATAAATAAAGGTGTGTTTTTATGAAAAAATTATTCGAAATAAGAGATTTGGTATTTTATAAGGAAGAATTTTTAGATAATTTAGACGAATTTGAAGATATATTGCCTATAATAGAAGAACTTAGCAAAGATCTTACGTATGAGGAAATAGAAGTAGTAGGACAAAATGAATGTTGTGAAAAGACAAATAAAAATTACATAGTTGAAATACCAGGATTTTTAGATGAAAATGATGAGTTTTTAACACAAGCAGAAGTAGAAGCATTAGCAAGCTTAGGAAAACAAAAAATGTTGGATTTATTTGTAATAAGAATATATAAGTGCGTAACATGTAAAAAATGGATAATAGATATTTTAGAGTAAAGAGGGTTGATAAATTTGAGGAAATTTGATAGATTATTAAAAAACTTAAAAGAATACATATGCCTTTTAAAAGGAGATATAAAAAGTTTGAGTTTTAATAATATTAAAGAATTTCTAATTAAGCGAAAAATACTACTTAGCACGATTTTAGTTTTTTTTATTTTAATTGGTTTTGGGGTAGGGAGCTATAAGGCTTCAAAGGATATTGTTTTGAGGAAGCTGGAAATAGCTTTAAAAGAAAATAAACCTGGACAAATATATAGAAAGATTAGAGTTGAGGATAAAAAAATAAGTAAAAGGGATTTACAGCCGTTATCAGAGTATTATTCAGAAAATACTAAACAAGTTGATGATATAATAAGAGGGTTAAAAAGTAATGAAAAAAGCAGGCTTTTTACTTTGAAAAATGATAAAATATTATTTTTTAATAATTATAAAATACAAATAGAGCCTGTTTCTATAAAAATTAATACAAATTTTGATGATGCTAAGATTTATGTTGATAATATGCTTATAGATGCAACAAAGATAAAAAAAGGTCTAATTCCCGGGAAATATAAAATAAGAGGGGAATTAGATACTTTATATGGAGAAGTTGCTGAAGAACAAGAAATATTTTTGATGCAAAATGAGGAATATGTATTAAATTTAAAAGCTATTAATATAAGCCTATCTTCAAATTTTGATGATGCAGATGTAGTTATAAATGACAAAAAAATAGATAAAAAAGTAAAAGATATAAAAAAATATGGCCCAATACCCATAAACAAAGATATAAAGATATCTTTGGAAAGAGAATTTCCATGGGGTGTATTGAAAAGTGAAAAAGTTAATGTGGGAGACTTACCAAATATAAATATAGATATTAATATGGTTAATGATAAATTATTAAGTGAAATAGACAGTTGTACTAACATTTTTTATAGTAGTGTTTTTAATGCTCTAAATTTGAACGATTATTCTTTAATAAAAAATGCAGAAGAAAATACAAAAAGTAAAATTTATGACAATATAAGAAGAGAAAGTTTATTCTTAAAAAATAATTATGAGCTTACTGAATTAAATACAGAAGTTAAAAGTAGTGAGTTTTATTATGAAGATAATACTTACAAAGCTAATATAGTTATAAATTTAAATTATAGTGTAAGTAAAAAGCTTATCCCGTTCATAAAAAATAATGTTAATGAAATGTTTTTAACTCAAATGGAATATGTTGATGGAAAATGGGAAATAACCGATGTACAAAAGTTTAATTTAGAATAAGGGTAGGTGTAAAACTTATGAATAAGAAATTAAAAGCAGTAACTTTAGCTGTTGTAGTGATTTTTTCAAGCAATACATTAGCGCTTGCAGAAAGTAGCAGTTCCTTACAAGATAAAATTGAACAAAATCAAAATGATATAAATAAATTAGAAAATGAAAAAGAGAAAGTTAATGGAGAAATAGAAAATCAATCAAGTGAACTTCAAGGGATTTTGAATCAAATTGATGAAAAAAGTAAGGATTTAGAAAGTGCTCAGGCAGAAGTTAATGCGTATCAGGCTAAAATAGATGAGGTACAAAGTGAAATTGATAGAATAAATTCAGAGATAGCAGGTGCTGAAAATGAAATTTCTACTAAAGAAGCCCTTATTGTAGAAAAGGAAGAAGAAGGTAGAAAGATAAAAGAAGCATTAGACCAGAGAGTAAGAAATTACTATAAAATGGACGTAACTGCAAATTATATTTATATGATATTAAAAAGTGAAAGTGTAGTTTCTTTATTTAATAATATTCAAAATGTAATTAGAATAATGACTTTAGACAAAGGACTAATGGAATCAGCAAGAGAGCTTCAAAAACAATTAGAAGAAGAAAAAATTGAGATTTCAAAAAGATTAGAAAAAATAGAAACTGATAAAAATGAAGTAATAGCAAAGCAAGATGAGCTTAAAGAAGCTCAAAAGGAATTCATAGTAAAACAAGAATTCCATCAAAGTAAAATGAACGAGCTATATGGATTAGAATCACAAAAATCAGGAATAATAGCATCTTTATCAGATAAAGAAAAAGAGATAGAAGAACAAATTGGTGATTTAGTTTCCTATAACAAGGAATTACAAGCTACCTTAGATAATATATTTAATGAAATAAATAATGGCTCTAACAATAATGGAAATAATTCAGGTGGAAATGGTTCTGGTGGAGGAGAGAATTCAGGAGGAAATGTAGTTCCTGGAGATCCAAATAATGAAACGTTTCTAAGACCTGGTTACGGAGTTGTAACAGATCCTTATGGACCAAGAATTAATCCTGTAACAGGTGAATCAGGATTCCATACCGGTGTAGATTTAGGCGATCCTTATGGAGCTCCTGTTGCAGCTTCAAAAAGTGGTGTAGTTGCATATTCAGGTTGGATATCCGGATATGGAAAAACAATAATTATAGATCACGGCGGTGGAGTGCAAACTTTATATGCACATAATAGTGAACTTGCAGTAGGCGTTGGACAAGCTGTTTCAAGAGGACAAACTATTGCATATGTTGGATCTACAGGCCAGAGTACTGGACCTCATATTCATTGGGAAATAAGAATTAATGGACAACATATAAGTCCTATGGGATATGTATAAAAAGGCCGAAAGGCCTTTTTTTAATGGATAATTGATGATTGACATTTGATAATTAAAAAAATAAGCAAAGCTTAATTATCAATTATAAAAAAACCTGTACAAAAGCTGCACAGGTTAAAGGGTTTTATGTTCATTTAAGAAAGGGAATAAATGAACATATGTGGGGTTTTATTAAAACTGATAATAAAAATATTATCAGTAGTATGGGCTAATTCATATGTTGAAAAAATATGTAATTAATAAAATAATTGTAAAATTTATATAATTATTATATTATATTTTGTCAAAAAATCCAATAGTTTTTAGAAAAATTATCGAAAATAAGATTTTTTCTGAAAATATTAGCATTTTATAAAATAAAAATATATAAAAATATATAAAATATATAGAGATTTCAATAAAATACGTTATATAATATAAATTGAGGTGATTTAAATGAAAAGTTTTAAAAATGAAGATATATTAAAGTCAACACCTGACTACGAAGATTATACAAAAAATGAAGCTAAGCTATCAGTACAAGAAATGAGAGATCTTGGCTTATTAAAATGTGGTGGATGTTGTAGTAGTAAGGGAAGCAGTTCAGGTTGTGGTTGCAAAAGTAAAAGAAAATAATACTATAAATGTATTTTATAATAAATAAATGTAAAAGCTTTTAATATAAAATATAAATTATGGGAGGTATTAGGTGTGAGAAGACCTAGCATATTCAGTAGAGATTATGAGAGGAAAATGAAAAAACGAAGAAGAATAATAGCTACTATTTCTTTTATAGGAGTTTTGATTATAGGCATTATATTTATGAAAATAGCTATGAATAGTATAAATATGGACACATTTAAGAATAAAGTTCAAATGTGGATTGATGCAGATAAGCCTTCTAACAGTGTAAATGAAGAAATTGAAAATACAGAAAATAGTGAAAATAGTGAAAATGGAGAAATGGTTGAAGAAGCGCCTAAAGAACCAGAGGGTAAAACTATGGAATTTGCTGTTAATGAAAATTCTATATTAAAAGCAGAATATGAAGAAATAAATGGAACTATAAAATTTAAAGATATAAAGGAAGTTCAAAGCAATATTTATTATTTTATGAATAATGCAAAGAATTTAATTTTAACTATAGATGAAAATCAAAATATGAAGATTTTTAATGTAAATAATAAAGAGGCTAATATAACAAAAGATAAATATACAGCTCCAAATGGAGAAATATTTAATAAAGATTCAGTTCTTCAAACATATAAAGGATACTTATGGAATGTAGAAGCAAAGTTTGTAACAGATACAAAAGTTGCATACATTAGTAATGTACCTTATTTTGGATATGATTTAAATAAATATATATGGGTTATAGATTTAAATGATAATAGCCATAAAACCTTATGGAATTCTAAAGGTAAGGAAATAAAATTTGGAGATTTGAAAGAAAAGGGATTAGAAGTTGTGATTGATGGCAATGTTAAATATGTAAATCAAAATAGTGATTTAGTCAACTAAGATAAATTTAAATAAACAAATATTTGAAAGTATTTGATATAGTATGGTATAATAAGCTAGTTATATCAATTATGATAGTATCTTACTATTTTAGGAGGAAGAGTACAATGGAAGCTAAAATGGAAAAAATAGAGAAAAACGTTATTAAGTTTGAAATAAAGGTTGAGGCTGAAAAATTTCAAGAAGCTATAAAAAGAGCTTATAATAAAAACGTTAAAAACTTTAATGTACCAGGATTTAGAAAAGGAAAGGTTCCTATGGCGATAGTTAAAAAATACTATGGTATAGGAGTTTTAATTGAAGATGCAGTTAATTTTGCAATAGATGCATCATATTCAAAGGCATTAGAGGAAAACAACATAATTCCTGTTGATTATCCGAAGGTAGACATAGTAACTGCAGAAGAAGGAAAAGAATTTGTATATACTGCAGAAGTTACAGTTTATCCAGAAGTTGAATTAGGAGAATATAAAGGATTAAAAGTTGAAAAGCCATCTTATGAAGTTACAGAAGATGCAATAAATGAAAAATTAAAAGAAATGCAACAAAAAAATGCTAGAATTGAAACTAAAGAAGATGGGGAAATAGCTACTGGGGATACAGCAGGTATTGATTTCAAAGGCTTTATTGATGATGTAGCATTTGAAGGTGGAGAAGGTAAAGACTATTCACTTGAAATAGGATCAGGTACTTTCATAGATACTTTTGAAGATCAATTAGTTGGAGCGAAAGTTGGAGACAAAGTAGAAGTTAACGTAACTTTCCCAGAAAACTATGGAAGAGAAGAATTAAATAATAAGCAAGCTAAATTTGAAGTTTTAGTAAAAGAAATAAAGATAAAAGAATTACCTGAAATTGATGATGAATTTGCTAAGGAAGTTTCAGAATTCGATACATTAGCAGAATTAAAAGAAGATATTGTTAAGAAGATGGAAGAAGAAAACAACAATAAAGCAGAAAGAGAATATGAAGATGCAATTATAAAAGCTGTTGTTGAAAATGCTAAGGTTGATGTTCCGGAAGTTATGGTTGAAAAAGAAATTGATACAATGGTAAGAAACTTAGAACAAAGACTTCAATATCAAGGTTTAAATCTAGAACAATATTTCCAATTTACTGGCACAGACGAAGCAAAAATGAGAGAATATATGAAAGAAAACGCAGAAGTTAAAGTAAAGACAGATTTAGTTTTAGAAGCTGTAGAAAAAGCTGAAAATATAGATGCAACAGAAGAAGAATTAAAAGAAAAAGCTAAGGAAGTTGCAAAAATGTATTCAGCTGAAGAAGACGAAAAAATGGTTGATTTATTAATGAATGGCCAAAGAGCAGCACTTCTTGCTGATGTTAAAGTATCAAAGACTATAAAGTTTTTAGTTGAAAATAATAAATAATATACAAAAAATAATTGCTAGAATAAAATTCTGGCAATTATTTCAAATATTCATTAACAAAATAAATAAAATTTTATATAATTTAATATAATTAGTTTTTTAAGAATATGGATATATTATAAAAGAAGGTAGAAAATAGAGAAGGAGGGAATAAAAATGAGTTTAGTTCCTATGGTCGTAGAGCAAACTAGTAGAGGAGAAAGATCTTATGATATCTTCTCAAGGTTATTAAAAGATAGAATAATTATGTTAAGTGGAGAAATTAATGATACCACTTCTAATTTAGTGGTATCACAGTTATTATTCTTAGAAAGTGAAGATCCTGATAAAGATATCCATCTTTACATAAATAGTCCAGGAGGATCAATAACTGCGGGTATGGCTATTTATGATACAATGCAATATATTAAGCCTGATGTATCTACTATATGTATAGGCATGGCAGCTTCAATGGGGTCATTTTTACTTTCATCTGGAGCAAAGGGAAAAAGGTTTGTATTACCAAATAGTGAAATTATGATTCATCAACCTTTAGGTGGTTTCCAAGGTCAAGCAACTGATTTTGATATACACGCAAAGAGAATAATAAAGATTAAGGAATCATTAAATAGAATATTAAGTGAGAATACTAATCAGCCTCTAGAAAAAATAAAAGCAGATGTTGAGAGAGATTACTTTATGACAGCAGAAGAAGCTATGAATTATGGGTTAGTAGATAAGGTAATTACGAAAAAATGATAAAGGTAAGAACTAAGTAAAGTTCTATCTTAATCTAAGCGAGGTGAATTTATGGCTAAGTACGATGAGAAGAAACAACTTAAATGTTCTTTCTGTGGGAAGAATCAAGAACAAGTTAAAAGATTAATAGCTGGACCAGGTGTATATATTTGTGATGAGTGTATAGATTTATGTTCAGAAATAATAGCGGATGAATTTGAGGACAGTATTGAATTAGATACAACAAGTGTTCCAAAACCAAATGAAATAAAAAATTATTTAGATCAATATGTAATTGGTCAAGAAAAAGCTAAAAAATCATTATCTGTTGCTGTCTATAATCACTACAAGAGAATAAACTCTAATTTGATAGACGATGATATTGAATTACAAAAGAGTAATATACTTTTATTAGGACCTACGGGATCTGGTAAAACGCTTCTAGCTCAAACATTAGCAAAGTTTTTAAATGTTCCATTTGCTATAGCAGATGCAACAACATTAACAGAGGCAGGATACGTAGGAGAAGATGTTGAAAATATTCTATTAAAGTTAATCCAGAATGCCGATTACGATATAGAAAGAGCAGAAAAAGGAATAATTTATATAGATGAAATAGATAAAATTGCAAGAAAATCTGAAAATCCTTCTATTACTAGAGATGTTTCAGGAGAAGGTGTTCAGCAAGCATTATTAAAAATACTTGAAGGAACAACAGCTTCAGTACCGCCTCAAGGTGGTAGAAAACATCCACATCAAGAGTTCTTACAAATAAATACTTCTAATATTTTATTTATTTGTGGTGGAGCATTTGATGGTGTAGATAAAATAATAGAAAAAAGAACTGAAAAGAGTTCTATAGGATTTGGTGCTAATATAACATCTAGACATACTAAAGATGTTGGTAAACTACTTAAAGATATAATGCCAAGTGATTTATTAAAATTTGGACTTATACCTGAATTTGTTGGTAGATTACCAGTTGTAGTAACCTTAGAATCATTAGATAATGATGCATTAGTGAATATATTAACTCAGCCTAAAAATGCTTTAGTTAAGCAATATAGAAAGCTTTTTGAGATTGATAATGTTGAACTAGATTTTACTGATGATGCATTAAAAGCAATAGCAAATGAAGCTATTGAAAGAAAAACTGGTGCTAGAGGTTTAAGATCAATAGTAGAAGAAATGATGACAGAAGTTATGTTTGATATTCCTTCTGACGAATCGATATCTAAAGTTATTATAAATGAAGATTGTATAAAAGAAAAAAATAATCCGGAAATTGTTAAATTAGCTGAAGGTGAAGTACGACCTCAATTAAAAGCTAAGAAAACTAAGAAAAGAAAAGGCATAGAAACTGCATAATAAAAAAACATCTTATTGTTATATCTAACTATAAGATGTTTTTTGTTTTTAAACATAAAAAATAAAATATTTTCAAGAAAAGTAATGGTAATTCCCCCTTTTTTTATGGAATATTAACCTTTAATTAAGTTAATAATATTGATATGACTAAAAGAAGGGAGGGAGCATTAACTTTTTAAAAGGTAATGCAAAATTTATGACTGAAGTATTGGTGGTATTGCAAATAACGACTATGATAATATTTATTTATTATATGGTAAACAACAATAAAAGCCATAGTAATAATAAGGTTGTTATTGAGAGAGAAAATGTTAAGGAAATGGATAAGTTAAACAGAATGAGGAGCATTCAATTAACCCAACCGTTAACAGAGAAGAGTAGACCAACTAAGTTTGAAGAAATAATAGGGCAAGAAGATGGAATAAAAGCCTTAAAAGCTGCTTTATGTGGACCTAATCCACAGCATGTTATTATATATGGACCGCCAGGGGTGGGGAAGACTGCTGCTGCTAGGTTAGTATTAGAAGAGGCTAAGAAGGTGGAAAAATCTCCTTTTAAGAAAGATGCAAAATTTATAGAAATTGATGCAACGACAATAAGATTTGATGAAAGAGGAATAGCGGATCCTTTAATAGGTTCAGTACATGATCCAATTTATCAAGGGGCTGGCTCTCTAGGTGTTGCAGGAATCCCCCAACCTAAACCGGGTGCTGTTACAAAGGCACATGGAGGAATGTTATTTATGGATGAAATAGGAGAATTGCATCCTATAGAACTAAATAAGTTACTTAAAGTACTAGAAGATAGAAAAGTATTTTTGGATAGTTCATATTACAGTAGTGAAAATCCTAATATGCCAGATTATATAAAAGAAATATTTGATAATGGGCTGCCAGCAGATTTTAGGCTAATAGGAGCTACTACAAGAAGTCCAGAAGAAATAGTTCCTGCTATAAGATCAAGGTGTGTTGAAATATTCTTTAGATCCTTACATCCTGAGGAAATAAAGACAATAGCCAAAAACGCAGCTAATAAGGTTGGATTAGAAATAGATGATAAATGTTTAGATTTAATTTCAAAGTATTGTACTAATGGAAGAGATGTTGTAAATTTAATACAGCTTTCTTCAGGAGTAGCAATAAATGAAAATAGAAGTGATATAAATATAGATGATATACAGTGGGTTGTAGAAAATGGAAATTATACTCAAATTCCTGATAAGAAAGTTAAGGATAAATCAGAAATAGGAGTAGTTAATGGATTAGCAGTACATGGAGCTAATATAGGTATATTAATGGAGATAGAAGCAACAGCAAAGAAAGTTACGCACAGAATAGGAAATTTAAAGGTTACAGGTATTGTTGAGGAAGAAGAAATAAGTAGTAATAATAGAAAAATAAGAAGAAAAAGTACAGCATACTCATCAATACAAAATGTTCTTACAGTTTTAAACAATATCTTTAATTTAGAGTGCGAAAATTATGATATACATATAAATATTCCTGGAGGGATGCCGGTTGATGGACCATCAGCAGGAATAGCAATTGCAACTGCTATATATAGTGCTATAAATAAAGTTAAGGTAAGTAATAAAGTTGCCATGACTGGGGAAATAAGTCTTTTGGGAGAAGTTAAGCCTATTGGAGGAGTAAATGCAAAAATAAATGCAGCAAAAAAGGCTGGAGCAACAAAAGTAATTATACCAACTGAAAATTGGAAGGATAGTTTTAAAGATATAGAAGGGATAAAAGTTGTAGCTGTCAAAAGCTTAAATGAAGTTATAGAGGAATCAATATTAAAAGATGTAATTGTTCAAGATATAGCTGTTGAGGATATAGTTGTTAACAACAATATAGATATATTATCAGCTAAAGGAGAGGAATAACATTCTACATTTAGTAATCTAGAAAAATTTACATCAATAAAGTTATATTTATAGATAAAGATATATCCATAATTTTTAATGAGCTGTCGTAAGGCAGCTTTTTTGATTATAAGTCGAAGAGTATAAATTAGTTTAATAGTATTATTCATTACTAATATTGTCCATTGCTAAATTTCAAGTTTATATTATAATTATAATAATAAATATAATATGATAATTAATATTATTTATTTTATATGAAAATTTAAGTATTATGTATTGTATAGATTAAAATAGATTGAAAAATAATAATTTTATGTGTATACTATAAAAGTTACATAATAATGTAAGGAGGATGGGAATAAATGAGTGAAAAATTAATGGCTCTACCTTTGATTCCTCTAAGGGGAATTAGTATTTTTCCTAATATGATAATACATTTTGATGTAGGAAGAGAAAAGTCTAAGGCAGCTATAGAAGCAGCGATGGAAAAGCAAACAGATATATTCTTAGCAACTCAAAAGGATTATGAAATAGAGGAACCAGAAATTGGTGATATTTATGATATAGGAACTATATGTAAGGTAAAACAAATAATAAAACTACCAAATGATGTAATAAGGGTTTTAGTCGAAGGATTAGATAGAGGAGAAATTAGAGAATTAGATTCAAGTGAAGAATATTTAAAAGTATCAGTAGAAAGAATAGAAGAACCTTCAAATGAAGAATATGAAAATATTGAAGCTTATATAAATTCTTTAAAAAAGAGTTTTAGTAAATATATTAAAGCTTCAGGAAATATAAGAAATAATGTTATATCTATATTTGATACAATAGAGAATTATAGTGAACTTGTAGATATAGTTGCTTCATATGTAATTGTAGATGAAGATAAAAAACAAGAAATATTACAAGAAATTAATTGTATCAATAGAATAGAAAAGCTACTTGTTATATTAGAAAATGAAATAGATATAATAAATGTTGAAAAGAAAATAGGTAAGAAGCTTAAAGAAAGTGTTGATAAATCTCAGCGTGAATATTATATAAGAGAGCAAATAAAAGTACTCCAAGAAGAAATTGGAGAAGATGATGAAGACAAAAAAGAGATATCTAAATATGAAGAAAGAATTAAGAAGGCTAAATTACCTAAGCATGTAAGAGAAAAAGCTGAAAGTGAACTTTCAAGGTTAAAATCAGCATCTGGTCAAGGTTCTGAAAGTAATGTAATAAGAACTTATTTAGATTGGATACTTGATATACCTTGGAGTAAATCAACAAAGGATAATTTTGATGTAAAAGAAGCAGAAAAAATACTTGATAATGAACATTATGGCCTAGAAGAAGTAAAAGAAAGAATAGTAGAATATTTAGCTGTAAAACAATATACAAATAATCTAAAAGGACCTATATTATGTTTAGTTGGGCCTCCTGGAGTAGGTAAGACATCAATAGCTAAATCAATTGCAAATGCAACTAATAGAAAGTATACAAGAATGTCTCTAGGAGGAGTTAGAGATGAAGCGGAAATTAGAGGTCATAGAAAGACTTATGTTGGGGCAATCCCAGGTAGATTAGCCTATGCCTTAAAGGAAGCTAAAGTTAATAACCCACTTATTTTATTAGATGAAATAGATAAGTTAGGATCAGATAATAGAGGTAATGTTGCAGATGCTCTTTTAGAAGTATTAGATAGTGAACAAAATAATACATTTAGAGATCATTATCTAGAGTTAGATATGGATTTATCCAAAGTATTATTTATAACAACAGCTAATTCACTAGATACAATACCAGCGCCGCTATTAGATAGAATGGAGATTATAGAAGTATCTGGATATACTTATGAAGAAAAATATCATATAGCTAAAGGTTATCTTATACCAAAATTATTAAAAGATCATAAGTTAACATCTGATCAATTTAAGATATCTGAAAGTTCTATAAAGGAAATAATAAACTCTTACACTAGAGAAGCTGGAGTAAGAAGTTTAGAAAGAGTTTTAGGAAAATTAATAAGAAAATCTCTTACAGAAATGATAAAGAATGATAAGAAGTCAATATCAATATCTTCTAATAGAATTGAGAAATATTTAGGAAGCAAGATATATAGTTTTGATATAAAGGAAACAGAAGATAGAGTTGGGGTAGTAAAAGGTATGGCGTGGACTGCTGCTGGTGGAGATACGTTGCCAGTAGAATCTGTTACTATGAAAGGAACAGGTAAATTGGTGCTTACAGGACAGTTAGGTGATGTTATGCAAGAATCAGCTAAAATTGCATTTGGATTTGTAAGATCTAATGCAGTAAAATATGGTATAGACGAAGAGTTCTATAAGAATACTGATATTCACATACATTTCCCAGAAGGTTCTATAAAGAAAGATGGCCCTTCTGCAGGAGTTACTATAATTACATCTATTATTTCAGCATTGACTAATAAAAAGGTAAGAAGTAATGTTGCCATGACTGGAGAGGTTACCCTAACTGGTAGAGTACTTGCAATAGGTGGATTAAAGGAGAAATCAATTGCTGCTTATAGAGCTGGAATTGATACTATAATAATACCAAGAGAAAATGAAAAAGATATAATTAAAATACCAAATACAGTAAAAAATAAGCTTGATATCATTACAGTTGATCATGTTAATGAAGTGTTAAATAAAGCTATAATTGGAGTTGATACTATTGATTAAAATTAAAAATTCAGATTTTGTTATATCTGCAGTTAAAAAAGAGCAATATCCAATAACTGGACTGCCAGAAATAGCCTTTGTGGGACGTTCTAATGTTGGTAAAAGTTCTATAATAAATGCTTTGACTAATAGGAAAAAGCTTGCAAAAGTTAGTCAAACACCAGGAAAAACAAGATTAATTAATTTCTTTATAATAAATGGAGATGAATTTTATCTAGTTGACTTGCCTGGATACGGATATGCTAAAGTATCTAAAACTGAAAAAGCAAGTTGGGGAAAAACTATAGAAACTTATTTAAATGGAAGACAAGAATTAAAAAGGGTAGTACTTTTAGTAGATTCTAGGCATAAGCCTACAGCTGATGATATACAAATGCATGAATGGATTAAGTTTTATGGGTATGATGAGGTAGTTATAGCAACTAAAAGTGATAAGCTGTCTAATAATGAATTAAGAAAAAGTGAAAAAGTAATTAGAGAAGCGTTAAATTTAGAAAAGGAAGATAAACTATATTTCTTTTCTTCAGTTAATAAAAAAGGAAAAGATGAATTAATAGATACCCTTTTTGGGCCTATAGTTCAGAATATAGAAGAATAATATATAAAGGAACTTATAATAAATACTATAAGTTCCTTTTTTATTTATAAAAATTTAAAATATTACAATAAAAAACAGTGGCAATTATTATTCGAGAGAATAGTATATACTATAAAACAAAAAAACAAAAACCCTAAGGAGGAGTAAGTTATGGAAATGAATGAAATTCTAAATGGTTTAAATTCATGTGGTTGTAGTGATAATATTGCACCCCAATGTTCAAACCAAGGACCATTTAATAATGTAGGATGTGGTTCTGGATTTGGAAGTTGGATATGGATACTATTAATACTATTCTATAGTGGAGGATTCGGCGGCGGAAATAATAATAGATGTTGCTGCAAGAAAGAACGTAAACGTGATTGTTGCTGTGAAGGATATGGCGGCGGATATGGTGGAGCTGGAAACTGCTCATCTTATCTATTCTTATTAGTAATTCTATTCCTTTGCAACGGTTGCTCAGGATTCGGTAACTGTGGAAACGGAAATATATTTGGCGGATTATGCTAATTTAAATTAGAGAGGAGAGATAGTTATGTCAAAGAAACATTCCCATAAAAGAGATTATGATGATTGCTGCTGTGAGCCAATGCCATGTTGTGGAACTGGAAATATATTTGGGGGAATGAATAGTTGTATTACACCTATTATATTCTTATTGATTGCATGTGGATCAGGTCTTTTAAATAATAACTGTTCAGTTTTAATAATTTTATTATTCTTACTATGTGGAGGCTGTTTAGGAAGCTTATTTGGCGGAGACGGTTGCTGCTATTAGTGTAGAGGATGGAGGGCTTAGCCCTCCAAAAAAATGCCTAAAATTATAAACATATTTGAATTTTTTACATATAATAAAGCAACAGAAATATAAATAGGAGGAACCTAAATGTCAAAAAAGAGACATAGACATAAAGGGGATAGAAAGATTAATGAAGGCGCCGGTAATAGAATAAATAATAATGCTCCATTTGGTATAAACCCCGCCCAACTCATGAGTATGCTTGGTGGTAATATAGATATGGGTCAAATTGGAAATATGCTTTCATCTATGAAGATGGATGGGTTAGATTTAAATAACTTTAATTTAGGTCAGTCTGGAAATAATCAACAAAGTAGAAATAGTATGAATAATGGAAGTGGATTTGATTTAGGAGCTTTGCAAGGTATGATGAATAATTTAGGTATGGGAAGCTTTAACTTAGGGAATAATAACACTTCATTAAATAACACTCCAAGTTTCACTTCTAGCAATGATAAAGAGTTGGATATTAATGATAAAGATGTGGATATGACTGATAGAAATAGTGACAGTTTTGATGATGATTTACTAGATGATGATGAGAACATACAAATGTTAATAGCTATAAAAAGTATAGTTGATTCAAAAAAAGCTAATTTTATAGATAAGATTATAGAAGCTTATCATAATGGGTATTTTAAAGAATAATAAAAATTTAGAAAGTTATTAAAGAAGTGTATAAAAAGATAAGTAGATGTAAATAATATTATTGTACCGGAGAAGTATTCTCCTATAGCAAGCGATGAGAAATCTTCGTTTAAGCTAAAACCCCCCCATCCCCCTTTTAAGGCCGCTTATAGCGGCCTTTTAATTTTATACTTTCTTTATTGAAGATATTTTAAGTGAACCATATCCATCATCTTCTACTGTTAAATATAATAATAGCTCTTTAGCAGGAGAGGAATCATTTGTATTTTTTACAGATTCAAATGATAATGTCCAATTTACTCCTAATATATTTCCATTTGAATCCCATTTAAAATCTGAAAAATAGCCGTTTTGGAAGGAATATCTTGTATTATCTTTATCTAATCCCCATAATATTGCAAGTTCAGTACTATCTATATTAGAAGTGAAAATGTTAGGCGCTTCGGATAATTCGTAAGGAGCTTCAATCACATCTATAAATCCTTGAATGGCAGATAATCCAGGAACTTTTATTTTTGAAAATGTTATATCTTTTATGTCATTGCCTAAGAAGAGAGAACCTTTTGTAGAGCCATCACCTTTGCTTGAAGAAAGAGAGAGCAGTTTAGGAGTTTTGTTATTATTAGAATCAAGTATCCCAATTATATTATCTGTGGAAACAAATGTATTTACAAATTTAGAACCATTCCATGAAAAAACATAGTTTACAGGAGATTTATCTTTGGATAGTTGTACAACGATTTCTGGAATGTTATTTCTAGATAAATCTATAACATTCACTTTAATGGGCCATTTTATAAGTGAATCTCCAAGTAAATTAGATCCATCCATATTAACAAGTGAATAAGTTTTATCTTTACTTTTTATATTTAATATGTAGCTATTATTTTCTTTGGATATTTCAATCTTATCATTTTCGCCGTCTCCATCTAAATCAAAATCAGTATAGTTTTTTGAAGTAATAGGAGTAAATGTTTCTATAGAATTATTATTAGTAAGAAAAAAATAAGTCGATAATACAACTACAAAAAGTATAAGAAAATTTATTACATAAGAGAGTGCAACATTCTTTTTAATAATTATAAATCTTGCCATATAATCACCTCAATTTATTATATGAGGCTTAGTAGTGATTAATACAAAATAAATAAAAAGCTAGAAATTAATTAAAATTTCTAGCTTAATCATTTATTGACAATCTTTACATAATCCGTAAAAAAATATTCTATTTGATAGAACTTTATATTCTGAGCACTCCTCAGCAGTACGATTAAGAGTCGTAAATGATATATTTTCCAAATCAGTTACCTTACTACAGTTGATACATTGAATATGAGCATGTTCATGTGAATTAGCATCATATCTAAAATTGCCTTCTCCAACATTAATTTCTTGAACTAATTTAACTTCTACTAAAGTCTTTAATGCTTTATAAACTGTAGCTAAACTCATAGTAGGATACTCAGGTTGAAGTGCTTTGTATATAATTTCTGCAGAAGGATGTTCATTTGTACTCATTAAATATTTATAAACTGCTAATCTTTGAGGAGTAAGTTTTAGTTTCTTTTCTCTGAAGATAGAAGTTATATTCTCCATAATACACCATCCTTTTTTATTGTTAATGTAATTATATAATATAAGATATTAAGTGTCAATATATGTTTTTTAGCAATTAATAGTAAAGAATAATTAATATTAATTGGCAAAGTTTTCTCGTTATGTACTAAAATTTCCTTATTACTCTTGTATTTATAAATTTGATATGATAATATAACAATAAGGTTGTTAATAAATTAACAATTGCATAAAGTGTAAATTATTTATGTTTATAAAATAATAATATCATAAAAATTAGCAATAATATATAATAAAGATAAAATTATATTTATAAGGAGGAAATAAAATGGCAAAATATAAGGTTGGAGACGAATTGATTGAAATAACTGATCCTTCAGAGGAGAAAGTAAGATTAAGAGAATTAACACAACTTACTACAGATGGTGATTATGCGCAAATATCATGGGGATTAAAGATAATTAAAGTGGAATATGAAAAACCATATGTAACTTTAACATATAGAAATGTAGATGGCGAAATAAATAAAGTATTTGCTGAATGTAGGGATATAGAAAATTTTGACCAAGAAAAAGTTTTAGAAAAAGCACTTCTTAAAGCATTTACTAATGAAATAATAAATATATCAGTGGTTAAGAATAGTAGTCATTGTAAAAGATAAGATAATTAATGGTTTAAATATACTATTATAGATATGGAAAGATGTGTAGAATATAAGCACTAATTCCATATCTTTTTACTTTTTTGTTAAATTTACTTAATTTATTTTAAATTGCATATTATTAGTATATAATAATTATAAATTAATAATAGAGGATGAGAAAATGGATATTTTTATAGCTAGGCAAGGAATATATAATAAAGAAGAAAAAGTAGTAGCTTATGAATTACTTTATAGGAATTCTTTAAAAAATAATTTCAATGATAGTATTGAAGATGAGGAGGCTACATATAAAGTAATAGATAATATATCATCTTTTGGTTTAGATATATTAACTGATAATAAACCAGCTTTTGTTAATTTTTCAGAAAAGTTAATAAAGAAGAATATTGCAACATTATTACCAAAAGAAAGAGTAGTAATAGAGATACTTGAAAGTGTTAATCCATCAGAAGATGTAATTAATCAATTATCTTATTTAAAAGAATTAGGGTATTATATAGCTATAGATGATGTAGTTGATATAGATGATATTATAAATTTTATTGGTGTTATAGATATAGTAAAAATTGATTTTCTTCTTTCATCTAAGGAATCTAGAAGAAGAATTGCACAAATTTGTAAAAAGTTTAAAATCAAAATGCTAGCTGAAAAAATAGAAACATTAGAGGATTTGGAAGAAGCAAAAAAACTTGAATATGATTATTTTCAAGGATTTTATTATAGTAAGCCATCTATATTCTTAGGAAAAGATATGGCAATAAAGAATACGAGTATTTTTACACTTTTGGTAGAATTAATAAGAGAAGATTATGATATAGATAAAGTTGAGTATACAATGAAGACAGATATTGCTTTAACATATAAATTCTTACGATTTATAAATTCATCTTATTTTAGCTTTCTTCAAGAAGTTAAATCTATAAAGCAAGCGATAATGTTAATTGGAAGAGAAGAACTTAGAAAGTGGTTATCAATATTATCAGTTGTAGAAATATCATCTGGTAAAAGTGATGAGTATGCTAAGAATATAGTAATAAGAGCTAAATTCTGTGAAGAAATATCTAAGATACTATGCTACAATGATTTATCATCAGCTTTTATGGTTGGATTGTTTTCAAATTTGCATTTAATGATGGAGAAAGATATTAATTATGTTGTTGAAAACCTACCTGTTAATATAGAAATCAAGAAGGCTTTAATTGGAGAGAAAAATATTTTAAGGGATATTTTGGAGTTAGCTCTAGCTTACGAAGTACTTGATAATAAAAAAATAGAGGAGCAATGTACTAATTTAAAAATAGATTATGGAGTATTAGTTGATGTATATTATAGCGCTATTGAGTGGTGTAAAAATATAGGGAATTAAGTCGATATTTATTTTTCAAAAATGGATATAAAATACTTTATTTTAGCAAAAAGATATAATATAATATAAGAAAATTGTGATTTCGTTTTCACATTTTAGGTATTGGGGGGAGAAGTATGAGTAAGTGTCCGTTTTGGTCAAACAATAAAGAAAAAATAAGTTGTTATAATACATGTCCTATGTATCCTAAAAATAATGAAGCTGATATTTGTCCATTTAAGGAGTTTTTATCTTCAAATAACAAAGCGAAATTTGCTGATAATATGGATGAAGACTTATTTTATTCACAAGATAGGTATTTAAATTATAATATGGATGATAAAGTTATTAATTATTAAAATAAATAAAAAAGAGTGATTAAATCACTCTTTTTTATTTTATGCACTTATGAAGTAAATCTTGCTTTAGCGTCCACAGATCTTGTGATAAATCTACATAATAATTGTGAGGATTTTCAAATCTTAATATTTCAGGCCACATTTTTAAGCTTTCATTCTTTGAAAATTCCTTTATTTCTAAAACTGATGGGCTTTCATAAACTTGAGTACCTTTATCAAATATTTTTACCATTAAATCTTTAACGTAAAAATTAGTAACAGTTTTTCTTTTCCATGTTTCAATAGGATGGAATATTTCAAGTGGCTTTGATTCATCAATAACTTCATGATTTAAAGCTATTACATCAGCTATTGCATTATGAGTTTCATTGTCATAAATTCTATATATTTTTTTAAAGCCTGGATTGGTAATTTTCTCAGTGTTTTCACTTATCTTTATTTTAGGGATAATCTGATTATTATTTTCTACAGCCACAAGCTTGTATACGCCCCCAAAAACAGGTTCTGACTTAGCGGTAATTAATCTTTCTCCAACACCAAATGAATCTATGCAAGCACCTTGATTTAATACATCTCTTATTATGTGCTCATCTAAGGAGTTAGACACTATTATATTACAATCTGGGTATCCAGCAGCATCTAAAGCCTTTCTACATTTTTTAGTTAAATAAGTTATATCACCTGAGTCAATTCTAATTCCTTTAGGTCTTTTACCCATAGGTTTTAATATTTCATCGAATACTTTTATTGCATTTGGTAAACCAGATTTTAAGACGTTATAAGTGTCAATAAGAAGTGAGCAATTATCCGGATATACTTCAGCCCAAGATTTGAAAGCCTCGTATTCTGTATCAAATAATTGAACCCAACTATGAGCCATTGTTCCAACAGCAGGAACATCAAAATATTTATCAGCTATTGTACAAGCAGTTGAATCACAACCTCCAATTATTGATGCTCTAGCACCATAAATTGCGCCATCATAGCCTTGTGCTCTACGAGAACCAAATTCCATAACTGTTCTTCCGGAAGCAGCTCTACAAATTCTATTAGCTTTAGTAGCTATAAGTGTTTGGTGGTTTATAGTAAGTAATATCATTGTTTCAATAAATTGAGCTTGAACTACAGGTCCCCTAACTATTACTAAGGGCTGGTTTGGGAAAACAAAGTTTCCTTCTGGTATTGCCCATACATCGCATTCAAATTTAAAATTTTTCAAGTAATTTAAAAACTCTTCAGAGAATATATTTTTACTTCTTAAATATTCTATATCAGATTGAGTAAAATTCAAGTTGTTTAGATATTGTATAAGCTGATCTACACCAGCCATTATACAGTATCCACCACCATCTGGAACTCTTCTAAAATACATATCAAAATATGCAATTTTATTTTCGATTTCTTTAGTAAAATATCCATTTGCCATTGTTAGTTCATAAAAGTCTACTAACATAGTAAGATTACGTTCATTAGTAACATCAAATCTAATTAAGTTTTCCATGCTTTTCTCCTCTTATAAAGATATATATGGTTCAATTAATAATTTACATAATTAAAGTTATAAGTATATTAATTTTTGAATATACTTATTACGTAAAATTTGTGAAATTGAAAGCATATATATTATTTGATTTTTTATATAAGTTACTAAGATAATAAACAATTTATAGACTGTAAATTATTTGAAGTCAAGTTAAATGTTAAATCTATGATTATAACTTATATACATTTAAAATAGTAGATGAATTTATCTGTAGAATACATTACAATATATAAATATATTGTACATCTATACATAAATTATTACAATATAGTTATTTATAGCATGAAAAAGTCAATAATAGTATATAAAAAGGAGCAGATATGAATATTAGTTTAGATAGATATCAAAAAGAAGCTGTTTATATAAAAGAGAAAAATGTACTAGTTGTTGCTGCACCAGGTTCAGGAAAAACTACAGTTATTATAAATAGAGTAAATTATTTAGTAAATGAGCTAAAAGTGAGATTAGGTAATATTATCATAATAACTTTTACGAGAGCAGCAGCTGATAATATGAGAAATAGATATAAAAATGTATTTAATAAAGAGATTGCGCCTTTTTTTGGAACATTTCATGGATTGTTTTATAAAATACTTTTAAGAGAGGGATTTAATATATCAATAATTGATGGAGGTATTTCTCATAGAATAATAAAATCTGTTTTAGCCAAGTATTCAGATGAAGTAAGTGAGGATAAAATAAAAGAGGCATTGAATAATATATCATTTTTTAAAACTTCTTTAAAAGATATAGAAGAATTTAAAACTACTATGGCAAAAGATATTTTTATTGAATGTTTACAGAAGTATGAGGAATATAAATCTAAAAATGGGCTTTGGGATTTTGATGATTTATCAATTAAGGTAATAAACTTATTAAGGGATAATCCTAATATATTACTAAAATATAGAGAATTGTTTAAATATATTTTAGTAGATGAGTTTCAAGATTGCGATGAATTACAAATTCAGTTTTTAAAAATGATAAATCAGGAAAATTCACTTTTTGCAGTTGGAGATGAGGATCAATGCATTTATAGTTTCAGAGGATCAAAACCAGAATATATGGTAAGATTTGATGAAATATTCCCAGAAGCTAAAAAGATATATCTTTCTATAAATTATAGAAGTAATGAAAATATAGTAGAAGTATCAAAAGAAGTAATAAAGAATAATAAGAGCAGAAATGATAAAGTTATAAATTCATATAAGGACTCTATTGGTATAATAAAATTTACAACCCCTTATGATGAGAAAATTCAAGGGGATGAAATAGCATGTATAATTGAAAAATCTATTGATAGTCTGAGTGATAATGCAGTTTTATATAGAACAAATATGGAAGCAAGGAGTATGATAGATACATTTACTCGTAGACGAATTCCATTTGTATTATTAGATAAAGGGTATAATTTTTTTGAGCACTTTATATGTAAGGATATACTTTCATATTTAAAGCTTTCAATAAACATAAAAGATAAGGAAAGTTTTTTATCAGTAATTAATAAGCCTTTTAGATATGTTAGTAAATCAAATTTAGAGTATATAAGAAATTCATTAGAAGATAAATCTCCATTTGATATATTAATAGATAAAAAAGATACTCCACCATATCAAGCTAAAAAGTTAGATGAGTTAAGAAGAGATATACTATATTTAAATAAACTTTCATTATCAGGTGCAATACAATATATAGTTTCAGGACTTGATTATATAGATTACTTAAAAGAGTATGGTGAAAGGTACAATCAAAGTATAGAAGAGCTTGAGGATATAATAGAAGAATTTAAAAGTGCAGCTGACGGTTTAAAAACTATAATAGAGTTATTGAGTCATGTTGAAAGAGTTAAAGAAAAAATAGAAGAAAGTAAAGCAGTACAAGAAGGAGTAATTCTAAGTACTATTCATGGTGTTAAGGGAATGGAGTTTAAAAATGTCTTTATAATAAATGCTACAGAAGAAACAATTCCACATAAATCATCCATGGATGAAAATATAGAAGAAGAAAGAAGATTATTTTATGTTGGAATAACTAGAGCAATAGATAATTTGTATATACTTTCTCCTAAGACTCAAAGAGGAAGGTTCAAAGATGTATCTAGATTTGCATTAGAAGGTGGATTTAAAGATATAAATGCAAATGAAGATTACGGAATAAAAGTTAATGATATCATTCATCATAGAACCTATGGCGATGGAAAAGTTGTATCGATAGATAAAGATTCGATTAAAATTGATTTTGGTGATAATATTAGTAAAAGCTTCTCTCTTAAGGTATTAATTGAAAATAATCTTGTTATAATAGTGAACTAATAGTTCACTATTACTTTTTTAGGATGTATAATCTTATTATGGTAATAAAAGGGGGATTTGTAATTGGCTTATATTTTAGTAGGAGTATTATTATTTGTTATACTATATTTTGTTATAACATTTGCAGTAGAAAGTGGAGTTTACTATGCCTTAATAAAATTTGATAATGTTAGAAAAAAAGATGATAGTATAAGAGGTAACAGTGATGAAAATTACTATAAATAAAGAGATTTAGTATATTAATATGAGGTGTTAGCAAATGAATAATGTGAATTTAAAAGGTATTAAATTTGCACTAGATGTAGGAACAAGATCTATTATTGGAAGCGTAGGAATAGTAGAAAATGATAAATTAAAAGTAATATGTGAAAGATATCTAGAACATGAAGAAAGAGCCATGATAGATGGTCAAATTCATGATATAGACTTAGTAGCAAGATCAGTAAAAAAAATAGTAGATGATATGGAGTCAGAACTTGGAATAAAATTAGAAAAGGTGTCTATTGCTGCAGCGGGTAGATTTTTAAAGACTGTGAATTCAGAAGGAAAAATGGAGCTTAATTTTGAAGAGGAGATAACAAAGGCAGATATAAGAAACTTAGAGATGATTGCTCTAAAAGAGGCTGAGGATGAAATAAATAAAACTACAGATGGAAAATTATATTGTGTAGGTTACTCAGTAAAAAACTATTATTTAAATGGATTTGTTATATCTAATTTAATTGGGCATAAGGGTGAAAATGCATCTGTAGAAGTAATAGCAACTTTTTTACCACGCTCAGTAGTTGATTCGTTATATACTGTTATGAAAAAGGTTGGACTTAAAGTAAGTAACTTAACTTTAGAACCTATAGCTGCTATAGAAGCCGTTGTACCTAAAAACTTAAGACTTCTAAATATAGCTTTAGTAGATATTGGAGCGGGAACATCTGATATAGCTATAAGCTCTAAGGAAAGTATATCTTCATATGGAATGGTTCCACAGGCTGGCGACGAAGTAACAGAGGCTATAGTTCAAGAATGCTTAGTTGACTTTAATACAGCTGAATACATAAAAAGAAATTTAGATTTAAAGGAAGAGATAACATATATAGATGTAATTGGATTTGAGAATACAATTACATCTGAAAATATAAAAAAGGCAATAAGACCAATAGTTAAAAAAATTGCTGAGGGAATTTCTGCAAAGATAATTGAACTTAACGGAAATAAGTCACCAAGTGCTTTGTTTTTGGTTGGGGGGGGAGCACATACACCTTGGATGATAGAAGAACTTAGTGAAAAGCTAAATATTCCAGTTCAAAGGATAGCAATAAAAGATAGAAAGTCTGTAGTTGAATGTATAAGTGATAATAACTTAGGATCAGCAGGAGTAACAGTGCTTGGAATTGCCCTTATATCATTAAAAAATGGAGAAAAAGACTTTATAGATGTTATATTAAATGGAACTCCTGTAAGTATGTTTAATTCTCATAATCATACTATTATGGATGTTATTATACAGGCAGGTATAAATCCAAGTATGCTTATTGGAAAGAATGGCAAGAATTTGAGATATAAATTGAATGGTGTTAAACGAATAGCTTTTGGAGAGAAAGGAAAAAATCCTATAATAAGGCTTAATGATAAAATAGGAAGTATTGATAAGAATGTTAAGGATGGAGATATAATAGAGATATCATATTCGGTATTTGGAAAAGATGCAAGACCTAAAGTAATTGACCAAATAAAAGAATTTAATAGTATTAGCATATATATAAATGATGAGTTAATAAATTTAGAGCCAATCATTGTTGTTAATAATGAAATTAAAAGCATAGACTATTATATAGAAGAAAATGATGATATAAATATAATATTTCCTAAATCAATTAAAGATATAAAGGAATATATAATAAAAGAAGATGTTTCATTAGAAAAAAATGGAGTGCAATTATTAGAAGATTATATAATTAGCGAAGGGGACAAATTAATATCTTATAGAAATATAAGTTTTAAAGATATGCCAAAAGATGAAATTAATAAAGGTGAATATAAAGAAGAAGTTCAAGTGAGTGGCAATAAAAAAAACTTAGGTAGTAATACTGAAATACAAGTAACATTTAATGATAAGTTAATAACACTTAGTGGACAAAAAGATTATATCATTGTTGATATATTTAATTATGTAGATTTTGATTTAAAAGAAGCAAAGGGAATAATTAATTTGTTACTTAACGGGAATAAAGTGGGATATACAGAAAAGTTGAAAAATGGGGATAATATTCAAGTTTTTTGGAGCTAATAAAGCTAAATTCTACATTGAAATAGGGGGCAAAAATATGAATTTTAGAAATGAAGCAATGAATATAAAAGATGAGTTAATAAATATAAGAAGGACTTTGCACGAGCATCCTGAGATCGGAATGGAAGAGTATGAAACTTCAAAGTTTATAAAAGGATTTTTAAAAGAGCAAGGAATAGAGTTTAAAGAAGTCTCTAAGACAGGAGTATGTGGAATAATAAGAGGAGATAAAAAAAATCATGAAGGTAGTGAGAAAACTATAGCTTTAAGAGGCGATATAGATGGGCTACCAATTATAGATAAAAAAATATGTGATTATGCATCAAAGGTTAATGGAAGAATGCATGCTTGTGGTCATGATGCACATACAACTATATTACTTGGAGCAGCTAAGATATTAAATAAAAATAAACATTTATTTAGTGGAAATATAAAACTATTATTTGAGCCGGCAGAAGAAACTATAGGTGGAGCTAGATTCATGATAGAAGAGGG
Organism: Clostridium sp.; assembly: GCF_017888565.1. GTDB lineage: Bacteria > Bacillota > Clostridia > Clostridiales > Clostridiaceae > Clostridium. The sequence goes on from NZ_JAGHFX010000016.1 coordinate 35,095, forward strand.
GGTTCTTGAAAATCCAAGAGTTGATTGTGTATGTGGTCTTCATGTAGAAGAAACTCTGGAGTGTGGAACTATAATGTTGAAGGGTGGCGTAGTCAATGCGGCGTCTAATCCATTTACTATTACTATAAAAGGTTCTGGTGGACATGGAGCTTATCCACATACCACAGTAGATCCAATTGTTATAGCAAGCCACATTGTATTAGCATTGCAAACTATAGTAAGTAGAGAAATAAATACAGCCAATCCAGCAGTTATAACGGTAGGAAGTATTCATGGCGGAACAGCTCAAAATGTAATACCAGAAGAAGTTGAAATAAGTGGTATTATAAGAACTATGAGTAAAGAAGACAGAGTATTTGCAAAAGAAAGATTAGTTGAAATTGTTAATGGAATATGCAAATCTTCGAGAGCTACTGCAAAGATAGATATAGAAGAATCTTATCCTAATTTATATAATGATGATTTTATGGTTGATTTATTTAAAATAGGAGCTGAAAAAATTATAGGAAAAGAAAATATACTACTGCAAGAAAATGCAAAAATGGGAGTTGAAAGCTTTGCATATTTTGCAAATGAAAGACCAGCAGTTTTTTACTTTTTAGGATCAGGAAATAAAAGTAAAAATATAATTTATCCTGCTCATAGTAGTTTATTTGATATAGATGAAGATTGTCTGCCATTAGGTGTAGCAATGCAGTGTCAAATGGTGTTTGAGTATTTGACAAGAAGCTAATTTAATATTAATCTATAACAATGGGGAAAATATAGTTAGAAATACTAAAAAACTAGGAGTGATTAGTTTGAGAATAGAAATAGGCACAAATGAAGCAGGTCAAAGATTAGACAAATTTTTAAGAAAATTATTAAAAGATGTTCCTTTAAGCAAAATATTTAAAGCTTTAAGAAAAGGCGATGTAAAAGTTAATGGAAAGAAACAAAAAGAAAATTATTCTTTGCAAATAGATGATGTAATAGAAATAAAATATATACAAAGTAATAAGGAAAAGCCAGAAGAAAAGTTTATTAAGGTTAATGCGAGAGGAATGAAGATTACTTATGAAGACTCTAATATACTAATAGTTGAAAAATGGCCTAATATTTTAGTGCATCCTGATGAAAAGGGAAAAGAGCCAAGTTTGACTGATTATGTATTATCATATTTAAATGAAAAAGGTGATTATTTACCTGAAAACGAATTAACGTTTACTCCTGCACCATGTAATAGATTAGATAGAAATACTTCAGGAATAGTTATATTTGGAAAAAACTTTGAAGCATTAAGAACAATGAATGAAATGATTAGAGAAGGTAAAGTTGAAAAATATTATAATACATTAGTAAAAGGTAAGATTAAAGATGGATTATATAAGGGTTATATCCATAAAAATGAAGAAGCAAATATATCAAGAATATATGATGAAAAAATAACTGATTCAAAAGAAATAGCAATGGAAGTTAAAACTTTAAAAACAAATGGAGCTTATTCATTTTTAGAAATAGATTTAATAACAGGAAGAAGTCATCAAATTAGAGCACACCTATCACATTTAGGAACGCCTATAATTGGTGATAATAAATACGGAGATAGAAAATTAAATTCATTTTTTGCAAATAAATTTGGACTTGATTGTCAATTCTTATATGCATATAAATTGATTTTTAGAGATGCACCAGATAAATTAAGCTATTTAAACAATAAGACTATAATAGAAAGCTTACCACCAGTATTTAAGAAGATTAAAAATGATGTGTTTAAATTCACAATAAAATAAAAGGTGATTGGGTATGGAACAAAAATCAGCCGGACGTGGCTTTTTAATATTATCAATTGCAGGTATTGCTGGTAAATTATTATCAGCAATATATGTTCCTTTATTAACAGCTGTTTTAGGTGAAACAGGTTATGGAATATACACTGCTGGATATGATATATTCGTTTTTTTAATTGCAGTAACTAGTTTAGGTGCACAACCTGCAGTTACAAAAGTTGTTACAGAGCTTAGAGCAATGGGAAATCATAAAGATGCCTTGAGAGCTATGAAGCTAGCTATTAGATATTTAGCTATGATAAGTATAGTAATTGCAGGAATATTTATGATTATAGCATTTCCACTTTCAAAAGTTATTAATGCTGAGCAATCGGCTTTAACATTTATTTTTTTGGCACCTGCAATAATTTTTGCTGCTATTTTAGCAGCTTATAGAGGATATATGCAAGCAGTTGAAGAGATGGAAGCACTAGCTATATCTCAAATTATAGAGCAATTAATAAATGTTATACTAAGCTTAGTATTCGCAGGTATGCTAATTGCTATAACAAGTAGTGATGAGTGGGGAAGTGCTGGGGGAACTGTTGGAACTTCCTTAGGTGCTATAATTGCAATCATATATATAATATATATATATGAAAAAAGAAATTATAAAGAAGAAGCTGAAAGAAATCATGATCCAAGTAGAAGAAGAGTATCAGATAAAAGAATAGTTAAAAAGATATTTATGTATGCCCTTCCTATAACATTAGTTGCAGGTGTCCAAAATTTTGCAGGTGTTATAGATACCATGACTTTAGGAAGAGGCTTAAGTTCGGCAGGATTTAATCAAGAACAAGTCAATGATTTAAGGGCGGTATTATCATACTATAAGACTCTTGTGTATGTTCCTTTAGCTATAGTAACTGCACTTGGAACTTCAATATTTCCTAAGGTAATACAGGCTTTTGTACATAAGAATAAAAAAGATTTAAAGCAACAAACAAGCTATGCATTTAGGATAACATACATAATAATAATGCCAGCTACATTTGGATTAGCTATATTAAGTAAAGAGATATATAAATTCCTATTTAATAATACTTCTACAGGATATACCTTACTTATGTATGGATCAGCTTTACTTATATTTATGTCAATAACAACAATACAAAATGTTATTCTTCAAGGAATTAATAAATTATACTTAATAATAGTATCTGCAAGCGCAGGATTAATAGCAAAAATAGTTATAAATCTAATATTAATTCCAATTCCAAGAATAAATATAATGGGAGCAGTAGTAGCAACTTTTGTATCATTTATTATTCCGGCTGTAATAAATCATAGAAAAATAGAGAGGTTTTTTAGAGTTAGAATACCTATAATAAGGCAAGCAATAGTACCAACAATATGTTCTATGTTGATGGCAATCGTAATATTTCTAGTAAAATTCCCAGTTATTAAAGTAGCAGATATGTTTGGCGGAGGAAGAATAATTATTGCCGTAGCAACATTAGTTTTAATAGCTATAGGGGGAATAGTATATCTATATACAATGGTTTACTTTGGAGGAATAAGAAAGAGAGATTTAGATTTAATTTCACCAAGGTTATTTAGATTCTTACCTAGAAGTCTTAGAAAAGAACTTATATAGCAAATAGATAATGAATAAGTTATAAGGGATAATTTAAGTGTACATTCAGATGAAGCTGAATTTCTTGAGTAGATTATGATAGTTAAAAGAATAGTTTTTTTGAAAGCATTATTCTAAGTGATAAATTTAAAATGGAAAATAAAGAATTAAAGTGCTAAGTATATAATCCATATTTGCTTAGAGATAAAAGAAAAGTCCTTTGTAGTTTAAAATGGAACCTATAAGATGGACACTTATAAAAGAGAGTCTATCTATATAGGTTCTTTTTTTGTACAATAAAGTTATGAGGTGATTTAATATGAGTAAAATAAGGTTCTCAAATAATGAAATAG
>NZ_JAGHFX010000067.1 GCF_017888565.1 Clostridium sp.
GCTAATACTGTTGTGATTGCAGCTGTTAAAGTTGTCTTACCGTGGTCAACGTGACCGATTGTTCCAATGTTTACGTGTGGTTTACTTCTTTCGAATTTTTGCTTTGCCATTGTAAAATCCTCCTTTAATCTTTGTAATAAACTTTGCCTAGCGTTTTCTAGCTTTTGGGTAATATATTGAGCTCACTACAAAGACTAAAGCAATTTATAATTACATTAATCGCTACTAGTGAGCGCTCAACTATATTGGAGCTCACGATCGGGATTGAACCGACGACCTCCGCCTTACCAAGGCGACGCTCTGCCTACTGAGCTACGTGAGCATTGCCATCATAATGTGGTTTATAGTTTAATATACCAATTATAAAGTTTACTATTGTTCAAAAAATTTGTCAATAAGAATTTAGCGACTTATTTTTCGGTATACAGACATTTTTCCAGCTTTCGTTTAACTCTTTGTAATGCATTATCTATAGACTTAGCCTGCCTATCTAAATCGCAGGCTATTTCCTGATAAGACTTTCCATCTAAATAAGATTGAAGTACTTCCATTTCCAAATCAGATAAAACCTTTGCCATTTCTCCTTCTATATGCTTTAACTGCTCTTTCCCTATTATAAGTTCCTCTGGATCAGTTATTTTTAATCCTGATAAAACATCGATTAATGTCCTATCTGATTCTTCCTCATAAATGGGCTTATTTAAAGATATATATGTGTTTAATGGTATATGTTTTTGCCTTGTAGCTGTCTTAATAGCGGTTATTATTTGTCTCGTAATGCATAATTCTGCAAAAGCCTTAAAACTTGTTAACCTATCTGATTTAAAATCTCTTATGGCTTTATATAATCCTATCATACCCTCTTGATAAATATCTTCTTTATCTGCTCCGATGAGAAAATAAGACTTTGCTTTAGCCTTTACAAAATTCTCATATTTTGATATTAAATAATCTTGTGCCCTACTATTTCCCTTTTTCGCTTCATCAACCACTTCTTCATCTAACTTATTTTGAAATTCTACAAACAAACCTACCTCTTTTTTGGTACTATCCACTATATATCACCCCTTTAAGCCATATATTATAATAAGTATATATACTATTCAAACGCTTACTCACTACGTCTTATGGCTTCTAACTTTTTAAAGATATCTTCACCTATATTATCTCCCAAATGATTTTTAGATGAATACATATTTTTCAATGTTTTCTTCTTTATCCTTCCTTGAGTTTCAATAACTTCGTTATAGAATTCAAGAGAAGATATTCTTACTGCACCTCTTTGAAAAATAGTCTGTTGTTCAAGCCAATCTGATGTAACAACATAAACTTCAAATCTTCTACCTAAATTATGAACTTCTCTTTCTATGTAAGAATCAGCAGTTTCACCGTCTTTAGTGAATACTGTACTTATATTACTGTTTATATCTTCTCTCTTTTCAATGCTTCTATTTACCTTATGTGCATCAAATACTATTATTATCTTACAATCTTCATAAACTGAATAATTATGTAAACTATCTATTAAGCTTTGTCTTGCTCCATCAAAACTATAGTCCTTTTGTTTTTTTAGGTTAGGCCAACTATTTATAACATTATATCCATCAACAAATATTATTTTCACATATTACCTCTTTAACTATGCTATTTTAATAGTCTTCCCTTTAATATTTCATACATCATTATACCACCAGCAACAGAAGCATTTAAAGAGTTAATTTTTCCTACCATAGGTATTTTCACAAGCTTATCACACTTCTTTAAAGTAAGTTTAGATATCCCTCTTCCTTCGCTGCCTATAACCATAGCACACGGACCATTGAAGTCAACTTGATAGCTATATTCTTCTCCTTCTATATCTGCACCATATACCCATAGACCAGATTCTTTAAGTTCATCTATAGCTGCATTAATATTGGTTACCTTTGCTATCTTCATATGCTCTATAGCTCCAACAGAACACTTGTATACCGTAGACGTTATTCCAACATTTCTTCTTTTTGGTATTATTATTCCATGAACACCGCATAATTCCGCCGTTCTTATTATAGAACCTAAATTATGTGGATCCTCTATTTCATCTAGTACAACTATAAACGGATCTTCACCTTTCTCCTTTGCATCCTTTAACATATCTGCAATTTGACAGTACTTAAATGGTGTAACTAAAGCTATAACTCCTTGATGATTTGTACCATTACTCATAGCATCTAGTTTTCTTCTATCTACTTCCTTTAATACTAATCCCTTTTCTCTTGCAATATTTATTATTACTTTTATAGAGCCCTCCATATTACCATTTGCTATATACACGCACTCTATAGTTCTATCACTTTTTAATACTTCCATCACGGCATTTCTACCTATAATTAAATCTTCTCTTGTTTCTACTTCAGTAACAATAGAAACATTTTCTCTTGTATATTCTTTCACCCTCTTATTATCTTTGCCAAACTGTCTTCTACCTTTAATAGGGGTATTTTCAAACATTTCTCTTTCCATTCTAGCTTTCATTCTAGTTTCTCTATTTCCCTTAGTCATATAAAATCACTCCTTATTTCTATTATATACTTTTCCTTAGTTATGTTAACTGTATTTCTGTAGATTTCTCTAATATATTATATAGTCTCTCTTTATCTCCTATTAAATATAAATATCCTAATAGAGCTTCAAATCCAGTTGCATTTCTATAATCTATAACATCCGCATTTTTAGGAACAGTTGCAGATTTTGTATTTCTTCCTCTTTTGTAAATATACAATTCATCTTCTGTTAAAGTATCTTCTATATTATGCATTATCGCCGATTGACTTTTAGCTTTAACGTATCCAATTGCTCTCACATGCATTTTATGTGCAGATAATTCAGTATTATTAGATAATATAAAATTTCTTATATATATCTCATATACTCCATCTCCTATTAACGCTAATTGCAAAGGATTTAATCTCCTAGCTTCTTCTTTACTAAACTCCCTAACTCTTAAATCCTCCAACATACTTTTCTCTCCTTTAAATAAAGGCTGCACAACTGCAGCCCTTTAGACTAATTTACTTTTTTCCATCTAACTCCTTGAGGAGTATCTTCTAAAACTATATTTCTAGCCTTTAAATCATCTCTAATTTTATCAGCTAAAGCAAAATTTCTATCTTTTCTTGCTTGCTGTCTTTCCGCTATTAACCTTTCTATTTCTTCTTCCAAGCTTCCTTTAGTAGACTTTTGAAGAATACCTAAAGGATTTCCTAATTCTCTTATTAAGCTTAACGCTGATTCACAAAGTTCTTTAGATGAATCTATAGATACATTAGTATTTATATCTTTTATAAGATCAAAAATTGCAGTAATAGCATCTGCTGTGTTAAAATCATCATCCATTTTCTCTATATACTTTTGTCTGTATACATCTAAAGATTCTAAATAAGCCTTTTCTTTATCATCCATAGATTCTATTTTAACTTCATCAATAAGATTTTCCAGATTAGAAACAGCATTATACAATCTTTCTACTGATGCTTTAGCTGACTCTAATAAATCGTCACTAAAGTTTAATTGTACTCTATAGTGTCCTGATAACATTAAGAATCTAACTACATCAGCATCATATTGTTTTAATATATCTCTTGCAGTTAAAAAGTTATTCAATGACTTAGACATTTTTTGATTATTAATATTTAGAAAAGCTCCATGCAACCAATATCTTGCAAATGGCTTTCCTGTTAAAGCTTCACTTTGTGCAATTTCATTTTCATGGTGTGGAAATGCTAAATCCATTCCACCTGCATGTATATCGATTGTATCACCTAATATTTTTTTCGCCATACATGAGCACTCTATGTGCCATCCCGGTCTACCCATTCCCCATGGACTTTCCCAAGCCGGCTCACCTGGTTTTTGAGCTTTCCACACTGCAAAGTCCATTGGATCTTCTTTTCTTTCATCTACATTTATTCTTGCTCCAGCTTGCAAGTCATCTAAATTTTGACCTATTAACTTTCCATAGCCTTCAAATTTCTTCGTTCTAAAGTAAACATCTCCATCTACTTCATATGCATATCCCTTTTCAATTAAGCCATTTACAAATTCTATTATATCATGAATATATTCAGTAGCTCTTGGATTTATTGATGCTCTCCTTATATTTAATCCATCAGCATCTTTATAGTATTCATCAATATATTTATCTCCTATATCTGAAACTGTAGTTCCTTCTTCATTTGCTTTTTTTATCATTTTGTCATCTATATCTGTAAAATTTTGAACAAATTTAACTTTATATCCTCTGTATTCAAAATATTTTCTTATTGTATCAAAGATTATGAAAGTTCTACCATTACCTATATGAAAGTAGTTATATACGGTGGGTCCGCATACATACATTTTAATTTCTCCCGGTGTTAATGGTATAAATTCTTCTTTTTTTCTAGTTAAACTATTATAAACTCTCATTTAATTACCTCCTATCTTACAGATAATTTATTTTGCTTAAACTCTTCTCTAACTCTATCTATAGATTCTTCTATTTTTATATTTTCCATATCTGATGTTCTAAGTTTAAATTCAACTTCTCCATCAACGATTTTCTTACCAACTGTTATTCTCATTGGTATTCCCATAAGGTCTGAATCCTTAAATTTAACTCCTGCTCTCTCATTTCTATCATCTAGTATTGCATCAACACCTATAGATTTTAAATCTTCATATATCTCTTTAGCAATCTTCATTTGCTCTTCATCTTTAATATTTACAGGAATAATATTAACATGATAAGGTGCTACAGATAACGGCCAAACTATTCCATTCTCATCATTATGTTGTTCTATTATTGATGCCATTGTTCTTGTTACACCAATACCATAACAACCCATTATAAATGGTTTTTCCTTACCATTTTCATCTATAAAATTAGCATTCATAGCTTCTGAATACTTTGTTCCTAATTTAAATATATGACCAACTTCTGTTCCCCTTGAGATAGTTACTTTTCCACCACAAACTGGACACTTTTCACCTTCAGTTATATTTCTATAATCTCCAACTATACCTTCGAAATCTCTTCCGTAGTTTACATTTTCTATGTGATATCCAGTTTCATTAGCTCCAACAATAAAATTGAACATATTAACAATTTCTTCATCAACCAATAATGTATCTACATTTATATTTATAGGCCCAGCAAATCCAACTTGTGCATTAGTTGCTTTAAATACTTCTTCTGGTGTAGCCATATTTAAATTCACAGCTCCACCTAAAGCATTTGAAACCTTAACTTCATTTACTTCTCTATCACCTCTAACCATAACTGCTACTATTTTTCCGTCAGCATTAAATATTAGAGTCTTAGCGAATTTTTTTGCTGTTGTATTAAAGAACTTAATTAATTCTTCTATTGTCTTAACATTTGGTGTTTCAATTTTTGCTAATTCTTTTAATTCTTCTATTTCTGCTTTTTCTACAGTTGATGGAGCCTTTTCCATATTAGCTGCATAATCACAAGCTGTACAAAATACAACATCATCTTCTCCAACTTCTGATCTTACCATAAATTCAGCTGAATTTGATCCTCCAATTGCTCCTGAATCTGCTTCAACTGGTTTAGCATCTATTCCGCATCTGTTAAATATTTTAATATATGCTTCTCTCATTTTATTATAAGAAATATCTAACCCCTCTTGATCCTTATCAAAACTATATGCATCTTTCATTATGAATTCCCTTGATCTCATAACACCAAATCTTGGTCTTCTTTCATCTCTATATTTAGTTTGTATTTGATAAAGATTTACTGGTAATTGCTTGTATGATTTAATTTCATTTCTTGCAATATCAGTAAATACTTCTTCGTGAGTTGGCCCAAGGCAGAACTCTCTATTATTTCTATCTTTAAGTCTAATCAGTTCAGCTCCATAAACATCCCATCTTCCTGATTCTTGCCAAAGTTCTGCTGGTTGCACTGCTGATGCTAGGAATTCTTGTGCCCCTGCGTTATTCATTTCTTCTCTTACTATATTCTCTACATTTTTTAAAACCTTTAATCCTAATGGCATATAATTATATATCCCTGATGCCATTTTTCTTATCATACCAGCTCTTAACATCAATTTATGACTATCTATCTCAGCCTCTGCTGGAACCTCTCTTAATGTTGATATTAACATATTAGACATTTTCATTTCTGCTTCCTCCTATTAATGTTATTATTTTATATTTATTTTTTAATTCTTATTAATCTGTGTATTTTTATAAATAATAAAAAAAGCCCACCCTAATTGCTTAGGGCGAACTTATATCGCGGTACCACCTAAATTTGTTCTCTAAAATGATAACGGTATTAGACCGATAGTTTTTACCTATAACTCCAAAGCTGGTTCAAATCCTTTTGAAAATTTTACAGCCTATGAATTTTCTCTCTGAAAGGCGGATTTTACTATTCTTCTTCCCTGTTTTAAGTCTATTAATTTTTAGCTTAATTAATTATATATTCTAGCAAAACTTATGTCAATATAATAAGCTATGTATTATATTAGCTTTTCTGCAAGTATTAAATCTTCAGGGGTAGTCACCTTTATATTAGTATATTCACCATTATATAAATATACTTTATTATTATACATTTCTACTACCATAGTATCATCTGTAACATTAATATTATTCTCTTTAACTTTCTTATGACATTCTTTTATTATTTCCAACTTAAAAGTTTGTGGGGTTTGAATTGCAAGTAATCTACTTCTATCTGGAGTTGATTTAGAGAACCCATTTTCATCAACAACTTTTATAGTATCTTTTGGCATTACACCTGGTGCTGCTGATCCATAAAGCTTTGCATATTTTATCCCATCTTTTATAATTCTTTCAGATACAAATGCTCTTGCTCCATCATGGATAAGAACAATATCAGAATCATCTATTTTTTGTAATGCATTATAAACTGAATCTTGCCTTTCTTTTCCGCCTTCAACTATCATATCAACTTTTAAAGAGTACTTTTCTAATATTTCCTTATTACAATATTCTATTTCATCTTTAGGTAAAACTAAAATTATTTTATCTATTTCCTCACAATCAGCAAACCTCTTTAAAGTATAATACAAAATAGGTTTACCTTTAAGTTCTATATACTGCTTACTAATTTTAGCACCCATTCTTTTACCTTTTCCACCTGCTAAAATTATAGCACTTATCATATAAACACCTACTTACTATTCTTTTGGTTTTGCAAATATCATTCTTCCTGCTGCTGTTTGTAGTACAGATGTTACTATAACTACGATTTGTTCTCCCATAAATCTTCTTCCACCTTCTACAACTATCATAGTTCCATCATCTAAGTAACCAATTCCTTGAGTCGCTTCTTTACCATCTTTAACAACAATAACCTTCATTTCTTCACCAGGAAGAACAACAGGTTTTATTGCATTTGCCAATTCATTTATATTCAAAACAGGTACTCCTTGGAATTCAGCAACCTTATTTAAATTAAAGTCATTTGTCACAACTTTTCCTTTAAGAGTTTGCGCAAGCTTTAATAACTTACTATCAACTTCTTGTATTTCTGGAAAATCACCTTCCCAAATTTGAGTTTCAATTTCAAGCTCTTTTTGGATTTTATTTAGTATATCAAGCCCTCTTCTTCCCCTATTTCTTTTAAGAGAATCAGCTGAGTCTGAAATATGCCTAAGCTCATCTAAAACAAAGTTTGGTATAACTAAAGGTCCCTCAACAAATCCTGTTTGACATATATCAAAAATTCTACCATCTATTATTACAGATGTGTCTAGTACCTTTGGATTATTTTTTGTATTTGATTTCGATTTTTTTTCTTTAACATTACTTTTTTTAAGGTTTACAAGAATACTTGATATGTCATCCTTCTTTTCAACGAATATACTTGCAAATATTATTGCAAATATTAAATTTAAAAGCACAAATAGTATTGGACCTAATCCATATAAATCTATACTATTTAATGGTAGTCCTATGAGAGACGTTAGTATTAACGATATTAATGCACCTAATCCACCATAAAGAAGTTCTGCTGCTGTAAGTCTTTGGATATTTTTTTCAATATATTCAATAACTTTAACAATAGAGTCATAAATACGTGGTGAAACAAAATATAATATAAGTCCAAATAATAAAGTTAAAATAATACGAACCGATATAATTGCAAATGGTTTAGATAAAAAAGACATTTCTTTTAGAATAAAGATATTTAGTAGTATTCCACTAATAATATATCCACTAATAAATCCTATTATAGTAAATATAACTCTTATAATCTTTTTTAACATAATGTCACCTCCCTGTATTATCATTTTATTTTTATGCATTTCTATACTTCACTAGAAGCTTATATCATTATACCATATAAAGGTATTATCTAAAATGAAGAATTCTTAAAATCTTATTAATTTAAAATACCCCCTATAAAAAAACAAGCATATTAGATATTATTATATTGAGGTTCGGCAAATAATTAACCTTACTAAAAATAATTATATTTTAGAAACAGCCATAATTTTTTTAAGGAGTTGAGGCATATGAAAGATATAATTTTTGATAATTTTCAAAATGATGTTAATGAATCATTGCTACGTCATAAGAGTATTTTAGATATAGTAACTAAGTATAGTGAATCCAGTGCCAGGGTTAATAGAGCCCTAGCTAAGGCTGTAACTAATTGTGGTTGTATTAAAATCTCAGCTAAGAAACAAGAAAATCCATCTTCTAATAATGATGATATCAATAATTTTAACTATTCGTTAAATAATCATCTTGAAGGAAAGCTTTGTGATAATTGCCGTGATATTATTGAAAATGAAATTGGAAATAATCTATTTTATCTTACTTCTCTATGCAATTGCTTAGATTTAAACTTATATGACATATTATTAAAAGAAGAAAATAAAATGAATATTCTAGGTAAATTTACACTTAGATAAACTCAAAGCAGGTCACAACACCTGCTTTTGTATTATTATCTATTTGTTTTAATTTTATACATAATTTTACTAAATTTCATTTTTCAAATATATTTGTTCCTTTATTCTTCTTAATCCATTTTTAATAGCTTTAGCTCTTGCTTCTCCTATTCCATCAACTTTATCTAACTCATCCGTATCAGCTTCAATAACATACTTAAGTTCTTTAAAATGCTTTACTAAATTTTCTATTACTGATACAGGAATTCTTGGAACTTTAAATAATATTCTAAATCCCTTTGGAGAAATTAAGGAATCAATTAATGAGGCTCCTGAATATCCTAAGACCTTAGCTATTAGATCTAAATCAACTAACTCTTCTGAGCTAAGCTTTTGAATTTCATTATATATTTCGTTATAATCCATTCCTTCTCTACAATAATCCCTTATTAATAAAATACCATCTCTCTCTATAAACCTTATAAGTTCACTAAGTTGCATAGAAATAAGCCTTCCTTCATTTCCAAGCTCAACTATATATCTTTGTATTTCTTCAACAACTCTCATAACCATCTCAGTTCTTTGTATCGCAGTTACAACATCAAAAATGGTAGTTAGATCTTGAAATTCTAATAAATTCAAATTATTTATTACTCTCTCTAATACATTAACATATTTCTCTAGTGTTTGTATTGCTTGATTTGCTCTTGCAAGTATTATGCTACTTTCTTGAAGCACATACTTTAAATCTCCTTTATAAATGGTTATTATATTTCTTCTTTGAGAAATTGCCACTACTATATTTCCAGTTTGTTTTGCTACTCTATTTGCAGTTCTATGCCTAGTTCCTGTTTCATATGTCGTAAGTGCATGATCTGGTACAAGTTGAGTATTAGCACAAATAATTCTTTTTAAATCTCCACTTAATACAATAGCACCATCCATCTTGGCTAATTCATAAACATAAGCTGGTGAGTATTCTGAATTAATATTGAATCCCCCATCTACAAGATTCATTACCTCTTCACCATCACCAATAACAACTAAACCACCAGTTTTAGCCCTTAATATATTATCTAATCCCTCTCTTAAAACAGTTCCTGGACTCATAAGTTTTAATATATTTTTTATTTCTTCATCATCTTTTATCCTCATACACTCACCCGATCCACTAGAATATCTTACTAATAGCCTCTCCTAAATTGCTTACCCCTATTATATTTGTAGTTTTACTACTAACCTTATCTTTATTTCTTTCTGGAATTATAGCGTTTTTAAAACCCATCTTTTCAGCTTCTTTAATTAATCTATCACATGACGAAACCGGTCTTATCTCTCCTGTAAGCCCAACTTCACCCACGATAACCATTCTTTCCAACTTAAATCCTCTATTTTTCACACTTGATAATAATGCTAATGCTAGACCTAAATCCCCTGTAGTGCCATCTAAAGTAAGACCACCAACTACATTTACATATACATCATATTTATAAAATGGAACTCTTAACTTTTTCTCTAATACAGCAAGTATAAGCCTTAATCTTTGATTATCTATTCCAACTGCTGTCCTACTCGCCATATGAGTATTGCTTTCGCTAACTAATGCTTGCATTTCAACAAGTATAGGCCTAGTTCCTTCCATTATTCCTATAACAGCAGATCCCTCTTGATTAAAATTAGTATCCTCTAAAAATATTCTCGAAGGATCATATATTTCCTTTAATCCTTCTTCGGCCATTTCAAATACTCCAATTTCACTAGTTGTTCCAAAACGATTTTTCATAGTTCTTAAAACTCTAAATTCTTCAGTACGTTCACCTTCAAAATACAATACTGTATCAACCATATGTTCAAGAACCCTTGGACCCGCGAGTTCCCCCTGCTTAGTAACATGTGCCACTATAAACAGTGGTATATTTTGACTTTTCCCGATCCTCATTATTGCATTAGAACATTCTTTTACTTGCGACACACTTCCTGGAGCAGACGTTACTGACTCTTTATAGACAGTTTGTATAGAATCAATTATTACGAAAACAGGCTTCAACTCATTTATGTAAGCCTCTATTAAATCAAGATTAGTTTCAGATAAAATGTATAATTGTTCTGCATTTACACCTAACCTATCTCCTCTAATCTTAATTTGTTCCTCTGATTCTTCTCCTGAAACATACAATACTTTCCCATAAGATTTTGATATTGAATTTGCTGTTTGCAGTAATAAAGTAGATTTACCTATTCCAGGGTCTCCAGATATTAAAGTTAACGATCCTCTTACTAATCCTCCGCCTAAAACCCTATTCAACTCTTTTAAACCAGTATCATATCTTTGTTTTTCTCCTGATTTAATCTGACCTATGCTTTTAGGCATATTATCCATAACTCTTATAGTGTTTACTTTGCTTTTTATTTCCTTTTGAGTTTCTCTTACCTCTTCTACTAAGGTATTCCATTTATTACAATCTGGACACTTTCCTAACCACTTAGGAGACTCATATCCACATTCTTGACAAACAAACATGGATTTAATCTTAGCCATAAAATTTACCTACCAATCTTATTAATTTTATATAATAAATACATAAATATTAGTACACTACTAAATCTACTATAACTTTTAAGTATTATGTATTTTAAATTTTAATATATTTTTAATTGAATAATCTACATAGTTAAAATTACAAATATTATTTAATCAATGCCCTATAGACTATAACAATATAAATTATTTAACCTTTCATATAAGTTACTAAAATATTAATTTTATTTATATAATAATTCTATTAAGCATTAACTATAAATTAATAAATTTTAACCCTGTACATCTATATACATATAATTATTAAAATTACTATATTTAATATATCATAACAATATTACAAAAACCAATGATTATAAAAAAAGAATTGTAATCTATTTATAGTATTACAATTCTTATATATTATTAGTATTTAAATATAAATTTTATAATAACTTTGCAGCAGCTTCATCAACTATAACTACAACATCTCTGTGCATTTGTAGCATTGATGCTGGCATATTTGTGCTTATTTTTCCACTTACCATTGCTTTTACAGCTTCAGCTTTTCCTTCACCGCTTGCTATAACTATTATCTTCTTTGATTTCATTATTCCACCAAGTCCCATAGTTAAAGCTTGTGTTGGAACTTCATCAATTGAGTTAAAAAATCTAGCATTTGCTTTTATAGTATCTTCTGTTAATCCTGTTAAATGAGTTCCTGATACTAATGCTTCATCCGGCTCATTAAATGCTATATGTCCATTATTACCAATACCTAGTAACTGTAAATCTGTACCACCTAATTCTGCTATTTTATCATCATATCTTTTGCACTCTTCTTCAATATTCTCAGCTAAACCATTAGGAACATAAGTATTCTTCTTATCTATATTAATGTGGTTAAATAAATTCTCATTCATAAAGTATCTGTAACTTTGAGGATGATCCCCACTTAATCCTATATACTCATCTAAATTAACTGTAGTAACTTGTGAGAAATCTATTTCCCCTTCTTTATTCATTCTGATTAATTCTTTATACATTCCTATTGGAGATCCACCAGTTGCTAAACCTAATATAGCGTTAGGTTTATCTTTTACTACTTTAGCCATTTCATTAGCGGCTTCCTTGCTTAATTCTTCATAATTTTTAGTTATTATTAGTTTCATCTTATTTTCCCCTCTCGTCTAGATATATTAACTTGTAAAATAAATTTATCTGATCTATATACTGCTTCTTCTAAGAAAATCATTTTATTATTATGATCATAAGTCTTACTTATAATCTTTAACATAGGTACTTGCTTATCCACACTAAATATCTCTTTTAATTCAGCATCCATTATTACTGATGCTATTGAAGATTGTGAATAATCAACTACATAACCAAAGCCTTCTAATATCTTAAATAATGATCCACTTAGCATTTCTTTATTAATATACCCACAATAATCAACAGGTATAAATACTGTTTCTAATGCTACACATTCATCATCAACTATACGCTTTCTCTTTATTTTATATAATTCATCTAAAGAAAATATATCTGCTAGATGTTCTGGAGTATGAATTTTACTAAACTCAACAATTTCTGATCTTAAGTTTTTTCCCATTTGCTTTATTATTTCTGTAAAACTCATCATATCTTGTTGTTTAAAAGTTTGTTCACACACAAAAGTTCCCTTACCTTTAACTCTTAAAAGAACACCTTCTTGTACCAACTCTCCTATCGCTTGTCTTATAGTCATTCTACTAACACCGTATATCTCGCATAACTCTCTCTCGCTTGCTATGCATTCACCCGGCTTCCATACACCTTCAGATATTTTTGATATTAAATCATTTTTTAGTTGATAATAAACTGGAATTGGACTACTTTTATCTATCATTATTAAGCCTCCTATCAATATTATATTAAAAATCGTTATAGATGTCTAGACCAGTTGTGTAATTTATTTTATTTGTTATAAAAATTAAAATTTTGCAGAAAATAATCTTATAAACCTTCAAGGAGATGAATTTTATGATTAATAAGACTTACTTTTCCAATATTCAATCTAGAAATATTATAAAGGAAAATAAGAAAAATTTATCTGAAGATTTCCTATCTAATTCTATAGGCAATTCTTTAGATAACATGATTCTTAATTCAAATCTAGAAAATCAAAATATTATAAAGTAAATTTAATTTATATTTTCACATTGATATAATACCATATTCTTTATTTTAATAAAATATAGGATACTTATTGTATTTAATCTTGAAATGGTGTAAAATTTATGTTAAATAATATTAATTATCTATTGATAATAGCAAAGGAGTGTTTGACCAATGGTTAAAGTTTATAGTACAAATTCTTGTCCGTGGTGTGTAAAAGCAAAAAACTACTTAAAATCAGTTAATATTGAATTTGAAGAGTTAAATGTACAAGAAGATATGACTGCTAGAGATGAAATGATTAGCAAATCAAAGCAAATGGGAGTTCCTGTTCTAGATATAAATGGAACAATTATTGTAGGTTTTGATAAAAATGCTATAGATTCAGCTTTAAATATTTAATATTTGGACATAAGGGAGATATAATAATCTCCCTTTAATTAGATTATCTAACTAAATTAATTACTGTAGCCTTAGGTCTTGACATAGACTCTATTGAATATCTAATTCCTTGAGTTCCGATTCCTGAAGACTTAACTCCTAAGAATGGGAAATGGTCTGGTCCTCTTTCAGTTTTGTTATTAACTTGAACTGTACCAACTTCTAATCTATCTGCTACATAAAATGCTTCATTTATATTTTCAGTAAATACTGATGATTGTAATCCATATTCTGATTTATTAGCAATTTCTATAGCCTCATCTTTATCCTTAACTCTTATAATAGGTAAAACTGGACCAAATGGTTCTTCCCAAGCTAATCTCATATCCGTTGTTACGTTATCAAAAAGAGTTGGATAAATCATATTTCCTTCTCGAGTTCCTCCAACAAGTAAGTGAGCACCCTTTTCTCTAGCATCATCTATAAGTTCCCAAACAAAATCAGCAGATTTATCATCAATTAATGGAACTATATCAACATCTTCTTCTAATGGGTTTCCTACTTTTAAATTTTGAACTTTTGCTTTAACTTTTTCAACTAACTTATCTGCAACTTTGTCAACAACTAAAATTCTCTTTACTGCTGTACATCTTTGTCCTGAATAAGAATATGCTCCAGCAACTATATTAGATGCTGCAAGATCTAAATCAGCATCTTCTAAGACTATGGCCGCATCTTTACCTCCAAGCTCCATAAGTAATGGAACCATTGTTGTTATTCTTGATATTCTAGTACCAACTTCTGTACTTCCAGTAAAGTTAATAAAATCTATTTCAGGATGTGTAACGATATAATCTCCTATTTCACTTCCTCTTCCTGTAACAGTATTTAATACTCCTGCTGGAACACCTGCTTGCTCAAATACCTTAGCTAAATATAATCCACATAAGCTTCCTTGAGTAGCAGGTTTTAAAACTACTGAATTACCTGCAACTAATGCTGGAGCTATCTTTGATGCTGCTAAGTTTATTGGATAATTAAATGGAGATATAGCTAAAACTACTCCTAGCGGCTCTCTAGTTACTAATGATATTTTATTTCTTTTAAATCCTGGAAAACTGTCTCCTGGAATGCTTTCTCCTGACAAGTTCTTAGCCGTATCAGCTGTAAACTTAATATAATCAGCTGATCTTAATATTTCTGATTCAGCACTCTTCTTGTCTTTACCTATCTCTCTCATCATTATTTCAGCAATATCTTCAACTTTTTCTACTAATATATCAGCAGCTTTATATAATATCTCTGCTCTCTTGCTCACTGGAACATTTCTCCATGACTTTTGTGCTACTTTTGCACTCTTAATAGCAAGATCAACTTCTTCTGTAGTCATTGCTGGTACCTTTCCTACTAAGCAATTCCCTATCGGTGAATATATATCTATAAATTTCTCACTCGAACTATTAGTCCATTCACCATTTATTAAATTTCTAAAAGTTCTTTCTTTTCCCTTTATACAACTAAACATTTAATCACCTCTACTTAATTTTAGCTAGCTCTATCTTATTCTTATCAAAACCAACTATTATTTCTCCATCTATATCAATTACTGGCACAGTTCTTTGACCTGATACCTTAAAAACTTCTTCTCTATCTTCATGCTTATCAGCTACATTTATTTCCTTGTAGTCCCATCCCTTCATTTCGAAAAATCTTTTGGCCTTTATACATGATGGGCACCATGATGTTGAATATATTTTTATCATAATATCGCTCCTTTAATATTTCTTTAATTTTCTCAATTATTTTTTCTTTTCTACTACGTATTTTTCTGCTTGTAATGCTGCTATAGTTCCATCTGCAACAGCTGTTGTTATTTGTCTATATTCTTTTTCTCTGACATCTCCTGCTGCATAAACACCTTCAATATTAGTTCTCATACCTTCATCAGCTTTTATATAACCATTAGACGTTAAATTTATATAATCCTTGAAATGATCTGTCTTTGGTACTGTTCCTATAAATCCAAATACAGCATCCATAGGTATTTCTTTTTCAGATCCATCTTTAGAATTTCTTATTATAGCCTTTTCTACAAAGTCGGTTCCATCAACATTAACTAAATCTTCATTAAATAAAATTTCTATCTTAGGATGATTCATAACTTCTTCAATTGTAGCCTTTTCACCATTAAAGTAATCATGTCTTCTTATCATAACTACCTTTGAAGCAAATTTAGTTAAAAATAAGGCTTCCTCTAAAGCAGAATTTCCTCCACCTACAACTCCAATTATCTTTCCATCATACATTGCACCATCACAAACTGCACAATAGTGGATTCCTTTTCCTGAGAACTTTTCTTCATTTGGTATAGGTAATTTTTTAGGGGTAGCTCCAGTTGCTATTATTACAGTTTTTGTTTTATATATATAGCTATTTGTTTCAACTATCTTTTCTTCACCACTAAAATCAACTTTTTCTACCATATCGAATTCATCTATTTCAGCTCCAAGTTCTTCTGCTTGTTGTTGCATTAAGTCAGCAAGTTCTGTACCAGAAACTTTTTTAAAGCCAGGATAGTTTTCTATTGTATAGCTATTTCTAACTTGACCTCCAAGTATTTGATCTTCTAATAAAAGCATGTCTAACTTAGCTCTTGTTGCGTATATTGCCGCAGTTAAGCCTGCTGGCCCACCACCGATTATAATTAATTCTTTATGTTTAACTTCTTTACTCATGACTCGCTCCTTCTACCCCCCAGGGGTATTTCTTTAATTTAATTATATGCTTCTATAAAATAAAATGCAACTATTTTTAAATAATAATTTTTATCAATTATATCCCATTCCCTTTTCTTCTCTTAATATTATTACTCGTTATCTAATAAATTATTAATAAATAAAAGAATAAGAGAAGATTTTTCAAAAAAATCTTCTCTCTATACTATGATATATGCTTAAAATAAAGTTCCTCTCCATTGCAATATACTTCTAAATTATCTCCACCCTTAATGCAACCTTTTAACATTTCTTCACTTAATTTATCTTCTAATTCTTTTGTTATTATTCTTCTTAAGGGTCTTGCACCATAATTAGTATCTACACCTTTATTTACCAGGAACCTTTTACTATCTTCATTTAAATTAATTGTTATTTTTCTTTCTTTAAGCTTATCTATGGTATTATTTAGCATTAAATTTACAATTTTTAATATATCACTATCTTTTAATTTATGAAAAACAATTATATCATCGATTCTATTTATAAATTCTGGTTTGAATTGTTGTTTAATTTCTTCCATAATATTTTTTTTCATCTTTTCATACTCACTATCATGTAAACTATTTGAAGTTGAAAATCCAAGAGTGTTTTGTTTTTTTATATCATGAGCTCCAACATTTGATGTCATTATAACTATTGTATTTTTAAAATTTATATTTTTCCCTTTGCTATCTGTAAGCCTTCCATCCTCCATTATCTGTAATAATATATTAAATACATCTGGATGGGCCTTTTCTATTTCGTCTAATAATATAACTGAATATGGGTTTCTTCTGACAGCTTCGGTTAGCTGTCCACCTTCATCGTGACCAATATATCCAGGTGGAGCTCCTATTAGCCTTGCCACAGAATGTTTTTCCATATACTCTGACATGTCTATCCTAATTAAATTTTTCTTATTTCCAAACATAGCTTCTGCTAATGCATTTGATAGTTCCGTTTTTCCAACCCCTGTTGGTCCACAAAATATAAATGTCCCTATAGGCCTATTTGGATCTTTTAACCCTACTCTTGCTCTTCTTACTGCTTTAGAAACAGCCATTACAGCTTCCTTTTGACCTATCACTCTTTTATGAAGTATATCTTCAAGTTTTAATAATTTTTCTGATTCCTGTTCTGTTAATTTCTCTAGTGGAATCTTAGCCCAACTTGAGACTACTTTTGCAATTTCTTCCCTATTAACAATATAATTGCTACACTCACTATTTGTCATATCTATCTTTAAATTGTTCAATTTATCTTTTAATTCTTTTTCTTTATCTCTTAAATATGCTGCTTTTTCAAAGTTTTGATTTCTTATTGCTTCTTCTTTTTCCTTAGAGTTATTCTCTAATTGAAGTTGTAAATTCATTATACTTGGTGGTGAAGTTAAATTTTCTATTCTTACCTTTGCTGATGCTTCATCAATCAAATCTATAGCTTTATCTGGCATAAATCTATCTGTTATATACCTATCTGATAGCTCAACAGCTGCTTCTAAAGCTTCATCTTCTATTTGTACCATATGATGAGCTTCATATCTTTCCCTAAGTCCTTTTAATATATTTAGAGTCTCTTCTTTTGATGGCTCTTCAACTCTAACTGGTTGAAATCTTCTTTCTAGAGCTGAATCTTTTTCTATGTGTTTTCTATATTCATCTATAGATGTAGCTCCAATGCATTTTATTTCACCTCTTGCTAAAGCAGGTTTTAGAATATTTGATGCATCTATAGCACCTTCTGCCCCACCAGCTCCAACAATAGTATGAATTTCATCTATAAATATTATTATATTATTAGAATTTCTTATTTCATCCATTACTTTTTTTAATCTATCTTCAAATTCTCCTCTATATTTAGCTCCTGCTAACATAGAAGTCAAATCTAATGAAATTATTACTTTATCTTTTAGTATTTCTGGTACGTTTCCATCTATTATTCTTTGGGCTAGCCCCTCAATAACTGCTGTTTTACCTACTCCAGGTTCTCCAATTAAGCAAGGATTATTTTTTATCCTTCTGCATAGTATCTCTAAAATTCTTCTATTTTCATTTTCTCTCCCTACTACTGGATCTAATTTTCCTTCCTTAGCCATCATAGTTAGATTCCTTCCATATTGGCTTAATAGAGGAGTTTTAACAGTTTTTTTCTTAGTCTTATCTTCAACTTTTATTTCCTCTACCTCCTTCTCATATAGATAATTACTTATATCAGTCTTTATTAATTTCAAATCTAACTTTAAGGTAGAAAGTATTGTATAAGCTACACCCTCTGTATCATCTAATAAAGATAATAAAATATGCTCTGGATTTATATAATTATGATCATATATTCTTGCCTTTACTAGACTATCATCAAACAATCTCTTTGTTCTAGGATTCAGTAACATCTCGCCCACTGATATGTCTATATCTCCAAAACCAAGATAATCTTCTATAAGCCTTCTTACTTTATCAATAGTAGCTCCATTAATATATAGTACTTGCTTTGCATATCCACCCTCTTTTAATAATCCTAAAAGAATGTGTTCAGTACCTATATATCCGTGCTTAAAATATTGCGACTCTTTTTGAGCCTCTAATAGTACTAATTGTGCCCTCTCTGTTAACTTCCCAAAAATCATATATACCTCCATACCCTATTGCTAAAATAACAACTATACAGATAAACCTTGGCCACTTAAAATATTTTACGATAATATAACTGTAATAATTCCTTTTAACATATCAGCCCTTAATTTATTTTTGTCTTCCACAGATACTAAAGTTCTATCATTTAAAGATATCTTTATTATTTCATATTCCTTTTCGGTAATATTCTTAGTATCTTTTAAATGGTCTAGTATAGATAAAGCGCCTCCATATGTTATACTTTCTCCTATTGAAGTATTTATTAATAACAGTCTCTCATCCTTATCATCGTATGTTATTTTTTTAATTACTATGCACCCTCCACCGCCTCTTTTACTTTCTATTATATAACCTTTTTCATAAGTAAACCTTGTTGTGAGCACATAATTGATTTGCGATGGTGCACATGAAAATTTATCTGCTAATTCATTTCTTTGAATCAATACTTGTCTTTCTCTTTCTTCATTTATCATATCTTTAATAAAATTTTCTATTGTATCTGAAATTCTTGCCATATTTTCACCTTCTTAAACTTATTTCTCCAATTGACCTTCTTTGACTTTTATTATATATTATAAATTTTAATATGTCCATTTCACTAATTTTATTTTCTAAAATAAAAGCGAATTATATTGCGTTTTTTATCCAAACTATATATTGAGAGGTGATTAAATATGGAAATCAAATGGATTGGTAATACAAGTTTTTTAATAAAAAATTCTACTGGTAAAAGAATTCTTTTAGATCCAATGCAAATATATCCTCATATAGAAAAATATGATTTGAATCCTGATATAATTACATTTAGTCATACTCATAATAATGAAATTATTAATGAGCATGTTGATAAAAATTGTATAATAATAAATTCAGCTTGTTCATATTCAAATCATTTTGTCAGCTTAGAGGGATATAAAACATTTAAAGATGACTTTTATGGATATAAACGCGGTGAAAATATAATTTATTTATTAAATATAGATGAATTTAAAATTTGTCATCTTGGCTCTTTAGGTCATCAGTTGGATGATGAATTATTAAATAAGCTAACTAATTTAGATTTTTTATTCATTCCAATAGGTGGTCATTTTTGTTTAGATGGCTTTTCTGCTGCCAAACTGGCCTTAAGTTTAAAACCTAAATATATAATTCCAATGTTCTTCAAAACGTCTTCTGAATATTTTTATTTAGATGGTCCTCATAAATTTTTATCTTCATTAAAAAATATTTTATCCTATAATACAAATACCATATATTCTAATGATTTATCTTTTAAAGATAGATGCTCTGTAATACTATTATCTGCATAAAAATAAAGAACCGCTATAATTAGCGGTTCTTTATGTAAATTATGCTTGTACTGGAGCTCCTACTGGACAAACATTTGCACAGTTTCCACAATCTATGCAAGTGTCTTCATCGATAACGAATTGAGTATCTCCTTGACTTATAGCATTAACTGGACATTCTGCAGCGCAAGCACCACAGTTTACACATGAATCTTCTATTTTGAATGCCATAAAAAGCACCTCCTAATATTATGAATTTATTTCACAATCTATTTTATCATAAGCATTTAGATTTTTAAAGACTTAAGAAGAATTTATATAATATGATATTTTACCTTATTCAATTTAGATTATACTATATCCTACTTCTTCAATGGATATAATTATTTTATCTTCAGTTATGCTTTTATCATCATATACTACACTTACTTCTTTTTTAGATAAACTTACTTCACAAGCAATAACCCCTTCGTTATGTGCCACAGCTTCTCTTATGCTAATAACGTCATCATTTGTATTAAGATTAGCAACCTTTAATAGTGATTTCATTAAGCTTTCCCCCTTTAATTATCCTTTATAAGATCTTTTATTAATTTTTTATCTTCTGGTGATTCTATTTCTAGTTTTATGTCTGATTCATCTACTGAATCTTCATAGCTACCTTCAACAAGCTCAATATCATCTATTTTAAATTCTTCTACTACTTCCTCATCGCCTCTTCTATATTTTACTTTCACACTTTCCTTAACAGTACTATTACTTACAACTTCACCAGTAGCATTGCCTATAGAAACGATAGATCCTGCTCTAGGTAATCTCTTTCTTATATCTTCATATGTGCTTTGCTCATAATTTAAACAACACATTAACCTGCCACATATTCCTGATATCTTCGTTGGATTTAAAGATAGATTTTGTTCCTTTGCCATCTTTATAGATACAGATGCAAAGTCTCCTAGGAATGTAGAACAACATAATGGTCTTCCACATGGTCCTAGTCCTCCTAACATTTTAGCTTCATCTCTGACCCCTATCTGTCTCAACTCTATTCTTGTCTTAAATATAGTTGCTAAATCCTTTACTAACTCTCTAAAATCTACTCTTCCATCAGCTGTAAAATAGAATATGACTTTATTATTATCAAAAGTATATTCCACATCTATTAACTTCATATTTAATCCATGTTCTTCTATTTTCTTTAGGCATATATCTAAAGCATCTTTTTCCTTTACTTTATTATCCTTATGTTTATTTATATCTTCTTCTTCTGCGACCCTTATAACACTCTTTAACGGTGCCACTATATCAGTTTCTGGTATTTCCTTAATACCAATAACACATTCTCCAAACTCTATTCCTCTTGCTGTTTCTACAACAACAAAATCGCCTTTTTTTACATTTAAATCGCTTGGATCAAAATAATATATTTTACCGGCTTTCTTGAATCTTACGCCTACAACTTTTATCATTATTTAAACCTCCATAAAACCTATAAGCATTACTCTAATCGTTAATTGAAAATTAGAATTACTTAATAATGTTACCCTAGCTTCTCCAATCTTATCGATTATTTTGTTAAGCCTCTTATAGGACATTTCAATAGCTAATTGTTTTATATTTTCTATTTTATCCCCATTTATTATTCCATTAGTATCGCTTATTTCTTTATAGACAATTATGTCTCTTATAAAGGAGGCTAAAATGTTCAGTATTTCTTCTTTTCTATCTTTAAATGATAATATCTTATCTTCAAAATCTAAAAGATTTTTCGTATTACCATTAACTAATGTATATAATAAATCAATTAATATATTTCTTAAATCTTTTAATGAGGAATCCCTTAGAAAATCCTCAGCTTTTCCTGGGATTCCTTCACTATATGCAATAGCTGCTTTAATTTCATCAATACTATAATCATCAATGCCTAAGCTTTCTATATAAAACTTAACTTCATTCTTTGTCAATGGAGTTAGCTTATATACTTGGCATCTTGATTTTATAGTATCTAAAATAAGCTCTAGACTCTCACATAATAAAATAATAAAAACACCTTTTGGTGGTTCTTCTATAGTCTTTAAAAGAGCATTCTGTGCTTGTACCGTCAATTTATTTCCATCATAAATTATAATAACTTTTTTATCACTCTCAAATGGCTTCTTATTTATTTCATCAACTATTTCTCTTACATCGTCTACCCCAAAAGATGATTTTTTAGATCTATAATTTACAATATCTATAGAATTTCTATTTTCATGTACACCTAATATACTTTTAGCCAATATCTTAGCTAAATTGCTCTTTCCAATTCCGTCTTCTCCTACAATTATATGTGCATGGGAAATTTCATTTTTTTCTATTCTTTTTTTAAAACTATCAATTATTCTTTCGTGTCCAATAAATTGTCCCATTACACCCTCCAATGTAATTATATTTTAATAAATTGATCTACATCTATAACAAATATAGTAGCTCCCCCAACTTCAATTTCTATAGGGTATGACATATACATATCAACATTTCCTGTAATAGGGGTTGGTGTTGTTATAACTTGTTTCCTAGTTTTACAAACATCTTCTACAACATCTATAACTACTTGAACTTTATCTTTTTCAACACCTATAATTAAGGTTGTATTTCCTGATTTTAAAAACCCTCCAGTTGATGCTAACTTAGTAACTCTAAAGCCTGCCTCTGTGATTGCATCTACTAAATCTAAAGCATCATCATCTTGTACCATAGCTATTACTAATTTCATATTAACCCCTCCAATAAAATTATACTCCTATAATAACATTCTATCATAAAAGATATATAAATTGCTCAAAATTTTTCTCTCTCAATACATTTTATTTAATAAAATCAGTAATTATTTCTTTTACAATATTAAAAACTTCTTCTATTGATTTTTCTGCATTTATTTTCATAAATTTCTCTTTGTTTTGCTGATATAATTTAAGGTATCCCTCTCTTACATTATTATGAAAATCCATTTTTTCTAAATCTAATCTATTTATTTCTCTATCTTTATTTTTGTTTATTCTCTCTAATCCTATTTCTGGTGATATATCAAATAATATATTTAAATCTGGCATATATTCACCTACTGCAAATTTATTTATTTGATATATTTCATCTATCCCTATATTTCTAGCATATCCTTGATAAGCTAGTGATGAATATATAAATCTATCACATAATACTATAGCTCCTCTATCAATTTCAGGAATAACTTTTTCAACTAAGTGTTGTCTTCTAGCAGCAGCATATAGCAATGCTTCAGTTCTACTGTCCATTTTTGTATTCTTAGTGTCTAGTATTATTTCTCGTATATCTTCTGATATTTTAATTCCACCTGGTTCTCTTGTCTTAATGCACTCTATATTGTTCTCTATCAAGTAATTATATACCATGTCCAATATTGTGCTTTTACCAGATCCGTCTCCACCTTCAAATACTATGAATTTTCCTTTGTCCATTTATTTATACCTCATGTTATTTAAAATTATAGTTGCTTAATAGCCACTCTCTTATTCTATCTTTATAAAAATTGTACTCAAAATCATCAACAGTCATTGTTGATATCTTGTCATTACAATAATGGCATAATAAGCTTTTTTCTATAATTATATCACTATATACTTCTTTTCCACAAACCTTACATTTATTTTCATTTTTATCTATTCCTTTTATTAATAAATCCATACTATCCCATCCTTTTATAATAATTTTATTATAATTCTCACCAAATAATAGCATTTCTATACTTTCAAAAAAATTATATCTGATTGCAAAAATGGTTTATAGCTAATCTATGTGAGCATTGGAATAAGAATATTTATATAAATCATTAATTTGCACTTATATAGAATATTAAATGTGTATTTTTAATTTACTGTCTATTAAATTAATATATTAACTATTTGATAAATAATTATTTGCATTTAAGGGAAAGTTAAAAACAAGATAATTTGGGAGGAATATAATATGAAACAAGAAATGATTTGTTATCTAGAAAAAAATAAAGATGATATAAAGAAATTAAATGATTATTTATATAATAATCCTGAAGAAAGCTACAATGAATATAATAGTTATAATTATATTTGTAACTTCTTAAACGATCATGATTTTACAGTAAAAAAGGATTTCTTAGACTTAAAAACATCCTTCTATGCATCTAAAGGAAGTGGTCATCCTAAAATATGCTTTTTATGTGAATATGATGCTGTTCCGGGCGAAGGACATTTAACTGGTCATAACTTATTAACATCAACTTCAATTGCTGCTGCTTTAACACTAAGCTCTATTATCGAAAAAATAGGTGGTACCATAATAATAATAGGTTGCCCTGGTGAATATCTAGGTGGAACAAAATCCGTTATGGTAAAACAAGGTGTATTTGATGATATTGATGTTGTTTTAGTTGCACATCCAGATACTATAACATCAGAAAGTGGTAGCTCATCTGCTATAATACCATTAAGTATAAAATTTATAGGACATAGCGGTCTAAGCTTTTTAAATAAGGGCTCATATACTTCGTTAGATGGTATTCTTTTAACATTTAATATCTTAAATTCATTACTAAAAGGATTTCCTGAAGACGTGGAGGTAAACTCAATATTATCTAATGGAGGGTTTACTCCTTTACTATTACCACTAGAATCTGAAGCTAAATTTTATATAAGAGCTAAAGAAATGGATATGGCTAAAATTGCAGAAAGCAAGCTAAAAGAAATTGCAATTTATGTCTCAAAACTTATACGAGTTCAATATTCATTTTCTTTATACGAACCTGAAAATGAAGAGTTAATAACCAATAGAACTTTAAATAGATTGTTTAGCCATAATTTAAAGGAAAATGGTATAATAAATATTTCTGGTCCAAGGGATATTCATTCTGGATTAAGCTTAGGTATTGTTAGTAAAAAGGTTCCTTGCATTCATCCTTATATTTCAATAGTTACGGATGATAGCATAAGGTATGGTACAAAAGAATTTGCTAAGGCTACAATATCTGATTATGCCTTTGATGAGGCTATGAAAGCAGCTTTATCTTTATCATTTACTGGATATGATATCATATTAAATGAAAATCTTTTGGCAGAAGTAAAAAATGAATTTTATAAAAAATAGACTCTATATAGAGTCTATTTTTCTATATAGAGCCATTTATTATATAACTTTTCTTTCTAACAATCTACATTTCAACTCTCCGTGCTTTATTATCTTATTAATAAATTTATCACTTGGTTGGAATATAATCTTTTCAATTCTATCTCCATTTTTAAAAATACAATAATATGATTTTGAATTGATTCTGTTACATAAGTACTTTTTTGATTTTTTTAAAAATTGATACTCCTTAGGCATAGATGATCTTTCACCTATATATAGTACATCAGACATTCTTATACTTTCTAAATTTCTTTCTTCTTTATTATTAATTAAATTTATTATAAGCTTGTCTGCTATTACTGCATATTTATAGGATACTGAACAACTTCTAATTTCTTTAACAATTAAAACTATAGTTACTAATACCAGCGCAACATTAAATATATATCCAATTATATGTGTATTATACTTAGATCTTTCTATCGCTTCTCCTAAATATAATGTAGCTGTTATCATAAATAAGATCATTGAAATAACTGGTATCCTCTTTTTAGCAACAACTTCCCTATGCATCATTTTCTATTTATCCCCCATTAAGACATTACTCTTTTCGTCTAAGCAATATTGTGATTATACTAATTATTTATACTTTTATCCACATTAGTATTTAATAATTAACAAGCTTATTTTTATCCTCTCTTTTGATTAAATCAGATTACTTTCTAAATATACATCTTTTCTTTTAATATCTTCATTTATCTATACCAATTATTTTTTTAAATAAAAATTTATTTATCATAGTACAAACAAGCATATTAATAGTATAATTATCTTTGAAACTTACCTAAGGAGGTTAATTATGATACAAATTTATAAAAGTATTAGTGAACAAAATCCATCACTGAAAATTCTTGATAATCTAGAGCCAGGTTGTTGGATTAATATTATAGCGCCTTCTGATGAAGAATTAATTTTAATTTCAAAGAAGACTGGTGTTCCATTATCATTTTTAAAAGCTCCATTAGATGATGAAGAAACCTCTCGTATAGATATAGAAGATAATTGTTTATTAGTTGTAGTAGATATCCCATTTACCGAAATGGAAGATAATTCTCTTACATATGATACGTATCCTTTAGCAATTATTCATACTGAAAAGCAACTTATAACAGTTTGCCTAAAAAATAGTCGCATTTTAACTGATTTTATAAACGGTAAAGTGAAATCATTTTATTCATTTAAGAAATCAAGATTTATATTGCAAATTTTAAATAAAATATCGAATTCCTACTTAATTTATCTAAGACAAATAGATAAAAAAAGTTTAATGATAGAGAAAAGATTGCATAAATCTATGAAAAATAGAGAACTTATTCAACTGCACTCATTAGAGAAATCATTAGTATATTTCTCTACATCGCTTAAGGCAAATGAAATTACCCTTGAAAAAATGCTAAAGCTAGATATAATGCAAAAATATGAGGAAGATCAAGATGTTCTAGAAGATGTTATAATTGAAAATAAGCAAGCCATTGAAATGACTGAAATATATAGCAATATTCTTGCAAGTACAATGGACTTTTTTGCTTCTGTTATTTCAAATAACCTAAATATAGTTATGAAGGTTTTAGCTTCTGTTACAATATTAATGGCAATACCTACTGTTATTGGTGGTATATTTGGAATGAATTTTATAAAAATGCCACTAATTAATAATGAATATGGTTTTGAAATTACAATGATTATTACCTTAATATTAACCTTTGGTGCAGCATACTTATTATATAGAAAAGATATGTTTTCATAGAAATAAAGCTAGTTATAAGTACTAGCTTTATTTTTTTTAGAGTATATTTACATATAAATAATTTTAAGTAGGTGTATATAGTGTTAAAGTTAAAGTCATTAAATAATTCTGCTACTATTGGTATTATTGCTCCAGCTTCGCCAGAATCTAAAGAACTTATAGATAAAAAAATTGATATATTTAAAAAGCTAGGGTTTAAAATAAAAAAAGGTAAACATTTATATAATTCTTATGGATATTTAGCTGGAGCTGATAAAGATCGTGCAGACGATCTTAATTCCATGTTTGCTGATAATGAAGTAGATGCTATAGTTTGTCTTAGAGGTGGATATGGATCAATTAGAATGGTTTCCTATTTAGATATAAAACTTATAAAAAGTAATCCTAAGCCCTTATGTGGATATAGTGATATCACTTTATTATTAAATTATATTAGTAAAACTTGTAAGTTTGCTACATTTCATGGTCCAATGATAACTTCAAATTTTGATGATATCATGACTAAAGAGTATTTTTTAAGGGTTTTTACACATAAAAACTCTAAAATAATATACAACTTGAAAGATATCTGTGGAGATAATTATCTAGTATGGAATAAACAAAATTGTAAAGGTAATATAGTTGGAGGGAACTTATCTATAATTTGCTCTACAATCGGAACCCCATACGAAATAGACTTTAAAGATAATATTTTACTTATTGAAGATGTTAATGAAAGTCCTTATGCTGTGGATAGAATGTTATCTCAATTAATATCCTGTGGAAAACTTCAAAAGCTTTGTGGAATAATGATAGGACATTTTACTGATTGTATAAATAAAGATACTGATTTTTCAATAGATGAGATTATAAAACAAAAATTACTTCCCTTGAATATCCCTATCATTCAAGGCGTTCCTATAGGTCATGATTATCCTAATATAACTATACCAATAGGCTCATCATTCGAATTCCTTTCTGATGATGATTTACTTATTCAAAAAAAGATAATTTTCAAATAAAAAAAATCCTACAAGTAATCTTGTAGGATTTTTTGGAGGCGCCACCCGGATTTGAACCGGGGAATAAAGGTTTTGCAGACCTCTGCCTTACCACTTGGCTATAGCGCCATACCTGGTGGCTCGACCAGGAATCGAACCAGGGACACGAGGATTTTCAGTCCTCTGCTCTACCGACTGAGCTATCGAGCCA
>NZ_JAGHFX010000068.1 GCF_017888565.1 Clostridium sp.
AGCAGCAGAAAGCAGAGTAAGAGATGTAGATATGGCTAAAGAAATGATGAATTTCTCTAAGAACAACATATTACAACAAGCTGCACAAGCTATGCTTGCTCAAGCTAATCAACAACCACAAGGTGTTTTACAATTATTAAGATAATAATTATTTTTAGGAGGGGCTTAGGTCCCTCTTTTAAATTATACTTTAAGGAGTAATATTAATGAAAAAAGCAAATAAGCATATCGAGGAATTAAAAAATAAGTATAGCTATAAGCTTAGTATATGTATGATAGTCAGGGATGAGGAAAAATTCCTTGATAATTGTTTAAAAAGCTTAAAGCCATTACTTGATTTAAACTTAGCAGAGTTAATAATAGTTGATACAGGTTCAGTTGATAAGACTATTGAAATAGCTAAAAAATATACAAACAAAGTATATTTTAAAGAATGGAATAATAATTTCTCGGAAGCGAGAAATTACAGTATTTCTCTTGCTAAAGGTGAGTACATATTTATAATGGATGCAGATCAAGAGATGGAAGAAAATGAGGTTAATAAATTAATACAACTTTTTAGTAGCAATGAATATAAGAATTTTAATACATATTCATTAGTATATAAAAACTTTACAAAAGAAGATTTAAGTGAATATACCTATTTTTCGTTGAATTTAATATTTAAAAATGATGGAACATTTAGATATGAAGGTAAAATACATAATCAGCCAATATATAAAGAACCTATAAAGAATTTAGAAATATACATGATGCATTATGGATACATAATGACTGAAGATATAAAAGAAAAAAAGTTTAAAAGAACAGCTACACTATTAAAGAGTGAATTAAAAAAAGATCCAAATAATATTTATTATATATATCAACTTAGTAGAAGTTATGAGATGCATGGAGATACTAAGGAAGCAATAATTGAATTAGAAAAATATCTTTCGTTAATTGAGTATGAGAAAATTAATGAAAGTTTAAGAATAAATTATTATCATAATGCCACAATAATATACTTTAATTCAAAGGAATATGATAAGTGTATTTATTATTGTGAAAAATTGAAAGAATTAGACGAAGAATTAATAGATTGCTACTATCTAATGGGAAAATGCTATCTTATTGAAGGAGATATTGATAGAGCGGTTTATAATTTGAAAATGTATTTAAATTATTTAAATACATTTAAATATGAAAAATATGCGAGCACTAATGGATTAGAAGTATTTTCTTATGGACATAAGTTTAATGTTATTGGAGAACTTTTAAGGCTTAAAATTAAGATAAATCAATTAGAAAATATAGAAGAATACATAAATAAGATAAATGAAGATAAAGAAACATACATGCTAGTGATTGGAGAAATATTAAAAGTAAATATTTTAAAAGAAGATATATATTCTATAAATAATTTAATTGAAAAATTAAAAGAAGAAGATGAAATTATATTACTTAATTACTTACTTTCAAAAACAATTGGTAGTATAAAAAATATAGATGAGAATTCGCTTATAGAAAAATTGAATTTAGATGATGAACAAAGAGAAATAGTAAAGAAAAAGATTAGTTTCGAAGAGTATAGCAGTTTTAAAAACTTATTAAGTTTCATAGAGGAAAACTCAAAATTAAATAATGTAATAAAAATAGAAAATTGTATTGAATCTTTAATTGATACTTTAAATAATTCATCTATTGAAGATATAGTTGGATGTAATTACAGAAATGAGATTATCTATATAATAGGATATTTACTTGAAAAAAGTGATATGATAATCAATTCTTATTTAATTAATAAAGAAAAGATGATAGCTTTAATGTATAAGTACATATTAATAGTTGAAAATATTGAGGATAGTATTCTCAAGGATGATAGAGAATTTTCAAACAAAATCAATAACTTCAATAAGTTTATTAAAGAAAAAGATATATTGAAAGCAATTTCTGTATTAAAAGAAGCAGTTACTATAAAGCCTGAGTTTAGTAATTTGATATCTATAATAAAAGATTCTTTAATATTAGAACATAAAGAAGACAATAATTTGATAACAGAGAGTGATATAGGAAAAATTAAAGAGAATATAATCACTTTAATAAATAATAATATGCTTATAGAGGCAATAGATGTATTGAATCAATTGGAAGAACTATATAATCTTAAGCAAGATGTTGAATTACTATCTATTAAGTCAACCCTGAAGTTCTATTCAAATGAAATAAAAGAAGCAGAAGATATCTTAAAAAATGGGTTAAAATATTACTCGCAAAATATAGATTTATTATATAATTTAGCTTATATTTATGAGACAAATAATAAAAATATATCGGCATTATCTATTTATTATGATATTTTAGATATACAAACTGAAAAGATAAATTTAGAGGAAGTCAATAATAATATAATTAGATTGAAAGAAAAAATAGATATTATATAAAAATAGATTATTTTAATAAGGAAGATAGATATGAAAAAAAATCTAAGTTTAAGTATTTGCATGATTGTTAAAAATGAGGAAAAATATATAGATAGTTGCTTGAAGAGTATGAACCCATTAATAGAAAATGGTATTGCAGAATTAGTGATTGTTGATACTGGGTCTACAGATAAAACTATAGAGATATGTAGAAAGTACACAGATAATATTTATGATTTTGAATGGCAAGACAACTTTTCTATGGCGAGAAATTATAGTATTTCCAAGGCTAATGGTGAGTATATATTTATTCAAGATGCTGATCAATGTGTAGATACGAATAGCATTAATGATCTTATTAATCTTTTTAAGAGTAAAGAATATAGGAATTATAATACCATATATATAAAATTAAGAAATTATTTAAATGAAAATTTAAAAGAATATTCAGATTTAAAATTTCCTTTGATATTTAAAAATGATGGAAATTTTAAATATATTGGGGCTATTCATAATCAACCTATTTTTACTAATCCTATAAAATTTACAGATATTCAAATAAACCATTTTGGATATATAATGGATGATACGAAAAGGTTAGCTAAGTTTAATAGGACAGCAACTATATTGAAAAAAGAACTATCTAAAAATCCTAGCAATTACTATTATATGTTTCAACTTGCTAAGAGTTATAATTCAATAGGAAATTTTGAAGATTCTAGGTATCAAGTTGATAGATATTTAAAACTAATATCAAAAAAATTGATGAAGAATCATTAATGTATTATAGGACGGCAGCACAAACTTATTACCTGAATAATGAATTTATAAAAACTATAGATATTTGTAATGATGTTTTGAAAGCATTTCCTTACTTCTTAGATTGTATTTATTTAAAAGGATTATCCTTAAATAAAATAAAAAAATATGATAAGAGTATTGAGTTTTTAAATAACTATTTAAATATTTTAGATAATAATCTATATATTGATGATATAAGTGTGGAAATGTTTTCTTTATCTTCTAAAGAAAATGCTATTAAAGTAATAGAAGAAAATAAAAAGATAATAGAGTTTAATAATTGGATAATAAAACTAAAGGAAAATTTAAAAGTATTATTAGACTCTAATATTGAAGAAGCAATTAATATTTTAAATGAACTGCGAAATATGCCTGAATATAAATATATTACAGATGCAGAATTTTTTACAATAACTTCAGCTATATATTTTCTTAGTACAGATTATAATAAAGCTTTAGAAGAAGTTAATTATGGGCTTATTATTAACGGAAATAATAGTGATTTAATTTATAATAAAGCTTGTATATTAGAAATGCTTGGAGATAAAGTGGGAGCTATATTTAATTATAAATTATCAAGAAATCAATATGTAGAAGAAGATATATTAGCTGTTATAGATAGAAAAATATTAGAGCTCCAAACTAAGTAATTATGAAGACATTTGAAACAGGTATTCATTTAGTTTGCCTGTTTTTTTCATATAAAATAAATAATGAAAGGAGTAATTTATGAAAATATCATTAGCTATGATAGTTAAAAATGAAGCGAAAGTTTTGGAGGACTGCCTTGGAAGTGTAAAGAATTTGGTGGATGAAATAATAGTCGTAGATACTGGATCCCAAGATGGCACAATAGAAGTAGCAAGAAAAATGGGAGCTAAAGTATATGGATTTCGATGGTGTAATGATTTTTCAATGGCTAGAAATTTTGCAGCAGGGAAATGTATTGGCGATTGGATATTAGTATTGGACGCAGACGAAGTAGTTAATATTGGAGAAAAACAGAATTTAATTGATTTTGCCATTAATAATCCAAGATGTATAGGGAGAATTAAAATTGAGAGTAAATTTATTGATGGCAATGAAATTACATCTTCAACTGAATATGTATCTAGATTTTATCCGAAGGGGTTAGTTTATAAGGGGTGTATTCACGAGCAATTGGAATCTTTGTATACGCGAAAGAATATTAATTTAGAAGTAATTCATAGTGGGTATTTTAATAAAGATAAATCGAAAAGAAATTTAGATTTGCTTTTTAAGGAATTGGAAAGTGATAGTAATGATAATTATATTTTATATCAAATTGCAAGAACATTACATGTAGCTAAAAGATATGAAGAGGCAGATATGTATTTCGAAAGATGCTATAAAAATATTAAGTTTAATTATTCATATAATAAAAGTTTTATTAATCTATACATGAATAACTTAGTAAACATAAATAAATTTGATATTGGGCTAAATATTATTGAAAAATATTATAATCAATATTCAAATGATGCAGATTTTAATTTTTCTTGTGGCATATTCTATATGAATTTAATTTTATCCAATGTGATGGAATATGGACAATATTTATACTTAATTGAAGAAAGTTATTTAAAATGTCTAGAGATAGGAAGTACAGCAAATGAGATTGTTAAAGGTGTAGGAAGTTTTAAAGCTGCTTATAATTTAGGAGTGTTTTATGAAACTACAGGGAATTTAGATAGAGCTAAATATTATTATAAAGTATCATATAATGAGGGATATAAGATGGCAAAAGATAGATTTGAGAAAATAAAAGATAAATAAGAAAGTTGGTAAATCTTTATAATTAGAAAAATAAATAGAGAATATATTTAAGAGCACTATTTATGAATATTTATTATTACATATTAAATTTTATGAGGTATAAATGTGAATGAAGAATTAAAAGAATTAAAAAATAAAGCAAAAAATAATATAAATATACTAATCAGTAATGGATTATTTATTGAAGCTAGGAAATATTTAAAAGAGTATAAGGAAATATTTAAAGATGATATTGAGATATATTCAATTGAATCAATTTTATTAATTTTAGAAGGAAAAATGGAAGAGGCTAAAAATATAATAAATGAGGGTCTTAAAAAATCATGTACTAACTTTGATTTAATATATAATCTTGGATATTTATATGAAGTAAATAACGAGATAGAGGCAGCCAAAATTATATATAATATAGCTAGAATCGTAAATGAAAATAATGATTATAAAGAAA
Source organism: Clostridium sp. (assembly GCF_017888565.1). Classification (GTDB taxonomy): domain Bacteria; phylum Bacillota; class Clostridia; order Clostridiales; family Clostridiaceae; genus Clostridium. The sequence goes on from NZ_JAGHFX010000068.1 coordinate 5,449, forward strand.
TAGTAAACAGTAAGTTGAATGAAATTGGATATAATAGAAAAAAATATGATGTCATATTATTAGGAAATTATGATAGATGTATGAAATTTGATGAATTATTTGATGGATGGAATGTAGTTAAGATTATAAATCCTGAGGTTTTATATAATAACGAGTATATTTTAAAACTAGAAAATTATAAATACGATTTTATCTTTGTAGTTGAAGATATCGATAAAAATAAAATACTAAAATCTATAAAAAAATATAATAAAAAAAATACTTATTTCTTTGAAGACTACAAACTCTCAGTTATAGAAGGATTAGACTATAAAATTTTGGACATGTTAAGAAGAAATGAAATTAATGGAATAATAACTGGATTATCTTATGCAGAGGTAGGAATAAAAGAAGATATTAATGACAATTTTATTAATTTCTCTTTTTCATCTCAAGATTTATACTATGATTTTAAACTAATAAAGTATTTATTTAATTTTAAACAGGTAAAAAATAACTTGAAGTATGTAATTATAAATATGGGGTATTATTCTTTTGATTACGATATGACTAAAACAAATGCTAGGAATAGAATTCATAGATATATTAATTACTTTGAAGATTATCATAATAATGAGAGCTTCATGGAACTAGATATAATTAGATCTTTTTATGAAGAAGGTATAACATTTCAAGAATATATAGATATGAATAAATTGAAAGAGGAAACAATTTTAGTTTCAAATAAAACTAAGGATATTTATGAAGCACAAAAAAATTCCTCTATGGATTATGAAGTGACAAGAAAAGAAAATGAAAAAATATTAGAAGAATATATAGTATTTTTAAAAGAAAATAGTATAATTCCTATTATTGCAATATGCCCTACAAGCAAATATTATAGAGAGAACTTCAATATAAATAAAAAATATATATTTTACAATATATTAGATAAATTAAAAAATAAATATGATTTTCAAGTTGTTGATTATTTTGATAGTGATTTGTTTGAAAATGATGACTTTTGGGATTATTCTCATTTAAATGGAAAGGGATCGGAAAAATTTACTCAAATATTAAAGGAAGAGATTATATGGTAGAGACTGGGTGATAAAAAGTTAAAAGAGTTTTACAAGATATAAAAAAGTAGGAATAAATATAGAGGAGTCAAACTACAATACCTACATTTATATAAGATTTAATAAAATTTTAAAATATTTGTAATTTTATTATATTAAGAATTATGTAAAGGTAATTATAAAAGTAACGATAATTTAAACATAAGTATTTGAATTTGTATAATTAGGAGAAATATTATGAGATTAAATCAAAATATGCAATCTTTAAATGTATATAGAAATTACAAAAAAAATCTAGTTACTCAATCTATAGCTCTAGATAGAATAACTACAGGAAGTAAACTTAATTCTGCTAAGGATAATCCTAATAAGCTTGGAGTTAGTGAAGGCCTTAGAATGCAAATAAGAGGGCTTCAAATGGCAGAAAGGAACCTTCAAGATGGAATTTCTATGATGCAAACGGTGGATAGTTCCATATCAACAATTAGCGAGTCTTTAAATAGAATTAAGGAATTAGCTGTACAAGCTGGAGGAGTTCAAAATGATGAAGATTTAGATATAATTCAAGGGGAAATAAATCAGCTTAAGGAACATATTGATTATACAGTAAATAATTCAGAGTTTAATGGAGTAAAATTGTTAAATTCTGATAAAGTTACTAATAATGATTATCCTAAGTATTTAAATCATGTTGTAGGAGCTAATGCTAAAGAAGAAATAAATATACCTGTATTTAATGTTACAACAGGTATGCTTATTGATTCAGAAGGAAATTCATTGAAAAATATAGATGTAACGAATACAAATAAATTAGATGAAAATTTAAAAGTTGTAGATTCTTCAATAGAGATTATAAACTCAGTAAGAAGCAGATATGGGGCGATTCAAAATAGAATGGATACTTCAGCTCAAAATTTAAGTGGAAGTTCATTCAATTTAGAAACTGCAGAAAGTAGAATAAGGGATTCTGATATAGCATTAGAAATGGCAGAGTATGCAAGAACATCAATATTACATGAAACTTCAATTGCTTTAATGCAACAAACTAATAGATTTCCACAGGATGTACTAAGAGTATTGGAGAATATGAAATAAAAAATAGTTATAATATAAATTTTAAATGTTTATTATAATATATATAATTTATTTTTTAAAAGGACCTCGCATTTTGGTCTGACCCCTAAAAAGTAGATATTGTTAAAAGGGGTATATCATTGTGAATTACAAAAATGGCTTCGATATTTAATTGGAGCCATATTTTTTAACCTTTTTTGAAATCTAATATTATTATAAAAA
>NZ_JAGHFX010000069.1 GCF_017888565.1 Clostridium sp.
AGATTTCAAAAAAGGTTAAAAAATATGGCTCCAATTAAATATCGAAGCCATTTTTGTAATTCACAATGATATATCCCTTTTAACAATGTCTACTTTTTAGGGGTCAGACCAAAACGCGAGCCCCTTTAAAAAAGAAAAATATGTATAATTTTGAATTTATTTATTCTTAACTTAATTAACTAATAATTTTTTTCAAATCTACTAATACTATAAATGTTATTCTATCTTTTTAGGAGGTAAAAATTATGAAAAATGATAATAAAAGAACTCATTCAAAGGAAAATGTTCTAAGAAATGGGACAAAAACTCAAAATCAACAAGCAAATAGTTCATATAACTTTACAGTTGAAGAACCAGCTCTTAATGAAAGTGGAATTGAAGCAAAGAAAAGAGGCTTCTAAAAAAAGCTGTCTTGCGACAGCTTTTTTTAATTTATTATATCTATAGATTTCATTTTCTTAAAGTAATAAATTCCAAGTGGAATTGCTGCTGAAAGCCATGCAACTGGATCAGCTAAGCATATTCCTGTATATCCTATAAAACTAGGTAAAATAAATGCTACTAAAGCTCTTGCTATAAGCTCGAAAGCTCCTGCCATCATTGGTACAAAAGATTCTCCCATACCTTGAAGTGCATTTCTATATATAAATATTAATCCTAATGGTATAAAGAATATAGCAGAATAATTAAGACATTCTTGAGCATATGCTAAAATACTTGCATCTGGATTTTCAATGAATAATCCTACAAAGAATTTTCCTCCAAATACTAGTATGATACCTGCAATAATACTTGTAATTACAGATATTTCAGTGCATTTTTTTACCCCTTCTTTAATACGTATGTAATTTTTAGCTCCTAGGTTTTGTCCACAATATGTCGCCATAGTAACTCCAAATGTTATAGCTGGTTGCATTACTATTTGTAATACTTTTGATGCTGCTGTATAGGCTGCAATAGCTGAGGAACCAAAAACATTTAAAGCTCCTTGCACTGTCATAATTCCAGCAGCTGTTATAGAAAATTGAAGCGCCATTGGAATTCCAATTTTTAAATGTTTTTTATAAACTCTGCTCTTAACTTTAAAATCATCTTTTTTAAGTCTTAAAATTTTATATTTTTTATAAGTATAGACTATACATAGTAATCCAGAAACTCCTTGAGAAATAATTGTTGCCCATGCAGCTCCAGCTACCCCCATTGAAAAGTTAACTATAAATACTATATCTAAAACTATGTTTAATATAGAAGCAACTATTAAAAAATATAATGGAGTTTTACTATCCCCTAAAGCTCTTAGTATCCCTGCTATAATATTGTAAACTACAGTAGCTATAGTTCCCCAATAAATTATTATTATATAAGCATACGCATCATCTATTATATTATCTGGAGTATTCATTAAATTAAGCATAGGCTTTGCTAGTAAAACACTAACTAATGTTACTACAATCGTTGCTATTACAGATAATACTAATGCACTTGACACAGCTTTTTTCAAGCCATCTTCATCTTTTGCACCAAATTTTTGAGATACTAAAACAGCAAATCCACTTGTTAATCCAACAACAAAACCATTTATCAAAAATGACATAGATCCAGTAGATCCAACTGCTGCTAATGCATCTACACCTATAAATCTACCAACTATAATAGTATCTACCATACTATAAAATTGTTGAAATATATTTCCTATAAGTAGCGGTATTGAAAATAATAGTATTAATTTAACTGGATTTCCAGTCGTCATATCCTTTGTCATATTTCTTGCCATAACTCTACTAATCTCCTATAAGTTTCTTCTCGATTATATAGAATACCATCTTTCTTAAAAATTATAAAGTATTTTTATACTCTCATATAAAATATTTATTTTACAAACTTTTATATTATGTTAAGTAAACTTAAATAAGTATTAACTCTATGAGCTAATACTTACTTTAATGCTTAAATATTAAATTATCTTCTACTTCTATGGTGTTTACTACTTGAAGAACGTCTTCTGCCGTTATTTGAGTTTGAATTTGAACTAACATTATTATTCATACCGCCACCATTCATAGCATTAAAAAGCGTACCTAATGGATCCATTTGTGAGTTCCCATTATTATTCATATTACTAGCATTATTATTTGAAGAAGCATTAGTTTGGCTTCCTCCACCCATTAGCATACTCATTAACTGGTTCATATCTACACTACCATTACCTGAGCTTCCTTGCTGATTGCTTCGATTTGTTCCATTCATTCCTCCTAATCCATTCATAAGCATTGACAAAGGATCATTTGCATTAGGATTATTATTACTTCTGTTATTAGAATTATTATTACTTCTGCTATTGCTATTGTTTCTATTATTAGGATTGCCCATATTTTGATTTGGCATATTCATACCACTTCCACCCATAAGCATACTTAATAATTGGTTCATACCATTTCCTTGACCATTCATTCCGTTACCTAAACCGTTCATTCCTCCCATTCCATTCATTAACATAGACAATGGGTTATTATTGCCTCCATTCATTTGATTTTGGCCACCCATAAGTCCACCGCCCATCATAGAACCTAATAACATATTCATAAGTGGGTTTCCTCCACCTAATCCACCTAGCGGATTTCCTCCACCCATATTAGGCATTCCTCCACCCATTTGACCTCCCATAAGCCCTCTAAAAATCATGTCCATCATTTGCATATGGTTTCTCCTATTAAATTATTGTTACTATATAAGTATTTATCTTCATACGCTTTTGCTACATAATTATAAAATTTAATATTTAATTTATTAGACACTATAAAAAATAAGAACAACATTTATGCCATATCCTTAAGTTAACATAGATGTTGTTCTTATTTTTATATTTTTCTAAGTCTAAATTCACTAATTAATATACTTTACTTTTATCTACTTCCATCCCTGAAATTTATATAGCTATTATACAGCTCATTTACTTCTTTTCTTTTACTATTTAAAAGCTCTCTTATTTGAATACTATCGTTTTCTCTACTTGAAAGTTTCATCTTATCTTCAATAAATCCAGTTATTAAATAAAGGTTCCTTATACTATAATCATTATGATCTTTTGGAACATCTTCTTTCATTTGATCTATTAATGAATTATATATTTCGATTAAATATTTATGCATGTCTTTAATTTTATATGGTAATATATATTTATTTGCAAGAAGTGTTAGTATTGCTCCTATAATAACAAATAGTATTCTATTAAACACAATCTGAATAGTTCCTCCAACTATAGCAGCAGATGCAACTGCTGACACTGTAACACAAATCATTTTACCTCTATAGTTTTTTGTAAAAGGATCTAAATATCCTGCTAATAATATAATGCCACTTCTAGCAGTTTGATTCTTAACGAATCCAAAAGATACTAGTACTATTAATCCACCAATTAATGTTGCTTTAATTCTATCTTTAACTCTTGTATAGGAAACTTCTGAATAAGGTTGTATTAATGAAAATATAGTAAAGCACATCCATCTGCCTTCTGATAAATTAAAATATTGTGCTAAAAATACTGTAAATGCACCAACTATACCAAGCCTTACTGAATATCTAACCTTTGATGAATATATATTAAAATTACGCTTATGAACTGTTACTTTATGAAAATGATGAGGAATATCATAATCTTTTTTTATATAAGATTTTTCTTTTTTACTTAATATACTTATTTCTTTAACTTCACTTATAAGAGTATTTATTAAGTTAATAAATTCATCTACATAAGCTTTATCTATTTCATCATCGTATATATGATTCTTAAGAATCTCTATATTACTTGATTCAAAATCTCTATTTTTTATGATTGTAACTTCATTATATACATCATCTAGTAAATCCTTATATTTATTCTTATTTTCTAATTTATTTATAGAATCTAATAAAATATTAATTCTCTCCAAAGCCCATAATATATCAGTGCTTATAGTTGCATCATTAGTTAAATAATAGTCATCTACTCTCTTGTCAAATATTATTCTCTTTAATGAATTTATTAACTCTATGATTTTTATATTTTCTTCATCAAAACTATTATTTTCTTGTATTGCTTTAATTTTAACTAAAATATTATCACTAATGTTATCTAATATTTTACTCCCAACTTTAAAAACCTTATCTTTATTTATGATAAATTGAATTAACATTATAAATATAGAACCAAAAATTAATGATAAAAATCTATTAAATAATACTTCTCCTTCTGCAGGATAAAATAACATAAAAAAGTATTGGAGTCCAAATGGTACTACCAAGGACTTTTTTAAATTATAACTAAATAAATATCCTATTATAAAAAGAGATATAAAATTAATAAAAATGCCTATCCATATATTTTGAATTGCTAAAACTGAAAAAAATAAAGTAAATAAATTTACAGCTAATATTTTTATAAAATTCCTAAAAGGTGCTGCTGTTAAATCTTTTTCCATAAATACTAATGCAGTTGTTATTACAGTTACCCCTACTAAGGTGTTTCCCTCACCAAACATAGACTTAAAAATAGTAACAAATAAAATTATAGATACAAATATTATTGTGTTTGTTATTATTTTTTTTCTCAAAAGCATCCTCTCCTTTTTATATACAAGAAAAAATACTATCACAATGAAATATTAATTACAACAACGTAAAAATTATGAATTTTTTTTTAATATTATCCTCATTATAAAAAATTTTATTAACATCTTTTATTAAAAACATATAACAATTACTCCACTTGTAAATTCAAAATCAATCTTAAATAATGTTTTATGATTTTTAGTACATAAAATAAAGGACATATGATTTTTAAATCATATGTCCTTTATAGCTATATCTTCTTTCTATCGCTCTTTTTCTTAAGAAGAACGCTTGTATCTAATGATTCTTTCTTTGAACCTTCTTTCTCTAACTTTTTCTTTAATCTTTTACTTTCTTTTTCTCTAATTGTTTTATCTTTGCTTTCATTTTCTTTATTCAAATTTTGCTCATCAGCTTCAACACTTATTTTAGTGTAAGTTTTATTTTTTCCCTTAATATTTTCTGATGATATACTCTTTTCTTTAATATCTTTCTTTTCTTCTTTTATATTAATTTCATTATTTTTTATAGAATTAGTATTTTTAGCTACTTTTTCTTTTTTAACTTTATCTTTTCTCTTTTTAAAGAATCTAACTAAATCTATATTTAATCTTCTATAAGCTATATCAAGCATAAACAGTAAAATACTAATTATTATTAATGGAGTTGTCAAATTTATCTTTTTATATTCTCTTTGAAGCTTTCCTTCAAAAACTTCTTCTGGCTTGTTTATAAAACTTCCCTTAGTTTCTTTAACTACTACATCTAACTTTTCTCCATTAGTATTAAATTTATATTCATCTGAATATTGAAGAGCAAATGCTCCTTTATAATTATTTTTTACTTCTCCACTTTCCTCTTCTCTTATACTAAAATTATAAAATCCTAATGAGTCTAATGGAATATTAGCTTCAAATTTTCCTGGTTCAACTTGACTTAATTCGAATTCCCCTTCTTGGCCATTTTCACCATTGTATATCCCTTTAACCTTTGCATCTTTAGATATCTTATCATTATAAAATTCTACTTTTGCTTCATTTCCTTCTTGGCTAATATTAAGTTTTCCTTCTTCTCCATACTTTGGAATAGTAAAGTAAACCATATTTTTTATAAGCTGTGGTCCATACTCCCAGGCTAAATAGTTCTTGCTCCACTGTCCACTAACATCTGATGTAAAGCTTACTGTTCTCCCTATTCCATATTGCATTGCTGCAAGTATTGGCTCATCATGATTCGAGCTTAATATTTCAACTGCATTTTCTTTGATAGATGTTCCTATATATCCAAGCAAGCTTGGAATTCCATCTGATGTTTTTACTCCTGCTAATATTTCATGATTGCTTAATATCTTAGGAGTAAATTCTTCATTTATTATATATGTCCCTGCTGATAAAAGAACTTCCTTTGCAAATATTCTAGGAATATCAGTATATATATCTGTATAATAACTTCTTCCTTTTCCTATTGAAGCCAATTGATTTAAAAGATCTGCATTAGCACCTTCACCAACTGCTACTGTTGAAAGAGTGATATTATTATCAATAAAGTTTTGAAGAAGACTAGCATAATTATCAAGTCCATATCCATCTTGACCATCAGTTAATAATATTGTGTGCTTTATTTTAGCACTACTTTGCATTTGCATATTATAACCTTGTTCTAGTGCAGGATATATTGAAGTTCCCCCTCTTATTTGAATCCCTGAAATAAGTTCCTTTATAGCTTCTTTATCTCCAACCTTTTGTAGTGGTACAACCTCATCATAAGTATCATCAAAGGCTATTACTGATATCTCATCTACTTCTCTTAAGTTTTCTAACGCCTTCATTGCAGCTTCCTTGGCTAAAGTTAGTTTACTAACTCCACCACCTTCAGCACTCATACTACCTGATTTATCTATTATTAAATTGATACTTATTGCAGGAACTTCATTTTTTCCCCTCTTATCCATATAAACAGGTAATACTTTTTCAAGTGAAGTATCTTTATATCCTCCAAGGGCATAGGAGTCCTCACCACCAAAGGTAATTAATCCACCACCATAATCCTTAACATAAGCTTCTATATTATCCATAAAGCCATTGCTCAAATCATCTCTATGAACATCATTTAAAACTATTGATTTATATTCTAATAATTCATTTAAAGTACTTGGTGATGTACTTGGAGCTATTTTTTTAATATTAGCAACTGAATTTGATAATATTTCTTCTAAAGCTTCCGAATCACCTTTAACTCCATTAATAAGAAGAATATTAGGCTTATCCATTACGTTTGTAAAAGTACTAAATTCATTATTAACTTTATTTGTATCTCCCTCTGCTTCTACTAAAACTCTATAACCCTTAAATCCACCTGAGCTTTGCTTATCTTTAAATACAAAGGAGTTCTTTCCTTTTTGTATTTGTACCTGCTGCTCACCTACTTTATTTCTTCCTGAAAATAATGTAAGCTTTGCCTTTGTTGCATAATTTGATTTTATATCAATAGAAACCGAAAACTCCTCTCCTACTGATATATTATCTGGTACCTTAACATTATCAACGTAAATTTCTTCGCCTTTTTCTCCAGTAATTTTATATACTTTAAAATCTATTTTTTGTTCATTTATTAATGGTGTAGACTTTAATATATCACCTTGATTTTCTTCACCATCGGTTATTAAGACTATTCTTTTAGAGCCACCTCTTTCAAATAATCCTAAAGCACTTTCTACTGCTTCTTGAATATTTGTTGCTGTAACCACCGGCTTTTCGTCTATAGATTTATATTCCTTTTTCTTATTTAGAACTTTATCAATTTTTGAATTATCTCCAAATAAAACTACTCCTGCTTTATTTCCTCTTGGCATTGACTCTATAGCTGTAGATATAAAATCTTTCCCTGATTCTTCAAAGTCACTTGCACTCTCTGATACATCCAATAAGAATACAGTTGATATATTTCTACCTTTTAAATTTATAGTTATATTTCCAAATGCTAATATTAAAAGCGTAAAAACTACTATTCTACTTATAAATATTGCAATTTCATTTTTACTCCATGGTTTATATTTTTTAAAGCTATAATACATAAAGGCAAAAATTATTGGAATCAATATTAAAAAGTATAAATTTCCTATTTCTATTTTCATCTCTTCTTTGCCTCCTAATTTCCTTTCTTATACATAATCCATTCAAAAGCTACTACTGAAATAGCTAATATTATAAGTAATGGATAAAGGTTTAATCCTCTCTTTAAGTCAGCTTTTGCATCATTTATATTTTCACTTTCACCAATATTATTTATATTAGTATTACTTTCCTTTTCTGATGGAAAGTTAACTGAAAATAATTCCTTTTCTTCTAAGACATTTAGCTTATAAACTCCAAGTTCACTATCTTCCTTTATCTCATCACCTGATTTTATGTCCAATGTATTTCCACTTGGATATGTTAAAGTAATATTATTATCTAAGGATACGCCTTTAGCTATTATTTTTTCTCCAGCCTTAAAGTTGCTTTTATATACCATTCCACTTGATATTAAATTTTCTCCTAATTCATACATTAATACAGGAAATTCTTTTTTAAGTGCAAAATCGCTATTATGAAGGTCAAAGGATAAAGCAGCTATTTTTCTTCCATCAACTTCTCCCTTAAAACCTATATAATTATCATCTATATTTAAAAAACCTCTTCCGTAATAAGGAATTTCTATTGCATTATACTTAGCAGCAGTAAATGTTGTATCTTCTAAATACTTTGAAAGTTCTCCTATAACAGCTTTAGCCTCTCCCCCTTCGCCACCTGAAACAACATTAAAGAATTCATTTGAAGCTGGATTAATAAATAGTATGCTTCCTTTCGATGGCATTATATCCGGAGTAACATTATCAAATACATATAAATCATATGCATCTGCACTTGTTAAGTTTGATGCATCATTAGTCTTATATACTTCTGTGTTTTCAATACTACCAAATGCTCTTTCTAAGAATACATTTTGTTCTGTAACTATAAGAACCTTATTAACTTTTTTCTTTCCTACAACATGGTTATAAGTATTATCCCCTGAAATCATATCTTTTCTAGATAATTCTCCTTTTAAGACTTCACCATTTATTTTAGGTAAATCAAAAGTTAATGTTTTATTTTCTCCTTCTTGTAATTGCAAGCTTTCAACAGCAGCAAGTTCTTCTCCATCATAAAGAGAAAAATCACCTTCATAAACTCCTGTTCCTCTATTTGTTATAGTTGCTATAACTCTTACTTTATCTTCTAAAAACTTATGAGATACATTGTCAACAGATGCATTTACTCCTGAATTAGCTAATGATATAACCTTTCCATTTATATCCCCTAATGAAAGTTCTTTATCTGTAAAAGCTATAACTTCGTATTCCTCTTCAATTCCTTGGCCTATTGCCTTTATAAAGGATAAAGTATCATTTATATCTCCAGTATTATAACTTTGAGATATTGAGTCAATTATTTCATTAGAAACTTCTTTATTAAAATCTCCATTTTGAAGTAAGTTACTACTTCCATCAAAGCTTATTATAAAAGTATTCGTATCATCCTTTGTTGATTGTAAAAACTCCTTAGCAAGGGCTTTGCTTTCATCTAGCCTAGTATTATTTCCATATTCAGCACTCATGCTTGCAGTATTATCTAATACTAAAATAATATTTTTATAACTCTTACCTCCAAAGTTTAAAAAAGGTCTCATTAAACTTAAAATAAGTAAAAGTAATATTATTATTTGTAAAAGTAACATAATATTTTTTCTTAGCTTTTCCCATGGAGTGTTTGCTCTAGTATTTTTATAAACTTCATTCCACAAAAGTGTTGAAGATATAACCTCTTCTTTATACTTTCTTTTTAATATATAAAGCATTATTAAAAGAGGAATTGTTATTAATAAAAATAAGGGCCATAAATTTGTGAATCCCATAACATCATCCCCCTAATACAATACTCTTTTCTTACTAAACTCACCTAATATTATCTCTTCTATTTCCATAGATGAATTTACACTTATAAATTTACCACCATATTTTTTGGTAATATCCTCAATAGATTTTTTATATGATTTTAGAGTATTTTTATACTCTTTAATCAAACTTGGAGTTAAACTCATTTTTACATTTTCACCTGTTTCGCTATCTATAAAGGTAATTTCATTATTAAATTCTGGATCAATCTCTTCATTTGATAATATTTGAACTAATATTATATCTTGCTTTTTAAAAGCTAAATACTTAAGAGCATCTTCTAAATCTTTTAATCCTTCATTATTCAAAAAGTCAGATACAACTACAGATACACCTCTAGGCGTTAATTGTCTCTTTTTTATACTACTTGTAAGATCTGTTTTACCATCAAATTCAATATTTTCTAGCTCTTTTAATATTCTTTGAAAGGCTTTGTTTCCAGCTGCTGATTTTATACTTTGTATATCACCATTATCCATAGTGCTTATATTAACTCTATCTAGATTATTTAAGGCAATATAGCTTAAAGCAGCAACAACTTTTAATGCTGTATCTTTTTTATTTTCATTTCCATAATCCATTGATTTACTTTTATCAACAAAGAAATTAAAGACACCTTCTCTTTCTTCCATAAAAACTTTTATAAAAAACTTATCAAATCTACCATATGCATTCCAATCTATTCGCCTAAAATCATCACCTGGAGCATATTCTCTGTAATCAGAAAACTCTACAGAAACTCCCTTTGCCTTTGACTTTCTTCCTCCTTGTGTTCCTGAAGAAAGCTTAAAATTTATATGCATATTTATTTTATTTAACTTTTTAAAAAAGTCCTCATTAAATATCCTTTCGCTCATTTTTTACACAACCTTTAAATCTTCTAGTATCTTATCTATAATGCTTTCTTCTGTTAAGCCTTCTGTTATAGCATCAAAATTTAGTATTATCCTATGTCTTAATACTGGATAAGCTAAAGCCTTAATATCTTCAAATGATACATTTAATCTTCCTTCCATAACCGCTCTTACTTTTGCCCCACTAATAATGCCTTGTGCAGCTCTTGGACTTGCTCCTGCTTCTACATATCTCTTAACAAACTCTGAAGCTTCTGTAATTTCTGGATGAGTTGCTAATATAAGCTTTAATGCAAATTCTTTAACTGCTTCTGCAAGCTTTATTTCTCTAATTGTTTCTCTTATCTTTAATATTTCATCACCTTCAAGAACTGCATCAATTTGAACTCTATTATTAGTTAATGTTAAATCCATAATTTCTTTAAGCTCTTGAAGATTTGGAAAATCTACATTTAACTTAAATAAGAATCTATCTAATTGTGCTTCTGGAAGTGGATATGTTCCTTCTTGTTCTATTGGATTTTGGGTTGCAAGTACCATAAATGGTTTTGCCATTTCATAAGTTGTCTTACCAACTGTTACTGTTTTTTCTCCCATAGCTTCAAGTAAAGCAGATTGAGTTTTAGGAGTTGCTCTATTTATTTCATCTGCTAATAGTAAATTTGTAAATACAGGCCCCTTTTCAAATTTAAATAAAGTTGTGTCATTTTCTTTAACTACTATATTTGTTCCAACTACGTCTGCTGGCATCAAGTCTGGCGTAAACTGTATTCTAGAAAAACTTAAGTTTAATACCTTTCCAATTGTTTTTACTAATTGAGTTTTTCCCATTCCAGGCATACCTTCTAAAAGCACATTACCATCTGCAAAAATAGCAATTAAAACATTTCTGATTATATCCTTTTGTCCTATTATCCCTTTTGATATTTCTTCTTCGCATATTCTTATTTTCTCTGAAACTTCTATAATTTCTTTTTCACTTATTTCCATCTTTCTCACCTCTTAGTTTAATCCTTCAAAATAATCTTTTATAAGATCCTTTAAACTCTCTGGAAGATTACTATTATTTGCACCTTCTAATGCACTGTTAGTATAATCTCCTATTACCTTATCATAATTTATTTTATTTCCATCTAAATTGAATCCATTTTCAGTTTCTATACTTTGAGAATTTCCCTCTTGATTTTTATTTCCAGTTAGATTTTCATCATTTCCAACTTCTCTTCCTGGAATATATATTTGCTCTCCTTTTTTATTATCTAAATCATTTTCTTTGCCTTCATCACTTCCCATATTCCAGCCAGTTCCACTTCCATTTCCACTTCCACTACCTGATCCATTTCCTTCGCCTTCGCCTTGACCTTCGCCCTCTCCTTGACCTTCGCCTTCGCCTTGTCCTTCGCCTTGTCCTTCGCCTTGTCCTTCGCCTTCTTTATCTCCAGGCTTCTTTCCACTACTATTATTTTGTGAATTTTGAATAGCCTCCTTTAAACTTTCTGCATCAAGCTTTCCATCTAAAACTGAATTTGAAGCTTCACTTAAGGCTTCTGAAAGATTTTCATCGCTTACACTATTAGCAGCATTTGCAAGAGCTTTTGATAAATTATTTAACTCACTACTGCTCATATTTCCCAGGGATTTTTTCAAGTCTCCTAATGCCTTTTCTAATTTTTCCTTATCCTTAGACAATATTGCATCTGCAAGCTCTTTCCCTTCCTTCTTTTTCATAAGCTCATTAGTCAATTTATTTAAATCCTTCTTTGCTCCTTCTTCTTTCTCTTTATTAAACTCATCTAATAAATTTTTTTGAGTTTTTTCTATGGCAGCTTTACTTTTATCATTTTTAGCTTCATTCTTTTTATCTTCTAGCTTTTTTTCCATTCTTTCTAAAGTTTTATTTATATCAAGCTTCTTTTCGCTTTCCTTTAATTCCTTTTTGGCATCTTCTAATATCTTTTTTATAGCCTCTTTTTCTTCTTCAGTTAACTCTTCTGATTTCTCAACTAACTTCTTTTCTTCTTCAATCTTTTTAATAAAATCCTGCTGGTATTTATTAAATTCTCTAATTGAATTAGCTTCCTTTTTAGCTGAAGTATCTATAATTAAAGTTATAGAACACATTATTATTAATCCTAAAGCCATAAATATTTGCTTTTTATCTACAGTTATTTTCAAATTATCTTTTATGCTAAAATTTTTAATAAAAGATACAGTATCTTTCTTTTGAGCAATTGAAATATTATCTTCTTCATTTATTAATTCTAAAGAAGTTGTAACTCTTTCATTTAACCCTTTTGAATCAACTATTAAAGCAACACTTTTTTTATCAGGTGCTTTTACAAAACCATATATTATTATTGAAATTAATCCTACAGCTAAAACACTAAGAGAAACTTCTTCTACATATGGAAATGTTATAAATAAAGATATTAATAATAAGCATAAGATTAAGCATAGTAGGTATTTTAAACCTACTATGCTCAAGTTTATTATGAAGTTCGCCCTAATTCTTTTTGATGCCTTTTTTATAAAGGTTAATATTTCATTATTTAAAGAATTCATAGCTTTACTCCTTTACTTTATTCTTTGTCTTAATCTTTACCTTTTTATTTCTTTTTCTATTTAGTGGATTTAACCTTCTAGCTGCTAAATATAAGAATATAAAAGTTAATATTCCTTGAATTCCTATAGAAATATATTCAGCATATTTTGAAATTCCTATTTCTGTAAGCATATAAAGAAAATCATTTCCAAGTCCTACTTGATTTGAAAGCATACTTAAAAATCCAACTGCTGGGCTTAAGTATACTATAGGTGATATTGTTGGTGTCGTAGTAATTGGACCTCCACTTAGTCTCATCATAGTAATAATCCAAATTACATAAGCTATAACTATAGTACCTACAAATGCAAATAATACTATTGCATAGGTTAAAGCTGTTGCAACTTTTGATGTCTTAACATATGTTGAAACAAATACCCCTATTGCCCCAACAAATATTGTATTAATAATAAATGATAATATAAGAACTAATATATTACTTATCTTTACTCCACCAATTAAGGCACAAACTGCATATAGAGGTATTGTGCATACTATTAACATTATTACCTTAAGTGATGATGCTAATAACTTCCCAATTATTATTTGAAATGAACTTAATCTAGTTGATAATAATATATCTAAGGTTTGCTTTTCTCTTTCTGAGCATATTGAAGTTGCCGTTAATGATGGTACTATAAACATTAACAGTACAGCTTGAGCAACTGCCATACCTATATAAAGCATTACTGAACCTTGCATATTTAACCCACTTGCATAAATCTCATTACTATAAGTATTGTAAAAAATTAATGTTCCTGCTGCTAATATGGCTATATAAATTAATAGCATAATTGTAAATCTAGGTGTTCTTACAGTTAATCTGCTTTCATTTCTTAAAACTGGATTCACTCTCATTTTATCTCCCCCTTCTAATTATTATCCTCTGTTATTTGTATAAATACATCTTCTAAATTACCTACTGCTTTGGCAAAACCTATAACTGATACATCTTGTATAACTAAGGCTTTTAATACCTCCTTAGTTTCCTTATCTCCTCCAGCTACATTTGCTGTAATTTTGTTTCCATCTAAGGAAATCTCTTTAACATCTGGTATTTGTTTTAGAACTTGTATTGCTTTTTCAGGCTCCTCCATAACAGTTATATTAATAGGGGCTGCCCCTGATGCTCTAATCATAACTTCTTCTACAGTTCCTTCACATACTATAGATCCATTTTTAATTATTCCGATTTTAGTACATATTTCTCCAAGTTCAGAAAGTATATGAGAAGAAACTATAATTGTCTTTCCCATTTCTTTAAGATTTTTTAATATTCCCTTCATTTCAAATCTTGCTCTTGGATCCATACCTGAAGCTGGCTCATCTAATATTAATAATTCTGGATTATGAACTAAACATCTCGCTAAACATAATCTTTGTTTCATTCCTCTTGATAAACCATCTACATTTGCATCCCACTTATCTTGCAGGTTAACAAGTTCTAGTAAATCCATAGATAATTTTCTTGCTTCTTCACCAACAATTCCATATATAGAAGCATAAAATTCTAGGTATTCTATTGCTCTTAAATTATCATAAACTCCAAAGAAATCTGGCATATATCCTATTTTATCTTTTAATTCCTTATTATTTTTTATTGCATCTATTCCATCTACATAAACTTCACCACTATCTGGGGAAAGAAGTCCAGATACTATTTTCATTGTAGTACTTTTTCCTGCTCCATTTGGACCTATAAATCCAAATATCTCACCTTTTTCTATTTCTAAGTTTAATCCATTTAAAGCTTTAAACTTCCCATAAGATTTTTCAAGGTTCTTTATAACTAGCATTATTTTTCCCTCCCCTTAACAGTTATTCGTGGAACCATCGATTGACCTTTCATCTCATCAACAGCAACCTTTATTTTCACGGTATTATTTTCAATATAGTTTTCAATATCTTTTATCTTTTGAAATCCTTGAGATAATGTCATCTTTTCATAATCACTAGTTTTATAATTATATATAAACTTCTCTCCATTTTCTCCACCATTATAACCATATCTATCAACACCAGATTTTACTATAACTTCTGTTACATTAATGTTATCATCAATTTTATAGTCAAATATAATATCACCTTGACCATATATATATCCACTGTATTCATCT
Organism: Clostridium sp.; assembly: GCF_017888565.1. GTDB lineage: Bacteria > Bacillota > Clostridia > Clostridiales > Clostridiaceae > Clostridium. The sequence goes on from NZ_JAGHFX010000069.1 coordinate 15,136, forward strand.
AAATGAACATTTGAAGATGAGTTAACTGAATCAACTTTATATGAGAAGAATCCATCAGGGAAGTTTAAAGTACCATCCTTACTCTTAAAATCAATATCTACATCTTGGATTATTGCCGTTGTATCAAATTTTGATATAGACTTTTTACCAAAATCTATTCCGTATTCTATAGGTAAATCAGTAATAGCAATAAGTTTTATTTCTTTACTAATACTTACCTCATCAAAAATCGTTGCTAATAAACTTGATGTTCTTAAAATATTCTTATATTCTTCTGTCTTTAACTTTTCTTTATCATTCCATCTTGCATCATAATATTTTTGGTTTAAAGTCTCTGAATAAGCTTGAAGTCCAGCTCCTCCAGATGCAGTTTCTCCTTCTATAGCCTTTTCTTCCCCTTTAGGTAACTCTCCAAGATCCCATACATTTTGTCCTGCAACTAAAATTAATTTATTTATATTTTTATCTAAGTTATTTTTTACAGACCCATTTAAATTACCGTCAGATAAGTTAAAGTTTGAATCAATTTTAGGGATAACTTGTTCCTTACCTACAACCTCGAAAGTTTTCATATCTAATGCATCACTATCAGCAAATGTAAAATAAGAATTATTTCCCTTATAAGTTGTTTTTACTCTTAATCTATCCTTTATTTCTTCTTCTGGATTACCATAATAGCGCATATCATCTGTAAGATAGCTCATAGTCAAATCTTCTGGCTTTTCTATAACTACATCATCCTTATATTTTGTCCCTATACCTATATATCCCTTAGCTACTCCTTTTCCCTCTTTATCTACTGAAACTATATTATTTTGATTTAAAATTATATCATTCACTCTTGTTGATGAACCCATAAAATAAATAACTAAAGCAAATATAATTGATATTGCTGGAACAGCTATCCATGTTAAATCTCTTTTATTTAACTTCTTTAAAACTATATAAAGTACAACACCTATAATTAATGCATATAGACTAAATACTACTATTAATGACTTAGTTCCTACTATTTCATTTATTGGAATACTTTGAATAAGATCTCTTGCTCTGTAATATCCCTGTCCCACATATCCACCATTCATATTCTTATCAAAAACACCATTTGCTGCATCTGTAAGAATTAAACTCAAGAATTTACTTGCATCTTTTGATGATATTAATGGTTCTAGCCCTAAATCAAAAGTTGTTATTAGTATTTCACCTCTACCTTTTTCGATAGAATAAACTAATGGCTTTTCTGATGTCCCATTTTTAATTTTTGCATCTTTAACTTCTAAATTAGAAGTTATAAGTTTTAAATTTTCTTCTACTAAAGTTAAGTTCTCTTCCTTAACCCCATTAGATTTTACTTCTAAAAAGTCTTTATCGATACTACCTATAGTTTTGGATTCATTTGCACCTGAACCTAATATTAAAGTTCCACCTTTATTAATCCATGAATTTATTGCATCATATTGCTCTTTTTTCAAATTAGACATATTATAGTTATTTATTATAAGTACATCTAATCCATCTATGTTTAAATTATTTTCTCCTATTATATTTTCATCAAGATATACACTTTCAAGTGTTCCTTCAAAACCTCTACTTGAATCAAACTTTACATTTCCAATATACCCAAGAGAAGTAGCATCATCAGTTAAAACTCCTGTAAATACATTTGTTTCTGTCACTCTTCCACTCGATACTAATGTTTTCTTTTGAGATAAAACTTTTCCATTTTCAACAATATTAACTGTCATTTTACTTGAATTTTCTAATACCTTTACAGGTATTAGAACTTTACTTGTCTCACCTTTAGTTAATGAAACTTCTTTACTATAAGCATCATAAGTTCCCATATTTGAACTAGCTACTCTTATTTCTATTTCACCTGTAAAATCTCTTTCTAAGCTATTAACTTCTACAGTTACAGGTATATATTTCATAGCTCTATACTTACCTTGTATTCCATAACTAACTTTCATTTCATAAGCTTCTGATTCGCTAGTTTTAGCATTTACTGTTATATTAGTAAAAGAAAAACTTATAACGATTAAAGCTATAAAAGTAATTATCATACTCTTTTTTAAAAACGACTTCATTACTATTCCCCCTAGGTTACATATTTTTAATCATATATCTTAATTGTAGACCAATTAATATAACTTTCCCTTAACAATTTCTTAAAATTTTCTTATTTTTAACATATTCAGTAAAATATTCTTGTAATTTGCACTTATTATCTAAAACTTCAAAAATAACTAATATATAATGATTTATAATTTATGTAAATTTTTTGCAATTTACTCTTTTGTATATGGATATATTCATTAAAAATTCTTTTTTAAAAGTTTTAGATTGTTCTAATTTAAAATATAAAAATCCATATTTTAAATTGAAACAATCTAAAATATGGATAATTTTCTTTTTTCATATATAGTATTTATTTTTAGATATTATTCTTAAAATCTATGCTAAGACTAATAAATTTATTAACATATTTATTCTATTTGTTATCTATACATATACTCTCTAGTCATTGGCAAATTATTATTTGTATCTTTTACAAAAACTATTTGATGCAAATCAATTACTCCATTGTTAAAAGATGCAGCACAGCAATATAGGTACATTCTCCACATTCTTATAAATCTTTCATCAAATACTCTGCCATTACTATCATGCATTTTTCTAACCTTATCTATGTTGTTATCAAAATTTTTAGCCCAATGTAATAATGTATTTTTATAATGCAATCTTAAACTTTCAACATCTATTGTATAAAATTTATACTCAGCTGATAAAGATATTATTTCCCTTAAGGTTGGTATTACTCCACCTGGGAATATGTATTTCTTTATCCATGCATCTCCCTGTGATTCCTTTAATCCACTTATATAATGAAGAACAAATACTCCACCTTTATTTAATACAGAGTTTACATTTTCAAAAAATAAATTATAATTTTCACGTCCTACATGCTCAAGCATTCCAACGCTTACAATCCTATCAAAACTTAATTTTGATTTCTTTAAGTCTCTATAGTCCATTATTTTTACATCTAAATAATCTTCTAAACCTTCTTCTTTTATTCTCCTTTTGAACTCATCATGTTGTTCCTGACTTAATGTTATTCCAAGTCCCTTAACCTTATATAATTTAGCAGCCTCAATAAGAAGACCACCCCATCCACATCCTATATCTAATAAAGTTAATCCCTCTTTAAGATTTAACTTTTTTAGTAAATGATGGACTTTATTCATTTGAGCATCATATAAAGTATCTGTTGGATTTTTAAAATATCCGCAAGAATAACTCATAGTATCATCTAGCCATAATTTATAAAAATCATTTCCTATATCATAATGATATGATACTTCTTCTTTTTGATGTTTTTCAGATGTTGAATTTTTAAATATCTTAGGTAAACTTTTAAAGTCAGTAGAAAACTTATCTATACACTTTAATAACTCATCAAATACAGTAAATAGATCTCCATCTATTTCTATATTTCCATCCATATAAGCTTCCCCAAACGCTAATGAAGTACTAGTCAATAATGCCTTCTTTGGTATTGGTTCTTTTAAATGTAGCTTAAATAAAGATTCATTTTTTCCAACTTTAATAACCTCATCATCCCAAAATTTCACTTCAAATGATAACTCTTCAAAATTCTTTAAAAAAGTTTTAAAGAATATTTTTTCCATATTCATAAATCTCCTCCTCAATACATTTCCCTTGTTAAACTTTTAATTCTTAGTGTAGCAAAATACTATTTTATAAACTTATTAATCCTAATAAATTTTATATCCACTCATAATATTTAATTTATAAATAACTACACTTTTCCTAGTACAATTTGAATCATTTTAACTAAACCAATCTAATTGAGATTATAGACAATGAAAATAAAAAATATACTTCTATTACTTCGCCATCAAATCTTAAAAATTACATGATTACGTATTAAAAATTTGAAATTTTTATTATTTCTACAAAAATAAAAAACAATCTCTAACTTATTCTTTAGAGATTGCTTTTATTTTATATATTATTATTTACTATATCTTTTTTCTAATTTATTTATATCTTCTTTACTATCTACCCATTCTTCCATGTCCCCACAATTACAACATAAATATCTTGAAATATTTACAGTACCATTTAAAAACCCTGCCGTAATATTATTTCCAGTTCCGTATATCCCAGTTTCACCAGGTATTCTTAAAATTTTCTCACCATTACATTTAGGACATATCTTTTTATTTTTCATATCTTAAGATTCCTTTTTAATTTATTTATATATTATTCTTTTAATATGCAAACATAAAAAACATTAAAAAAACTAATAGAATAAATCTCCTATTAATTAAGCTTTTTCTATAAAACCCATATATACATTCTAAAAATTATTTAATACTCATGTAATTAATTATTAATGTTAAATATCTTATACATATCATTTTTTCTGTCTTCATCAAAATCTATTTTATAAATATCTAGATATGTCTTGTCTATATTTCTAATAATGTCCTTTTGTGAAAGAATACTATTAACTTCAATTAATTTCTTTAAATCATAACCGCCTCCAAATACTCCATTTGTAATATTAACTTTATATCCATCATTAAAATTAATGTAATAATAAAAGCTTGGATATTTTCTATTTCTCCAATTTATACCTATATCCCCTTCTTTTATATCAGAATAGCTATACTCCTTTTCTAAAGGCTTTATAATATTATGTTTTATAACTTTATTTTCATAAAAAATCGTATATTTATTTAAGCTATAAATAAAAAATAATATTATAAAAATTAAGATGAAATAAAAAATTCTAGAATATAATTTATTTTTTCTTTTATAAATTATGTCTCTTGTCATAACTTTTATTTTAATTCTAAAGTAAAGCATTGCTATTATTATTGCTGGAAGTAAAAAACATACTATATTATCAAATAGCTTCGTTGTTATTATTAAATAATTCTCATTAAATCCTTTAATAAAACTTTCAATTACATAAGCTACTCCAATGAAGTATAAAAATAATATTATTATTGTTAAAATAAAAATTCCTAGTCTCTTAAAAAATTCTCCTATTGATCTTGCTTCAAGAAGCCAATTGTATTGATACATAAATAACTCCTATTTAAAATTCATTATACTTTCTGTTTCCTACTTAAAATTAAATAAATAAAAATGCTCATACTTACTGAATATGTAATACTTCTAATTATTGTAGCAGAAATGCTTTCTCTTCCAAAAAGAATTTTAATTATAATATCAACTAAAACTAGTACTACAACTAAAAAGAATATTAATAATCTATTTTTTACAACATTTTTCATCCTATTATAATTTACTATAATTGTAAAAAACACTAATGCACTTATCGCAACACTTACCACATATCTAATCAACATGTTAAAACCCATTCTTACCTCACTTGCCTATTCTGAAACAATTTAATTATTTAATCATATAAAAATATTTATTAATAACCTATCATTTACTAATTACAGATTTCATTAACATATTTTCTAATTTTAAATAAATCTGTTTCCTACCATTTAGAACTTTCCTGATAAATAGAATCAAATATATACCTATTGTATTTACAGACTATTATTAATCGAAGCCCTATTACTTTTAACCATTTTCTGATTTACACTTCCCATGTAATGATACTATGAGAATGAAACCGTATAAGTAAATGATTTTAAAAAAATCCTTAAAGGAATTTATTAATTCATTTAAGGCTTTCTATTTCTAAGTTACATTTGATTTCCCCATAATAAAATACAAATTCCATTTAAATAAATCTCAAATACATTTTCTAGTATTATTTCCTATGCTCACTACAATCATTAAATATTATTATATTGGGTTTTCTTAAAATATGGAATTATAAATAAAGCTGAAATTATAAAAGCAATATCTCTCATATTAAAAAATGTCTTTTTATCTAATTCATTAAACATAAAATAGAGATAAATAAAAATTGATATATTAATCATAGCTCCTATAATTAATCCTAAATTTATTTTATTTTTAAGGCTAGTAGCACTATAATGTTTTTTTTAATTATTACTTAAATATATTTATTGATAAAACAAATAAAAAAACTTTAAAAATTAATAAATACCACTAAAACTTCGATTTAAATTAGATAATAGTATATTATAAATTAGAAAAATTATTGACTTTATTATTAATTCAACATCTAATATTTTTTTCAATTCTAAAAACTAACCTTTTTGTAAGTTATATTAATTACAATATTAATTAATATAAGAATTAACTGTCCATAGAATAAAAACATTAGTAATGGCCCATTTTTTAAACTTGATAGATTTTCCTCACTATTCAATGTTATTGTTATAATTAATGTACTAACATACATCATCAATGTAATTAAATATAATTTTTTTATATTTTTCTTATTTTCCATTTGTTTCTTCTCCATTTTATTTTAAATAAGATGAGTGATAATTATTCTTTAATAATCACTCATCTAACTTGTTTCTATTATATAATTATAGCTTTTAATTAAACTCTATATTATTTATGATGCATATAAACAAGATCCTGTAACTCCCCAATAGAATTCTATACCACGACCTTTATATAGTGCTTGAACAATCTCACTCATAAATGTACCAACCTTCCATGATACATATCTAGATAGAACTTGACCTTGAAAGTCCTAAAGTTCCAACTAAGCCTGCTTTTATTACACCAAGACCATATTTAATTGCGTTATATACTCTAGTGAAGCCTACTACTGATGATAAATATGCTGCTTCAATTCCCATCCTATTAAATTGCTTCTTAATGTATAATTGCTCTAATATCCTCCACCATCAACATGTTCCATTTCATCTTTGTCAATTTCTATGTAGCTATTTGGTAATTGTAAAGAGTATTCCCTTCTTTAAAAGGAACCTCTTCCTCAGTTACCTTAGTAAGATGGGCTTTCAGACTTAGCCAGTCTTTTAGTTACCCTGCCTATAATTAAACTAACTTTTTTTCCTTTGATTTTTTATCTATATCAGCGTTGTACCTGGGGGTGTTTGTGTGATTCTCTGAATCCCACTTGCTACGAATCCCACTTTCTAATCTTTTACATATTATTTAATAAAATAATAGTATTATATGTTATAAAAACTATTAAACTTACTGTATATTCAGCTATAATAACTACTTTCTTCTTATTATTCATCTCGACACCATTTATTAGTATTTTACGGTTTAAAACTCCAGTAAATGGAATAGCAATTCCAAACAAATAATTATATTTACATAAATATGATATTATACCTAGTAGCAATATATTAATTATTATTGAACATATCAATGGATATTTATAAATTAACTTCATAAAATTAATCCTTTCCTAAATTCTGAAATAATTTCACAATTTATATTATAAATGATTTCATATTTACTTCATAACCTCAACTAACTATTTAAATGATTTTTATATAATTATAAAGAACTTTAATATAGACTACATTAAACAACTCCTTAATATCAAAGTCCTTTAAAATATAGTATTAACAATTACCAATTAAAAATTGATTACTTTACCAAAGATTTACTGAGTAACCTGCAATAGTCTTTGAAATAGTTGCACATGCGCTTTTAGCATTAGATAATACTGTTTTTACATACATTATATCTATTGCATATATTGCTCCAGCAAGAGCTGCTAGTCCACCTCCTGAATATAAATTAAATTCTAATATGTTTGCCATTTCTTTCATTTCATCACCAAATAAAATCGCAGCCCATCCCCACCAGTAATCTATTTTCTGAGCGCCTCCATCAACATATTCCATTTCATCTCTATCAATTTCTACATAGCTATTTGGTAACTGTAAAGCTTATTCTCTTTGTAATACAAATGCACTCATTTTCTTCTCCTCCATTTATATATATTTATTTTAAAAGAACTTTAAACACTTGTAAATATTTAACATAAAATTAATTAATACGGCGCTTTGTATATTAACTTTACTATATTTAATTTTCTTTTAATGCAAAGTAATTAACTAAACTTAATTCCTATCAGTTCTAAAATATATTTCATATAAGTAATTTTTTCATACTTAACTCTTGTTTCAGTTACCATTCCAATTGTTAAGTTAACCTTTTCCCCTTTTGAATCTTCCAAATAAGTTTTATCTGGTTTAACTTTAACTTTAAAAAATACATTTCCTTTTTCATTATCTATAGTTGCATCTTCATCTATACTTACTACTTTTCCTAGTATTGTTCCGTATTCTGATTGTAATAACCCTCCAACTGCTAAAGATACTTCATCTCCTACATGTATTCTTGGTCTATCACTTGAAGGTAACATAGTTTCTATTGTTAATTCTTCTTCTTTACTTGTTATAGTTCCTATTAAACTTCCTCCTTGAAGCACCATCCCTGGTGTTAATGGTGTGTTTAAATGTACTACTCCAGCTTTTTGAGCAACTACTTCATACTGACCTTTTCCTTTTTCTAAAGCTTCTTTTTGTGCTACTAGTTTTGATAACTCTAATTCATATTGATTTTTTCATTTGTGAACTCTGAGATAGTTTTATAATAATGCTCATCTGATTTATTTTTTTTGCGTTCTAGCATATTCTTCAATTTGCTTATCTTCATAACCTTGTTTTTTTAAGGACTCCTTATCTACAGTAAATTCTTTTCTAGCTATATAAGCTGCATTTAATTTATTATAAAATTCACTTTCTTCTTCCTTATATCTATCAAAATAATTTCTTCCATTTGTTGCATTTTCTTCTGCTATGCTTAAAAGTTCTATTCTTCTGCTATAGCTGTTTATTTGTGCATTTATTTGTTCTAATTGAAGATCTGTTTCAAGTCCATTAGTTGTAAATAATACATCTCCTTCTTTAACTTCACTTCCTTCACTTATAAATACATCTTTTATTTCTCCTGATCCCTTAGTCATAATATGTGATTTATTTTCTGAAACTACTATACCTTGTCCTTTTACCATATATGTTTTAACTGATTTATTTGCCCAAATTAATGATACAACTATTAATACTGTAACTATTAAAATAATATAGTTCATAAAAGCTGGTGGCTTTCTATCATAAAGAATTTTACTATCAGTAATTTCATTTAAGTTATATACTTTCAAGTAAATCTCCACCTTTCAAAGTTTCCATAAATACATCTGCCACAATATTTTCTTCTTCTTGTTTTACAAATACAGTATAGGAATCTCCTTTTAACTTTATATCGTTTTCAAAGGCATATACTCCTAGCTTTTGATATGCAAATTGTAAGTTTTCTTCTTTTTCTGTAAATCTAGCAAATAAGCAATTAGTAACTCTTAATTGATCCTTTAATTCATATGGTTTTTCAACATTATAAATGGGATTTTTTAATTGAATCATTAGCTTTATTATTACTTTAGCTTGTCCACTTTCATCTACTTCTATAGTAGAATAATTTATCATTGGTCCCATAGTTGAGTTTCCTTTTGATTTAATATAGCTATCCATCATATAGCTAATTTTATTTATATCAATTAATTCATTTTCACTTACTTCTCTAATTAATAGATTATTAAGCTTTAAAGTCTTATTTTCTCTCAAAGCTATTTTTTCAATTGTATTCATACTCTTCACCCTCCTCAATTATTTCTTCATGTGAAATTGCACTCTTTTCGTTAATTTTATAACTAGAATCATTAATAAACAGATTATCTCTTTCTTCTAATGATCCAACTTGACTTACATAAAGCTTATAATAATACCCTTTTTTCTTTAATAAACTTTCATGGTTTCCTTCTTCTACAATTTTACCTTTATCCATAACATAAATTATGTCACAACTTCTTATAGTAGATAATCTATGAGCTATCATTAGCATTGTAATATTCTTTCCCTTCTTAAATAAGGTATCAAATATCTTTGCTTCACTTATAAAATCTAAATTACTTGTTGCTTCATCTAGTATTGAAAAGCTTGGTTTTTTAATTAAAGCTCTTGCAAGTGCAATTCTTTGTTTTTCTCCACCTGAAAGTCCTCCCCCTGCTTCTTCTAAGAATGTTCCATATTTTCCAGGTAGCTTTTCTATAAACTCCTTGCATCCTGCATTTTCACAAGCACTTTTTATTTCTTCATAACTTGCATTTGCTTTTCCTAAAGTTATATTTTCTTTTATAGAGCCTGAAAACAATTCAACATTTTGAGGAACATATGATATATTTTCTCTTAAGTTATATAAATCTAATTCTTCTATGTTATATCCATTTATATTTATTTTTCCTTCTTCAGGAGTATAGTACTTTAATAAAAGTTTAGATATCGTTGTTTTCCCACTTCCTGATTCTCCAACTAGTGCTACCTTTTTACCTTTAGGAATTTTTATGCTTACATCATTTAAAACTGGTGATCTACTTCCATATCTAAAAGTAATATTATTTAATTCTATATCTCCATCTACTTTTTCTAATTTAATTTTTTCTACTTCAGTTTCATCTTGCTCTTTTTCTACTTCATATATTTCTGAAATTCTTTTTAAAGATATACTAGCTTCTTGGATACTTAATTGTAGTCCTATAAGTCTTCCTATTGGGTCCATAAAATAACCTGAAAGAGTTGAAAATGCCATAAGACTACCTAATGTAATATCTCCTTTCATAATCATCATAGCTCCTATATACATAAGAATAAGATTTCCTACACTTGATACTGCACCTGATATTGACCCTTGAATATTTGATAAAACTCCTTCTTTAAAAGCTATTTTTAGATTTCTAATATATTCTAATTCTAATTTTTCAATACTATTTTCTTCTGCTGCATGAACCTTTATAGTTTCTATTCCTTTTAAACTTTCTATAATCTGACTATTTAGCCTTGCTCCTGCTTCCATTTGTTCTAAATTTATTTTTTTATAAGGTCCTTTAAATATATAAATTAAAGCAGCGCTAACTATTGTTAAAACTAAAATAACAACAAATAATTTTTGATTCATTACATACAGTATTGATGCCGATACAGTTGCTAAAACAATATCCATAATCAAAGATAACGACACTGATGTTAATATATTTTTTATTGTAAATGCATCACTAAATCTAGTAAGTATATCTCCTACTTTCCTTGATGCAAAAAATTTCATAGGTAATTTATATACATGTTTGAAATACCCTAATAATAATGGAATATCTATTTTTTGAGATAGATATAAAAGCATATGTTGCCTTATTGCACCTAATCCAATTTGAGTTATTGCTAAAAGTAAAAATCCTATAACAAATATATTTAATTGGTTTTTTAAATTATATGGAAGTATCTCATCCATAAGTATTTTATTGAAAAATGCAGATGCTATTCCAAGTACTGTCAGTATTGTTGAAACAACTATACTATATATAAAAAGTGATTTTTGAGGTAATAACAGTTGTATAAATTTAGGAAGTATTCCTTGACCTTTTATCTTACCTGGATTAAATTCATTGTTTGGTATTAATAGTAATAATACTCCATCAAATATTTTAAAAAATTCATCTATTTTCTTTTTTTCTTTTCCTTTTGCCGGGTCTAATATCATTACTTCTTCCTTTTTTATTTTATGTACAATTACAAAATGGCTTAGACCTTCTTTAGTAATAACATGAGCAATTGCTGGAAGAGTAAATTTTTGTTTAAATCCCTCTTTATCGACTCTAATTGCCCTAGTATCAAATCCTAGCTTTTTTGCTCCATCCTCTAATCCTAATAAGGTTGTCCCTTTTATATCTGTTCCAAGTATATCCCTTAATTTTGTTATAGTTATTTCTTTTTTATAATACATACATACTGTTGCAAGGCAAGCAGCTGCACAGTCCGTTATATCATGCTGTTTTACTAAATAGTTATATCTCATAAAAACTTTCCCCCATTCCCTACAAATATTTTAATAGAAGGACAAATTATTATGTTGATCTTTTAATTTAAATGTAAAAAATACATACTAAAATGAACATTCTATACTATTTGCTCCTTTTAAATTGAAATTTCCATAAGTTAGATAGCGATTATATATTTAATTTAATCTTTATAACAGTAATCATATATAAATTCTCTTATTCAAGTGCTATACTCTAAGTAAAAATACTCTTATATATGTTCAAAAAAGGATTAAAAATAAAAAATAAGAATTAGTATTAACCTAATAATTCTAATCCTTACTTTCTTAACACTTATTTAATTACTTTTTTAAATCATTTCTATAGTTATAACTTAATTCACTAACTTTATCATAATTATAAAAGGTTGCTACTTTAATATATTTATATAAAATTTTCTTATTTCCTCTTCTTATGTATGTCAGTTTTTATTAAAATCACCTTAACTTAAATCCTCTCTTCATAACTTTTAAGTAATCTTATATAATGATTTGCTTCTCTTAATACATGATCAGCCATAAGTGGAAGCATCATGGATTTTATTTTACACTCATCAATTCCTTCTGTACCTGATCTTTTAAAATCTCTAAAATTAATAGTTTCTGTTAATGTGTTATCAGTAACACCTAACATTCCTGTAGCATCCATATCCATAGTACTTTGAATTAAATCATTATATATCTTTACAAATTCATCTGCTGTTCTTATTAATTTTCCTTCAGAAGGGTCTAATAATCCTCTTATAAAAGAAGCATGTTCAAGCATAATATGGTCCCAAAACAACTCAGCATCCTTAATATTTTTCTCTTCAATATCTTGATCATTTTCCAAAGAATAAACATATGAACGATATAGTTTTGCTTCATGTATTAAGTGATCTAAAAATGTAGGGTAACTTGCTGTAAATATATTACATGCTAGTACTTCATTTAAAACCTTTGTTTTAAAATCTATTAAGCCATCAAGTAATTTTATAGCTCTACAATTAAGTTTTTTCACGGAATCCATTATTTTTTTATCATGTTCCTTATCACCTTTACAGTGTAGTTTTGTTTGCATAATTGTTATTTTAGAGTTTATTTCTATCCCAGTATAATGTTGCGTTTTTCTTTCTGTACTTAAAGTATAATCAGTATAAAGTTCACCTGAATCTAATACCCCTTCTCTAATTCTTCCTTGGCTTAATTTTATAGTATCTAATAAAAGTTTTTCAAATTGTAGTTTGTAGTCATCAGCTTCTTTAGCAAGCTTAGCATTTTTAGGGGTAAATCCAGCCTCTAAAAAAATAGCATGTTCTTTCATAATTCGTGCATAAAATAAATGTAATTCTAAAGATAAAAAAATATATCTTTTACGTGCTAGCATGTCTTTTCCTCCATAAGAATTTTATTATAGTATATTTCTAAAATTCCTTTTATGTTCATACTAAGAATTTAATTTTATAAAATAATCTATATTTTCTTAATTCCCAACATAGTTAATGCTAGCAATGCATTAATTATCTAATACACTACTAGCATTAACTGCAATATAAATTTATAAATCTTTCTTTATTCTCTTAAATCAAACATACAGGAACATCCTAAACTTCCGTCACTTTTCATTATTTCACTGTAGTCTATAAATTCAACTTCATATCCTTTTTCTTTAAGCATTTCTGTAACAGATTTATTACTACTTAATAGCTTCTTATTTCCTAAATATACAAAGTTAACTCCTAAATCATCTGCATCCTTTTTAGATATTTCATATAAATTACTTATATACTTTTCTATTATCTTTTTATCATATAAGTATGGAGATATAACTGCACTTCCTTTATCTAAGATATTGAAAACACAATCCAAATGTATTTTACTAGTATCAAAATTAATTGGAATAACTTTAGTATTATTTTTCATATTAATTAAAACTTCTTGAAGCTCATTGGCAGCCTGTATAGTTGTCCTGCTACTAATTCCAACAAAGACAACATCTCCGTATTTTATAACATCTCCACCTTCTATGTTATTTTTCATTTGATAATATTTAATATTATTCTCTTTTATAAACTTCATAAAATTTTCTATTTCAATTTTCCTATCTTTTTCTTTCATTTTACTTACAAAAAGTATATCATCAATTATAAAACCAATATCTTGAGTAAAAACTTGTTGAGTTGCATTTTTATTTATATCGATAAAATATAGCTTTATATTATTTTTACTTAGTGCATTTATAAAGTTATTATACTGACTATAAAGCAATTCATAGTTAATTTTATTATAATACTTATTACTTTTATCTACTATTTTAAAGTTTACTGGATAACATACTATACAAGATTTTAATTCATCACTTTGACAATAATTATATATTTTCATCTTTTAACTCCTCATCTATCTAATATTATATATTTATAATTTCAATATAGTCTTTATAATATTCACTTACATAAGTCTAATAATAACAAAATTAAAATGTACTTTATCTGATCATTTTAATTATTAACAGCTTTCTCAATGTTTGAATACATTAATATAGATAAATTATATATAGGAGTTCTTTATGAAATATTTTGTTAAAACAAGTGATAATGCTAGAATTGCTGTTGAAGACTTAAATTCTGAGGCAGAAAAAACTATATTATTTATACATGGATGGCCATTAAATCATACTGTATACGAATATCAACTAAATTACTTTCCTGATAAAGGATATAGATGTGTTGCCATTGATTTGAGAGGCTTTGGTGATTCTGATAGACCATATAATGGCTATGACTATGATACTATGGCAGCAGACATAAAAAAAGTAATTGATGTTCTAAAATTAAATAATATTACTTTAGTTGGACATTCAATGGGTGGAGCACTCTCAATAAGATATTTATCTAATTATAATGGTCATGGTGTATCTAAGCTTTGTTTAATAGGTGCTGCTGCTCCTAGCTGGGTTAAAACAAGAGATTGGCCCTATGGATATACTGAAGAAGAAGTTACTAATTTTATAAATGACTCTCTTAAAGATAGACCTAGATTTATTAGCAATGTTTCTGATTTATTCTTCTACCAATATATATCTCAAGCTCTTTTAAGCTGGTTTACCAACATAGCCCTGTCAGCTTCCCCATGGGCTACTACTCAATGCTTAATTAGCCTTAAAAATGAAAGATTGTTTAATGATATACCTAAAATAAAAATTCCTACACTAATTTTACATGGAACACATGATAAAGTTTGTCCTTATGACTTTGCTAAATATTTAGATGAAAACATTGAAGATTCTACACTAGTTCCTTTAACAGAAAGTGGTCATGCAGCCTTTATTGATGAAAAAGATAAAGTAAATAATAATATTTTTGAATTTATAAAAAATATTTAATCTAATTAGTAAATAAAAAAGTTAAATTAATTCACAATGTATTATAAAATAATTACACATTGTAGATTGATTTAACTTTATCTTTTTATACTCCTTTTTTTAATATTTCACTTAGTAATTCTGGATAATCAGTAAATAATCCATCTGCTTTATTTTTAATAAGTAATCTCATATATATCGGGCTATTAACAGTATATATATTAACCTTCAAATTATTATCATGTGCTTCTTGAATTAATTCTCTTGATACAAGCCTTAAATCCGGATGAATTGCATCTACATCTAACTCTTTTGCATAATTGATTACATCTTCAATTGGTTTATCATATAATATTCCTGTCTTTATACTACTATCTAATCTCTTAACTATTTTTATAGAATCATGATTGAAACTTGATAAAATTATTTGATTATTTAATTTATACTCATTTATTAAGCTAATTACATCTTCTTCAATTCCCTTATAATGAATCTCATCTGTTTTTAATTCTATATTTAATGTTATATCTTTACCATTTATTAATCCTAGTACTTCCTCTAATGTTGGTATGTTACACTCTCTATTATCTCTAAATAACTTTTTCCTATTTTTAAATTTTCTTAATTCATCAAGAGTAAGATCCTTAACTAATCCTCTTCCTAAGTAAGTACGCTCTACATCTTCATCATGAATTACAACAAGTTTATTATCTTTTGTCTTATGCACATCTATTTCTAGACCATTTGCCCCAGATTTAATTCCTTCCTTTAGCGCAAGCATTGTATTTTCTGGGTAATCAAAGCTTGCTCCCCTATGTGCAAAATTTATCATAATTCTCCTCCCTTATATTAATTTAATTTTTTTCTAAATATCAATTTATCTATTATTATTCCTATAAATATCCCAACAGTATAACAAATTAAATCAGAAAATAAAAATCCATGCCCTAATATTAATGATCCTATTAAAGTACTTCTTATTTCATTAATCCATTCTCCTTGGTATAGCTGTGAAATTTCTATTCCATAAGAAAATATTAAGGAGAATATTGTAATCTTTCTTATATTAAATCTATTAAATACAAAGGCTACTCCTAAATAAACCATAGTTGCCCACAAGATATCCCCTAAATACTTACCTATAAAACTAGGCAAATAATTAATATATTTTCTTGAGATTAATCCAAAGCACATTGTAGTTAAAGTTAATAATAAATAAATTACTCTATTTCTAACAAAATTACTTTCTTTATTTTTAATCAAAGTTCCAAGCTTTATCATTTTATATAATCCTCTATTTTCCTATAAACTATTTCTTCTGGATATAATGACATAACTGAATCATCATCTATTAACTTGTAATATTTCGTTGAGTAAGTAACAATAAATTTACTATTTGGTAATTCAAATTTTAATATTTCACCATAACAGTTAGGTTTTCCTCCAGATGGTTCTCCTACTATCTTTGCATTAGTTTCATTTATAAATTCATAGGCATTTAAAAGGGCTGATGAAAAAGTTCTTCTGCCAATTATGACTTTTAAATTTTCATGTTTATTTAAATATTTATTTGTTTTTATAAAATCTATAAGCGGTCTAATTAATCTAGAATCTCCTCCAAGATTATCACTTAAATCCAATGTTAGTCTTTCAATGAAATTTTTATTAATATACTCAACTACATCATTTATCTTTTGACTTAATTTTATATCTCCATCTTCTCTACATGAATTATACTTTATATATATTTCTTTTGAATCTATCAAATGTTCATACCAAAAGTTTTCAAATTCATTTTTTGCATATATAGGTAATTTATATTCTTCTGTATATATCAATTCCTCTAAGGATACAGTCTCTGCATTACATTCAAAATCATTTACTTTAATCTTGACTTTATCTACTGAATCTATTAATAATAATCCATAAAGTACATCAGCTGCTTGAATATATTTCATGCTCTGCTCTTTAAATAAAAATTCATTTTCATAGGAGATTATTTCTTTTAGTTCTTCTATAATTTCATATATTGATATATTCTCAATTGAGCTTACCTTTTTATACAATAAACTTTTATATTTTTCAGTAGTATTTATTATATAAATTCCATCATTAAACCAATAAAACTTAAATGGTAAATAATTTTTGACAGGAAAAATAATAGAAGTATGTGCATCCTTTACTGATGCAACAATTCTACTTAGCTCAACCTTCATATCATCGTAATCTAAATTATTTACTATTGATTTTAAATAATTTATTTTTTCTTTAAACTCATCTCTTGATATATGAAAAAATAAATTTTTATGTCTTTTTATTAAGTTTTCTTTTAAATAATCTATATCTTCAAACCATTTTTCTTCCCATGTATTACTCATTATAGCTCCTTTATTTTATTAAGTTTATTATATTAGTTATTATAAATTACTTTTTACTATATTTTTTATAATAAATTTAATTTATATCCTATTATTTACTATATCATTATTAAAGAATAAAGAGACGCATTTATTTCAACTAAACTTTCACTAGTTAGTTAAATAATCACGTCTCTTTCTTTTTAAGATTATCTACTTAGTTAAACCTTAATAATATTAATCTTTTTAATACCTATAAAAATAAAATATTTCTAATATAATTTTATTCTATTCTTATTCTATTTTTATTTGCCCCATCATACCTTCTTCTTCATGTTCTAGTATGTGACAATGATACATATATGTTCCTATATCATTAAACCTTACTATAAGTTTTACTTCTTCATCAGGATTAATAAATACAGTATCTTTCCATCCCATTTCTTCTGGTAGAGGTTCTTTCCCATTCCTTGTTAGAACTTGAAACTGTGTTCCATGTATGTGAAATGGATGTCCCATGGAATGCATCATTGTAGCAGGATTTGTAACTGTCCAAATTTCTGTTTCACCATATTTACCTACTTCATTTATTATATCCATATCAAACTCTTCACCATTTATAGATACCATATGCCCCATTCCTCTAAGTTCAAACCTTCTTTCTTTTGTTACACTATCCTTTGATATTCTATTTATAGTAGTTAATCTACTAGGTATTTCAGTTTTATCTTCTACTTTCTCATTAACATTAAATGTCATTATATTCTTATTATCGCTTTTTAATTCTATTTGAGTTCCAACTTCATATTTTGAAAAGTCAACTATTATCTCTGATCTTTCTCCTGGTGATAAAAAAATACTACTTTGTTTTACTGGAGCTTCTAAAAAACCTCCATCAGAAGCAATTTGATAAAATTCATCTTTATTACTTAATTTTAAATCAAAATTACTTGAATTAGCTCCATTTACTATTCTAAATCTAACTTTTTCAGTTTTAACATCTAAAGTAGGATTAATTGATCCATTAATAATTACTGTATCTCCTACTGCTCCATTCATCATATTGGTATCATATATAAAGCTTCCATCTTTATTAAAGCTTCTATCTTGAATAACTAGTGGTATATCATTTACTCCATATTCCTTAGGAATATTTAAACTATTAGATACTTCATCTTCAATAAAAAATAATCCCGCTAATCCTTTATAAACTTGTGTTGCTGTGCTTCCGATGAAATGCGGATGGTACCATAAAGTTGCTGCTGGCTGATTTATAGTAAAGCTTGGCTCCCATGTATCTCCTGGTTGTATTCCTTGATGAGGTCCTCCATCATTTTTACCATCTACCTCTAATCCATGCCAATGAAGAGTTGTTGCTTCTTTCAATTTATTATTAACATGAATATTTACCTTTTCGCCTTTATTCACTCTTATTACTGGACCTAAAAAACTACCATTATACCCCATAGTGTCTGTTTCTTTATTTCCTATGAAGTTAGTTTTTCCTTCTTGTGGCTCTAATATAAATTCTGCTATATTATCATCTGGATTTGTATCTTCTAAAATTTCTGGTATTGGTAATTTATTTTTAGTATTATCTACCTTATTATTATTATTAGCCTCATCTATCTGATTATTCTTAATTATATTTGTATCTTCTTTTCCATTTTCATTTTTCATTAAAGATCCTTTAATAGGACTCTGCAATAAAGCATATACGATTACTATTACTAAGGCAACGACTCCTATTACTATATATTTTCTATTTGTGTTTTTCATTTTGCTCCTCCTATGAATACTAATTATTATTTAATATTAATTATAATTCACTTTTATGTGGAACTTATGAAGATTTCTATCAACTATAAATGAATTTTTAATTTAAATAAAAAAGCACATCAAATTTACCTGTTTATTTATAGTGATAGCTTTATTATAACTGTCTACTATAAATTAAACATATTAAATAGTGATGCGCTTTTTTTAGTATTGTTTTAAAAATAATTTAAATCTTAAATGTTATGACAATCCTCATAAAGTCCTTCAACTTTTTCCCAATCTATTACATTCCATATATTTTTAGCATAATCAGCTCTTAAATTTTTATATTTTAAGTAATAAGCATGTTCCCATACATCTATTGTTAAAATAGGAATAAGATTATCCATAACTGGTGAGTTTTGATTAGCTCTCTTCACTATTGATAACTTTCCATCCTTATCTTTAACTAAGAAGCCATATCCTGATCCAAATTGAGATATAGATGCATTTGTTAATTCTTCTTTTAGCTTTTCTACACTACCAAAAGTTTTATTTATTTCTTCAAGTAACTTTCCTTCTGGTGCTTTCTTTGGAGTTGGAGAAAGTACTGAGAAATATAGGTTATGGTTTGATACACCACCACCATTATTTACTACTGCTGGTCTTATTTCTTCTGGTAAATCTTCTACATCTTTTATTAATTGATCTAAAGTCTTTCCTTTTGTATATTCTTCATAACCTTCTAAAGCTTTATTTAAGTTAGTTTCATATGTTTGAAGATGCTTTCCATAATGTGTTTTTACTGTTTCTTCATCTATATATGGTTCTAATGCATCAAATGCATATGGTAAATTAATTTTGTTGTACATAGTTTATCTCTCCTTTATTTATGTTCCTACTATGATTTGATATATAAGGCAAACTAATTAATTATAAGTAAATATACTGAATCTTATATATCAAATATAATTTACCCTTATTTTGTAATTAATATGTATAGATATCTTCATAAAAATAACACAATTATTTCATATACTTTTTTTAACTAGTAATTAGGAGGATATCTATGGGTATTGAAAGAGAAAAAATTAAAGTTTATGAAATGACTTGTACATCTTGTGAAAAAAGAATTGAAAACTCTGTGAAAAAAATCAATGGCGTAATAATTGCCAAAGCAAACTACACAAAGGAAACTCTAGACATTGAATATGACACTAGTCTATGCAATCTAGATGAAATAAAAAAAACTATAAATAAAGCTGGCTATTCTACTGAAGCTTCAAGCAATTTCGGAACTATAGGAATACTTGTAATAATATTTATTATATTAATTTTAGGTTTCAGAACTAGTGGCTTTGACATGGAATCCAAACTCAGTAATGCTTCATATGCTTTCCTTTTCATCGTTGGTATATTTACTTCTATTCACTGTGTAGGAATGTGTGGTGGTATAATGCTTTCTCAAAGCTTATCTTTTGCTAAAGAAAGCAAATCCAAACTTGAATCAATAAAACCTTCTATATTATATAACATTGGAAGAGTTATCTCTTATACTATTTTAGGAGGAATAATTGGTGGCATAGGATCAGTATTCTCATTATCAATTACTGCAAAAGCATTTATTCAAATCTTTGCAGGTATATTCATGGTTATAATGGGTTTAAACATATCAGGCTTTAAATTTTTCAGAAGATTTAGCATAAAAATCCCTAGCTTTCTATCTAAATATAAAAGAAAGTTTAATTCTCCTTTTATTGTAGGACTTGTAAATGGATTTATGCCTTGTGGTCCACTACAAACTATGCAACTTTTTGCCCTTGGTACTGGAAGTGCATTTAAGGGTGCTTTATCAATGTTTATATTTGCATTAGGTACTGTTCCTCTAATGCTTACCTTTGGTGCAATTTCTGGCTTCTTAAGTAAAGGCTACACTAAGAAACTTCTTAAACTTAGTGGTGTTCTTATCATAGTTTTAGGAGTAATAATGGGTAATAGAGGTTTAGCTCTTTCTGGAATAAATCTAAATCCACTTGGCTTTATGATGAAAGGTTCTTATGCATCAAATGCTAGCACTGATTCATCTAAAGCAGTTATTGAAGATGGAGTTCAAGTTCTAAATATGACTGCTAATAATAATGGTTATAGCCCTAATGTTTTTTATGTTCAAAAGGGGATCCCTGTTAAATGGATAATTAATGGTGAAAGCCTTAACTATTGTAATAATTCAGTGGTAGTTAACTCATTAAATCTTCAACAAAAACTTAAAAATGGAGAAAATGTAATTGAATTTACACCAGATGATAAGGATATAAATTTTAGCTGTTGGATGGGAATGATTAGAGGAGTAATTAAAGTTGTAGATGACTTAGCTTCAGTAGATACATCTAAGTATGATCCTTCACTTCCTAGTGCAAGTAATGGCCCTAGTTGTTGTGCTGTTCCACTAAATGATTCTCCATCTTATCCAGAAACTTTAATAACAACTTCAAAAGTAACTGAAGAATTCCAAACAGCTATTATCAATGGTGTAGGTAAGGAATTTCAACCACTAATATTAGTTGCAAAAAGTAATCTAGACTTTAATCTTACAATAGACTTAACTAATTATACTAATTATGAAGGTGAATATATAATATCAAGTATTACAGATGGAAGCACAGAAAGTTCCTTTATTGGACAGAAAGGAATATTTGAAATTCCATTAAACTTAGCTTCTCCCGGAGGATATGCAATAACAAAGAATGATGAAATTCTTGGTATAATTGAGATTGTAGATGATATGAAGAATATTGATTTTGATGGAATTGTAAATAAATATCTTCGTTTTAACTAAAAACTTTTAAGCTAATAATTATATATTCTCTCAGTATATAAAAATCAAAGGGGGTCGCGTTTTGGTCTTACCCCCATTATGTAGACAGTCAATAAAAGGTCGTGTACAATCTACATAATGGGGTGATTTTTTATGTCAATAAAGCACAAAGCTTATAGTGCAGAATTTAAAAT
>NZ_JAGHFX010000070.1 GCF_017888565.1 Clostridium sp.
CAATATAGAAAACTTACACATCATATTTTATCGTGTCACGAAACTCTACTTTCACAGAATAATTAAGAATTAAAAAGTTGGAACTTTGGTACTATATATATAAGGATTTAGTTCCAAAAAATAAATGGTACTAAATTGCTATAAATGGCATGGTTGTCTAATTTATAGGCATTTTCACAAGTCTAAATTTTGCGATAGACTTATCGCACTTTTTTTGCGACTAAAATAAAAAGTTGGAACCAAAAAAGTTGGAACCATATATATAGGGTTTGGTTCCAAAAATTAAATGGTACCAAATCGCCATAAATGGCGTGGTTATCACATTTATAAGCATTTTTAGTTAAAAAAAATCGGGGGTGAGTTACCCCCGAATTAAAATTAAAAAAATAAGAAGGAATTAATCCCTCTTATTTAAGTCCTATTATATAATTTCTTTCTGTTATTTCATAAATAGCCTTTACACAACTTTCTAACTCATGTTCAATATCTTTAATTTTATATTTCTTTTTATCTTCATCTATGAAATATTTATCGTTAAATGGTTCTAATTTTCTAAGTTCCATTAGGTCATTAAATGCCCAGTTATAGGCGCTATTTTTTATTGGGTGATTATTTTTTAGTGCATAACAATCAAAATTCTTTCTAATTGAATAATAAACATAGTCGCCAGTACCTTTAATTGATTCTTTGTTAGTTCCTAAAGGCTTTTGTTTATTATATATTTCAACTCTTTTGATATTTTTAATTGATACAATTCTTTCTTTCTTGCTATTGTCTGTAGCATATTCAGTCATAATATTAACAAGTATTGCTACTTTAGATATATTTTCATTATCTACAACTGGTAGTATGGCATTTCTTAAATCGCTTAATAATTCTTTAAATAATTTATTTCTGTTATATTTCTTGTAAAATTCTTTTAAGAGTTCTTCCTGCAATTCAGTACCTTTTATTTTTTTTTTTACCAGCTTTAAAAATTCTGTTAATGATTTACTATCTCTTAATATTATTTCTAAATCTTCTTTAAATGTATTTTCTGCTTTTAATACTTCTTTCTTTTCAACTGTTACTGGTGCTAAATATATTACCTGCTTATTTCTAGCCTTTACGTTCTCCAGTTGTTCCAGAATAAAATTATCGTTGTAGTAATTAGCTTTTTCAAATTCAAGCCTAGCTTGTTCCATTAACATTGGATAATCTATCTTTAAAAGCCCATCTTCTACAAACATTATGTCTTTTACTGTTACATAAGCTTCATTGGTTTTATATTTATTCCATTCATTTTTTACTATCTCTTGAGTTGCTTCTAACTCATACTCATTTAAAATATACTCATTAAAAAATATCCTTGTACTTTCTGAATCTCTTTCCAGCTTTCTAACAAACATTTCATAAGGCATTATATTTTTATTAATCTCTTTATCTGTTGATCCTAACAATAAAGTTAAATCATTGTCATTAGTTCTAACTCTTGCTAGAAATTGCTCTATCTTCTGAATATCAAATTTATTTCTATCCTGCTTTACTATTAATGCTACTTTCTTTGATTTGATATTAACTCCTGCATTAATTAAGCTGGTAGTTAGAATGATAGTTTTATTTAATTTACTATTTTCTATGATATTCTTGTATTCTTCTGCAACTTCGTCCTCTTCGCTCTTGTTTTGTGAATTAATGACTATACATTCAAGCCCTAGCGCCTTTAATTCGCCCTCATACGCCTTTAATTGCTCAATACTATCCTCGTAAAATATAACGTTGTTATAGGCTTGTAGCTTGTCCTTAATTAGGTTAATAGTTAATACTCTCTTTTGGTCGTTCCCCTTTGGTAACCTTAAAATATTAAAGTTATCAGCATTATATTTTATATTTTCAGTATCAACTGTAATATATCTGTTAAATAAGCCTTTATCCTTATAAGTTTTATTTATATAGCTTGTATTGGCACTCATTAAGATGCTATTATCACTATTCTTTATGAAGTTTTCTATCATTCGAGCCTTATTGCCTAATAATTTTCTTTTAGACTGTAATTCGTGTACTTCATCAACAATAACTGTGTACATTGGAGGAAATTCTCCAAGAATTGCTCTAGCTTCAATTTCACTATCTATTGCTTTTTCTAGCATGTGTATTTTATGATATGTACTTACTATGTACCTGCTTTTAGGTAGAATAATGTCATTTCCATAAAATATATTGAATATTGGGTAATCTTTTGTTACCTGCTCGGCAATACTTCTAGTTGGCACCAAAAGGAATATATAGTCCATGCTCTTATTAGCTTTTAATAAATCTATTAACCCATAAGTTTTGCCTAGTCCAGTATTGGCATTTAATAGAATATGCTTATATTCTTCAATCTCTGCCCCTAGGCTTGATTTACATTCGCTTAGGTATTTTTCCACCTTTAAAATTTTATCGCCCTCTAGGTGCTTTTCTAGGGCTTGTACGCTATTCTTTTCATAAATAGGAATATTGGCATTAAATAAGAAATTGGCTTTTTCTGCAACTTCTTTAAAGCCGTTTAGATTATAATATTTAGATATGAATTTCCAAGGTGTTAACCCTCTTCCACAATCACTCGTCCAGCAAGTAAAAATATTCTTTGCTGGATTGATACTTGCTCCATGGTTATTATCTCCCCCATGAAGTGGGCAACATAAAGATTTTCTTTTTATTTGAACTCCTGTAATACTTTCGATTACATCTTTTATATTATGCTTATTATTAAATTCTTCGATTACTCTTAATACATCTGTCATTCTCTTAAATTCTTCCTTTCTTTAATCAGAAAAAGCCCTTCTAGGTGTACCCTAAAAAGGCTCTTGAAGAATCTAAAATTAAATGATATAATGACATCATCTAAATGACTTCAAAGGCTTTTTAGGTAGTTCGGTTACCTATTAAGTTGCTTTTAAATATAGTGCTAGTATATTTAAAAGCATGAGGTCTTTTTTTATATTTTAAATTTATTATAACTCATACTTAAAAATATACCAGTTTGTGTTGTTTTCTTTCATTATTAACTCCTCCTAGTATCATTTCTTAAAATAATGATACCGTATCTTTTAGTTATTTTTCAACCAAAAAAGTTATATATTGTGAGTTTTATTTGTTGTAATTTGTAAAACCCCACTTTAAAAACTTATTGTTAAAGACTTTATGTGAGGTTTATTTAAATGTGAAAATTTTGTTTTTATTCCATTTTAGGTTTTATTACTGAAAATGCCTCGTCCCTTAACACTTGAGCAGCAACCCTCATAGTAATTCTTAACCCCATAAGATCCTCTTGTCCTAAATTAATACTTGTACCATCTTCTAGACTTAATGTACTTTCTCTAAGTACTTCATACTGAATATCTTGTAATATCCCTAATCTTAAGTAATCAAAATCGCCAGTAATTAGTGGGGTTTTTGTACTATCAAAATGAGTTGTATATTCAACTGCTGTAGAATATATATTATTTACATCTGTAACTAATTGAGTACCCATTGTTGTCTTAAGGTTTCTAAGCTTAGTTTTAGTTGCTGGTGCTTGAATTAATACAGTAGGTGTAAATCCACCTTCTTCAACTTTTCCCATTGTATTAGATATATCAATCATTATGTCATCTGTTTCATCTACTCCCCTAGTTGTTCCAACTGAAAGCAGTGTCTTTTTAAATGGATTTTTTGTATCTCCAGTTAATATAGTCCTATCTATTACACTATAAAAACTTTCTGCTATAGCGTCCTTTAAATCTTCAAATAAGTTTGTAACTGGGTCTGATAAAGCTTCCCTTGACGCTGTCATTATTATTGCTATTTTTTTAGCCTCTAACGTTACTGGAATTATTGAAGGCTTTCCAACTTTTATTTTTTCCCCTTCTCCAACCCATGTTGCTCCAGGAACATTAATCACAACTGGTATTGTTTTTTTAGGTGTTGACATTGGCTCAACCTTTGCATATTTCATGCAAATAGAACCTTCCATTATTTGTTTTACTATTTCATTACTTATTTCATGTGGAATTATTCCATCTAATTGTTGACTTAAAATTAATTCATCTGCCATATATTATCTTACTCCTTTAACTATGCGGTCAAAGTCACTCATTGGGTTATTTACGCTCATTGAATTATTATTTCCCGGAACATATGAATACTGTTTAAATCTGTTATCAACTGTCCTATCAACGTATTTAACCATCAACTCTTTGAACTTTTCTATATTTTTTATTGTTTCTTCTGTATCCTTACCAGCTACAAAATCAACCAATTCAACTGGTATTTCTGATTTTATTAATAATTCTTGATATTTCATTCTTAATTCCAGTTGTTGTTTTTCTTGGTTTGCTCTTTCAAGTTCTTTATTTATTTCTTCTAACTTTATTTCTGCTTCTGTTTTTGGTGGATACCTTTTGTTTATTTCTTCTTCAATTAAATTATTTAAATTCTTTTCTTTCCATGACTCAATGCTCTTATCAAGTCTTTTATTGACTGTTTTATCTACAACGCTATCATAATAGCCTTTTATTTCTAAATTGCTTTCTATTGCAGTTTTGAATTGCTCTAGGGTTATCTCACCAACTTCGTTATTTTTAGTTGACTTTTGCCCTTCTTCAATTTCAGTTACTTCTGTTTCATCTACTTCTTTTGGCACTTCCATTTTCAATTTCCTCCTTTCACCATAGACTTTTTACACCTACGACTTTTATTGAATGCAAACGCCTTTACCAACCAATATGGTTTATAGTTGTATAATACATCTTTTCAATACTAAAGTCAATTAGCGACTTTGTAAAAATAAAAACGAAAAACATCTTCCATTTTGGTTAAGGAGGTAGTATAATTTTATTAAGATATAGTAAGGAGTGATATTAATGTACGGAGAAAATATAAAAAAAATAAGAGAATCAAAAGGAATGAGCAGAAAAGAATTAGCTGATAAATTAGGAATTACCGAAATGTCAGTCGGAAGATATGAAAATAATCAAAGAGAGCCTAAACACGATGTATTAATTAAAATAGCAGAAATATTAGAAGTACCAGTAACGTTAC
>NZ_JAGHFX010000071.1 GCF_017888565.1 Clostridium sp.
GATTATTATAATAATGACCGTTGTCAGTGGAACTTAAAAAAGCTGACTCCTGTTCAATACAGAAATCAGCTCTTAGCTTCCTAACTCTCTTTTTTAAAATGTCCTTGACATAGGGACCAGTTTAATTCAAGCATCTTTTTATTATCAAAAAAAATCTACTATTTTATCTTGAGTCAATTTAGGCTTATTACTAGTGCTGCAGCTTAAGTTATTAGAGTCAAGATTAACTATAGCACCAACACTTAAATAATCACTTACCTGAGTAAGTGGAACTTTAACAACAGTATCATCCTCTAAAGCCACAAAGGCTTCAAAATAATTATAGTCAATAATTTTACCTTTCAAAATAACACCACCTAAAAATTAATAATGTTATTTTGTGCAAAATCAAAGAATATAATACAAGAAGTAAACTATTTATATAGGTCCTTGTAAATTATTTTAAATACCTTTAATGCCTCTTCTATCTTAGGCTTTAAAAGATTCTTCCTAGATTCATATTCATCTATTCCTTTTTGAGTTAAGGAATAAACTTTTTGGAATTTCTTCTTAGGATCATCCCACTCACCAATTACATATTCATCTTTTTCTAGTTTTTTTAGTAAAGGATAAATACCACCAGTACTCGGAATCCAAAGTCCGTTTGTACGTTCACCTATCTTATTTGCAATATCATTTCCATTTGAAGGACCAGTACTAAGTATATGAAGAACATATATAGGTAGCAGTCCTTTAGTAAATACTTGACCAACAGATTCTTTTTCTTTTTGGATTTTTTTTAGTTCTAAAAGTTTTCTTTTGTATTCTTCATGAAGTCTTTTTTCTTCCTCCTTTATATCTTCGATACTGCTTAGGTGAAGGCTATAATTATCCATATTAATAAACCTTTTGAATTGCTAGGCCAAGTAACCCAGGTCCTCCATGTACTCCTAAAGCAGGGCTTATTTGGGAGATATCAAGACTAACTATGTTTTTTAAGCCTTTTAGAGATTCCATGAAATTTTCTCCTTCTTCTAGAGCTCCACCTTGAAGCACCCAAACTTTACAAGGTCCTAAAGCAAGTTCATCCTTTAATATATTTGTAAGTTTTGATATTGATTGCTTTCTTCCTCTAGCTTTACATACAGTATAGTAAACGCCTTCCTCATCAACGGTTACAATAGGTTTTAAATTCAGCATTTCTCCTATTGTACCAGATATTTTTCCTATTCTTCCGCCTCTTTTTAAGTATTCTAATGTATTTATAGTGAAGTATCCAGTAATATTTCCTCTTATTTTTGGAATTTCAGATACTATTTCTTCAAATGTTTTTCCATCATTAATTAAATTAGCAACCTCTAATGCAACAATACCTTCAGGCATAGCTAAAATTTTAGTATCAAATACATAAGATGTTAGCTTAGGATGATCCTCTAGTGCTAATCTTATTGAGTTAAATGTTCCTGATAGGCCACTAGAAAGAGTTATAGCAATAACATGAGTATATCCTTCGTTTTCTAATGAAACTAAAATTTCTTCCATGTTTTCTGCACTAGGTAAAGATGTTTTAGGAACTTCTTTTTCCAAGTTATTG
Organism: Clostridium sp.; assembly: GCF_017888565.1. Lineage (GTDB taxonomy): Bacteria > Bacillota > Clostridia > Clostridiales > Clostridiaceae > Clostridium. The sequence continues at coordinate 1,574 of NZ_JAGHFX010000071.1, forward strand.
TAAATTTCATCAGCAGATATATCTATCTTATCTCTATATTCTTTATGAGAATAAGCAATTCTAAGTGGAAGTAAATGAATATTTTTTTCCTTAAGTGTCTCAAGAGATAAATCGCACGCACTATCAACAATTAATGCTATTTTTTGCATAAAAATCCTCCTAATATCAAATCATTTAATATAATTTTATCATCTCAAAGTCTTCAAAATCTATACATTTTTATTATATCATAGCAAATTTATATATCAATACTGACACTTAAAAACTATATCAATAGTGATATAGTTTTATTAAGAGAAAATTTTATTTGTCAACTTTATATAAGCATAAAAAGAAGTAAATATAGAAGAAAACCCCATATAATAAAAGTAAATCTATTGAAATCTAATTATATTGCAATTTGAAATGAATATTTTAAGAGCGTATAATGGATACTATGATTAATACAATATATTGTGTAACGGGGGTAGTTTAAGTGCTATATGTAGTAAAAAGAGATGGGAGAGAAGTTTCCTTTAATTCGGTTAAAATAGCTAAGGCAATAAAAAAAGCAGGGGATGAAATAGGGGAAAGGATTAAGGAAGTTGAATTATTAGATGTTGTAAAAAAGGTAATAAATTATATAGAAGAAACAGGTAATGAAAAAATAACAGTTGAAGAAATTCAAAACTTAGTTGAAAAATCCTTAATTGATAGCAATTATAAAAATATTAAAATTGCATATTCAAATTATAGAAAAGAAAGAACTAAGGTTAGAGAGATAAAATCGGATTTAATGAGAGCCATCGAAAAAATAGGTATAGAAACTGATAGAGATAATGCGAATGTTGGAAATAATTTTAGTTCTAAATTATTAAGAATAGCATCAGAATCCAATAAGTGGCATAACTTATCTATGATGCCAAAACATTTAGCAAAAGCACATGAAAATGGAGATCTATATTATCATGATCTAGATAGCTATAACTTGACTATTAACTGTTTACACATACCAACGAAAGAAATATTAGAACGAGGATTTAATACAGGTTATGGAACTATTAAAGTTCCTAAAAGGATAGAGACAGCAGCAGAACTTTCTTGTATATTACTTCAATCAAGTCAAAATGACATGTTTGGAGGACAATCACATCCTGACTTTGATAATGATATGTCCATATTTGTTGATCCTACAAGAAAAGAAATAAGATCAGAATTAGAAGAACTTGGTTTAGATGAAGATAAGATAGAGAAATTAACAGAAGAAAGATTAAAAAAGAAGATACATCAGGCAATGCAAGGTGTTGTTTATAATTTGAACACAATGCATTCTAGGGCGGGCTCACAAGTTCCTTTTAGTTCTATAAATTTAGGTATACCAAATTCTGAGGATGCAGCACTAATATGTGAAATATTTTTATTAGAATATGAAAAGGGATTAGGCAAGGGAGAACAACCTATATTTCCTAATATAATATTTAGAGTTAAAGAAGGTGTAAATAGAGAGTCGGAAGATAAATACCACTACTTGTATCAATTAGCATGTAGAGTTGCAGCTAAGAGAATGAATCCTACATTCATGAATATAGATGCTGATTTTAATAAAGAGTATTATGATATGGGATATATGCCTGCAACTATGGGTTGCAGAACTTATTTAATGAAAAATATTAATGGAGAACCAGGATGTAAAGGTAGAGGTAATATTGCTCCAGTAACAATTAATTTACCTAGAATAGGAATTCAAGCAAATGGAAGTGTTGATGATTTCTTTGCCATTTTAGATAAAAGATTAAATTTAGCAAAGGAGGCATTACTTCATAGATATAATGTATTGAAGAAACTTAAGGTTAAGGATTTGCCTTTCGTTGCTGGTCAAGGCTTACTTAAGGGATCAGAAGGGCTATCTCAAGAGGATTCAATAGAACCTATATTGAAGCAAGGGACTTGGGGAATAGGATTTATTGGGCTAGCAGAGACTTTAGTTGCTTTAACTGGTCATAATCATGGAGAGAATGATTATGCAAGAAATCTAGGATTTAAGATTGTTAGTTATATAAGAAGTTTTATTGATAGAGCAACAGAAGAAACAAAATTAAATTGGAGTTGCTATGCTACACCTGCAGAAGGACTTTCTGGTAAATTTATAAAGAAAGATAAAAAATCCTTTGGAATTATTAAAGGTGTAACAGATAAAGATTATTATACTAATAGCTTTCATATACCTGTTAAATATCCTATATCTATAAAAGATAAAATAGATATAGAAGCCCCTTATCACAAACTATGTAATGCTGGACATATAAGTTATATAGAGGTAGATGATTGTCCATCAGGAGAATCAATAATGGATATATTAAACTATGCATATAAAAGTACAAATATAAGTTACTTAGGAATAAATTTTCATATAAGATATTGCAAGAGTTGTGGAAAGTATTTAAACAGTAGTGAGAGAAGGTGTCCTGATTGCGGAAGTGAGGATATTCAAGGTGTTTCAAGAGTAACTGGGTATTTAAGTCTTGATGAAAGATTTGGACCAGGTAAGTTTGAGGAAAGAGCAGATAGGATATCTCATTCTGGAAGTAAACAAAATAACTATAAAGTTTTATAGAAATTTATAAATATAAAAATGAAAGTAGGGTTTTAAAGAATCCTACTTTTTTGCGCTATTAAATAAATGCAAGATTTTTCATTTTTATTGCAAATTTTTGCGTTAATTTAGCTCATAAAAATATAATGAGCATAAAAAGTGAAATAAATATAATAAAACTTGCAATTTTTTAAATAATTACTCTTATTTTACTTGTTTGAATTTGGTGAATATGATAAAATAATTATTAATAATTATTGAAAAATTATGAATTATTATATAAATTTGGGGTTAACTAATTAGCAATAAGCAACAATAAATTTAAAAGGGGGAAGCTTATGTCTGTTAAAAATTTAAATAATGGCAAAGAAGTCTTTATTGTAGATACTACTTTAAGAGACGGGGAACAAACAGCTGGGGTAGTTTTTGCAAATGAAGAAAAAATTGCAATAGCATCTATGCTTAGCGAACTTGGAGTTGATCAGCTAGAAGTGGGTATTCCTACTATGGGTGGAGATGAAAAGGAAGCGATAAAACAAATCGTGAAAAGAAATCAAAAATCAAGCATTATGGCTTGGAATAGGGCAGTCATAAAGGATATAGAAGAATCAATAGATTGTGGAGTAGATGCTGTAGCAATATCAATATCCGTTTCTGACATTCATATACAACATAAACTTAAAACTTCTAGGGACTGGGTCTTAGAAAATATGGTTAAGTCTGTAGAGTTTGCAAAGAAAAATGGATTATATGTATCTGTAAATGGAGAAGATGCTTCAAGAGCTGATAGAGAATTTTTAATTCAATTTATAGAAACAGCAAAACAAGCAGGTGCAGACAGGTTTAGATATTGCGATACCGTAGGAGTAATGGAGCCTTTCAAAATAAATGAGAATATAAAATATCTATTTTCTCAAACGAATTTTAATATAGAAATGCATACTCATAATGATTTTGGAATGGCAACAGCAAATGCTATAGCAGGAGTCATGGGAGGAGCATCTCATGTTGGGGTAACTGTTAATGGATTAGGAGAAAGAGCGGGAAATGCAGCATTAGAAGAAGTATTAATGGCATTAATGTTTGTTTATAATTATGAGGGGAATGTAGATACTACTATGTTTAGAGAAGTTTCTGAATATGTATCTAGAGCATCAGGTAGAATATTACCAGCATGGAAGGCTATTGTAGGGGATAATATGTTTGCTCATGAGTCAGGAATACATGCAGATGGAGCAATAAAAAATCCTAAAAATTATGAAGCTTTTGATCCTAGAATAGTCGGACTTGAGAGGCAAATAGTTATAGGAAAACATTCGGGGAAAGCCGGAATTATAAATAAATTTAGAGAATATGGAATAGAGTTGGATAGTAATGAAGCTCAAGATATTTTAGAAATGGTACGAGCTACTTCAGTAAGATTAAAGAGAAGTTTATTCGATAAAGAGCTTGTTAGAATATATAAGGAGCATTTGAGACTAAAAGAAGAAAAAGTTAATTAGATAAAAGGGGGCATAAATAAATGGGGGCGAACTTAGTTTATAAAATACTAAAAAATCATTTAATTGAAGGTAATATAGAAGTAGGAAAAGAAATAGGGATTAAAATAGATAGAACATTAACACAAGATTCTACTGGAACAATGGCATATTTGCAATTAGAAGCAATGGGAATAGATAGAGTCAAAACAAAAAAGTCTGTGGCTTTTATAGATCATAATATGCTCCAACAAGGATTTGAAAATGCTGATGACCATAAGTTTATACAAACAGTTGCATCAAAATATGGTGTTTATTTTTCAAAGCCAGGTAATGGAATATGTCATCAAGTGTTTTTAGAAAGATTTTCAGTTCCTGGAGATACTCTTATAGGTTCAGATAGCCATACTCCTACTTCGGGAGGAGTTGGAATGCTTGCCATGGGAGCAGGTGGATTAGATGTAGCTTTAGCTATGGGGGGAGGGACTTATTATATAACTACCCCTAAGGTGTGTAAAATTAGCTTGATTGGAGCTTTAAAGCCAATGGTTACAGCTAAGGATATAATACTTGAAGTTCTTAGAAGGCTAACTGTTAAAGGTGGAGTTTCTAAGGTGTTTGAGTATTGTGGTGATGGTGTAAAAACACTTTCAGTACCTCAAAGAGCTACAATTACTAATATGGGAGCTGAACTTGGAGCAACTACATCTATATTTCCTAGTGATGAAAAAACTTTAGAGTACTTTAGATCACAAGGAAGAGAAGAGGATTGGATAGAGTTTAAAGCAGATGAAGATGCTATATATGATGAGGAAATTATAATAAATTTAAGTGACTTAAAGCCTTTAGCTGCTAAACCCCACAGTCCAGATAATGTTGAAGAAGTAGAATCTATTGGAAAAATAAAAGTAGATCAAGTTGCTATAGGAAGCTGTACAAATTCTTCTTATGAAGATTTAATGAAGGTAGCTAAAATATTAAAAGGAAGAAAAATTCATAAAGATGTAAGTTTAGTTATTGCTCCAGGGTCCAGACAAGTTATGGAGATGATGGCTAGAAACGGAGCTTTAGGAGATATAATAAGTGCAGGAGCAAGAATACTGGAAAATTCCTGTGGACCATGTATAGGAATGGGGCAAGCTCCTGGTACTGAAGGAGTATCATTAAGAACATTTAATAGGAATTTCTATGGAAGAAGTGGGACATTATCTGCTAAGGTATATTTAGTAAGTCCAGAAACAGCTGCAGTTTCAGCAATAAATGGAGTTCTTACAGATCCAAGGGAATGTGATGTAGATATTGCTATAGAAATGCCAAAGGAATTCTTAATAGATGATTCTATGATTATAGCTCCAGAAGAAGATGGTGCGAAAGTAGAAGTTGTAAGAGGACCTAATATAAAGCCTTTCCCTGTAAATAAAGAATTAGCTGATAAGGTAGAAGGAAAGGTGCTAATTAAAGTTGAAGATAATATTACAACTGATCATATAATGCCTTCTAACTCAAAGTTATTACCTTTTAGATCTAATATACCTTATTTATCAGAGTATTGTTTTAATACAGTTGATGAAGAATTTCCGAAGAGGGCTAGAGAAAATAATGGTGGAATAATAGTTGCGGGGAATAATTATGGACAAGGCTCTAGTAGAGAACATGCAGCATTAGCGCCGCTATATTTAGGGATAAAAGCTGTAGTTGCTAAATCATTTGCAAGAATTCATAAGGCAAATCTTATAAATAATGGAATTATACCAATGGAATTTGAAGCAGAAGTAGATTATGATAAGGTAGGACTTTTAGATGAACTTTCAATAAGTGATATTAAAAGAGCTTTAATTGATGGTAAAGCAAGAATAAATAATATAACTAATGGAACTAGCTTTAATGTATATATTAACTTAACAGAAAAAGAAATTAATGTAATAAAGGCTGGTGGAAGGCTAAATTATGTTAAGATAAATAGATAACACTAAAATGATAGCATACAAAATTTAATTGTTTTGTATGCTATTTTTTATATTTAATAGGATATAATAAATATAAAAGTATATAACATAGGGGGAATTATGAAAAGTAAAGGAAAAAAGCTGATTTTATTAATATCTATGTTTATCATAGTGATAGTAGGGATACTTTATATTCCTAGAGTGGATATGATATTAAATAACTTCAATAACAAAGATGCGGAAGATACTGATAATATAAGATCTGATGAATATTCAGATGAAGATATAGAAGTAAAAGATAATGATATAAATACTATAGAGATAGTAGCTACAGGAGATTTTTTAATACATAAGGAGATATTGGAAACTCAATATAATGAAGAAAATAATACATATGATTTCAAAAATACTATCCAATATGTAAAAGATTATTTAAGTAACTCAGACTTAACTATTGCAAATTTAGAAGGAACACTTTCTGGTATAGAGAATTATGGGTATTCAGGGTATCCAAGCTTTAATGCTCCTGATGAATTAGCAGATGCTATGAAGTGGGCAGGAGTAGATGTTGTTAATAATATGAATAATCATTCTTTAGATAGAGATGTACGAGGGTTTAATAGAACTAGAAGTATTCTTAAAGAAAGCAATTTTGATATAATAGGAACAAGAGAAAGTATTAATGATAATAGGTATATAATAAAGGATGTTAATGGAATTAAGGTTGGTATAATATCATATAGTTATTCAATGACTGCAGAAGGTGGAGCAAGGGGCTTAAATGGTACAACTATACCAGAAGAACTTTATTCATTGATGAATACATTTAGAGAAGATACATTAGACTTAGATCTTCAAGAAATGAAAGAACAGATACTTGATATGAGAAATAATGGAGCGGAAGTTATTATATTTTATATGCATTGGGGAGATGAATATGAATTAGAACCAAATAGTACACAAATAAAGATGGCTAAGTTTTTGGCAAATCAAAATGTAGATATAATATTTGGAACACATCCACATTCATTACAACCTATAGATATTATTAAATCAGAAGATGGAACTAATGAAACGGCTGTAATTTATTCTATGGGTAATTTTTTATCAAGTCAAAGAACTGAGAGAATACAAAATCCTTACACAGAAGATGGGGTTATAGTATCAATAAAGTTAAGTAAAAACACTAAAACCAATGAAGTTAAAATTGAATATCCAACATATATACCAACGTGGGTAAATTGGTACGAAAAAGATGGAAAGTTATTTTATGAAGTTGTTCCAGCAACTATTAATGATGCAGATTATTTAACTGAGGAAGGTAAAGTTAGAGTGGTTGAGTCATTAAATAGGACTAAAGGAATAATAGAAAAATATAGTGATAAAATTAAAATAAGAAATTAATTTAAATAAAAGGGGATGTAGTCATATATGAAAGATACTATAAGGCTTTCCGGGATAGCTTATGAAAGTTTAGTTAATGGTCCAGGAATTAGAAGGGTATTCTTTTCTCAAGGATGTAAGCATAACTGTGAGGGATGCTTTAATCCAGATACCCATGACTTTAATGGTGGGGAAGAACGTATTATGGATGAATTAATTAATGATGTACTGAAAAATCCTATGATTAAAGGGGTTACTTTTAGTGGTGGAGATCCATTTGAAAGAGCTGAAGAATTTGCATATATGGCAAAAAGTTTTAAAAAAAATAAATTAAATATATGGAGCTATACAGGATATACTTTTGAAGAAATAATTAATAATTTAGATAAAAGAAATGGTTGGAGAGATTTACTTAATAATTTAGATGTCTTAGTAGATGGTAAATTTGATAAAAATAAGATGGAAGATGGATTGAGATTCAGAGGCTCAAGTAATCAAAGAATAATAGACGTTAGAAAAAGCTTAGAAGAATATAAAATATGCAAATTAGAATATTAGTAATAAATTGCGAAGCAATTTATTAATGAAAGAATTAAGATTGTTTTACTACGTAAAACTTAAACTATAGGTGCGAAGAGCTTCCTATTTAAAAATCCTGTAAGGTTTTTTACTTTAATTTTTTTATTATTTCATTTTTTAATTATTTTGCTTCGCAAAATATAACAATAGTGTTATAATAGATAAAAAAATAAACATATAGTATTCGTATATGCTTGAAGATATGGTTCAAGTGTTTCTACTAGGAAACCGTAAATATCCTAACTACGAAGATTCGATTATTGCCATGTAGTTTATTTTGGCTTTATTACCTGAATTATTAAAGAGGACAAGCTTTTTAAGAATACTATAAGAAAAGTAATAAAGGGGATAATTATATGGAAAAGTTAAAAGAAAAGATAATTAATGAAGGAAAAGTAAGAGAAGGAAATATATTAAAGGTTGATTGTTTTTTAAATCACCAAATGGATATAAGGTTCTTAAATGAAGTAGGAGAAGCTTTTAGAGAAAGATTTAATGGTGAAAGAATAGATAAAATTCTTACTATTGAGGCATCAGGAATTGGAATAGCAGCTGTAGCTTCTCAATATTTTAATTATGCTCCAGTAGTTTTTGCAAAGAAAACGGAAAGCTTGAATCTTGATAAAGATGTATATGAATCAGAGGTACATTCATTTACTAAAAAAAAGACATATAAAGTTAGAGTTGGAAAACAATTTTTAAATGAAGGTGAAAATATACTAATAATAGATGATTTTTTAGCAATGGGATGTGCAGCTAAGGGAATGATCGATATAGTTAAGCAATCAGGTGCTAATTTAGTTGGAGTAGGAATAGTTATAGAAAAGGGCTTCCAAGAAGGAAGAAGTGTTTTAGAAAGTATGGGGGCTAGAGTTGAGTCTTTAGCTATAATTGATAAGTTTAAAGATAATAAAGTAGTTTTTAAGTAAAAGAGAAACTCAGCGGAAGCTGAGTTTTATTTTTATTGTCAAATAAATAAGGTGACATTTATCACTATTTATATAATGATGCCAATATTATAATTATATCATATTAAGAATATTTTATTTTGGGAGGAAGATTATGATTGCAAGCTTAAATGATGTAATTAAGCGTTATGGCGACAAGGTAATTTTAGATAATTTAAATTTTGATATAAATAAAGGAGAAATATTAGGATTACTTGGACCAAATGGCGCAGGAAAAACTACTGCTATTAGAGCGTTAGCTGGGCTTATAGGAATAGATTCAGGGGATATAGTTATGATGGGTAAAAAGCAAGATGTAAATAATATAAAGCTCAAACAGGAATTTGGAATAGTCACTCAGGAAGTTACTGTTTTTGAAGACTTAACAGCAGAGGAGAATCTAAAATTTTTTGGAGGTTTATATGGATTAAAGGGAGCGAAACTAGAGAAAAGAGTTAATGAAACTTTAGAATTTGTAGGACTTTTAGAGCATAGAAAGCAGTTCCCTAAAAAATTTTCAGGAGGAATGGCAAGAAGGCTTAATATAGCTTGTGCTCTTGTGCATGAACCAAAATTTATTATTATGGATGAGCCGACGGTGGGAATAGATCCTCAATCAAGAAATTATATTTTAAAATCTGTAAAAGAATTAGCTGATAGAGGAACTACTATACTTTACACAACGCATTATATGGAAGAGGTTCAAAATATATGTACTAGGATTCTTATAATGGATGAAGGAAGAATAATTGCTCAAGGGACTTTAGATGAGTTAGTTAGCCGTATTCAATATGAAGAAAAAATTAAAATAATGGTAGATAATCCATCAGAAGATTTAATGGATAAGTTTAAAGCTATACAAGGAGTAAAAAGTATAATAGCAAATAATTCTGAGTATATAATTATTTCGAATGTAGGTTCAGGGAATTTAAATAGAGTGTTAGAAATAGCTCAAAAACATGGGGGGATTTCTGAAATAACCGCTGAGAAACCAACTTTAGAAGATGTATTTCTTACTCTTACTGGGAAGAAACTTCGTGATAAAAAGGAGGATTAAATATGAGTAGAGATTTATTTTTTATTGTATTTAAAAATTATTTAAAGCGTATGATGAGAGATATATTTGGTTTAACTATTTTCACTATCTTACCAGTGATATTAATATTTATTTTAAGTAGTGTGTATTCATATAACTCACCAGAAAATGTAATATATGTTGATGGATATAATATGGTAACAAGTTATCTATCTATAGGAATGATGCTTTTATTTCAATTAAATAGCGGTGTTTATCTATTAAATTATTTAGATGTAGATCTTGAAAAATCTATAGAATGGAGACTTCAAGCAACACCTTTTCCTAAGTATGGTTTTGCATTTTCTGCTTTAATGGCATCTTTAATATTTAATTATATTCAAGGATTACTAATAATAGTATTTACATCTATTTTTATGGACGCTTATTGGGGAAATATTTTTGTAACGCTTTTTGTACTTCTTCTTATATCTTTAATATCTCAACTAATAAATATAGTTTTATTCTTTACAGTAAAAAAAATTAGCGTGGCAGAGGGATTATCTTGGTTTGTTTCATGGATTATGGCTGTTTTAGGAGGTCTTATGTTTGAATTACCTAAAAATTCTTTCTTTATTTTCATGCAAAAATATGGAACTCCTTTTTCCCTTGGAAAAACAGCTATTGCAGCTTCAGGTTTTATAGAAGGTTCCGGTAGAGAGGTATTAATAACGTTAGGAACTTTAATATTTATAACAGTAATTCTTTCATATCTGGTAATAGTTATGGGAAGAAGGAAATTGGCATGACAATATTTTATTATACATTAAAAAGAGCTTTAAGAAATAAACAAACTCTTATTGTTATATCTTTGATTCCACTTATTATGATATTTATACCAATGCTTTGGGAGGGAAAGTCTTTAATAGGATATACTCTTTATGGAACGGTAATATTATATGGTTCTTTTCTATTGACTAGAACCATTATGTCAGACAGAGTAAATGGAATTGTTATACGCATATTTTCAGCACCTATAAGGACGATTAAATATTTATCACAAAGTCTTTTAGCATATTCTTCATTATTAATAGGTCAAATTATATTAGTACTAGTAATTGGAGCTTTACTATATAAATGGGATATAATCTTAGTGATTAAACTATTTTTATGTTATACTATCTTTGCTATGACATCCATTGGATTTTCTCTTGCTTGGAACTCATTGTTTAGAAGCAAAGTAATGTCTGATGCTGTATTTAGTATTGTTATAAGTTTGATGTCAATTTTAGGAGGAGTATTTATACCAATAGATTTGCTACCGACATTTTTTAAACGATTAGGTATGATATTTCCAAGTTATTGGTTATCAAATGCATTAATTAATTTAATTGGATATAAAGATTTTCAAAACTATTTATTGTCTTTAGGAATGTTAGCTTTATTTACAGTTGCATTCACTATTTTTGGAAGTATAAGAAGACTTGAATAGTATTTAATAAAGAGGCTGTATATGAATGATGATGTGTTTTTTCTTTCACCAAAAACCTGTGCTTTAATTTATAGAATAGTTGGAATTATCCTATATTGGATAATTTGGATTAAGACTGATTCCAGCCTATCTGGATTTATAGCTATGATGCTAATAATCATTTTAATGTTAATTAGATGGCTGTTTGAAAAATTAAAGTGGACTTTAATTTTCGATAAATTTATTTATATTTTAACTTCTATATTTTGGAGGAATGCAGCTTATGGTCTTATAATTTCTGCATTTGATTCAGTATATCATAAAGTATCTTGGTTATCTTTAGTATCAGTTATATATGCAGTTTATAAAAAAGATTATCTATTACTTATACTTATAATTCATAGTTTATTTTGTGGATTTATATTAAGGGAATGGCAGAAGCAAATAGATAAAAATATAAATAAAATAGATATTAGAAATAAAAAATTATATGAGCTTGAGGTATTAAAAAATGATTTATTAATAGCAAATACTCAAGTTGCAAGGATGGCAGAGATATCTGAAAGAAGTAGGATATCAAGGGAAATCCATGATAATGCAGGGCATGATATTATAGCAGCATATATGTCGTTGCAAGTTGTTGAGAACTTATTATCAAATGAAGATTCTGATACTAAAGAGATGTTTTCAGAATCCATGAAGAGATTAGAGAAGGGAATTTCAACTATCAGAGATACAGTTCATAATTTATCTCCTGTAACATCTATAGGTATAAGCTATATAAAAGAATTATGCGATGATTTTAAATTATGTCCTGTTAATTTTGAGATATATGGAGATACATCAAAGATCCCAGTATATTTATGGAGTATAATTGAACCGTGCGTAAAAGAATCTTTAACTAATATTACAAAACATTCTAATGCAAAAAAAGTGGATGTTACTTTAGATATTACTCCTTTCATAGTTAGACTTAGCATTGAAAATGATGGAGTAAAAGAAAAGATAAATCCTAGAGGAATAGGTATTAAAAATTTAATACAACGTGCTAATGCAGTAGGAGGAAATATTTCCATAAATGTTTCAGAAGTTTTTCTATTAGTATGCGTATTGCCTATAAAATAAAGGGAGGATTTTATGAAGCTTATAATAGTTGATGATGATAAATTAATATGTAAAAGCTTAGAAGTTATGCTTTCAAAAGAAGAGGATATAGAAGTAATTGGAATAGCGAGTAATGGGTTAGAAGCTATGGATTTATGTAAAAAAGAAAATCCAGATATTATTTTAATGGATATTCGTATGCCTGATGTAGATGGAATTCAAGCAACTCATTTAATAAAAAAGCATTATCCTAAAGTACGAATAATGATGTTAACTACTTTTAAAGATAAGCAAAATATACAATCAGCATTAAAAGCTGGAGCAGAAGGATATCTTTTGAAAACAGATAAGATTTCTAATATTGCCAAGAAGCTAAGAATATTTTATGAAGGAGTGACAGTTTTAGATAAAGACATTTTAAATAGGCTTACAAACCCTGACAAGGATCTTTTAAATAAGCTTACTCCAAGAGAAAGGGATGTTATTTTATTAGTTGCTCAGGGATTTACAAATAAAGAAATTTCAGCACAGCTATTTTTAAGTGAAGGAACTATTAGAAATATAGTGTCTGTTATAATGGATAAGTTAGGAGCTAAAAATAGAACTCAATTAAGCAACATAATTAATGAATATAATTAAAAAGAAAAAGAATCTCAAACAGATGTTTGAGATTCCACTATAATTCGTTCATTCTGTAATTTTTAACTTTTTCACTATTTATTAAGGTAGTATTCCATAACATTTCTAACCTTAGGTACAGTTACATGGCTATGGCCTCTCTCTTTAACATCTTCAATAATCATTGATAAAGATATTTTAGATGTATCTGGATCAACAGATACGAACCAACCATTTTCAGTTCCAGATGTATCATCTTGGGATTTTTTTATTTCAGCAGTGCCTGTTTTACCTGCAACTCTAAATCCAGGGACAGCACCATCTGGAATTGTTGCACCAGCATCATTGATTAAAGCTGTAAATGAATCTATTAATATTGGTAAATTTTCTTTGGCTATTGCACCTTGCTTCCAAACCTTAGCTTCAGGATTTTCACTTACCACTAATCTTGGTTGCATTATATCTCCATTATTAGCTAATGCACTATAAGATAAAGCTACATGTAGAGGGGTAACCATAATTTCACCTTGTCCATATCCGGTATCTGCTAGTAAAATTTCTCTATTTAGATCTCCATCATTAGAGATTTGAGATTCTTGCATAGGATATTCAAAGTTTAATTCTTCACCAATTCCAAAGTTTTTTATTCCATTTATAAACTTCTCACTACCTAGTTCTAGAGCTACTTGTCCAAAGTAAATATTATCTGAATGATTAACTGCATCTTTCAAATTTACAGGGCTACCGGGATCGGTTACTCTAGTTATTTTAAAATCTCCCCAAGATCCATCTTTTTGCCAACCTAATCCTTTAATATCTCTTGTTGTATTAGTATCTATAACACCGTTTTGTAATCCTATTGAAGATGTTAAAAGTTTCATAGTTGATCCAGGAGAATATGTTTTATTAAATCTATTTATTTCGTCAGCATTATTTGTTTCTTCCCATTTTGCTTTTTGAGTTTTAGTTACATAAGTTGTAAAGACATTTGAATCAAATGAAGGGGCACTTACCATAGCCAAAACCTCACCTGTTTTAGGATTAACAGCAGTAGCAGCTCCCTTTTCACCAGACATTTCACTATATATTTTATTTTGTAGTTCAGAATCTATAGATATTTTTATATCTTTTCCATCTTCACCGTCTTTTTTTGCAATAGTGATTTTTTCTTCTCCACGCTCTATATATATTTCAGCAGAATCTTTACTTCTTAAAGTATCTTCATAAACTTGTTCTAATCCAGCTTTACCAATAAGGCTTGTATCATGATAATTTTTATCTTTATTAGCTTCAAGTTCTTCAGCTGTTATACTTCCGATATAGCCTATTAATCTTCCAAAAGCTTCACCACCTGCATAGACTCTACCAGATTTAGGTTGAATTAATATTCCTTCACCTTCTCTATTAATTAATTTAGGAACCTTAGGATCATTTTGTAATATATCAACTAATGGAATAAATTGTTCAGGATTAGTGTTTGCTTCAAGCTTAGTTTTTATATTTTCTTCACTGATATCTAGAATATTAGCTATTTCTGTTATTTTAGAATTTATATCTGATGAATTAAATTTAGCTGGGTAAATTCCTATTGTATTAATTGTTCCATCTTGAGCCAATGGATTACCATCTTTATCTAATATGCTTCCTCTTTTAGATGGAATAGTATTTACTCTTACCTTATCATCCTTAGTCATTTGAGGGAAAATTAAACTTTCATCCCATTGTACCTTATATTCCTTATCTTCTTTAACTAATACTAATTTATAATCAGTAAGAGTGATATCACCTGCTATGCTGTTCATAGTCAAATTAAATGGAATAATAATTTGATTATCAGCTTTTTCTTTATCACCAGAAAGCTCTAATGATAAATTACTAGCATTTATTGCAGAAAATATATTAGTATATCGTGTAGTAAAATCTTCTTCTGATATAGTTGATTTTGAGTCATTTGTTAGCATTTGATACATACCTGAATAGTCACTTTGAATCCATTTTTCAGTGTAGTTATCATAAGCATTTTGAGCTTTATCCATTTTTGAACACCCACTGATTAATAGTATAAGCGACAATAATAAGGTAGGTATTATTATTACTTTTTTATTTTTCATGTTTTCATCAACCCTTCATAAATTATTATAATTTACTATTAATTATATCATTTAAGTTAATAGGTTTACATAATTTTGTATATTTTAAATGAGTAAATATATAAAAGAAATTAATAATATAATATTAAGATTATAAAAAATGTCATATTTATAAAAATGAATTATTATTGAAAAGAAATTATTATGATAAAGTATCTCAAAAAATTGCTTTTATGCTAGATAGTATATAAATATTATTTATAGAAAGGAATTTATAAAAATAAAAAAGCGCCGAAGCGCTTTATAAATAAATGGGGGATGGGACCTGTATTAAACAGGTTTTGTATCTACATTATTATTATTTACAGAAATAAAGTTTTTATACAACAAAATAAAAAAATTCTTAGAATAAAATATTTTTTCAAACAAATAATAATCATTATCCATTGAATAGATTTTATAATAGTGGTATTATGATTAAAAGATAGTTTTAGACGAGGTGATTAAATGAAGGTATCATATAGAGGCTTTACATGCTCTCAAGGAGATGTAAAAGTATTTTATTTATTTGAGAACAATATTAACTTACCAAAAGAAGAAATAAATAAACACGTTGTTTTAGCACAAAGTAGAAATTTATTCAATGGTAAAGAGGGAGAATTATATACATTTACAATAGATTCTAGTGAATCGATTCAAACAATTATTTTAGTAGGCTTAGGAAAAGAGGAACAATTCACTGTTGATGTAGTAAGAAAAGCAACTGCAAAAGCCATCAAAAAAGCTAAGGAATTAAAAGTAAACTCAGTGTTCTTAAGACTTCCAAAGACTGAAACAATAGAAGTTGAAGAGTTAATTAAAAATGCAGAAATTGCAGCATTTTTATCAGAATATACATTTAACAAATATAAGACTGATAAAAAAGAAGAAAAAGAATTAGAAGTATCAATTGGAAGATGTGGAATTAAGGAAGCAACTCCGGAGATAGTATCTGCAATTGAAGAAGGAAAAGAAATAGCAAATGGAATTATAGTTGCGAGAAATTTAGTTAATGAACCATCAAATGTAATTTATCCAGAAACTTTAGCTAATAAAGCTGTTGAAGTTGGAGCAGAAAGTGGATTTGAAGTAGAAGTTCATGGATTAGAAAAAATTAAAGAGCTAAACATGGAAGCTTTCTATAATGTGGCTAAGGGATCTTCAAAGGAACCTAAGCTTATAGTTATGAGATACTTTGGAGACAAGGACAATAAAGATAAGGTTCTTGGATTAGTAGGAAAAGGCTTAACTTACGATTCAGGTGGATATTCAATAAAGCCTACTGATAGCATGTTAGATATGAAATCAGATATGGGTGGAGCAGCTTCTGTTATAGGGGCTATGTCAATTATTGCAAAAAGGAATTTAAAGCTTAATGTAGTAGCAGTTGTAGCAGCTTGCGAAAACTTAATATCTGGAGATGCATATAAGCCAGGTGAAGTAATTGGAACTATGGCTGGTAAGACTATAGAAGTTGTTAATACAGATGCTGAAGGAAGATTAACTTTAGTAGATGCTGTTCATTATATAATAACTGAAGAAAAAGTTGATGAAGTTATAGATTTGGCTACATTAACAGGCGCAGCTTTAGTTGCATTAGGAGAAACTACAACAGCAGTTGTTACAAATAATGATAAGTTCTTTGAAGAATTAAAATCAGCTTCACAATATACTGGAGAAAAGATGTGGCAACTACCTGCATTTGATGATTATAAGAAGTTAATTAAATCTGATATAGCAGATTTAAAAAATAGTGGTGGAAGATTTGCAGGTACAATAACTGCTGGATTATTTATAGAAGCATTTGTACAAGATAAACCTTGGTTACATTTAGACATAGCTGGAACAGCTTGGGCTTCAGGTAATAGTGATTTATGTGTAAAAGGTGGCACAGGAGCTCCAGTTCACACATTATACGAATTAGCAAAGAGAAGAAGCAAATAAATGCGATAAGATAAAATAAAGATTTTTATATTCTGCATTAATCCTATAAAGTGTACTTTTTTAGTAGTACTTTATAGGATTTTTTTATAATAAATTAAAGAATAAGAGAAAATACAAATAAAGTTATGAAGAAAGAGGGGAGCTGAGTATGTATAGCGAAAACAAAAATACTACTAGTAATAAAACTTTAATTAATAGTTTATATTATTTTGAATTACTAGTCTTAAATGCCATAAATAATAAATTAAAAGAAGAGAATAAATCAGTTTTAAATAAAAATATTAAGGCTGGAAAGTTTTTGGCTATTAATGCAATTGTACCAGATGGAATAGATGGACTAAGTGGTCAGACAGTTGTAGAAGTAAGGCTATATAAGAATAGAAATAATTATTTTAGAATAGATAAAGAACTTATTGAAAAGTTAAATAACTCAATAGAAAATTCAAAATTGCCTATAAAAAGTATATTATTAGTATTTGGAGATAAATTTACACAAGAAGAAGTATCTATATTGGAGAAGATATATAGAGAAAAAATAATTTGTCAGGTGAAAGTATGGGGATTAGATGAATTATGTGAAATTGATGAGAAGTTTAATCATTTTAGAAATGGGAATTTTTCAAAGATAGTAGAGTTTTTAGTAAGCGACCTAGTAAGTGAAGCATTAAATCAAAGTGATGATATGTGGAAGAGAGTACGAGAAGAACGAATAAATGAATTAAAAAGAATATGTAGTAGAGATGAGTTAGTATTATTTTTAGGGGCAGGAGTATCTAAGGAGGCTGGTATAGGAGATTGGAATGATTTAATGTCTGATTTATTAATATTTATGATAATGAAGGAGTTGGAAGAAAAGAATATAGATATAACTTCCGAGGAAAAAGAGTTTCTTATAAGGAAGATGAAAGAAACAAACAATAAGTCGCCTTTATTACAATCTGCACTTATAAAATCAGCATTAGGAGATTCATTTGAAGAAAACTTAGCTCAATTATTATATAAGAACATTAATAGTGATAATGGAGATTCAAGTTTATTAAATAGTATTTCAAAATTATGTTTAGCAAGAAAAAGTGGGACTGGAATTAAAGCTATTGTTACATACAATTTTGATGATTTACTAGAATATAGCTTTAATAAACATGGTATAAAATATAATTCTTTATATAGTGAATTAGATTATTCCACCTCAGATAAACTAGGGATTTATCATGTACATGGGTTTTTACCACGAAACCCCAATAAATATGAACAGCTATCAGAAGGATTATTAGTATTCTCTGAAGATAGATACCATAGCCTATATAATGATCCATATTCTTGGACCAATATAACCCAATTAAACTTTCTAAGAGAAAATACAACATTAATGATTGGATTATCCTTAACAGATCCTAATTTAAGAAGACTTTTATCTATAAGTAATAGAAAGAATAAGCTTAGAAAACACTACGCAATCATGAGAAAAAAAGATTTTAGAATATCAATGGAAGATGCTAATATAAATGAAAATATTCTTAAATCTTTTAATAATATAAATAACGAACTTCATGAAACGGCTTTTGAACAATTAGGAATAAATATTATATGGGTAGAAAATTATGATGAAATTTCAGATATAATAGATAGAATTAGAGATATATAAATTTAAAATAGAGTATTATTAAATAATATACACAACTAGCATTATAGAAATCTAATGATACTGTAATTTATTTTGGAGAGAAAGAATGAGTCTAAAAATAAATAGAATTATATGCTAAGCAATTTAGATAAAGGTAGCATTTATTTACTTTCATGATTAATGTAGGTTATAAATTTAGAAAAATAAAAATAAGTAGGATATTATAAAATGGAACCTATAAGATGGACACTTATAAAAGAGAGTCTATCTATATAGGTTCTTTTTTTGTACAATAAAGTTATGAGGTGATTTAATATGAGTAAAATAAGGTTCTCAAATAATGAAATA
>NZ_JAGHFX010000017.1 GCF_017888565.1 Clostridium sp.
TATAATAATATTAGATTTCAAAAAAGGTTAAAAAATATGGCTCCAATTAAATATCGAAGCCATTTTTGTAATTCACAATGATATATCCCTTTTAACAATGTCTACTTTTTAGGGGTCAGACCAAAATGCGAGCCCCTTTTAAACCATTGATTTTACTTACTTAAATACGTTTTTAAACTTAAATAGAAATTTTTATATATTATTTATACATACTCAAAATGGAAGCTCAAATTAGAACTTTAATTTTTATCGACTGTATCAAAATTTACTTTGATACAGTCCATTTAACTACATCATTGTATTTTTATATAAATTAATAATATTTATAAGAAGTTTATTATAACCTTCACAGTGAGATATATAATTTGGCATGTTATATTCATTAATTAAATATTCAATGTCATTATTGTTAGAATTGAAATATAAATCAAATAACTTTCTAAAATAAGTTGAATTACAACCAGTATAAACTTTATTTATAGCATTATCATTTGGATAAAAAGTTTTCTCTTTAAGCTTTTTATATATAAAATAATAGATAATAGCAATAGAAGTTTTTTCTACCTGCCTATAGTCATATTTCTTTATATCATCGAAATCATTAATTAAACTTTCAAAAAAATTGAAGGTTGACGGATGTATAATTAACAGATCTTTATTTAAAAAACTTAAAAGAGAGTTAGTGAAAAAAGAAATATTATTTAAAAAGTTCCAAAGGTCATTTACGTCAAACTTTTCTAAAGTTATCCCTTCTGCAATTTCCATATGTGTATCAGTAAGAATCCTTTTGCTTTCATATGGAATTTCTCCATTTCCACAAATAGTAAAGCTTCTAACTAAGTCAAAAGCAATTCTAGGATCTTCTTTTGCTCCTATTGCATATTTACCATCACTGTTAAAGAAATTAAGAGTAGTAATAGATAAATGAATAAGTGAAATTAAAGCTAAATACGAGTATTTAACATTGCTGACTCCAATACAAAAGAATAAAATAAATATTATAAAATCAAATACAGGTCCAATCCAAAGAAATATTTTAAGCTTTTTTAAAAGTATGTTGTATTCTATTTTAGAAGATACTTTTATTGAGTTAAAATGCAATCTACTTGTCATATCACCTTGTATCAAAGGCTTAAATTTGAGTTTGAATTTAGTACCATCTTTATAAAGAGTAAAAGGAATTACATGATAAAAAGAACATTTAAATCCTAAAAATAAAGATATAACATAATGAGAAAGTTCATGCAAAAATATAATTACATATTCTATAATAAAAACTTTTAAAATTAAAATAAGATATTGCAAAATCATCATCCTTAAAAATTCATCTTAATTATTAATATAGAATAATATAGTAAAAAAGTTCATATTTTATCAAAATAAATCAGAATAAAAAAAGCCTAAGAAAATATGTAATAGTTTTTTTATACTATAGAAAATCTATTTTCAGCCTATACTTAATTATCATAAAGCATTAATTAATTCTTTTAATAATGTTTTATAAGGGGGGATGATAGATATTCGGTATTAAACTATATTTAAATCTTTGTTAGTTGTTATTAATAAATAATTGTTCTAACTACACAATACAAAGATTTAATTATATCTAGATTATTTGTTTTTAATATTAATTAGCTTGTACCAATGAGAAAGAAATATTCTATAAATAATATTATTAAAGTAATTTTATTATCCCTATTGACTATAAGCAAAGTATTTCTTTATATATGATAATTAGAACTATTTTTAAATATATAATGGGTAAATAATCTGTTTTTTATATATAATATAAATTTATGTTATAATAAAAAGACATTAGGAGGTGGCAATTACGTGAATATACAAATATTTGGAAGAAAAAAGTGCTTTGATACAAAAAAAGCAGAAAGATATTTTAAAGAAAGAAAAATAAATTTTCAATTTATAGATATAGATATTAAAGGTCTTAGTAAAGGCGAACTTAATTCCGTTAAAAGGAACATTTCAATAAATGAATTAATAAATCAATCAAGTAAAGAATATAAAAATTTAAATCTAGATAAAATTAGAAGTAATGAAATGAAAGAAGAAATTTTATTGAAAAATCCTAAGTTATTTAAATCTCCTATAGTTAGAAATGGAAATGTAGCAACTCTTGGGTATAAGAAGGAAATTTGGGATTCATGGGAATAAATTAAATATAAACTAAAGGTGAAGCAAATGATTAGAATAAAAATACAAAAGGGTAAAAATGAAGAACCTATTTTTAAAATTAATTTAAAAGATGATGATATAGTAAAATTTCCTTTTTTAAAAAGAGCAATATTAGAGGGAAAAAAGATAAAAGGAAGATATAATTATGAAATTCCATTAAGATATTTTGTTCCAATAGTAAAAAATATAAAAAAGGATAATTTAGATATTGATAAACTTAGTAAGTTAGAGTTTCTTGAGTTTTTTGATGATTTTGAAGAAAAATATTATGCTAGTTTAACGGCAACCCCTAAGTTTATGAAATTATGGAGATTAGAAAAATGTCCTAATATATTTAAAATTAAAATAGATCCAGAAAATCTTACGTTAACAAAGGAAGTAGCATTTAAGAAAATAAGTATAAAATTTGGAGAATTATAAAAAAGAATCAAGGCAAAAGCCTTGATTCTTTTTTTATAATTAATGAAGGAGATGAATTTATATGGATTAGCCATAAAGCTAATAGATATTATAATCATATGAATATAAAGATATAAATGTTACACATGAAATAATAAATTAATAATTATCAACAGTATAATGTTGTAAAATATATAAATTAATGAACTCTTTTTTGTACTTATATACAATTAAAGAAATATATGATTAATTATATAATTAATAAGAAAAGCAAAATCTAAAGAAGGTTTGGAGGGATATAGGTGGAAAAAATATATAGTTATGGAAGAAGTTCTTTTAAAACAATAGAAGAAGGAAATGAGTTATCATGGATGATTGGAAATGGAATAGGCGGATATTCTAATTGTACAGTTTCCGGTGGAAGTGCTATGATGCATCATGGATATCTAATAGCAGCGTTAAACCCACCAGTTAATAGATATTTAATACTTACAAGGACTCAAGAAGAAGTAAGTATAAATGGAAGAATCTATGATTTAACATCTCAACAATATATTAATACATCAAAGAATGGGCAAGAGTTCTTAGAGAGATTTAATTTTGATACGATTCCAGAGTATATTTATAGAGTAGAAGATGTGATAATTAAAAAAAGTATTTCAATGGAGTATGGATACAATACAACTGCCGTTTGTTATGAAATAGAAAATGGAATTGAAGACTTGAATTTCAAAATAGTACCATTAATTAATTATAGATTATCAGGAGATTCTATTGAGAAGTCAAACTTAAAATTTATTAAAGAGGTTGAAGGGAATAGGCTTATTTTAATACCAGAGCAAAATAAGAATTTAAAAATTACCTTTTATACATCAGAAGGTGAATACTATGACAGAAGCTTAATACCTACTACAATGGCGACACCTAACTATATATTTGAAGAAAATCAATATTATATGATAGATAATAGAACAGGATTTTTAGGTGTAGATAATCATTATACTCCATACGAAATTAATATAAAAATAAAAGCTAAGGAAACAAAAAGATTTTATGTAATATGTACTTTAGAAGAAGAAATAAATAAAACGGGATTTGAAATAGAAGAAGAATATAAAAAGAGAGCAGAAGATTTGGTAAGAAAAGCAGGTTATAAAGATAATTTTGCAAGTAACCTTGTTAAAGCTTCTGATCATTTTATAGTTAATAGAAATAGTACAGGGCTTAAAACTATATTAGCAGGATATCCGTGGTTTACTGATTGGGGAAGAGATACAATGATTGCATTTGAAGGATTAGTTTTATGTACTAAGAGATTTGAAGAGGCAAGAGAAATTTTAGAGTCATTTTCTAAATATGTGAAAAATGGACTAGTACCTAATCTATTTCCAGATACCAATACTGAACCTTTATATAATACAGTAGATGCATCACTTTGGTATTTTCAAGCCGTTTATAAATATTTAAAATACACAGGTAATGATGAAGATTACAAGTTTATAGAGAAAAAAATATATGATAAATTAGTAGATATTTTCAAAGCATATTCTACCAAAACAGATTTTTCAATAGGAATGGATGAAGATGGATTAATTTTTGCAGGTTCTGGTGTAGATCAAGTAACTTGGATGGATGTAAGAATTGGAGAGGTTGTTGTAACTCCAAGACATGGTAAGCCTGTAGAGATAAATGCTTTATGGTACAATGCTTTATGTATAATGGAGGAGCTTCGAATTAAATTTAATAAAGAAGATTTAAACTATAGAGAACTGTCTTTGAAAGTGAAGGATTCATTTAATAAAAAGTTTTGGAATGAAGATAAAAAATGCCTTTTTGATGTAATAGATGAAAAGGATGATAAGATTCGTCCAAATCAATTATGGGCAGTTTCATTACCATTTTCAATATTAGATAGAGAAAAAGAAAAAAATATTGTTGAAGTTGCATATAAGCATTTATATTCAACTTATGGGCTAAGATCTCTTTCATTTATGGATGAAGAGTTCAAGAGCAAATATATAGGTAAGTTATTTAAAAGAGACTTAGCTTATCATATGGGAACAACTTGGGGATTTTTAATTGGACCATTTATTACATCTTATTGCAAAGTAAATTATTATGATGAAAAATCTATAAAAAAAGCAAAAGAAATGATATCTGTATTTGAAGATCATATGAAAGATGGATGTATAAATGGAATAGCAGAAATTTTTGATGGAGAATTTTCATCTACAAGTAGAGGATGTTATTCACAAGCTTGGAGTGTTGGAGAAGTACTAAGAATATATTGTGATATTACTAAGGAATAATATTTAAAATTAATTTGAATAAGATTATTTTATATGTTTCTTCCTTAAGCTTTTAAGTAGACATAGATAAGTTTGAGTTGCCTTTTTTTGAAAGGAATGAGGAATTAAACTTATCTAAGTCTACTTTTTTACTTTAAAATTTGTAGACTTAATTAGAATAATTATATCTTACAGATATCAATATTATTTTTAATAATATTGAATATCCTAATAAGCTCTTTGAAAATAATACAAAAAAATTCACGAAATTACATAAATATGTTACAATAAAATTATGTTTTTATTAAGTCTTTATGAAAGGTGAAAATAATAGTGAAAAAAATAATTAAACTATCTAATATACTATTTACTATAGCTGTAGTTGTAAGCTTATATAGTTTTTATAAAATATACGAAGTAAGAAAGGACTTGCCCGTAGGAGCATGTCCTATTGAAGATAATAGACCTATTTTGTATTTAGGAATTTTCTTTATGATATCTTCTATAATAGTATCTTATATAGAAGATAAAAAGCTTAAAAAGCAAATTAATAATTGAATATTAATTATATGGTGAGGGAAAAGAAGTGAGACAGCGAATTAAAGGGAAGTTCAAAAAGAAAAAATTAAATACTATTAATACTACATATAAGAGAATTTTACATCTGTATAATATTATAAAATTAAATTATGTTGTAGAGTTGAAGTTAGGGGAAAATTATTTATATGAAAAAGGGGACAATCTTGCTAAAATATTAGAAGATTATTTTATTAATGAAGGGTACGATATAATAGTTGAGTGTTATACTGAAGATAAGAATGCATATTTAATAATTGATTGTGAAGACGAATCAGAAAATATGTGGAATATGGTAAGTTTAATATATAGATTATTAATAAAGTTTAATATAGAACATGAGGTAATTTGGTAATATCATTATGATAAAAATTATTAAATTGATATACTCGAATTGATAATTTTATATTAGTAAATACATCATTTATAAGCAATTATGATATCATTTTAATATTTATGTGCATACTAATAGCTTAAATATTGTTTTATAAAGGGAAAATAAGGGGAAAAAGTAAATATAGTAATTTAAGAGCCTATTAAAGTTTGGCACACTTATTGCTTTGTAAAGTAAGTGAAACTTTAAAGGCTCTTTTAAGTTACAAATAATTAAACATATAGCTATGTGAAAACAATATGAAAATTTAAACGATTACTTATGTTGTGTAAAAGAATAGAACTATTATCAAAATGAGAAGGATTTTTCAATATGATAATAGCTATATATTCTCGAGTGATGTATTTAGTTTAAATTTAAAATTTACATGAGGGGGAATATATCATATGTTAGAGATGGGTAAAAGAAATAAGAAGAGTACTTCAATCTTTGATGTAGAAGGGGTACCATCATTAAAGAAAGCCATGCCATTATCTTTACAACACTTACTTGCCATGATAGTAGGAAATGTAACGCCAGCTATTATAGTTGCAGGTATTACAGGTATGGATTTGAGTGATAAGACTTTATTAGTTCAATGTTCATTGTTCATGGCTGGTATTGCAACATTAATGCAATTATATCCTATTTGGAAGTTAGGTTCTGGATTACCAGTTGTTATGGGGATAAGCTTTGCATATGTACCAACTTTAACGGCTATAGGTTCAGCTTATGGAATAGAGGCGATATTTGGAGCACAATTAATAGGCGGTATAGCAGCTATATTAGTAGGGGCATTCATAAAACCTTTAAGAAAGCTATTTCCACCGTTAGTTGCAGGAACTGTTGTATTTACAATAGGGTTATCATTATATCCTACAGCAATAAAATATATGGCTGGAGGAGCAGCAGCGAAAGATTTTGGATCTCCTATTAATTGGATTATAGCTCTTGTTACTTTAGTTGTAGTTTTATTTTGTAATCATTTTACAAAGGGGTATGCCAAATTAGCATCTATTTTAATTGGAATAATTGTTGGGTATGTTTTTTCTATAATAGTTGGAAGAGTAGATTTTGCAGCAATTATAGATGCAGGATGGATTCAAGTTCCAACACCGATGCATTTTGGAATAAAGTTTATACCTTCTGCTATCATATCTATGGTAATAATTTATATAGTTAATTCAGTACAAGCTGTTGGAGATTATTCAGCTACAACAGAAGGTGGATTAGGTAGAGAGCCGAAGGATATAGAATTATCAGGAGGAATAATGGCAAATGGAGTATCTAGTATAATTGGAGCATTCTTTGGAGGGTTACCAACAGCTACTTATAGTCAAAATGTTGGGATTGTTGCAATGACTAAAGTTGTAAGTAAGTATATAATTATGCTAGCTGCTTTATTTATGTTAGTTGCTGGGTTTATACCTAAGTTTGGAGCTCTAATTACAACAATACCGCAAAGCGTTTTAGGCGGAGCAACTATTATTGTATTTGCAATGATAACTATGACAGGAATAAAAGTAATTATAAAAGATGAACTTTCAAGTAGAAATGTAAGTGTAGTTGGACTTTCAGTTGCTCTTGGAATGGGGATAACACAAGTGCCTGGAGCTTTAGATGCTTTCCCGAGTTGGGTGAATATGGTATTTGGTAGTTCGCCAGTAGTAATAACAACAATTACTGTAATATTACTTAATTTAATATTACCAAAGCAAACAATTGAAGATGAAGATAATGAAAGAAGCAAGATAGAGGGATAAAATTAGAGGCTGTATATAAAACTTAAACATATATATAGTCTTTAATTCTTAATAATTATTATAATTTAAATGAGTTTGTGAGTTTATTTTATTATTAACATAAGGAAATTAAGATTTCTATTGTGGTAGCAAATGTTTAAATATATATATAATAATCAATATTTCAAGTAATAGAAATTATTACTAAAGATATATAAGAATAGGGTTATTATCAAAATGAGAAGAAATTTTTGAGTTGATAATTATCATATATTCTCGAGTGATGTATTAATTTTAAATTATTAAATTTACATGAGGGGGAATATATTATTATGTTACAATTAGGAAAAAATAAGACTGGAAGTACTTCAATTTTTGATTTAGATGGAGTACCTTCATTAAAAAAAACAATGCCATTATCACTGCAACACTTACTTGCCATGATAGTTGGAAATGTAACTCCTGCACTTATAGTTGCTGGAGCTACGGGACTTGGAGTAAGTGATACAACTCTTTTGGTACAAGCTTCATTTTTTTTAGCAGGAATTGCAACATTAATACAATTATATCCTATATGGAAAATAGGATCAGGATTGCCAATGGTAATTGGTGTTAGTTTTACTTATGTACCAACTTTAACTGCAATAGGGATGGCTTATGGTATAGAAGCTATTTTTGGTGCTCAATTAGTTGGTGGATTTGTAGCTATATTATTTGGAGCTTTCCTAAAGCCAATGAGAAAACTATTTCCGCCATTAGTTGCAGGAACTGTGGTGTTTTCAATAGGGTTATCTTTATATCCAACAGCTATAAGATATATGGCTGGAGGCTCTGGTGTAAGCGATTTCGGTTATCCGATTAATTGGGGGATAGCTATACTTACATTAATTGTAGTGCTATTTTGCAATCACTTTACAAAGGGATATGCTAAATTAGCTTCCATTTTAATTGGGATAGTTGTAGGATATGCATTTTCAGTAGTACTAGGAAGAGTTGATTTTACACCGATAATGGAAGCTTCTTGGATACAAATGCCAACACCTATGCATTTTGGAATTAAATTTGTACCTTCTGCAATAATATCTATTAGCGTAATATATATAGTTAATTCTGTTGAGGCTGTAGGAGATCTTTCGGCGATAACAGAAGGAGGGCTAGGTCGAGATGCAAAAGATACAGAGATTTCTGGAGGTATAATAGCAAGTGGGATATCAAGTGTATTAGGTGTTTTCTTCGGAGGACTTCCAACAGCAACTTATAGTCAAAATGTTGGTATAGTTGCTATGACAAAAGTTATTAGTAAATTTGTAGTAGCTATAGCAGCTGTATTTATGTTAATTGCAGGATTTATACCTAAGTTTGGAGCGTTAATAACAACAATACCTCAAAGCGTTTTAGGTGGAGCAACTGTTATTGTATTTGCAATGATTACTATGACTGGTATTAAGATAATAATTAAAGATGAACTATCAAGTAGAAATGTGAGTATTGTTGGTCTTTCAGTTGCTCTTGGAATGGGAGTAACACAGGTTCCAGGAGTTTTAGATGCATTTCCAAGTGGAGTGGGAATGGTTTTTGGAAGCTCACCAGTTGTAATAACCACTATAGTAGTAATACTATTAAATTCGATTTTGCCAAAGCAAAGTATAGAAGATGAAGAAAAAGAAAGAAACAAAATAGAAGGATAATTTGATTAATAAGGCTTATGCATAAAAAAAGTAGAATTATTATGCATAGCCTTTAATATATTTTAAGGCAATAGCATAGTAAAATATTATAATTATATATTAGTAAAATAATGGCATAAGAATTGCTATAAATATATGAGTAAACTATGGTTATATAAAAAGCTAAAAGAGGTGTTAGGGTATGTCGTCTATATTGAAAGAAATCCAAGGTGCTGTAATGAAATATGTAAATATAGTAGAAAAAATACTAATGGTTGATGTAGAGGTCGTAGATGAAAATTTAATAAGAATTGCAGCAACAGGAGCTTATAGAAATAGAATAGATAAAGATATATCAAAGCAAGGATATGCGTATAGAGAAGTATTAAAAACTGGAGAATTTAAAGCTATAACTGAACCAGGAAAAGATATTATTTGTAGCAGTTGTATAAAAAGAGGAAAATGTGAAGAACTATTTGAAATGAGTACACCAATAAAGTTTCAAGGGAGAATTATTGGTGTTATAGGCTTAGTTTGTTTTAGTAAAGAGCAAAAAGATCAAATACTTGCTAGATTTGAAAATTATAAAGCATTTATGGAGCAAATAGCTGAATTTATAAGCACAGCAGCATATGAAGATCTTCAAAGGAAAAGGGAAGATGTAGTAGTAAAATCATTAAATTTAATTATAGATAAAATGGATCAAGGAGTAATGGTATTAAACAAAAATGATAAAGTAACACATATAAATTCTAAAGGTGTAGAACTAATTAAACATGTTGATAACTTTTTTATATCAAAGGTGTCTATTGAACCTACAGGGGATAGCTTATTTCAGATGGAAATATATAAAGTAGTTATTGGTAATCAATCATTTCAGTTTATAGGTAATATTTTTCCTATGGAACTAAATGATAATCAGTTTGATAAAATTTTCGTATTTAGGGACTATAAAGGATTTAGAGATAATATATCAGAATATACTAATATAAAAAATGTAATAAAGACAGAAAATATTTTAGGACAAACTAATATAATGCAGGATTTGAAAAGAAAAGTAAAAAAGATAGCTTTATCAACTTCAACTGTATTAGTAACAGGAGAAAGTGGGACTGGTAAAGAAGTATTTGCAAGAGCTATACATAATGAAGGAAATAGAAAGTTGAAGGCATTTGTTGCTATAAATTGTGGAGCAATTCCAGATACTCTATTAGAAAGTGAATTATTTGGATACGTTAAAGGTGCATTTACTGGAGCAGACCCTATGGGGAAAATAGGAAAATTTGAACTTGCAAATAAGGGCACTATTTTTTTAGATGAAATTGGTGATATGCCAATTTATCTTCAAACAAAGCTACTAAGAGTACTTCAAGAAAGAAAAATAACGAGAGTTGGTTCAAATAAAGAAATTGATATAGATGTAAGGGTCATTGCAGCAACAAATAAAAATTTAAAGGAATTAATAAAGGAAAATAAATTCAGAGAAGATTTATATTATAGATTAAATGTAATACCTTTTGAAATTCCTCCATTAAGGGAAAGAATAGATGATATTGAGGTATTAATAAAATTTTTTATTAATAAATATACAAATTTATTAGATAAGAGCTTTGATAATATAGTAATGACAGAAGAGGTAAAGAAGGCTTTTTATAGATATTCTTGGCCAGGAAATGTTAGAGAGCTAGAAAATACAATAGAATTTATAGTTAATATGATAGGTATAGATGGAATAATAGATAAAGAAGTGATACCTAAGAATATTTTATTATGTGAGAAAATTGAGAGAACATTAGATAGAAGCGAGATTGTTCCTCTAAAAGAATTAGAAGAAATGGAAATAAAAAAAGCATTAGATATTTATGGAACAACAACAGAGGATAAAAAAATGATAGCTAAAAAATTGGGTATTGGGATAGCGACATTATATAGAAAAATTGACGAATATAGATTATTAAAATAGTAAGTAAGAGTAAAAAAATAAAATAAGAATTTTTTTGCTCTTATAATATAAACATAAAAAGTAATTATTGACAGCATATTACAAAAGGAATAAAATTTAAACAATCTACTTCTGTAAACAGTTACAAAAAAGTATTTTTGGAGGTGTAAAATGACTTATAAAGTAATAGGAAGCAATGTAGATAGAATAGATGCAGTTGCTAAGGTTACGGGAAAGGCAAAGTATGTTGATGATTTTTTTGAAAGGGATATGCTTATTGGAAAGGTTCTGAGAAGTCCCTATGCTCATGCGAAAATAAAAGATATAGATGTGAGCGAAGCTAAAAAAATAGAGGGTGTAGAAGGAATAATAACCTATAAAGATTTGCCAAATATGAAATTCTCTACAGCAGGACATCCTTGGTCCTTAGAAGCTAGCCATAGAGATATTGAAGATAGGCTTATACTAACCGATAAGGCAAGATTTGTTGGGGATGCTGTGGCAGCAGTTGTAGCAAAGGATGAAGTCATTGCAGAAAGAGCATTAAAACTTATCAAGGTTGAATATGAAGTTTTGCCGCACATTATAAATCCTGAAGATGCAATAAAAGAAGGTGCACCAGTTATACATGAAGAAAGACCTAATAATATTCTAAGTCAAATGGGATCAGAATCAGGAGATGTAGATGAAGATTTTAAAAATGCCGATAATTTTTTTGAAGGTATTTATGAAACTAGTATAGTACAACATTGTCAAATGGAAAATCATAGCGCATATGCATATGTTGATGGCGAAGGAAGAATTGTAGTTGTTTCATCTACACAAATACCTCATATAGTAAGAAGAGTAGTGGGACAAGCATTTGGAATCCCTTGGGGAAAAATAAGAGTAATAAAGCCTTATATTGGAGGCGGTTTTGGGAATAAACAAGACGTAGTATTGGAACCGCTAACAGTAGCAATGAGCTTAGCTGTAAATGGTAGACCTGTTAGATATAGTTTAAGTAGAGAGGAAAGCTTTATAGATAGTAGAACTAGACATGCTATGAAATTTAAATTTAAAACTGCAGTATCAAAAGATGGTAAGCTACTTGGAACATCTATAGAGAATTTAGTTAATAATGGAGCCTATGCTTCACATGGGCATTCAGTAACTATGAGTTCTGGTGGAAAATTTAGACCGTTGTACAATTTTAATTCAATTAAATATAATCCAAAGACAGTTTACACAAATTTACCAGTAGCAGGTGCAATGAGAGGATATGGAGCACCGCAGATGTTTTTTGCTCTTGAAAGTCATGTTGAAGATATAGCAAGAAAATTAAATATTGATCCAATAGAATTTAGATTAAATAATTTAATTAGTGAAGGATATGTAGAGCCAGTTAGCAAAAATATTGCTAGAGCTTTTGCACTTCCTGAATGTATTCAAAAAGGAAAAGAGTTAATAAATTGGGACAGAAAGAAAGATTTATATAAGAATCAAAGAGGAGATAAAAGAAGAGGTCTAGGAATGGCCTGCTTTAGCTATTTTAGTGGTACACATCCAGTTTCATTAGAAGCTGCAGGGGCAAGAATAGTTATGAACCAAGATGGGTCAGTTCAACTACAAATTGGGGCTACTGAAATAGGACAAGGTAGTGATACTGTATTTGGACAAATGGTAGCAGAAGTATTGGGGTTACCTCTAGATATGGTACATGTTATAAGTAATCAAGATACCGATATAACACCTTTCGATACAGGATCTTATGCATCAAGACAAACATTTGTATCAGGTGCAGCTGTTAAAAAAGCTGCTTTAGAGGTTAGAGACAAGGTTTTAAAATTTGCAAGTGATAAATGTGGATTAGATAAAGAAGCATTAAATATGGAAAATTGTAATATTATAGAGAAAGAATTGGGAAGAGTTATTTGTTCATTAGAAGAAATAGCTATGGAATCATTCTATGACAGAATAAAATCTGCACCTATAACAAGTGATACATCTGTAAATGTTAGAAGTAATTCAATAGCATATGGTACAACCTTTACAGAAGTGGAAGTAGATATGAGAACTGGACAAATAGAAGTATTAGAAATTTATAATGTGCATGATTCAGGCATAATAATGAATCATAAATTAGCAGAAGGACAAGTACACGGTGGAGTTAGTATGTCTTTAGGATATGCACTTTCAGAACAAATGTTATTTGATGAAAAAACAGGAAAAACATTAAATAATAATTTATTGGATTATAAATTACAGACAATAATGGATACACCTAATATAGGATCTGCATTTGTAGAGAAATTTGAGCCAGCAGCTGGCTTTGGTCAGAAATCTCTCGGCGAAAATACAACAATATCACCAGCACCAGCAATACGTAATGCTGTATTAGATGCAACTGGAGTTGCCTTTAATAAAATTCCAATGAATCCTCAGTCAGTTTTTGAGAAATTTAAAGAACTTGGACTAATATAAGGAGGAAGAGAAATGTTTGATATAAGTAATATTTACGAACCTAAAACTATAGAAGAAGCCTTAGATATTTTAGATAATAAAGAAAATATAAAAATTATTGCTGGTGGAACAGATGTATTAATAAAATTACACCACGGAAATATGATTGGAATTGAACTTTTAAGTATAAGAAATATAGATGAGCTAAAAGCAATAAAGTTAAATGATAATGGGGATATCGAAATAGGATCTATGGCTTCATTTACAGATATATTTAGAGATAAAATAATAAATGAAAATATATATGTATTATCAGAAGCAGCAGTATCTATGGGTGGACCACAAGTGAGAAATATGGCAACTATTGGTGGGAATGTATGTAATGGGGCAGTTTCAGCAGATAGTGCAACAACATTATTTGCACTAAATGCGCAGCTTCTACTAAGAAGTAAAAATGAAGAAAGAGTAGTGCCAATAAGAGAATTTTATTTAGGACCAGGTAAAGTTAGTATTCTTCCAGATGAAATATTAGTAAAGATAATAATAAGAAAAGAAGACTATAAAGGGTATAAAGGAAATTATATAAAATTTAGTAATAGAAAAGCTATGGATATTGCAATGCTAGGCGTGTCAGTAGTTGGATTTATTGAAAATAATAAATTTAAGGATTTAAGAATATCATTAGGGGTAGCAGCACCAACTCCAATAAGATGCTTAGAAGCAGAAAATTTTGCAAAAGGTATTGAAATAAATATGAATAATATTATTGAAATATCAGAAAAAGCATTGCTAAATGCTAAGCCAAGAAATTCATGGAGAGGATCTAAGGATTTTAGAGAACATTTGATAAAAGAATTAACTAATAGAGGAATCTTAGAGGTAATTAAAAGGGCTGGAGGTGTAGTTAATGAGTAATGAATTTATGAAGAAAATAACTCTTATAATTAATGAAAAAAAGCATAGTTTAGAAGTGGATATAAGAGAAACTTTATTAGATGTATTAAGAGAAAGATTACATTATACAGGAGTAAAAAGAGGTTGTTCTGTTGGAGAATGTGGTGCTTGCACAGTATTGGTAGATGGAGTACCAATAGATTCATGTATATATATGGCTGTTTGGGCAGATGGAAAAGAGGTTTTAACAGTAGAAGGAGTAGAAAAAAATGGAGAGCTTTCAAAGGTACAAAAAGCATATATAGAAGAAGGTGCAGTACAATGTGGTTTTTGTACTCCAGGGTTAGTTCTTACAACTACTTCTCTTGTAAATAGTGGTAAAAAGTTTACTGATGAAGAAATAAAGAGAGAAATTTCAGGACATTTATGTCGTTGTACAGGATACCAAAAGATATTTAATGCAACCAAAAAATCATTAGAAGAATAAAGAAAATTGAAGTGAGTTAAAGCTAATTAATTTATAAAAAGTGGAGGGTTTATTATGAAAAATACCTTATTCATAAAAAATATAAAAGCTTTAGTGACATGCGACGAGAAAGATAATTTATTTGAAAATGTAAATTTATATATTGAAGATGGAGTTATAAAATATATAGGAAATGATGTATATGAGGCAGATGAGGTAATTGATGCAAAGGATATGTATGTGTATCCAGGACTTGTAAACAGCCATCATCATCTTTTTCAAACCTTTACTAGAAATTTACCACAAGTTCAAAATATGGAGCTTTTTGATTGGTTAACTACCTTGTATGAGATATGGAAAGGCGTAGTTTCTGAATCAGTAAGATATAGTTCCTTAGTTGGCATGGGAGAATTAATGAAATACGGTTGTACGACTTGTTTTGATCATCATTATCTTTTCCCAGAAAAAGCTGAAGAAACTCTTATTGATGAACAATTTAATTCAGCTAAAGAGCTTGGTATTAGGTTTCATGCATCAAGAGGAAGTATGAATTTAAGCAAGAAAGATGGAGGACTTCCACCAGATTCAGTTGTTCAAAAAATGGATAAGATTTTATATGATTCTGAAAGACTAATAAAAAAATATCATGATGCAAATGAGTTTTCTATGAGACAAGTTGTTTTAGCACCATGTGCTCCTTTTAATGTTACAGCTGAACTTATGAAAGAAAGCGCAGCTTTAGCTAGAAAATATAATGTGAGGCTTCATACACATTTAGCAGAAACAAAGGATGAAGAAAAGTATACTCTTGAAAGATTTAATATGAGACCTCTTGAATATATGGAAACTCTTAATTGGGTTGGTAATGATGTATGGTATGCTCATGGAATTCACTTTAATACTGATGAACTTAAAGTTCTAGCAAAAACACAAACTGGAGTGGCACATTGCCCAATTTCTAATATGAAGTTAGCATCAGGAATAGCAAGAATTCCAGAAATGATAAATTTAGATGTCCCTGTCGGATTGGCTGTCGATGGAAGCGCAAGTAATGATGGATCTAATCTTTTGGAAGAGCTTAGAATTTGTTATTTACTTCATAGATTAAATTGGAGTAATAAAGCACCAACAGGATATGATATATTAAAATTAGCCACTAAAGGAAGTGCTAGAGTTCTCGGAAGAAAAGATATAGGAGAACTTTCAGTTGGAAAGGCTGCTGACTTATTTATAATAAATTCTAATAGGATAGAATTTATAGGTGCAGAATATGATCCAAAATCAATACTAGGTACAGTAGGATGTAAAGCACCTGTAGATTATACTATAATAGCAGGAAAAGTAGTGGTAAGAAATGGTGAACTTACTACAATAGATGAAGAAAAAACTGCTTTTGAAGCTAGAAAAGCAGTAGAAAATTTATTTGCTAAGATATAATATGTAAAATTTTTGCAAAGTAAATTCGATTAATTTATTATATGGAAGTGCTTCCTTAAAAATAAGGGTGTGGGATAAATGAATGGAATAATTTTAGCATCTGGTTTTAGTAGAAGGATGGGAAAAAATAAGTTATTAATGAATATTGGAGAGGAAGTAATCCTTCAAAAGGTTATAAGAGAAATAAAGAAAAGTGATATTTCTAATATAATTCTAGTTGCAAGGGAAGATAGTGTTATTGAGATTGGAATTAGAGAAGAGATACAAGTAATTAAAAATAAATTTGCGATTTATGGACAAAGTCAGTCTATAAAATTTGGATTAACAATGGTAGATGTAAATCAAAATTTTATGTTTTTTTGTGGAGACCAACCCTTTATAGATAGTATCTCAATAAATAAATTAGTAACTGCTTCTCTAAATTTCAAAGATAGTATAATAATACCAAGAGCAAATGGCAAAACAGGGAGTCCTGTTATTTTTCCTAAATTTTTAAAAGATGAATTAGAGGCATTAGAAGGAGATTTTGGAGGGCGAGAAGTAATAAAAAGTAATAAGAGCAAAGTTATTTATATAGATATAGATAATGAATTATTTCTTCAAGATATAGATACTATAGCTGACTATAAGAAATTCATTACAAGTACAGAAGAATAAGAAGCAGTTATCAAAATGATATAAATTATTATTTTGATAACTGCTTAAAAATATTATTAGGTTTTTATATGAAGTTCTACCAATTCTAATAAAATTTTGTGGAAATTAATTCTGATTTTTATAAAATATTTGGCATAAAATATGCTTTATACGTAATTAGATATATCTTTAGAGATTAAGGTGGAGGGAACTAATATGGATTATAGTTTTATATCTGAAGAGGTAATGAAATGTGCTGAGAAATACAAAGAAGATATGAGTGACTTTTTAAGAGAAATAATAGCTATACCTTGTGAAAGTTGTAATGAAGAACTTAAGATAATGAGAATAAAAGAGGAAATGGAAAAGGTTGGATTTGATAGGATAGAAATAGATCCAATGGGTAATATTTTAGCTTATATTGGAACAGGAAGTCATTTAATAGCAATGGATGGACATGTTGATACTGTAGGAGTAGGAGATCCAAGTCTTTGGAACTATAATCCATATGAAGGTGATGAAGATGCTGAAATTATTTTAGGAAGAGGGGCAAGTGATCAAGGTGGTGGATTAGTAGCCATGGTTTATGCAGGAAAAATAATTAAAGATTTAAACTTAGAAGATGATTATACTTTACTTATAACGTGTACTATTCAAGAAGAGGATTGTGATGGACTTTGCTGGCAATATATAATTAACGAGGATAATATAAGGCCAGAATTTGTGGTAATTACAGAGCCGACTGCATGTAATATAAATAGAGGGCATAGAGGAAGAGTAGAAATAAAAGTTAGCACTAATGGAATAAGTTGCCATGGATCAGCTCCAGAAAGAGGTGAAAATGCAATATTTAAGATGGCTCCAATATTAAATGAATTAAGAAATTTAGATAATGAGCTTATGGATAATGATTTTCTTGGGAAAGGTACATTAACTGTATCTGAAATATTTTACTCATCACCTTCAAGATGTGCTGTAGCAGATGGATGTAGTATTTCTATAGATAGAAGATTAACCGATGGAGAAACTTATCAATTGGCGATAAATCAAATTAAAGAGCTACCTTCCGTTAAAAATGTACAAGCACAAGTATCTATGTATAATTATAATAAGGAATCTTATACAGGGCTTTCTTATGAGACACAAGCGTATTTTCCAACATGGGTTATACCTGAAGAACATGAAGTATGTCAGACGCTTATAGAGTCATATAGATATTTATTTAAGGTAGAACCTATTGTGGATAAATGGACATTTTCAACTAATGGTGTTTCTATAATGGGGAGGTATGGTATTCCATGTATAGGTTTTGGGCCAGGACATGAAGATCAAGCACATGCACCAAATGAAAGAACATGGAAGAGTGAAATAGTAAAGGCAGCAGCTATGTATGCATTAATTCCTACAATTTATATGAATGTTAATAAATAAATTAAAATGAAGCATTAGATATAAAATGAGCTTATAAAAAGGTTATTTTATGAGTCTAAGCTTCTTTTTTGATGATTATAATAATTGTAAGAATAAGAGAAAAATGGTAACATAATATTATGAGAGGATATGACAATCAATAATATTTTACAAAAGGTGATAGCATGGAAGAAAAGTTTATTGAAGACATAGCTAATAAAATAAGCGATGGGATTATAATTTTAAATTCTAACGATAAAGTAATTTACGCAAACAATTACGTAAGAAGAGCCTTAAATATCCAAAGTATTGATTTAGAAGAAGTAGAAATATTTATAGGGGAAGATAAAGAAAATAATAAGATTGGGATAAAGGTTAAGGGAATTGATTATGACGGTATAGGAGAATTATTAGAAATTGATTTCGATTCATACAACTATAAACATATTATTATATTGAATAAAATTTGTAAAAAAGATAAATGTAATAATATAACTGAAAATAATGTATGGGGAGAAATAAAATTAGAATCTATAATTGGTGAATCAGAGGCAATGAAGAATATTAAAAAGAAAATTATAAAGATAGCAAATTCAACTTCATCAGTGCTTATAACAGGAGAAAGTGGCACAGGCAAGGAAGTTATAGCAAGAGCTATACATTCACAAAGTAATAGAAGTAATAAACCATTTATAGCCATAAATTGTGCAGCTATACCAGAAGCATTACTTGAAAGTGAATTATTTGGTTATGCAAAAGGAGCATTTAGTGGAGCAAGTAATAGTGGTAGAATAGGTAAGTTCGAACTTGCTAATGAGGGAATAATATTTCTAGACGAAATTGGAGATATGCCTTTAGCATTACAAGTAAAACTTCTTAGAGTTCTTCAAGAAAGAAAGTTTGCTAAAATAGGTTCTAATAAAATGATAAATTTAGACATAAGAGTAATAGCTGCAACTAACAAAAACATAAAAGAAATGATAAAGGAAAAAAGGTTTAGAGAAGATCTTTATTATAGGATAAATGTTATACCAATAGAAATTCCAAATCTTTCGGAAAGGAAAGAAGATATAAAGCAGCTAGTGTTAAACTTTATAGAGAAATATTGTTCAACATATAGATTAGAAAGAGTTTATATAGAGGATGATGTTATAGAAAAACTAAAAAACTATCCATGGGAAGGTAATATAAGAGAGCTACAAAATGCTGTGGAGTTTATGATAAATTTAGTAGATGAAGATAATGTGATATCATGTAGTATACTTCCAGATAATATAGTAGATTATTATAATAAACATAATGAAATCGATTTATATAAAATTACAGATGAAGATTTTATAACTTTAGAGGAATTAGAAA
This sequence comes from Clostridium sp., assembly GCF_017888565.1. Taxonomy (GTDB): domain Bacteria; phylum Bacillota; class Clostridia; order Clostridiales; family Clostridiaceae; genus Clostridium. Next base: position 19,825 of record NZ_JAGHFX010000017.1, read on the forward strand.
AAAGATATATAAATTATGCTTTAGAAAAATACGGACATGACACAAAAGGAAAATCTAAGGCGGCTAAAAAACTTGGAATAGGTTTAGCTACTTTATATAGGAAAAGCTGAAAATACTGACAAATATAATGCTTTTTATAATTTTAATGATAAAAAATAGTTTATTTTATATAAGATGATTATAGTATTTTAAAATAAATAGTGTTTTATTTAGGATATATCAACTAAATAATATTAATGAAGGAGCTTATTTATGAAAAAAACTCAAATTACTATTTAAAAGTGTTAATGATCTAAGTGAGTTGGTGTTATAAAGAAAGGAAAAGTTCTATTGAGATAAATTTCGCAACTATTATAGTAACAGTTCTTAATTTCTTTTTATTATTTGGTATTATAATATTGATATATAAATTCATTAACAAATTTTGGATTGTTAGGTTAAAAAATAAAGAAGTGAGCGAAAAAATAGATTATATATATAATAAACTAAAAGATTGAATAAATTTCAAAATATAAGTGATAGTTATACAGGTTTCAGTAACTATCACTTATATTTTGACTACAATGGAGATAAACCATTATACACCATCCCCATAAACCTGATATAAATGCAAAGAAAACAGTTGATAACTTAGGATTTTTAGTAAGGTTAAGTAAATAAAAATCTATTTCATTAGTGAAAAATATATATGATAGTATAGGTAAATAACTTAGAATATTATTTATAATATTGTACCTTTTAGTTTGAAAAAGTTTATTATTACAATTTGAGCATTTGATATTAGAAGAATTATTAAAAATTATATCTATTCTTATCAATTTGTTATTACAATAAGGACATATTTTCATAGTTTCACCTCCAAATATTATTCTAATAGCAATTATCAATCAAAAGTTTACATTATTAGTTAAGCTAGTTCATATTTATTGATAATATACCATCCATTTGATGTTTGGTTTGCAGTAAATACTTCTTCTGAGATATACTTTGATAATTCATCAGAATATCCTTTATCGTAAGAAATGATTATTTTACAACATTTTAAATGTCAATATTATCGGGATTACTGCTTACAGTACTGTTACTAAAAGATATAAATATAAAAGCAAATGCTAATAATATAATTGAGTGTTTTATATGAACTTTATTAATATTAACCACATCATTTATTTATAATCAGATTCAAAGAGTATATCTGAGTTAAATATAATTTTTATTTAACATATATTTCTATTATATATAATATATGATTTACAATTCCAGTAAAAATGAGTATTAAATAAAATTTATATAAATATTAATTGTCTTGTCTTAAATCTCTTAATACAAATATAGATATAAGTTAGATTGTTTTGTCACGTAAAATTCTAGTTTTTATAGGATAAAAGTATTATGCATATCATTATATTTTACATTTCTCAATATATTTTCATCTTTACAATGAATGTATATCTTATCGATATGGAATTTTATTTCTGTAATTTGATTAATTACTTTGGTAGCTTTTTAATTTCTTTTCTTAAAATGATAATTATAATTACTAAATTGATAATAAACCTTAAATTAGTAGTAATGAAATTAATATTATTCTGAAATAAGACTATAAATAGCTTATTATTAATTTTTAACTAAAGTATTATCAATTAAAATACTGTCGTAAAAACTTGTTCCAAATTTAAAATCATTTAATACTTTACTTTCACCATTCTTAATATATATATTAGACATTAAACATAATATATTTATTTTAAGGCTATTAATTTCAACATAGATAAGAATATTAGCTTAAAGAAAGTTTAGGATTAAATGAGTATTTTTATAAAAATACTTAAAATAAAATTAAGTAAAAGAATAATTTTATAGAATTTGGCATGGATAATGCTAAATATAATTTTAAGTATATTATACTGGAGGGATAATAGATGATTTTAATTGGTAATGGTATAGTTATAACCCAGGATATTGATAAACCCATTATAAATAATGGAGCTATTGCTATAAAAGAAAATTTAATTATTGAAGTTGGAGATTATGAAATTTTAAAAGCTAAATATAAGGATTATGAATTTATTGATGCTAAAGGCAAGGTTATAATGCCAGGATTAATAAATACGCATCATCATATATATAGTGCTTTTGCTAGAGGTATGGATGCTAAAGAAAGTCCTGCAGAAAACTTTAATCAAATACTAGAAAGACTTTGGTGGAAGCTAGATAAAAAGTTGACACTTGAGGATACAAAATATAGTGCGTACACAACATATATTGATTGTATTAAAAATGGTGTAACTACTGTTTTTGATCATCATGCAAGTCCTATGAGTATAACTGATAGTTTATTCACTATAGGAGATGTAGCAAAAGATCTTGGAATCAGAACTTCATTATGTTATGAGGTATCTGATAGAGATGGACATAAAATAGCAGAAGAGGGTATTAATGAAAACGTAAACTTTATTAAGTATGCTAATAAAGATTCAAGTGATATGATAAAAGGCCTATTTGGACTTCATGCGTCTTTTACATTAAGTAATAGAACTTTGGAAAGATGTACTAAAGAAATTCAAAGTTTAAATTCAGGATTTCATATTCATGCAGCAGAGGGCATATCAGATTTACATGAGTCTTTAAAGAGCAGTGGAAAAAGAGTTATTGAAAGACTTTATGATTTTAATATTTTAGGAGAAAAGACTTTAGCAGTCCATTGTGTCCATATAAATGATAGGGAAATGGAATTATTAAAACACACTAATACAAATGTAGTTAATAATCCAGAATCAAATATGGGAAATGCAGTTGGATGTTCTCCAGTATTAGAAATGATAAATAAAGGTATAAATATAGGAATGGGAACTGATGGATATACTAGCGATATGTTCGAGTCCATGAAGGTTTTCCCTATAATACAACGACATAATAGGTGTCATCCAAGTGTAGCTTTTAATGAAACATTTAAGTTGTTATTTGAAAATAATAGAAATATAACAAATAGATTTTTTAATAAAGGTCTTGGGATATTAAAAGAAGGAGCTTATGGAGATGTGATTATAGTTGATTATAATCCTCTGACTCCAATGAATGCAAGTAATATAAATGGTCATATGCTTTTTGGATTTACAGGAAGATCTGTAATAACAACTATTATAAATGGAAAAATTGTTATGAAAAATAGAGAGTTAGTAAATATAGATGAAGAAAAAATATTTGCAGACTCAAGAAAAATAGCTCAAAGGTTATGGGATCAGATGTAAGAGTTATTAATTAAAGATTTAATAAGTTTTTTACGTATACGGGAATAGAAAGTTCGTATTAACTTAAATAGAAGTGATAGTATTTGTAAATTTATATCAAAGTTTAGATAATAATTAAAATTTATAGTGATAGGAATTTATATTAATTTGTCTTATGAAAGGTGGAAGAATTATGAGCGATGTAATGAAAGTAATGTCTTTTGAAAAAATTCTTGATTTAACTCTTAAAGATTATTATACAAAAGGAAAAATATTTGGAATAGAAGAAAAGGATTTTTATAGAGATATTGATAATAGTATAGAAATGAATTTTTGCAATGAGTATTTAAGATTTCCAGTAGGTCCTGCAGCAGGTCCTCATACACAATTAACACAAAACTTCTTAGCAGCTTATTTAACAGGTTGTAGATATTTTGAACCTAAGACTGTTCAAATAGTAGATGGAAAAGAAATGCAAGAAATGATAGCAAGACCTTGTATTGATGTTAAAAATGTAGGATACAATGTAGAATGGTCTACAGAATTAACAGTTGAAGAAGCAAAAGAAGAGTATATTAAAGCCTCTGTATTGTTGCAAGTAATGGGAATTGAGCTTGGATTATCTGATGTAAAAGATTTTATACTTAATATAAGTGTAGGATATGACCTTAAAGGAATTCAATCAAAAAAGATTTCTGATTTTATTGATGACCTTAAAGAGGCAAGAGATACTAGAGCATTTAAAGAGTGTATAGAAGTATTAAAGAAAAATATAAATAACTTTAAAAGATTTAAATTAGAAGATATAGATAAGCTAAGTTCAAAGATTACAAATATAATTACACTTTCAACAATGCATGGATGTAAAGCAAGTGAAATCTTAGATATAGCGACTCATTTAATGGTAAATAAAAATATAAATACATTGTTAAAATGTAATTCTACATTATTAGGTTATGATGCTGTAAGAAAAATATTAGATGATTTAGGCTACGATGACATAGAACTTAAAAAAGAAGACTTTGAACATGATTTACAATTTGATATGGCTAAAGAAATAATATCTAAGTTACTACAAATAGGTAATGAAAATGATGTAACATTTGGGGTTAAGTTAACAAATACATTACCTGTAGTTAATACTAGAAATGTTATACCAGGGGATGCTATGTATATGTCTGGAAAACCACTTTACCCAATAGCAATAAATGTAGCTAAAAAAATTTCTAATGAGTTTAATAATATATGTATGTCAATATCAGGTGGAATAGATAAAAATAATGTATTAGATGTTTTTAGTACTGGAATTGCGCCTATTACAATAGCGACATTATTTTTGCAACCAAAAGGATATGTAAATAACATTGCGGTATTAAATGAAATGAAAAAATCTGGACATGCACCTGAAGGATTAAATATTGAAGCTTTAAATGATTTAGCTGATAAGGCAAAGAATGATACTAATTATAAAAATAAAGGTAACGGTAAAGTTTTAGAAGATAAGTTAGAGACCTTTGATTGCTTAAAGAGTTGTGGAATTTGCGTTGATGTATGTCCAAATAGAGCTAATATGAGAGTACCAGTTGAAGAACTTTCAGCTAATTATCAAATAGCTCATGTTGAAAATATGTGTAATGAATGTGGTAACTGTCATATGTTCTGTCCAAAGGGTGGATTCCCTTATCTTAAGAAACCTACTATTTATAAGAATTTAGAAGAATATAATAATTCAAAGAATACTGGATTATTAAGAATTGGAGAAGATAAATTCTTATTACGAGAAGAAGGAAAAGAATATATATATGTAGTTAATTCAAAAGAAGAAAAGAGTAAATTAGAAATTACTGCTGAAACAATTTTAAAAGATTATTCTTATTATATTGATGAAAGAAATGCTTTAAAAGAAGAAGAACTAAAAAACTACGTATAATAAGTTATCAAAAAGATTTTTTATTTATAAAACACTAAAATTATTATTTTGATAATTGGGAGGAGCAAATTAAATGTATAGTTTTAAGCTCAATGGTAAAAGTGTATCAGTAAATGAAGATATGGGTTTACTTGATTATTTAAGAGATATAGTACAATTGACATCAGTAAAAAATGGTTGTGCAGAAGGTGCTTGTGGTGCTTGTATGGTATTAATTGATGGTATAGCACAAAGAGCATGTATTCAAAAGTTAAGTAAATTAGAAAATAAAGATGTAATCACAGTTGAAGGAATTAGTGAAAGAGAAAGAGATGTTTTTGCTTATGCCTTTGGTAAATGTGGAGCAGTACAATGTGGATTTTGTATTCCAGGAATGGTTATAAGTGCAAAAGGATTACTTGATAAAAATTTAAATCCTACTGAAGAAGAGATAAAAAATGCTCTTAAAGGAAATATATGTAGATGTACTGGATATGTAAAAATTATAAAAGCTATTAATTTAGTTGCAGAACTTTTAAGAAATAATGAAGAAGTACCTAAAGTATATTGTAAAGGATTAGTTGGAGAAAATTTACCTAGAATTGATGCTGAAGTTAAGACTTTAGGAATTGGTAAATATGCAGATGATTTATATTTTGATGAAATGCTTTATGGATCTGCATTAAGATCAAAATATCCAAGAGCCTTAGTTAAAAATATAGATACATCAAAAGCAAAAGCCTTAGATGGTGTTTATGCTGTTTTAACGGCAAAAGATATACCAGGGGATAGATTTATAGGTCATTTAGTCCAAGATTGGCCAGCGATGATAGATATTGGAGAAGAAACTAGATATTTAGGAGATGCTGTTGCTTTAGTAGCTGCAAAAAATAAGAAGATATTAAAAGAAGCATTAAATCTTATAGAAGTTGATTATGAAGAACTTCCACCTGTAATAAATCCTGAAATGGGAATGAAAGACGATGCCCCTAAAGTTCATGAAAGTGGAAATATTCTAAGTAGACAATATTTAAAAAGAGGAGATGCAGATGAGGCTATAAAAAATTCAAAATATGTTGTAACAGAAAAATATAGCACTCCACCAACTGAACATGCATTTTTAGAACCAGAATGTGCAGTTGGTAATTATGAAGATGGAATTCTAACAGTATATACAGGTGGACAAGGAGTTTATGATGAGCTTCGTGAAATAGGAAAGCTTTTAAATTTAGATCCAAGCAAATTAAGAATAAAAAGTATGCTTGTAGGAGGCGGATTTGGTGGTAAGGAGGATATGAGTGTTCAACATCATGCTGCACTTTTAACTTACTATACAAAGAAACCAGTTAAAGTTTCTTTAAGCAGAAAAGAAAGTATAATAATCCATCCAAAGAGACATGCAATGGAAATGGAATTTACTACAGCTTGCGATGAAAATGGAATTTTAACTGGAATGAAGGCAAGAATAATTTCAGATACTGGAGCTTATGCATCATTAGGTGGACCTGTATTACAAAGGGCTTGCACTCATGCAGCTGGACCATATAATTATCAAGATGTGGAAATAGAAGGTATTGCTGTATATACAAATAATCCACCAGCAGGAGCATTTAGAGGCTTTGGAGTTACTCAATCAGCGTTTGCAAATGAATGTAACATAAATAAGCTTGCAGAGCTTGTAGGAATTTCACCATGGGAGTTTAGGTATAGAAATGCAATTAGACCAGGTCAAGTTTTACCTAATGGACAAATTGCTGATGAAGGAACTGCATTAGTAGAAACTTTAGAAGCTGTAAAAGATGCTTTTGAAAATAATAAAAATGTCGGTATATCTTGTGCATTTAAAAATGCTGGCTTAGGTGTAGGCATTCCAGATACAGGTAGATGTAGAATAGTAATTAAGGATGGTAAGGCTGTTATAAGAACTTCAGCAGCTTGCATTGGACAAGGTGTTGGTACAATAGCAACACAAATTCTTTGTGAAACTACAGGAATAGATCCAAAGCAAGTTTCAGTAGATAATCCAGATACTTTTACTACACCAAACTCAGGAACAACAACAGCTTCAAGACAAACTGTATTTACAGGAGAAGCAACAAGAGCAGCAGCTTTGAAACTAAAAGATGCCTTAAAGGATAAAGTTTTAGGGGAACTTGAGGGTGAAGAATTCTATGGGGAATATGTTTCAGATACAGATCCAATGGGTAGTACAAAGCCTAATCCAGTAAGTCACGTTGCTTATGGATATGCAACTCAAGTAGTAGTTTTAGATGATAATGGAAAGGTAATAAAAGTAGTTGCAGCTCATGATATTGGAAGAGCTGTAAATCCTATAGCTGTAGAAGGTCAAATTGAAGGTGGAGTAGTTATGGGACTTGGATATGCATTAACAGAAGATTATCCATTAAAAGATGGAGTTCCATTAGCTAAATTTGGAACATTAGGATTATTTAGATCAACAGGAGTTCCAGAAATAGAAACTATATTAGTAGAAAAAAATAAATCAAGTTTAGCATATGGAGCAAAAGGTGTTGGAGAAATTGTTGTTGTTCCAGCTGCTCCAGCAATGCAAGGGGCTTATTATAAATTAGATGGTGAATTTAGAACTAAATTACCACTTGAAAATACTTTTTATAAGAAAGTAAAAAAATAACTTATAATAAAAATAATCAAATAATAATACTATAAAATCATCTTTTTGAGTAATAAAAGATAAAATTAAATTATCTTTTACTTAAAAAGATGATTTTTTATAAAAATAAAAAAAGGTTACATAATTGAAAGCTTTAAGTAATATACATAAATACTACAAAGGTAAAATAATTAATATAATAAATTTATAAATTGATATGGGAGATGATTTTTTATGAGAAAGATTAAAGAAGTTTTAACTGTTGTTGCTTTAGTAGTATTTGCAGGGTATGATGAAAAAAAATTTAATTTATAAAATATCCTCAAAGTAGACATATTAAATATTAATTAGAACTTTGAGTATAAATTTCTGAAAGATAATAGTAATAAATAAAAATATTTTGAATTTACCTTACTATTGATGTATACTAATAAAGATTAAGTAAATATATTTTTATGTATTGTATAAATTGATTTGTTGGGAGAATTTATATGTTTGTTAAGATAGAAGATAAAGTAAAGGTATGGATGAAAGTAGCTTTTATGATTAGTATATTTACAGTAATTATTATTCAGTTTAGAAAGCTATTTTCAGATTTTGATATGCATACATTTTACATATATAAAGACAAGCTTTCTTTTATAACTTTAAGTATTATTGCTATTTTAGGATTATTATCATATTTACCATTATCCTTATATGATTTTATAATAAAGGATACATGTAATATTTCTTTAGATAATAAGAGTCTTTATAAATCTTCTTGGATTGCAAGCTCTATTTCAAGTATAGTAGGATTTGGCGGAGCAGCTGCAATAGCACTTAAAAGTCATTTTTATTCACCTTACATTAAGGACAAGGCGGCATTAGTTAAAGAAGTATCAAAAGTGGTATTATTAAATTTTACTGGCTTTTCTGCACTTTGCTTTATTTATTCTATTTCAAATATATCAAACTTAAAAAAATTTGAATTAGTAAGGCTAGGGATATTTTTAGCAGCACTTTATGCCCCAATTATTTTTATATATAATCTATATAGGTATACAAATAAAGAAAAACGTGAAAATGCTATAAAGACCATAAGGATAATGACAATTTCAATTTTAGAGTGGATAGCAATGGCTTTATTATTATTTAGTATTTTAAAGCTATTAGGAACTTCTTTACCACTTTCGAAAATATTTCCAATTTATGTTATATCTTCAGCTATAGGTATTGTTAGTATGATGCCTGGCGGAATTGGAGGATTTGATTTATCATTTATATTAGGGGTTAGTGCATTAGGAATAAATAAAGAAGAAGCATTACTAGCTTTAGTTTTGTATCGTATAAGCTATTATATTATTCCATTAACGGTAGGAATATTTTTATTAATTTATGAAACTAAAAATAAAATAGGCAAGGGCTATATTGATATTTTTAAATTAGCTACAAGAAAAATTATTTATATAGTAAAATTTACGAAACAAGTTAAAGTTGATGATAGTAAAGAATTTTAAAATAAGTTAATATATAAATATTGAACAATCCTTTAATAAGATAAAGGGTTGTTTTTTTATGCAGATATCTTACAAAAATGAAAGCTTAATGAAAGTTACATAAATATGTAATTAATTAATATTAGGATAAAATATGATTGTAAGAAAAACATTATATATAAACATTAATGTAGTTAATAAGAGGGAGGATAATATGAAGAATATTTTAAGTGTAGAAAAAATAGAAAAGTATTATGGAAATAAAGAAAATGTAACTAAGGCAATAGATAATATAAGCTTTAAAGTTGAAAAAGGGGAGTTCGTTGGAATAATGGGGCCATCTGGAAGTGGTAAAACAACACTTCTTAATTGTATTTCAACAATAGATACTGTAACTACAGGAAATATAGTAATAAATGATAAGGATATTACAAAATTAAAATCAAAACAACTAGAGAAATTTAGAAGAGATGAATTAGGATTTATATTTCAAGATTTTAATCTTTTAGATACATTAACTGCTTATGAAAATATAGCATTAGCACTAACTATCCAAGGTAGAAGTCATAATAAAATTGATGGGCTTATAAAAGATGTTGCAAGAAGTCTAGGAATAACAGAAGTGCTAAGTAAATATCCATATCAAATGTCAGGTGGGCAAAAACAAAGAGTAGCTTCAGCAAGGGCAATTGTGACAAATCCATCATTGATATTAGCAGATGAGCCAACAGGAGCTTTAGATTCAAAATCATCAAGGTTACTTCTAGATTCATTTGAAACTCTTAATAAAGAATTAGAAGCAACTATATTAATGGTTACTCATGATGCCTTTACAGCAAGTTATGCACATAGAATTTTATTCATAAAAGATGGAAAGATATTCAATGAACTTGTAAGGGGAGGAGATTCTAGAAAGGAATTCTTTAATAGAATTATTGAAGTAGTTACTCTTTTAGGAGGTGATGCAGGAGATGTATTCTAAAATAGCATTTAACAACGTAAAAAAGAGTATAAAAGATTATGCAATATATTTCTTGACATTAACATTTGCAGTTTGTATATTTTACAGTTTTAATTCTATAGAATCCCAAAAAGCTATATTTGAAATGAATAGTAGCCAGTCAGATACGATAAGTGGTTTAAGCAAAATTATAGGAATGGTTTCAATATTTGTATCAGTTATTCTTGGAAGTTTAATAATATATGCTAATAACTTCTTAATTAAAAAGCGTAAAAAAGAGCTTGGAATTTATATGACATTAGGTATGGGGAAAAATAAGATTTCTAAAATATTACTTTTTGAAACCTTAATTATTGGGATAATGTCATTATTAGCAGGACTTGTTATAGGAGTGATTTTTTCTCAAGGATTATCAGTGTTTACTGCAAAATTATTTGAAGTTGGTATGAAAGAATATAAATTTATAATATCATCTGAAGCAATAGTTAAAAGTACTATTTATTTTGGGATAATGTTTTTATTAGTTATGATTTTCAATACTATTGTAGTATCAAAATATAAATTAATTGATATGTTAACAGCTGCTAGAAAAAGTGAAAATATAAAATTTAAAAATCCAATTGTGAATATTATAATATTTATTTTATCAGTAATGATATTATCAGTAGCATATTATTTGGTAATTAAAGCGGGATTAAAGCCAGAAGATATTAAGTTTGTTATGGCTTTAATATTGGGTGTTTTAGGAACATTATTATTTTTTATAAGTTTAGGTGGATTTAGTATATATTTAATTCAAAAAAATAAAAAAACTTATTTTAAAGAACTTAATATATTTGTTTTAAGGCAAATAAGCAGTAAAATTAATACTAACTTTGTATCTATGACAGTAATTTCACTAATGTTATTTTTGACGATAACAACACTTTCAACAGGACTTAGCTTTAAAAATGCTCTTGAAAGTAGTTTAAAAGGAGCAACACCATTTTCGGCTTCAGCAATTATGTATCTTGATGAAAGATCTAATTCAAAGGATATAAAGGAAAATCTAGATAAATTAAATTTCAAATTCAATGAAGATGAGAAATATATAATATATACTGAATATGTTTCAAAAGAAAAGTTAGGAGATATTCTTAAAGACTATACAAAAAGTCCTGACAGTATGAAGGGATTTGAAGATAACCCAATCGAATTTATTAAAATATCAGATTATAATAAAATTATGAGACTTAAAGGTGAAAAAGAATTATCTTTAAATCAAGATGAAGTATTAATTTCTTCAAGCTTTGAAAATAAAATTAAAGAAATTAGTGAATTTGCTAAAAATGAAAAAACTATAATTTTAAGTGGAGAGGAATATAAAATAGCCAATACAGATTTAATTACAGAGTCGTTTTATACAGATTTACTTTCAGGAAATGTCTTTACAGTTATAGTTCCAGATAGTTTTAAGGGTGAGTTAGTTACATCAAGATCAATTTTAAATGTTAACTATCCTGAAGGTAAGTATGAAGAGAAATATGATAACTTATTTACAGACTTTAGGAGTGGAAGTTATACAAGAAATGATTATACAGATTTTGTATTAGGTTATACTAGAAATCAAATATATACTGAGAATAAAAGCATGACAACTGTCATTTTATTTATAGCAATATATTTAGGAATAGTATTTTTAATTTCTAGTGCTGCAATATTATCATTACAACAATTATCAGAAGCTGCTGATAGTAAGGAAAGATATATCTCACTTAAACGAATTGGAGCATCTAAGAAAATGATAAATAAAACTATATTTAAGCAAACATTAATATATTTTATGGTTCCACTTATTTTAGCAATAGTACATTCACTAGTAGGAATTAGTGTTATAAATGATTTTATAATCTTATTTAACAAGCCAAGTATTGGATTATCATCATTTGTTACACTGTTTACTTTAGTAGCAGTTTATGGAGGATATTTCTATGCAACATATACTGGGTATAAAAATATAGTTAAATAGATAAGTAGCAACCTAATAAGGTTGCTATTTTTTTGAAAACATACAGAATATAATTCATAAAATAATTTAAGTTTGTATGATAATAGTAAGTTTTAGTATATAATAAACATATTATAAAATATGTAATAATAAAAAATAATATAGAGGTGAAAAATGTATAAGATCGTTATAGTTGAAGATTCAGAGTCTATAAGAGAAGAGCTTAAGATATATCTAGAAAGATATGGGTATGAAGTTGAAGCTCCAGATTCTTTTGAAAATATAATCGAATATATTGATAAAAGTAATGCAAATTTGATTTTATTAGATATTAATCTTCCTTTTTATGATGGATATTATATTTGTAGAGAAGTTAGAAAAAAATCGGATATACCTATAATAGTAGTTACTAGTAGAGATAGTCAAGTTGATGAACTTATGAGTATGAATTTAGGAGCTGATGATTTTATTACAAAGCCATATAACACTGAAATATTAATAGCTAGAGTATCAGCAATATTAAAAAGAAGCTATGGAAAAAGTAATAGTGATGAAATAATTAGTTATGGAGATTTGAAGTTAAATCTTGCAAATGGAAGTATTTCATATAACTCGAATACTATAGAATTAACTAAAAATGAATTGAAAATTTTAGCATATTTAATTAAGAATAAAGGCAAGATTGTTTCAAGAGATACATTAATGGATGCGTTATGGCAATCTGATTTATTTTTAGATGATAATACTTTGTCAGTAAATGTAACTAGATTAAGAAAGAAAATTGAAGAAATAGGATTAAGTAATATTATTGAAACTAGAAGAGGGTTAGGTTATATAATGCCATGAGTATATTAGAATACATTAGTGATAGAAGAGCTAGAATAATAATAAATATTTTTCTATTTGTACTTGTATCTATTACCTTATTCTTTGCACATGTAAATAAGTGGTTAATAGTATTAATATTTTTTACCTGGATAGGACCTTTAGTTATAAATATTTTTATAGAATATTTTAAGCAAAATAGTTTTTATAAAAATATGATATCTGTATTAGAAAATTTAGATAAAAAGTATCTACTTACTGAAGTTATTGAAGAACCTGAATTTTTAGAAGGAAAAATAGTATATGATGTTTTAAAAGAAACAAATAAAAATATGAATGAAAATGTTAAATACTATAAAGAAAAGCAAGCTGAGTATAGAGAGTATATTGAAACTTGGGTTCATGAAATAAAAACACCAATTGCTTCAACTAAATTAATATTAGAAAATAGTGAAAGTGAAATTGCTTCAAAAATATCTTATGAGATAAAGAAGATAGAAGGCTTTATAGAACAAGTATTATATTATTCAAAAAGTGAAGATGTGAGCAAGGATTATATAATAAAAGAATTTAATTTATCAGATGCTGTTAAAATAGCAATAAGAAATAATTCAAGGGATTTTATAAATAAGAAGCTAACTTTAGACCTAAAAAAAATAGATATAATGATTTTTAGTGATATAAAATGGGTAAGCTTTATCATTAATCAAATTATTGGAAATTCAATTAAATATTCTCAAAAGGGAAAAGGAAAAATAACTATATATACTAAAGTCAATGAAAATAGTAATTCATTGATAATAGAAGATAATGGAGTAGGTATAAATCAAAGAGATGTAGAGCGAGTATTTGAAAAAGGATTTACAGGGGAAAATGGAAGGGTATTTGGTAAATCAACAGGAATGGGGCTTTATTTGTGTAAAAGTTTATGTGAAAAGTTAGGATTAGGTATTAAAATAGAATCAAAGGAAAAAGTAGGAACAAAGGTAGAAATAATTTTCCCGCTAGGAAAATTTACATTATTTCAATAGCTCATATAAGAATCTAAACTAGATCTATTATAAAATCATAATATGTTTTATAAATGGATTTTATATTATAAGTATATTAACTGTAAATTAAATAAACTTTAAAGAACAATAAATTAAATGTAAAGATAATTAATCCTAGCAATTTTTTTGATTGCTAGGATTAATATCTTTTTATAATTTATTTTTCTTAAATAAAGTGGCTCCAGCTATAGTAAGCATTGATGCAAAACTAAACAAAATTGATGAATTTCTTCCTCCTGTATTTGGAAGTTTACCATCTTGATTATTATTATTATTATTATTATTATTATTATTATTATTTTCACCAGGGTTTGTATTAGAATTATCTTTTAAATCTTTAATTTTAGATTCGGCTTTTACAAGTTTATCTAAGTTTGTTATTGCTGAATCATTATTTGCAATAGTAACTAATTTTCTTGCATCTTTAATAGAGGCTTCGTCTGATAAGGATATATTCTCTAGAGATGGTAGCTTGTCTATTGCAGAAATAGCAGCATTTTCTTTTGCTATTTGTTCTTCCTTAGCTTTTTCCTCTTTAAGTTCTGCTATTTTATTTTCAGCAGCAACTAATACATCTAAGTTAGTAATATAGACATCATTGTTAAAATCTATAACTAAAGCCCTAGCAGAAGTAACAAGTGATTCATCATCTAACTTTAATACATCTAAGGATGGAATTTTATTAATTGCGTCTATAATAGGTAAGGCAGCATTTTCATTATCTAGAACTTCTTTATTAAATATTTTAGCTTCATTTTCAACAGAGGCATTGTCTATTATAGTAACAGCATAAGTATAAGTTTTATTAGATTCTATATTTGCATCAATAAACTCTTTTCCAGATTCTATACCTTTTCTTGCAATTAAATTTTGAGGGTTGGTAATATCTACTTCATCTAGGTTTCCTTCTTGTCTATAAATACAATAGAATTTGCTATCTGCATTAGTATCATCCCAACTCAATTTAACTATATTATCGTTAACTTCATATTTGATATTAGTAACTGGATGAGTTTCTAATTTATCAAGCCAAGGCTTTCCAGGAACATTTGATGGTAAGTTTAAGTATTCCTTTTGCAAAATAGTATTAGAATGATTCAATATATCATATTTATCGCCAGGAGTAGCAACTGATTTAGGTAATAATTTATCAAAGGAGAAAAATGCACTTCCCTTAACGTTTTCAAACTTTTGATTAAATCTTAATTGGTTAGCTATTTCATATGGGTTTTTAAAATTATTATCCCAAGAAGCATCTATATATTTATAGTTAGGATGTCCAATATAAAGATGAGAATTATTTATGCCTTCAAATTGAGAATCCCACCATTTAAGTAATTCGCCATATGGAGCAGCAGCAGTATTAAAGGACCAATAAATTTGAGGAGTTAAATAATCCACTAAGCCTTCTTTTACCCATTTTCTTGTATTAGCAAATTGGTCTCTAAGACTTGAGGTTGATCCTATAGGTGTATTAGATCCTTCAGGATAATTTTCTGCATGTCCCCATATTCCAAATGGAGAAACTCCAAATTGTATAGATCTATTATTAGCTATATTAATGCTAGTTATCGTATCTTTAATTGATTTTATAAGAAGATTAATATTATTTTCTCTCCATTTAGCAGCATTTTCAATGTTGTATTCACCATAACCTCTATTATAATCAATAAAGGTTTCTTTATCTAGGTCTTGAGTATAGAAGTATATATCCTTACCATCTTCAGTATATTTATAAGGATAAAAATAATCATCAAAATGAATGGCATCTACATTATATTTAGTAGCAACTTCCTCTACTCTTTGAACAACATAATCAATTACTTCTGGTCTGCCTGGATCTAAGAATAATTTGTTTTGAAATTCGTATACTAAATGAGGATTTTTCCTTGCAAAATTATTTTCTGAAAGTTCATTCAATTTATCTAGAATAGGTCTTTTGTCAACAGTGTTAGTAACTCTATAAGGATTAAACCAAGCATGGAATTCCATACCTCTTTTATGGGTTTCAGAGATTAACCATTCTAATGGATCAAAATTATTGAAACCAGGGTCTTGGCCTTGGAATGTATAGTTAGAACCACCTTGATGTAGGTATTGAGACCATGGTGCTATTTCAGATGGATACCAAGCATCCAGCATTGGACTTACTTGAAAAGTAACAGCATTTAAATTTAATTCTTCAAATCTATTAAGAATTGAAGAAAGTTCATTTTTGAATTCTTCTTCAGCAGAAAGGTTTGGATCACTAGTTACATCAGAAATATCAATATTTACAACAGTTGATAGCCAAGCTGTTCTAAATTGTTCTTTAGGATTATCAAACTTATCAGGAATAGTTACCTGAGGACCATTTTTATAAAGATACACAGGTGTGTTCTCATCATAAGTTGACTCCATAGTAGTAAAGTCATAAGACTTAAAGTTAAATAGAGGTGATTCATTTGCTTTTGCAAATGAATTTTGCCAAGTAATTGCTTGGCTAGATATACTAGCAAGTAAAAATAATGTCAAAGCTTTTTTCTTAATCATAATACCCCTCCTTAATTAATTTAGATATTTTTAAAGTAAATTTAAAATTAAATTAAAAATTATATTTAATGGAAACATTTACAAATTAATATTATTGTAACCTATAAGATTGAATATTTCAAGATGTAATTTCGAAAAATGAAATAAATTTTCAATAGATAATTATTAATTTATTTGAGAACTTAAACATTAATGAATAGTTAGGAATAAAATGAAATATGACTAAATATTGAATAAAAACAAATAATATATTGTTAAAATTTAGGATGAAATGTATAATTAATTATATATTTATAATTATTTGAATCATATATATTTTAGGTTAATACTTAGATTTAAGGGGATAGCATGAAAGCGTTAGAAAAAGAGATCAGAGACTTAGAAGTGATAAAGGAACATAGTGACACCATGAATAAGGCTTACTCAAGTGCCGTGAATGCTTTGGAAAAAGTAGATGATGGATCAAAAAGTATAGATAAAGTACAATCATATTATTTAAAGACATTAGTTAATATAAATAAAATTATTATAGATGAAGCAACAGAAAATTTAGAAAGAGAGTTAATGATAAATAATAGTGATAATATATGCTTAGGACAAGTATATGCAGAACTTACAAAAATGTTCTTAGCTAAAAATGATATAAATGGATATGAAACTCATTTAATGTTAGCGGAAAAAACATTGTTATCAGAGAAAAATTATGAATCATTAATTAATCTATACATTAATTTATCAACTAAATTAATTAGAAATGAAAAAAAAGATGAAGGTATAAGTATAATAAAAAAAGCTTTAGCTTTGATAGGGAAAAATCATGGATATTGGATAGCAGAAGAGTACCTTAAAATTGGATCTATTTTTTCAATAGAACTAAATGATAATGAATTGGCATTAGAATTATATAATAAGGGATATAAATTAGCAAAAAAATATAATTTAAAAGATATTCAGGTATTGTTAATGTATTATATAGCAGTTGGATATACTTATATAGATAAAAGAAGAGATGCAATAGAACTATTTAATAAGCTTATAACTAATAATAAAAATAGCTTATCATTATTTCTTATTACTACAGTTTATATGGAATTATCTACATTATATATAGATTTAAATTTAAATATGGAAAACATAAACTCATTAATATATTTGGTTGAGAAAAATATAAAGAAGATGCCAATTAAGACTAAGGAGCAATTTGAAGCAAATTTAATACTTATTAAATGTAGATATTATTTAAAGATAAATGAAAAATCAAACTATATATTAGAAGAGTTAAATAAAGCTAAAGATATTTATGAAAAATATCGAGATACATTTAGATTTAGTAATTTTGATTTATATATAGAAATGTTATATGGTGATATATATTATAACTTAAATGAATATGAAATAGCATTATATCATTATAATAACCTAATAAATCTTTCTAGAAAATATGGATATAAATTTATTGAAAAAATATATGAAAGATTATCTAACACACATGAAAAAATTGGTAACTGTAAATTGGCTATGGAATATTTAGAGAAAGCTAACTCTATAATGATTTCATATGATAATAGTAAATATAGAGAAAAATATGTAGAGTTATACAAAAATCTTGAAGTACTACAAGAGTCAGAGAAAGCTAAGAGTGAGTTTTTTGCTAATATTTCTCATGAGTTCAAGACTCCTATAAATATAATATACTCGTCAATGCAACTACTAAATTTATATAAGAATAAAAATGAAAATGAGTTTATGGAATATTATTTAAAGTACAAAAATAACATAAAGCAAAATTGTTTAAGAAGCTTTAAGCTTATAGATAATATTATAGACGTAACTAAAATAAATAAAGGTAATTATGAAGCTAATTTTAATAATTTGAATATAGTTGAGTTAGTAGAGAAAATTACTAATTCAGTAACTCCATATGTAGAAATAAAAAACATTATGATATTATTTGATACTAATATAGAAGAACTTATAATAAAATGCGATGTATACATGGTTGAAAGAATAATTTTAAACTTATTATCAAATGCAATAAAATTTACTCCTAAAAACGGTAAGATTATAGTTAGTATTAATGATAAAGAAAATGAAGTTGAAATACGGGTAAGAGATACAGGAGTAGGAATTCCAAAGGCTATGAAAGATAAAATTTTTCATAAGTTTACTCAAGTAGATAAATCATTAAATGTAAGTAAAGAGGGAAGTGGAATAGGGTTATCTTTAGTAAAATCATTAGTAGACTTATTGAATGGAAAAATATATTTAAACACTGAATATGAGAGTGGAAGTGAATTTGTATTAAACTTACCTAAAGATAAGATTGTTGAAGAAGAGTGTACTGATTATAAAAAAGAAGGGTATAAATTAAATGTTGAAAAAATATCAGTAGAATTATCTGATATTTATGATTTATACAGTTAGTAGAGGTAGTAATGATATGGAATTATTTTCAGAATTAATAAATGAAGTTGATCATGGATATTTAAATATATTAAGAAATGAAAGATTGCATGAAACTAAGGCAAAAATACAAAAATATATAGAAAATGAAAACAATTATGAAAATATACAATATGCAAAAGGTATTTATTATTATTTAGAAAAGAACAAAAATAAGGCAGTTAGATTTTTTAAAAGAGCTATAAATAGTAATAAAATAAATAGCTTACATGAAAGAGGAAAAATATATTTATATATGACTAAGTGTTATTCGGATCTTGATGAAAATTATCTTCAAAAAAATATTTTAAATTAGCAGAAGAGATTTTTATAGAGGAAAAGTCATATTTTCATTTAGTTCAGCTATACTTATCAGCTATGTACACAGAAGCATTAAAGAAAAGAGAAAGTCAATATATAGAAAAGTATTTAAATAAAACTAGAGAAATGATATCTTCATTAAAAGAGGAAGAAACATTTAATATTTATGTTTGTCTTGGAGAAGTATACTTTTCTATGAAGGATTATAATTCAGCAAAAGATATGTTTATACAAGCCATAAAATATGCAAAGATTAAAAATAAATATGATGAAATAGCATTTGGAGTTTGTTATTTGAAGGATATTTTTACTATTGATAATAGATTGGATGAGGCTAAGGAAATAATTGTTAAAACGATAGAAGAATATAAAAATAATTTAAGCATAATGACAAAATTAACTTTAGTTATTGAGATATTGGAAATATATTTAAATGAAAAGGAATTGGGAGAAGATGTACAAAATCTAATTAAATACCTTAATAAAAATATTGAAAAGTTAGATAAATTCAAGCAACAGCAATTCAGAATAAAAATAAATATACAGATATGTAGAAAAATAATACTTGAACTAAGAGCGGGAGTCTCTGGAAGAGAAAAAGTAGTACTAATTAAAGATTTAATTAGTGAGAGTGAAGAAAATTATAATAAATATAATAATAATTTTAAATTTACTAATACAGATTACTGGATAAAAATAATAAGAGGAGATATTTGTATATTTGAGGGAAACTACCAAGACGCTTTAGAGTATTATAATGATGCGTTAAGAATATCTTATAGATTTAATGTTAAATATACATTAAGAAGTTATGATGGAATTAAAGCAGCTTATAAGAAAAGTGGTGATTATGAAAAAGCGTTAATGATTACGAAGAGAATGAATTCAATTTTGAAGGATATTAATATAGAAAATGAAAAAAAGGTTACTAAAATAAATAATAGATATAATGATTTAAAATCTTATGATAAAATAAAAGAGCAGTTTTTTTCAAGATTATCATATGATTTAAAAGAGCCTATAAATTCAATTTATTCAAGTGTACAATTAATAGATACAATGAGTAATATAGGAATTAGCGAATTAAAGGAGTATTATTTAAAATATGAAACTGTAATAATTAAAAATTGCTTAAAAGTTTTAAAAACTATAAATAATTTAATTGACGCTGTAAAAATAGATGCACATGAATTTAAAGTAGATTTTAAAAATTATAATATTGTATACTTAATTGAGGATATAATATCAAGGTCTGTTAAATATGCAAATATTAAAAATCAAAACTTAATATTTGATACAGAAATAGAAGAATTGATTATAAAGTGTGATCCAAATTTAATTGAGAAAATAATACTTAGTATTCTTTCTAATATTTGCATGGTATCATTCGAAGAATCTGATATATTAATAAGGGTTTTAGAAAGAAAAAACTATATAAATATAGTATTTAAATACAGAGGAAATAGTTTTAATAATTCTACATTTAATGTTTTTAAAAATGATACCAAAAGTTGTCCTTTAAATACTTATGCTAAAGATTTGTCAATAGCTAAATCTTTATTAGAACTTCAAAATGGTAAAGTATATGTAAATAATAAATGTGATGAAGGAGATGAAGTAGTAATACTACTTCCAAAGATAAAATTTCAATATTTAAATAAAAATACAACTAAGGATACGTATAAAACAAATGATATAAATGTTGCAATGGAATTTTGTGATTTAATAATATAAGATATTAATTAAACAATTAATGAAAGCTATGGATAGTTTGATGTCTATATAATGTAGGCATAAATATATCTATAGCTTTTGCTTTTAGTTATTTTTTGAATTAGAGAGTAATTTTTTGTAAGTATTATCAATTAAAGTTGCACCGAGAGGAGCAGTTATAATTATTGAAAGAACAGCTACAGTTAATATTATTTCTCCAGAAGCTAATCCCATTGACAATGGTAATGATCCAATAGCAGCTTGAACTGTTGCCTTTGGCATATAGCTTATAGCAGAAAATAATCTTTCTTTAAAATTCATTTCAGTCTTTATTAAAGATAATAATACTCCGAAAATCCTAAATATTAATGCACCTAAAATTATAATAATAGTAATAATTCCAGAATTCATTGCGTACTTAATGTCTACACTAGCCCCAACTAAAACAAATAGAAATACTTCGGCTCCAACCCAAAGTTTTGAATATTTATTAGATATACGCCTAGCAAGTTTTGAGTAAATCTTAAGTATAGTTGCACCAAGGCTCATAACAGCTAATAATCCTGATATAGGAATAAATCCTTTTAATAAATTTTCAACTGTGATAAATAAAAAAGATACACTTAAAATTAAAAGAATTTTAATAGAATCTCTTAGATGAATTTTTTTAAATAAATATACTAGAATAATACCAGTTAAAATCCCTAAGATGATTCCAAGTATAATAGATATAGGAATTTCTATTATTGAGCTTATTGAAAAGTTTGATCCAGTAGTTGCAATGCTTGTAAATGAAGTAAATAGCACAATAACAAAAATATCATCGACAGAAGCTCCAGCTAAGATTAATTGAGGAATGCTTTTATTAGTACCATACCCTTCCTCCATAAGCTTAAGCATTCTAGGAACTATAACAGCTGGGGATACAGCAGCTATGACTGTTCCAAGTATTGCAGAATCTAATATAGGTAAATTTAAAAGTTTTGGACCGAGAATAATAAAACCTAATATTTCAAGGGTCGCAGGTATAAAACACATTAAAATTGCTGGTCTTCCAACTTTTTTTAAATCTTTTATATCCAATGCAATGCCTGCACGAGTTAAAATTATTACAAGTGCTATTTGTCTAAGTTCAGATGATATGCCTATAATACTAGAATCTAATAAGTTAAGCATGTGAGGTCCTAAAATAATACCTGTTAATATCATACCTACAAGGCTTGGAAGCCTTAGTTTAGTAAAAATAGATCCCATAAATAGACCTAATAAAATAATAAGTGCTATGCTTGTTAACATAAAATCCTCCTTTATTTCTTATTAAAAAAAGCTAATGAGCTCTGCAAAAAAACTTGCAGAAGTCATTAGCTTATTAAGCGGTTTAGACATAAGTCAAGGGAGAACTTCATTCCCTTAAAGTCTTTTAAATAATACCATATAAGTATTTACAAATCAATAAAAACATTGAATTGATATAATAGTTGTCACGAATTAAAAGAAAATTTAGTAAAGAGGTAAATAAAGATAAAGTAGATAATGAAAGAGTGGTTATATAATTTTTTGAATTAAATAAATTTTACTTATGATTAAGAAAAAACATGTAGGGGCAATAATTATTGATAGACATAAAATATAATAGAAAGATTTTAGGAGTTGAAGGAATGATAAGCTGTAGTGATAACATGACATATAATGATATAAGTAATAACAACTCTATTAAAATATATAATATTAATTCATTAGAAATAAAGGCATCTAGTAATATATTTTATTTGGATGAAGAAATACAATTAGTAGCATTAAAGGAATCAATATTTGGAATAAAAGAAATAAGAGATGTTTATTGGGAAATTGACTATACAGGAGAGGATATTACGCTTTCAAATAATATAATCAAAATAAGAAAGATATTGACAAATAAAAATTCACTTAAAGTAATTTGTGTAGATAAAATTACAGGAGAAAGAGCTTGTAGGGAATTTCCTATTATTTTAAATGAAGTTGAAGGTACATTAATACATTTTATAAAAAATGATGGTGATTATTTTGGAAATGGATACAAGTGGGATTTATGGAGTTTTTCAAATTATGGAATTTCATATGCTGTTGAGCTACAAAATAAAAGTGATTTTGGTAGATGTGCATTTGTAAGGGAAGAAAATATAATTGCAAGAAGAAAAGCTTGGGGAGATAACTGGGGAAATGATTGGTCAGAGCAAACTGCGACGTTTGAAATACCAAAAGGAGTTAAAAATTGTTATATAGTTCATGGAGAGAATAATCTTATAACAAATTTAGAAGATGTAATTGAATATATGAAACCTAGAATTGAAATTGCAATAATGGATAATAAAGATAGTATTACAGCTTTTTTATCTAAAACACCTTTAGATGGAACTAAATTTTATCTTTATATTAATGGTATTAAAGAAGAAAATTGTGAGTATTTAATTGATAAATTATTTAAAAAAGTTGAGTTTAAAAATTTAAATGTAAGAATATCTCCAAGTGATTTAGTAGAAATAAGAGCTAGTAATACATTCTTACCTTGTAAAGTGACGATGAGGAATTTTTTAGATAGATATTATTATGATGGAAGCGATATGGGAGTTGTATATGACAAAGAAAATATATATTTAAGAATTTGGTCGCCTACTGCATTTAAAATAGATTTATGTTTATATGAAAATTGGTATGATATTAATGAAAATGAAAAAAATATATATCATATGAAGAGAGAGGAAAAAAGTGGGACTTTTTATACTAAGATTAGTAGAAAGAAAAATGAATGTAGGTTTTATTTATACAAGTTATATTTTAAAGATATAGATCGAAATGGATCTGAATATATAAAAATAAATTATGCAGTAGACCCATATGCAGTATCAGTAGGAATCAATGGAGAAAAAGGATTTTTAATAGATATAAATAATGTTAAATCAATGCCATTTGGATGGTTATGTGATGAAAGGCCACAGCTTTTAAGAAAAGAGGATTCTATAATTTATGAAATACATGTAAGGGACTTTACTATAAGTGATGATAGTGGAATAGACAAAAATATCAGGGGGAAATATTTAGGATTAGCTGAAGAGGGGACTACTTATAAAGATAAGAAAAGAAAAATTACTGTAAAAACAGGAATTGATCATTTAAAGGAGCTTGGAATAACCCATATACACTTATTACCTGTATTTGATTTTGGTTCAGTTGATGAAAGAAAATCAAATAAGAAGGGTAATAGAAATTGGGGATATGACCCTAAGAACTACAATGCTCCAGAAGGTAGTTATTCAAGTGATCCATATGATCCAATTTCAAGAATAATTGAGCTTAGAGAAATGATTAAAATTCTTCATAAAAATGGCATAAGGGTAGTTATGGATGTGGTTTATAATCATATGCAAGAAACAAGAAGTTTAGATAATATAGTTCCAGCATATTATTTTAGAACTAATTATAGAGGTAGATTTACAAATGGGTCAGGTTGTGGTAATGAAATAGCTACAGAAAGGCCTATGGTTAGAAGATTTATAATTGATTCAATAAAACATTGGCTAAAAGATTATCATATAGATGGATTAAGGTTTGATCTTATGGAATTAATAGATATAGATACTATGAAGGAAGTTGTGAAAGCAAGTAAAGAAATAGATGAGAGTATATTAATTTATGGAGAACCATGGAAGGGTGGAGAGTCGGTCCTTGCAAATGGAACTTATAAGGGAAGTCAAAAAAATGATGAGTTTTCTATATTTAATGATACATTTAGAGATTTTATAAGAGGAAATAATAGTCCGTCCTATGGATTTGTCAATGGAAAACAGCATGATGGCGCTACAGCATGGAGCATAATAGAAGGATTAAAAGGGTCTATAAATACATTGACATATAACCCAAGAGAAAGTATAAATTATGTAGATGCACATGATAATTATACTCTTTGGGATCAAATTGAAAAAAGCTTAACACCTGATATTAAAGAAAAAGATTATAGAAAAATAAAAGAAGAAAATATATTTGATAATCATTTGGTGAGGAGAAATATATTAGCACTTGCAATAATTTTAACAGCACAAGGAATACCATTTATACAGTGTGGATCTGAAATATTAAGAACAAAAAATGGTGATCATAACAGTTATAAGAGCCCTGATAATATAAATGCAATATTTTGGAGATATAAAGCAAAATATATTGAAGTATTTAATTATATAAAGGGCTTAATAGAAATTAGAAAGAGTTTTAAAGCATTTAGACTAGATAAGAGAGAAGAATTAGATAATCTTGAAATTAGTTTTTTAAATGGTGAAGAAAAGGTTGGAGTAATTAAATGGCACTTTAAAAATTTAAATAATATAGTACAGAATATTAATGATTTAATTGTAGTTTATAATGGAACTTCAATAGACGATTATGATATAAATCAATATATGCCAGTTTCAAAAAATGGAAAATGGAATATAATTGCTGATTTTAATAAAGCAGGAATAGAAATAATAAAGACAGTTAAAACATCAGAAGTTCCTAAAATGAAGTCATACTCAATTATAATATTATATTCATAATAAATTTATATAAGGGAAATAGATAATATAAATTATAATAAGAGCTAATTACATTTAGCTCTTATTATATGTTGAATTGTATTGTTATTCACTTATTTTCCTTAAATACTTAATGATTTCTAATAATAAATTTTTACTAAATAATCATAATACATAATTAAATAAATTAATATTATTAAATTTCAATCTATAGTAATTAACAAAAATTATAATGTGAAATTGTTATTGGTCTTAATGATTTTATTTATTGGAAGTAGCGCTATAATGATTAGGACTACAATTAAATTTCCTCCAACTACTAATCCATTAGCAACTAATGAATAAATCATAGGAGACCAGCCTTCGGGGGCAAATTGTCCAAAGAATAAAAAGCCTGATATAAAGTGAAATATAAATCTAACAAACATACCTACGAAGGTACCTAGGAGCTTTTTATTTTTAAAATATCCAGCAAGTCCTACAGCCATAAATGGAAGAGGATAATCAAAAAGAACTTGAATTGGATGGAGTATATAAGGACTTATGATTAAATAGATAACGCCAAATAAAAATCCAGTAAGCATACCTATTTCAGGGCCGTACATAAAAGCAATAATTAAAATAGGAACCATACTTCCTAAGTTTATACTTCCAGCACCATTAGGCAAGTCCACAATCTTTATAAGGTGAAGTATTGTAGCTAGAGCTAAAGCAATACCTATTCTAGACATAATTTTAGCATCTAGACTAATTTTCTTAAATTTAATAAGTGCTAATATTAAAATTACTACTCCTATAAGAGTAGCTAAAGAAAGTGGGTTTTTAAATATTTCAGTAAAACCTTCTTTTAATGTGTTAATAAAATTATCCATAAAAAATACCTCCTAAAAGTTGCTAGGAGGTATACTTATAGTTTTGATATAATCATTTCTACAAAAGTACATCGTGACTTTCCTACGCTGGTATTATCCAGATCAGGTAAAGAGGGTTAATGAATTATCATTTCTCAGCCATAAGGCACCCCTAGCACTTAAATTATTTGATTTATAAGTAAAGCTTACATAAATTTGTATTAAAAGTCAATATTTAATTGTTATGATATTTATAAATGAATCTTTTGAGAGGATTTCTATATATAGATTTTAAAGAAATAATTTTATAAGAATTAACTATTTATATAGAATATAAAACACTGTATTATAATAAATGGGTACATTGACACTAAGTATATTTTATTATATGGATGAAGAAGATTATAAAAACTAAAAAAGAAAAAATAATAAGTAGTTTACTTATAGCAATACTTATCATTTTAGGTAGTACAGGAGCTTATCTTATAAAAGCTAGCAAAGAAAAAACTTAAATATGCAAATAAAATAATAAATAATACTTTTAGTTCTTTGAGATTTCTAACATGAATATGGAACTAAGCTGAGTATTTAATAGAGCATAGTAATTCATATAAATATGCATTAGTAATTAATTATAAGAGATATCACGTTATAAGTGGTAAAAGTTCTGTTATATTTTTCATATGGATGTTGGAGTTCCTACTAGGGGATATATAGCAGTTGAATAAAGTAAGATGAAGGAAATTTTACAATGGATTAATAATGGAGATAATCATAAAATCATGATAGCTTTAAGTTATAATGAGCTTTAGAGCTATTAATAAATAAATTAAACATAATATATAAATTGAAAGTTATACATTATATTTATAATTAATGTATAACTTTTTCCATTTTAAAGTTGTACGTTAAATAGAATTTATTTATAATTAAATTATATGTAAAATATGGAATTTATATATACATTATGAAAGGAGAAATATAGATATTTATAAGTAATATTTAACTATTAGAAAAAAGGGGATTAGTATGAGAAATTATTTTGAAAAATTATTAAGGGGCAAATTATTAAAATTTATTAGTATAGGCATAATTGCTATAGTGATATTTAATATTAACAGTATTATTACAAAAGCAAATACAACTATAAATTTTAAAGCAGGAACATGGCAAGGAATAGTTGATGGTAAGCATGGGGAAGGTGGATTATTTTATAGATTGAAGTTTAACGCTAATGGTAATGTATTAGTAATAAAGCAATTTGGAGATGGAGAAATAAAGGAAGAAAAGACATGGAAAAATAAGAATAATAATATAATAATAAAAAGTAAAGCAAATGATGTAATAAAAGAATTAGATAATGGAAATTTAAAAATATTAGATGAAAAATCTATAGAGTATAGTAATGGCTTTTATAATACAATATTCAAAGAACACAAGGGAACTTTATCAATAATACATTGGATTTTAGCATTAATTGTTTTAATTGCATTAAATGAATTATTTAGAAGAAAAAAGTTGGCTGCTATATTGTTTTTCTTTATATTACCAATAATAATGATTCCATTATGGGCAAGTAATGGAGTTACATATTGGTTTAAATGGGTTAAGGTTTATTCGGCAGTTGCTGGAAGTGTTTGGTTTATTCTTATGAGATTTACTAAAATAGGAACCAAGAATTGGAGTAAAATGATAGTTGCTATAATATTATCTGCAAATATAATTGAAGCAGTAGTGCAAGATTTTTCTATGGGGAATTTGCCCAATATATTAAATGGCATTGCTGGAGTTTTATCAATAGCAACTTTATTTTATGGGTGGAAAGAAATTGGACCAGATAATTCAAAAGAAAAAGATATGGTTTGGATAAAGATGCCCATGCTTTGGATAATAGCATATGATGTTTGGAATTGGGCTTTTGTATATTTAAACTTTCCAGGATCAGCATCACTTCAATTTATAGTTATATTATCTTCTACAATTCCAGCTATATTTGTTAAAAAAGGTACATGGCTTCAAGCAAGGGCATTTACTCTTGCAGCTTGGTTTATGTATTATTTTACATTCCCAAGATTTACAGAATCAGTTGAGCTTTTAGTCCCAAGGAATAGTATATTTATGATTGGAATATCATTACTTAGTATTATATTAAATTTATCCTACACTATTGTCTATATAAAGAGGTATAAAGGTGAACCAAAAATAAAAATAAAAGAGATTAGTACTGGTAATTAACTGAAAATTATTAGAAAGATAATAAGGTACAGGTGATTAAATGAAAAAATATAAGCTTTTTATTAAATTTCCGTATATAGAATGCAATGAAATTATTTTAAGGAAAATTGAAGCAGTCAATTTAGAGGATTTATATGAAATTTATTCAAATGAAAATCTATATAAATATAAGCCTGGAAGTGCAAAAAAATCAATTGAGGTAGTAAGACATATTATTAATCACTTTGAAAGAGATTTTATAAAAAAAAAGACAATTTTTCTTGGAATTTTTTATAAAGAAGATTTTAATAAACTTATTGGAGTAGTTGAAATATTTGATGTTGATAAAAAAGTTAGTATGGCAACCATAGGATATACACTGAATGAGAGTTACTGTGGTAATGGAATAGCCACTAATGCTGTGAAATTATTAATCAATTTTTTATTTAATGAAATAGACATAAATAGAATACAAGCATATGGTATGATTGAAAATATTAAATCAATAAATGTACTAGAAAGAAGTGGATTTACAAAAGAAGGAACTATAAGGCAAGGAACTATATGGACAGGGAAGGGAATCGTTGATTTAGATATGTATTCTATACTTAAAAAAGAATATAGTTAAATCTTGTGGGTAATTACAATATTTATTTATTTTTGTTTAGTATGGATATTATTAAAAATAAATGGTTAGTAAACTATATTTCTATATTTACTAACCGTTTATTTTTAACTAACCATATCGGTAAATTCTTTTTTTTCTTGGAGATGCAAGATAATCGTATGCAGAAGTCCAATAAGGAAGTAAATCTGGTTTATATTCTAAAACGTCTTTTAAAAATTTATCAAATAGATGAAGCTTAACTAATATTTTTATTATGTCTTTAGGATATGGTGTTACTTTAGTATATGGTTTTCTAGGATCTATAACCATAATCTTAACTTTTGAGTTTATAAATATGTGAGCATTTCTTATGTTAATTCTTTTGAACTTAAGTCTTTTCAAGTCCTCGATTAAATCTATTATCTCTATAGATAAGTTATAAGGTAAGCCATGTTTTGAGATATATTCAAAAAGGTTTTCTCCCCCTACATATTCTCTTACCAGTATGTTACTTACTCTTAATATAGGATTTGGAAAGAAAGGACTATCTAAAGTTTTTCTAAGTATTTCTTCTTCACTTTTAGCTGCTTTGACATTTTTAAATGTTTTAAGGGCAAAGCCCTCAGGTGTTAAGTAAACTGAACCTTCTGCTCCAGAACCTAACAATTTACAATTTTGAATCTCTAATAAGTAATTCATAAAACCACACTAAATTAATTGCTTTTAAATATTATATGCTCAAAAAAACATTATGATATTAAATTAGGCAAAGGTTAGTAAATTCAAAGATTTTTAAAGCTTTTAAAAGGTAATAAGAGCTAATGTCAATATAATATTAATAACTATAGATTTTGTGAAAATATATGGATAAAATTAATTTATATAATCATAAGGGAGAATTTCTTAAAAAAGGTATATAGAGATTATTAGAAAGAGGGGTAAAAAAATGGATAAATTTATTTTGTTTAAAGATTATAGTAAAAATAAGAAATATAGAAAAAGTTTTAGTAATTTAGCAGCTGAGACATTTGGATTAAATTTTGAGATTTGGTTTGATGAGGGATATTGTAATGAAAATTATATTGCATATTCGTATATTTACAATGAAAAAGTAATATCTAATGTTTCTATAAATAAATTTACAATAATTCAGGATGGGGAATTAAAAAAAGTAATTCAGTTAGGTACTGTTATGACAGATATTAATTATAGAAATAAAGGACTAATAAGAAGACTTATGAATGAAGTCTTTAAAGACTATGAAGATAAAGTAGATTATATATATTTATTTGCTAATAATTCTGTTTTGGATTTTTATAATAAGTTTGGGTTTAATAGAAAAAATGAAAATGAGTATAAAATAAGTATGGATGATATAAGAAATAAAAATTCTAGGAAGCTTAATTGTAAAAAATTAGGATATAAAAGTATTGCAAGCATAAGAAGATTAAATTTATCTGTAACAGAAGACAAGTTAATTATAGAAAGGTTATGTAAAGATAGATATCCTGTATCATATAAACTTGGAGTAATAAATGATGAATGGCCTTTAAAGGTTTATTGTAACTATATTTTTAATGACAATCTATATTATTTTCAGGAGGATGATATTGTAGTTATTTTAGAAAGAAAAAATAACGAGGTTATTATAAATGATATTATAAGTAAAAGTCCTATCGATTTTGACAATGTAATACTTAGAGTTATAGAGAGTGATGATAAGATTATTAATATTAAATTTATCCCCGAATCTAAAAAGTTTAAGGTCATTACTAGAGAAATTATAGATGATAATAATGCTTTATTTATAAAAAACTGCAAGGGTAAGGCTAGAGATGGAGAAATAGTTTTTCCTGTAACTTCACATACTTAATAAAATATAATATAGTAAGCTATAAATATTTTAAGTGAGGAGTAAATGGATACAAAAATAACTTATAATACTAATAATAGAGTTGATAATGGTTTCTATTTTAATAATAGAAAAATATTATCAGTAGGATTCTTAATAACTGGACATGGTACCTTTGCTTCTGGGGTGTATAGTGCTCTAAATTGTTTAAATGGTGATTATGATAATGTAGAAGTTGTTGATTTTATTTCAGGAGACAGCATAAATGATTATGATAAGAAGTTAAATGATTCCTTGTTAAATTTAAGTATATATAAGAAAGTTATAATATTATGTGATTTATTTGCAGGAACGCCTTTTAGCAGAGTAATGATTAATTTAGTTAATAATCAAGAAAAGTATTGTGTTATTGGAGGAGTAAATTTACCTATTACAATGGAAGCTATAATGGCAGGCGAAACATTTACAGATATTAATGTATTAATTAGTTATATAAAAGATATATTTAAAGATACATTAATTGATGGAACTGAAAAGCTAGAAGAGTATATAGATTTTAATCATTAAATAATATTTTAATTTATATGAAGAGGAGATTATACATTAAATTGTAATAATCTCTTCTTTTATGAATTAATTTATTATGCTATAATCAAGTTTATAGAAAGGAAGGAAATATTATGAAGATAAAAGAAAAGTAGTTGCTAATAAATAACATTATATGATATTGCGAGAAAATGATTAAGAATTAATTAGTATATTCCAATATAATGAGCCTTTCTATATAAAGAAGATATTATAATTATAGAATTTATTTATATAAAAGTTAGGAATTTTATATGAGTATGAGTATTAGTTGTTTTATAAAAATATAGAGGAAGATGAATTAGAAAAGCTTTAATAAGATGTTATAAATTAAGATACAAAAATCTTTATTTAATTCTTTATAAATAAAGAAGAATAATATTGAAATTTATAAGCTTTTTATATTTAACATTGTAAAAGAGAGAGTCAATAAAACTTCAAAAAGTAATTTAGAAGAAGTAACTAAGGAAATTTATGATTTATATAAAAAGGAATTAAATATTCTTAAAGACCCGATATATATTAAATACGAAAAAGTCGAGAACTGGGGTTTTAATGGCTTTAACTTTTAAGCGATTGGTATATTAATTATAAAATATAAGTTTGTAGTTGATTACCTTATAATAAGTCGTTTAGGGGGTGGTTAAAATGGAATGGAAGATAAGAGAATTTGACGATTTAAGTGCTAAAGAGCTTTACAATATCCTTGCTTTAAGAAATAAGGTATTTGTAATAGAGCAAGAATGTATTTATCAAGATTGCGATAATAAAGATTTGGGAGCATATCATTTATTCTGTGCTGATAATAATAGTATAGTGGCATATTTAAGAATACTTGAAAAGGGTGTTTCTTATAACGAATTGTCTATTGGACGAGTAGTAGTAGATGAAAAATATAGAGGTAAAGATTTAGGAAGAAAAGCTATGAGAAAGGCTATAGAATTTATAAATAATACTTATGGCGAAAGTCCAATTAGAATATCTGCACAAGTTTACATAAAGGATTTTTATAAAAGCTTAGGATTTATAGAAGTCTCTAACGCATATTTAGAAGATGATATTCCTCACATAGAGATGCTAAGAGATATTGAATGTAATAACTAGAATAAAAGAAGATTTCTAATAAATGCAGTATGATTTATTAGAAATTTTCTTTTTAATTTATAATATAGTATTGATTTTAATTAGTCATTTTCATTAATTCTTTACACTATTATTAATTTATTCATATATAACTAAAATCATTATAGAATTAAAAGTCTTTATTTTACTATTTTACATAACTTTTAAATTTATTATAAGCTTCATCGGATACTATAATGTTTGTAGTTAAATCAGTAGTAACATCTAAAGCTTCTAATATAATAAGTTGAAGATAATTAGAATAAATTTTATCATAAATAAATTTTGTTTTGGTAATACCATTGAAATCTTTCTATGCAGCTAATTGTTTTTCTTTTAAAATTACATTTATTCTTTTAAAATAAGTAATTACAAGAGGCACAGCAGCAGCAATCCAAGCAGCAGGATCAGCTAAAGCAATTCCTGTAAATCCTATTATGCTTGGCAATGTAAAAGCAACAACTGTTCTAGCTACCATTTCAGCAACGCCAGCCATCATAGGTACAAAGCTATCACCAATTCCTTGAAGAGTATTTCTGTATATAAAAATTAGTCCCAAAGGAATATAGAAGATAGAAACCATATTTAAGTAATGCCTTGCATATTCTATTACTTCTAAGTCACTTCCATCCATAAATAATTTTGTAAATGAACCGCCAAATAAAACTACAACAATTGTTGATACTATACTTACAATAATACTAATAATTGTACATTTTTTAACGCCCTCTTTAATACGATCAATTTTTCCTGCGCCAAGGTTTTGACCTGAATAAGTAGCCATAGCAACACCAAAAGTAACAGCAGGTTGCATAACTAGTTGTTGGACTTTAGAAGCAGCAGTATATGAAGCTATTATTTTAGAACCAAAATTATTTAAAGCGCCTTGAAGAACCATGGCACCAGCAGCTGTTATTGAAAATTGTAGTGCCATTGGTATACCAATTCTTAATTGACTCTTAACAAAGTTTTTACTTATTTTCCAATGACTCTTTTTTAATCTCAATATAGGGAATCTTTTAATTATATACATTACACATAATATAGCAGATATAGATTGAGAAATAATAGTTGCATAAGCCGCTCCAGTTACTCCCATTGAAAAATTAACAATAAATACAATATCTAAAATTATATTTAGTATTGATGCTATAATTAAGAAGTAAAGAGGCGTTTTACTATCACCTAAAGCTCTTAAAATGCTTGCAAACATATTATAAAAGATTATTGCGATATTACCAGCATAAATTACTATTATATAGGCCAAAGATTCATCTATAATATCAGTAGGTGTATTCATAAGATCAAGTAATGGTTTTGCAGAAGCAACACTAATTGCAGTAACTATTATAGTCATAATAGCAGATAAAACCAAAGAACTAGCATAAGCTTTTTTTACACCTTCTTCATCATTAGCACCAAATCTTTGTGAAACTAAAACAGCAAACCCACTAGTTAGTCCAATTACAAATCCATTAACTAAAAAAGCCATAGCACCAGTAGATCCGACAGCAGCTAATGCCTTAACACCAAGAAAGCGACCAACGATTATAGTATCCGCCATACTATAAAATTGTTGAAATATATTACCTATAAGTAAAGGAACAGAAAATGTTAAAATTAGTTTTACAGGATTCCCTGTTGTCATATCTTTTGTCATAAATAATCCCCCTTTATATATAAATATATAAAAATTAAATATATTTTATTAATTTCAAAATAGTACAAACATTTTCAATAATATCATTATAAAAAAATATTATCAACTTTATTTCAAATTTAGAAAAAAATATAAATTTTTCATATAAATAATTATTATATAATTGGAATAAAAGTATAGCAATGATTATATAAGAAAATATATAATTTTATGCAAATTACATAAAATTATAGAATTAATATCTACATTTAATAACTTTGTAACAACTTAAATAAACTATGTAAAAACCTACATGAATATATAATTAAAATACATGGGGTTTTTTATAATGAAAAAAATATTATCATCTGAAAATAGGGTGTATTGCTAATGTTTTTTGTAAAATATGGAATATATAGAAATATTATGGTATGATTTAAAATGATAGTTTAATATATATTAAGAAAGGAGAATTTGAATCTATGAGAAAAAGGATACAGGATTGTAAAAATAGACTTATATCATTGACTTTGAGTATAACTATCTTATTAGGAATTTGTTTTCAATCGACAGAATTTAAAGTACGTGCTATAGAAAATGAAAACGTTAATAGTGGGACCGCTGATGAATCTGACAAGTATTTAATTTACCCAATACCACAAAGTATTTTGTATGATGAAGATAAAACTTCATTCAATTTGAAGAACGGGATAAATTTAGTTTTGGAAGATGGGATTGATGAGGCTACAAAGCTATATGTTGAAGAAGTATTAACTGAATTTGAGATTAACTATACTATAAATGATAAGTTAAGTGAGAACATAACAAACTTATGTTTAGGTGTAAATAATTCAAAGGGGATAGTAGATGAGTATGTAAAAAACAATATAACAATAAGTAGTAAAACTTTATTTGAGAATCCAGATTCTTATTTAATGGATGTTAGGGAAGAAGCAATTGTTATATTGGGTAAAGATACTGATAGTACATTTTATGGGGTAGCAACATTAAAGATGTTATTCTCATCATTTAATAATATCAAATTATTAAATGCTAAAATTGAAGACTATGCTAGCGTACCAGTTCGTGGATTTATTGAGGGGTTTTACGGAGGTTGGAATTATGAAGAACGTGAAAGCTTGATGAATTTTGCGAAAGATTACAAAATGAATTCATTTATATATGCATCTAAGACAGATCCTTATCATACTAGTAAATGGGATGTGTTATATCCAGCAGATGAATTGACTAAGATTGAAGAACTTGTGAATATAGGTGAAAAAACAAAGGTTCGTTATGGATGGTCAGTTCATATTTCAGGATTTTTTAGCGGATTAGACACTTCTAATAAAGTTGAATATGAAAAAAGATATGAAAAATTAATATCAAAATTTCAACAGTTATATGATGTTGGTGTACGAAAATTTGATGTTTTAAATGATGATTTTGGTAGTGGATCTAATGAAGATGTAGTAGCATTATTAAATCGTTTAGATACTGAATTTATACAAAAAAATGGTTGTTATAGGATGGCTTATTGTCCACAGGGATATAATAAA
This sequence comes from Clostridium sp., assembly GCF_017888565.1. Taxonomy (GTDB): domain Bacteria; phylum Bacillota; class Clostridia; order Clostridiales; family Clostridiaceae; genus Clostridium. The sequence continues at coordinate 55,880 of NZ_JAGHFX010000017.1, forward strand.
GCATGGTCAGGCAATGGAGAAGAACTGAGGGTATTAAATGGATTAAATGAAACAATTGACTTATATTGGACAGGGGATGATGTAAATTCTCCAATTACTCAAGAAACAGTTAATTTTCTAAAGGGAAAGACTAATCATAAACCAATGTTTTGGCTAAACTATCCAGTAAATGAGCATTCTAAATCAGGAATTTATTTAGGAGATATTTCATACTATGCACGTGATAATGTAAATGGAATGGCTGGATTTGTATCTAATCCTTCTAGATTTGCAGAGTCTAATAAAGTTGCTTTATTTCAACTTGCTGCTTTAAATTGGAATAATAAAAATTATTTAAGTAATTCACAGAAAGTTTGGGAGGATTCCTTTAAGTATATACAACCAGAGGTAAATGAAGCCTATTTAACAATAGCAAGAAACATTGCAAATGCACCAAGATCATCACGTGTTCCAGGATTTAATGAATCTGAGTATTTAAAAACGAAATTAGATAGTGTAGCAAATAAGATTCAAAAAGGAACATTAACTGCAGAGGATGAGGACATAGTAGAATTAATTGAAGAGTTTGATAAAATGCTAGTTTCTATAGAAGAAATGAGAAATAATTGTACAAATGATGGATTGATAGAAGAATTAGATCCATGGCTTAAATCCTTAAAAGATGTAGCAACATCAGGTAAAGAAATATTAAAAAGTAAGATTGCAATATTAAATAATAATAAAACGGAAGCTTGGAATTCATTTAGGATAGCAACTAAAGCTTTTGAAACTAAGTATACTTATCTAACAACAGAAAGTTTGCCTAATGTATATGCAGAAGCTGGAAGTAAACGCTTAACTCCATTTATTTCTAAAGTAGTTAAGTCTGTAAAAAATGATATAGTATCTATATTTGGTATAGAAGATGATAGTTTTACTCCAAGCATATATGCAGTTATGGGTGGAGTAGAACAAGTTGATAATGCTAATACAGCAAAAATATTTGATGGTGATGAAAGTACTAATGCATCATTTATTGTAAATCAAGCAGAGGGTGACTACATTGGTGTTGATATGGGGAAAAATATATCAGTAAAAAATATTCATATTTTACAAGCGATGAATGATACTCATCATGATTATTTTCATGAGGCTGTTTTAGAATATTCAACAGATGGAACTACATGGAATAAAATTAATACTTATAATAATCAAGTAAGAATTGATTTAGATGATTTAAACTTTGAAGCAAGATATGTAAGATTACGTTTAATTAAAGATAAAACAAAACCTTATTGGACTTACATTCGTGAATTTAATATTAATAAGGAAGAGCCAAAACAACCACGTATATATACAAATGTTGAGGCTTTAAAAGAAACTCCAATAACTATTAATGGAGGTAGAAATAGTATTTATAATTTAAATAATATAAATTTACAACCTAATGAATATGTAGGAATAAAACTAATAGATATAAGTAAAGTTTCTAATTTAGTTAATAAAGCTTCTAAAGAAGGATTAACTGTTGAGTATTCAATTAACGGAAGTACTTGGGATGAGTTTATAGATGAAACTGTAAACTCAAAATATATTAGATTAATTAATAAATCTAATTCGAATATTACTTTAAATATAAATGAATTTGGTATATCTATTACGAACTTAAAAGTAAATCCTAATATAATGGAAACAAACTTAACTAATGGCTTAAAAGAAGGAAGCTACAAAAATCTATTTGATAATGATTATTCTACATTTGCATGGACTAATGAAAACCAGGCTATTGGTGATTATATAACTTTTGATTTAGGAAATACAAGTAATATTTATGATGTGAAAGTTATCACATCTGATGGAAACCCTAGATTATATAATGCTGAAATTCAAATTTCAAAAGATAATAAAGAATGGACAAGTATTGGAAATGTTATAAATGATAATAGTGTATTTGAAGTACCATATCGTTATGTATCAGCAAATGGTGAAGGTAAAGAAGCTAGGTATTTAAGGATTTATATAACAGGGAATTCAGGATATTATTTAAAATTGAATGAGATTGAGATTAATAAATCTGTAGAAAATCAAATATTGAGTGATTTAAATAGTAGTTTAAAAGGAAATGTTAGTAAGGTAATTGATAAGGATATTTCAACTGTATTTACTCAAGAAGGACCTGTAAGTAAAACTGATTATATAGAGTATATATTTAGCGAAAATGCAAATGTTGATAATATTTTACTTTTACAAGAACCATCGAATGGAGTTATGAAAATAAATACAAAGAATGGTTATGTAGATGTATCAAATTTAAATAGTACTATAATAGATGTAGATACTTCAAAATATGGAGATATTCTATCAGTTCGATTAGAGTGGGAAGATGGAGAAAATCCTTCAATATATGAATTAATGTTTAAATATGGAGAAAATACAAGTGATGATATTGGAGTAAATGTAGATAATATAATTGTAGAAGGTCCAGAAGATGAAATAACTAATATTGCTTTAAGAAAGCCAGTAACAGTATCTGGAACCAGTGATGGAAATAAAGATTTCGTAAATGATGGAGACGACAAAACAAAATGGGACAGTAATTTTATTAAAGGAAACAATGCTTCTAAAAATGCATGGATAACAATTGATTTAGGTGAAGATAGAAATGAAATTACACAATTAATTGTTAAGTATTTTAATAAGATTTATCCAACTAATTATGATGTTCAAATTTCTAACGATAATGAAAATTGGGAAACTATTAAAGAAATACAAAAACCTCATAATGGTCCAACTTATCCAATTGATTCAATTGACTTTGAAACTCCAATAAGTGCTAGATATTTAAGATTATTCTTTAAAGAACTTAATACTGGGGCAGCTGGTAATGGGGTTGGTATTAGTGAGTTAATGATTATGGGTAGATATATAGAAGAAATACCAGTTGATTATAGCATCTTAAATTCTTTAATAAATGAAGTAAAGGAGAAAGATTTAAGTAACTATACTACTACTAGTGTAAATAATTTAAGTACTACTCTTAAAGAAGCAGAACTTTTATTGGAAAATAAAGAAGTTACACAAGAGCAAATTAACAAAGTAGTAGAAAAACTTGAAGAATCAATTAATGCTTTAGAAGTAAAGATAACAGAATCTTTAAATGTTGCACTTAATAAAAAGGTAGAGGTATCAGGAACATCTAATGGATTAAAAAATTATATAAATGATGGAGATAAATTAACAAAATGGGATTCTAATTTTATAAAGGGTGATAATTCAGATGAAAATGCATGGATAATAGTAGATTTAGGTGAGAAGCAAGTTATTATAAAAGAATTTATTATCTCATATTTTAATTTAGTATTTCCAACGAAATATACGGTTCAAATATCATCAGATATGGAAGAGTGGGTAACAGTTGTAGAGAAAAATAAAGAACATGGAAGTGAAGCACATCCAATTGATACTATAAAATTGGATAATGAAGTTTCAGCAAGATACGTACGCTTTATGTTTGAAGAGTTAAATTCAGAAGCAGTTGGTAGGGGAGTCGGAATAAACGAACTTGAAATTATAGGTAAAACTATAAATGAAGAGTCTGAAATAATAGGCGTACAGGATTATGAAGATAAAGAAGTTATAATTCCAACCAATATAGATTCAATAAAGTTAGATAAAATGAGTAAGGTAAGTGTAAAGCTTGAAGAATTAGTATTAGAATTATTAGTGCCAGTTATATGGGACATAAATGGCTTTGATGGAAATACACCAGGAGTTTATAATTTATTAGGAGAATTAAAGTTAAATGATAATATCAAAAATCCAAAAACTATAAAGGCAAAACAAAGGGTTATTTTAAAAGAAGATAATTCTGGACCAGGAGAAACAGTGGATAAAACAAATCTTGAAGCTAAAATCGACGACCTAGAAAATGTAGTAACAAATATTGATAAATATATTCCTGAAACTGTAGAAGGAATTAGAGAGCTTTTAGAAGAAGCAAAAGGGATATATAACTCTAAAGAAGTAACTCAAGAGATTATAGATGATATTTGTGAAAAGATATCAAAAGCTATGGATAATGCGAAGTTAAAAGAAGATAATCCAGATCCAGGAGAAACAGTGGACAAAACAAATCTTGAAGCTAAAATTAATGACCTAGAAAATGTAGTAACAAATATTGATAAATATATTCCAGAAACTGTAGAAGGAATTAGAGAGCTTTTAGAAGAAGCAAAAGGGATATATAACTCTAAAGAAGTAACACAAGAGAATATAGATGATATTTGTGAAAAGATATCAAAAGCTATGGATAATGCCAAGTTAAAAGAAGAGAATAATAATTCTAAGCCAGATGAAGAGAATAATAATAAGCCTAGTGATTCATCTAATATAAAAGAATCTGAGGAATTACCAAAGACTGGTTCTGAATTTAATGAAATAGTATTATTTGGGTTATTATTCAGCTTTGCAGGAATAATACTTATCCTTAAAAGAAAATAAAGTTAATATTTTAAATTAAACAATTTATGAAGCATTTATGCAATTTAACAAGTAAAAGCGATAGTATCAATAATAATTTATAATGTTAGAATATAAGAAAATGAGGATTCAAGTTTGAATCCTTATTTTTATGTATAATATAAGTGTTCGTGATATAAACAATTATTGATTACAACTATCTTTGAAATTAATTATTTCAAAATAGTCCCTTAAAATATTTGTACGGTAATATATTTCATCAGATAGAAATATTACCTGAATTTAATTACATAAGTTATTATCAGTCCTTTATTATAATTTTACTTAGATATTCTTATAACATTAAGTCTTAATAATAGTATTTTACATAATTTAAATAGATTATGTAAGATTATAAAAATATAAATTATAAAAAATAAAGTTAATATTTTGCAGTTTATAGTTTGTTAAATTAGCTTAAGAAATTTTTAAGAATAACTTTATTTAATGTTCATTTTCTTTAGGATTTTTTGTATATTGTATTATAAATATTAATGTTATAATTTATAATAGTAATATGAATGAACTGGAATATATGTAGATAGGTAACATAGAAAGTTTTAGAATATAAAATAAAATTAAAATTATATAAATATAAAACAATAAATACTTATGTTAAATCTATGTTAAAGGTTTTGACTTTTTTGTAGAGGATATGCTAGCATGGAAAATAATACAATATGATATTACAACAGAGGTGTAAATATGGAATTTTTAAAAAACTTTTTAAAAGGAGTGGCAATTAGTATATCACAAATAGTTCCTGGAGTTAGTGGTGGAACTATTGCAATGATTCTAGGAATATATGATAAGCTACTTCATGCGGTAAACAATATTATTAAAGATTTTAAAAATCAATATAAGATATTGATGCAGGTGGAAATTGGAGCAATTGTAGGAATATTTTTATTTAGTAATATAGTTAAAACATTATTTGATAATTTTCCTATTCCAGTTGGATATTTATTTATAGGTGTAATATTGGGTGGAGCACCGCTTATGTTTAGAAAGGCAACAGTTAAGGGATTTAAAAAAAACAGCCTTTTATATTTGGTTGCTGGTATAATTATAGTTTTGATGATGGGTACTCCAAATAATGATGCATCAGCAATAATTACTTCATTAAGTTTAGTTAACTTTTTATGGCTTTTTATTGGCGGGGTAGTAGTAGCTGTAGCTCTTATCTTACCTGGCATAAGTGGATCATTTATGCTATACGTATTAGGATTATATAATACAGTTATAACAGCAGTAGTGCAAATGAATATTCCAGTTTTAATACCAATTGCATTAGGTGGCATAGTTGGAACATTGGCAACTGCTAAAATTATTGAGATGCTCTTATTAAAATATCCAGAGCAAACATATATCCTAATATTTGGATTTATATTAGGTTCAGTATTTTCAGTATTCCCAGGAATTGATGGATTAAGTAGTATAATAGGTGTGATTCTTGGAATTGGAGGGTTTATATTTACATATTATATTAGTAGAAATGAATAGATAAGCATTATTAAGATTGAGGAAATTAACCTCAATCTTTTTCTTTGTATAAAATTAAGAAATTTTAAAAATTAAATATGGTAAATAATGTTTATTAAACTTTACTATTTGTGTATAATAAATATAAAAAATGCACGATAAAGCATAATAGAGTAAATAAAAGGAAAGGAAAATACAAATGGGGATAAATAAAAAAATATGGCCTATAACAGCTGTTATTTTTTCTGTAATGACATTAATGTTAATCGGAATGTATTTTGGAGGATATATAAAGTTTGACTTTGTAATGGTAACTTTAGGATTAAGTGAATTATTTGCAGGAATAAGCCAAATAGAACTATCAAATAGAACAAATTCAAATGCAGTAAGAAGAAGAAATAAAAGTGTTGGAGTATTTTCAATTATCATAGGTGTTGTAATTTTCTCAATGGCTATATTTCAAATATTTTTTTAGGTAAGTAAAGTAAGAAGATAACAATAGTAGCTTAGATTAACTTAAGGAGAGGGGAAAATGGATAAAATACTAGTGTTTATTTTTGATGGAATGACTGATTATGAAATAACATTTATTACTCACATATTCCAAGAGAAAATTTTATTAATGATAGAGTTGTCAAAGATAAGAATATTATAACTGCTCATGGAGTAGCATTTGTAGATTTTACTATAGAGATATGTGATTATTTTAATCTGTTTGAAAATAATGCAGATAAAAATAACTTTTGTAATCGATATAAGGGGAGAACTATATGTCAAAGGTAGCAGTAGTATATAAAAGTAAGTATGGGGAAGCAAGTTAAAAGAGATAAAGATATAATAATCTTTGCATTTGGAGCGTCACCATATCATGAAAAGCCTATATGGAGTCAATGGATAATTCATTAGATTGGGCGAGTAGAGATAATTTAAAGAAAATTAAAGGGATTCTAGGTGTACCATATGAATAAGAAGATTTCAGTAATAGGGATACTTATATTAATTGTGATAAGTATAGTAACTTTTAGTTATAATAAGTTAGGTGCTAATGAAGATAATATAAAACTACAAGAAGAAGATAAATATTTTAAGTATTATTCAAATGAAAATGATTCAAAGGCTATTAAGGAGTTAAGTGAAGTGTTGAATAATAATTATAGTACTATAACAGATAATTTTAACACTAATTTAGAAGAAAAAGTAGAAATAATAATTTATTCGAATATAAAGGAATTTCATAGGTCTATTGGGAATGCAGATGCTAGTGATGGAATGGTCGGAGTTGCGTATGATAATACAATAAAAATGGTGTCACCGTTAAACCCAGGTTCAATTCATGATAAAGAATCACTTTTAAAAGTTATTGTACATGAATTTGTGCACATAGTTACATTTAATATAAATAATCAAAAAGAAAATATTATGCCTACTTGGTTTATGGAAGGCATAGCAGTACATGAAGCCAATCAAATAACTGATTATGAAAAGAAATATATACGAGATAATTTATCTGAAAATAGAGATATTAATATAGATGATATAAATGATAATTTTTATAATAATAAATTAAGTTATTTATATTCAGGATCTATAATAGATTTTATTCTAGATGAATTTGGATATGGAAAGTTAATTCAGGTTATTAAATCTCCAAATGAAATGGAAATGATTTTAGGAATATCTAATGAGGATTTGAAAAATAATTGGATTAACTATGTAGAAGAAAATTATAAGTAATTAGAGATGAGGGAACTTTTTATAATATTTATATTAATAATAGATAAAAAGTTCTATTTAAGTTCAAAAATGACTTTAAGTAAGTAAAATCAATAGTTAAAAAGAGGCTCACGAAATGGTCTGACCCCTAAAAAGTAGATATTGTTAAAAGGGGTATATCATTGTGAATTACAAAAATGGCTTCGATATTTAATTGGAGCCATATTTTTTAACCTTTTTTGAAATCTAATATTATTATAAAAA
>NZ_JAGHFX010000072.1 GCF_017888565.1 Clostridium sp.
AAACATCATCATAAAACTTTAATCCTGCTTCATTAGGTTCTTTATCATCACCATTAGGGAATATACGTGTCCATGCTATAGACATTCTAAATACCTTAAAGCCCATTTCTGCAAATAACCTAATATCATCTTTATATCTATGATAAAAATCTATAGCTTCATGACTTGGATAATTTAATCCATCAATAGTTTCTCTAGTAATTTTACGTGGAATAGTGTGAGTTCCTGCTGTAAGCATATCACTTGTACTTATACCTTTTCCATCTAAATTCCATCCACCTTCAAATTGGTTAGCAGCTGTAGCACCGCCCCATAAAAAATCTTTACTAAATCCCATAGAATGTTCCTCCTTAATTTAGATAATTTAAATATACTTAGATTTACAAATTAAAATTATTTATTTAAAAATAAAAGACCCATCTGTAGAGATATAAGCAATTGCACAAAATACAATCCTTATAAACTCATACAAATAGGTCTAGCTTGTCTTTCAACAATAACCATCCAATTGTTACATTGACATTATAAAACATTCTAGAAATTCTGTCAACGGTTTCACTTATTTATCTTTTATACTTTTTTCTTCTTTTTTTAATATTGAATTAAAGGATTCAATACAAGCATTATCATAAGAACACCCTTTACGACTATGAGATTGTAGCATCTTACACTTTTTATTGATTCTATAAATTTATTACTAGTATATTGGGATCCAAGGTCAGAGTGAAATATAACCGAACCCTTTTCAGAGCGTTGATTTATACTTAATGTTAGATTTCTCTTTAACTATTTGATTTCACTTAAATTTCTTATTTTCAAAATCTCTAATATTTTTTGGCTCCTTCGTCTTATACAGCATCTATTAATTTATTAGGTTTTATAGTTATGTTTAACACCTATTCTTTAATTTTAATCTTATTGAATCACATATTCAACATCATCTAATAATAGAATTTGCTGGATCATATTTATACAAATTCATCTAAATTATTAAAATATAAACAACTGAAGTAAATTCAGCTGTTCTTTTAAGACTTAATACATTATATTTTTAATTATTTTTTCTAATAATTTTGGTTCTGCCAAAGGTACTTATAAGAAAAACATAGATAGTTCACTATCATATGTAACTTAAAGTCAACTGTCTATTTTAATATTTAATTCTCGCTTTAAACCTTAGTATGTCATTTATACTAAATTCTCCATCTACAATACTCAATATATCTATTCATTTATGCTTACTTTTTCTTTTTTTACTAAGCTCGTGGCTCTTAAATCCATTAATCGTATTGGCTGAATTATCAAAATATCCTTCATTTATATTGAAGTTTACTCTTGAACCAATTAACTCTTCAAAGTCCTTCTTCATAAATTGTAGTGCCTTTTTTATCTCTTCATAAAATAGAATATTCTTTTCAAATTCACTTACAAAAACTTTATATGAAATACTCTTTGATATATATATATTGAATTCCTTCCCAAATTCAAAATCTACATTTTCATATCTTTCAGTTAAAACCTTACTAAAATTTTCTAAGATACTTTTAATGAACTCATATGGTGCTTCAAATAACTTCGCTCTTTTCTTATCTAATTTTTCTAATTCATTATCTATTTTTGATAAGTCTTTCTTTGCTGGATTTACCTTTCTAACTTTTTCTTTATTAACATTGTTAACTATTATTTTAACCATCTTTTCATTAGACAGTAATTCTGATAACTTGCTGAATACGTACTTATTAGCTTTATCAGCCCTTATTGTATTACTATTGCATACAGTTGTACATTTATTCTTCCAATTACCACAAGCATAATAAGCAATTCTTTTCTTATTTCCATCAGCTAATTTATTAGTAGTTCTTGAAGTCACCATTCCAGCTCCACACTTAGGGCATCTTAGTATTCCTGTTAGTGGAAACTCCCCCTCTTCTGTTGTTACTACTACAATTGCGTAATCACTTGAAATCAAAAATAATGAAGAAGTATAATTAACTCCTTTCTTACATTCAATAACATCAGTATATTCTGGTATTAACCCTTGTGATTTATCTTTCTTCAAAATTTCTATATCTAAAATATTTTCTGATACAATTATATATCCACCTAAATTAGCATCTGGTATTTCTATAATTTTATATATACTATTAATAACTTCTACTAGATATTCTTTTAGCTCTTCTAATTGCTTCTTTAAATAAATCTTCTTCATTATATGTTTCTCCCTTCTAAAAAGTAAAAAAACTCTTATCTGCATATTTAATACAAGTAAGAGTTCATAGTTTCTAAAGTAATAATATATTAAAATTATTATATTTTTAGTTTTATTATTATCTATTCAATCATCTAAGCAATAAAGCAAACTTATCTAGTTGTCCTTATATCAATGAGATGGAAGACATCATCATACATTGTATCCATATCTTCTAAATCAATCATAAGCCATTTCTGGCCATTTCCCTCCTTAGTTTGCCTATAAATTCCTTGTAATTCAATAGAACAATTAGGTAATAATGATTCTACTTGGTCTTTTTCTCTTCTCCCTATTACTATTAATACAGTAAAATACATTTCTCTAGGATATATGGTACACAAAGATTTTCCTAACTTCTTAAATTTTATATTCCAACCTGGTTCCCAACCACATTTGCTAAATTCAATTTTACTATCTATATTATATTTTTTTTTAATATCTAAACAAAATCTATCAAATACAGGATTTCTAATGTATTCACTTATTTCTTCTAATGTAGGACAGTAATCATAATTCTGCAACTCACTCAATCTAATACCTCCATTTTTATCAGTATGTTAATAACCCGAAACTTATTTAGAATAAAAATTAATACTATTCTAAATATATTGTTATATTTTTAGAATAATCAATAAATTATAATTTTTATTTTCTAATATGTACTAATATCCTTTATTCATAAGTTTTAACCATATTTCCATACGATTGATACAATCGCAATTTAAATAATATTTTTCAGCTGAAAAAGGTTCAACCATTAATTGATGATTGGGAAGCCAAGTTTGAAAAAGATATTTATTCGCTTTATTTAATGCATCAGTTACTAACTTTTCAAAACTTTCTGCTTCTATATTGCACACAATATACTCTCCTAAAGGTAATTCTTGGATAATATATTCATTGCATAAATCTTTAGGTTCTTTTTCCAAAAATGAGCCAACAAAATACTTAAACGTTCCACTTGCTGATTCTGACATGTAGGAAATCCCCATTTCCATATTCAAGTTAATGAATTCTAGTAATGTATCTTTTTCTTTATGAAACTTGTTCCAAAGTTCTCCAGGAACATCAATACCTGTACTTTCTCCAATAGGAATTTGTTCATTAATGTTTACATCAGCTACAAGACCAATATACTTTTCTGGCTGTGTAATCTTTTTCCTCTTAACTTCTAACACTATATCATTTATAATAAGCGGAACTTCTTCATCAACTAATATATATTTCATAGAAATATCTGGCTTATCAAAAGTATTGAGCAATGGAGCTGTACTCTTACACTCTGTTGGCGTAATACCATATACTTCCTTAAAAGCTCTAGAGAAATTTGCATGACTAGAAAAACCATAATCTAATGCCAAATCTAAAATTCTTTGTTCATTCTCTTTCAGCTTCTCAATTATTTTAGACATTCGGCGCAATTTAACATATTCTTGTAATGGTTTATTTACTAATCTTTTAAATAACCTTTGAAAATAAAATGGTGATAGTGATACCATATTAGCTAATCTTTCAGCACTAATATCCTCTTGTAGGTGTTTTTCAATATAATCGACAGATGTTTGGATTGCTTCCCATGCGTTCATAATATACTCCTCCTTTAATTTATAGAAAAATTATATCAGAGAAATTTATTTTATACTGTTCATGCAATGCTCTCTTATCAAATTTTATTAATTAGCTTACAATAATTCCAAAATGTATATATATTATTTTAATAATATATAGTTTATCTCTAAACAATTATCCAGTTTTAGTAAAAACCTCACTTACTTGTGGTACGGTTCATTCTTCATTATCCTAAAAGCTCTATAAATTTGCTCCAATAACATAACTCTAAACAATTGATGTGGAAAAGTCATTTTTAAGAAGCAAAGTTTATAATTTGCCCTTTTTATAACGCTTTGTGATAGTCCTAAGCTTCCTCCTATTATAAATACTATATTGGAATTTCCCATAATCCCGCAATTTTCTATGTAGTTTGCAAATTGCTCTGAAGTTAAATTTTCTCCCTTTAAGTCCATTGCAATTACAAACATATTATCTTTTATTTTAGATAGTATAAGTTCTCCTTCTTTATCTTTTATTTGTAACTCTTCTTTTTCAGATGCATTATCTGGAGTTTTTTCATCTGGAAGCTCTATAATATCTAATTTACAATATCTACTTAATCTTTTTGAGTATTCATCAATCGCTTGTTTTAGGTACTTTTCTTTTAACTTACCCACTGAAATTATTGTTATATTCATTCCATTTTCTCCTCATCTGTTATATAATTCATTATTTGAAATCTATATAGGTATCTATTTCTGTAATATCATTTGCATCAGTAAAACTTTCTACATCTATAATTGTTGTATCTTTATCTACTGCTGGTCTCTTTTTTAAATAAACTCTTAAGACATCTGCATTATAAACGGCTTGAATTTTATTAGCTTCAACATTTGGAACATAATAACTCTTTTCTAAATTAGATCCTTCTTGAAAAACTGCAACCATTGAATTTCCATTATTAAAAACCTGATTTTTCTTAACTTTAATTCTTATATGATCCTCTTCATAGTCTATATCTATATCCTTCTTATCAAACCCCACTAATTTACCTTCTATTAAATATCTATCACCATAGTCAATAAAATCTAAATCTAGGTCTTCATCTATGCCCTCTAAAACAGAATTTACAACATCATTATTTAAAACTGTGTCAACTATATTATTTATTAAATCTTCATTTGTTATTAACGTTGTAAAAACTTGATTGAATACACTACTAAATGTTCCACCAAAAATTCCAATCATATCACTTCCACTATTAAAGCTACTATATTGATAACTATTATTGAAACTATTATTTATATTATTATTTCCATTATTAGCATTTCCATTGAACATTCCACCTATTACATTATTAATTAAAAAAGGGAACATCTCAAACATATATCTCTCCCGCCTTATAAATTCTTATATAATATAATTATTTAATACAGGAATTTTTGACACAAAAATTAAGAAATGATGGCATTTAAATTTACTTTTTTCAACATACACCTTTCACTTCTTAATTTTTTAATTTATTTATTATTAGTTAATCTATAGTTTATAAACTGCTTATAGGGATAACCTTATCTTCAAATTTTATTATAATTTGCTGATTCTTAATTATCCTAATAGCCTATATTTTCATTCATAAATATAACATGTATTCTATCTTTTTGCATTTGGCTTGCTATTACAGTAAACTCTCTACATATTTTTTCATTACTTTTACAATCCATACAATATCCGACTTTAGCACATGGTGTTTTTTTATTTAATCTCTTTGCATTAGCTGGTGCACATATTTCTCTGTTTCTTTTAATAGCTTCATCAATATCTTTAACTATTTTATTTACTCCTACTAAAAGAATAACCTTATCAGGCCCATATAAAATTGCTGCAACTCTATTTCCATTCCCATCAACATTATAAAGCTTTCCATCTTCAGTAACTGCATTACTACTTGCAAAATATGCATCTGCTAAAAAACTTTCTTTGAATATTCTGGTAACTTCTTCTGAAGTTAATCCTTCTTTATATCTATCTAAAAATTCATATCTTCCACTTCTTAGATGATCGATAACTCCATACTCAAAAAGAGACATAGATCCACCGCAAGATACTACTGCTCCTTCTTTAACAATTTCATTTATTTTTTCTATTAATTCATCTTTTGTATTTACTAAATATCCGTTCATATTATTTTTATTTAATGCTTCTATCGTTCTATTTATCTTTTGCTCATTGACCCATTTTAAGTTATTATCCATATATACTTCCCCCAACATTTATGATAGATTAGATATCTTTTTAAAACTAATATAAACTTATTAAATAAATATTTAAATATACCTATTTGCAGCAAAAAAAGACCTATTCAAATATAGGCCTCTTTTATTTTAAGCTATTTTCCACAGCACTTTTTATATTTCTTTCCACTTCCACATGTACAAGGATCATTTCTTCCTATCTTATTTTCATTTCTTACTATTATAGATTCTCTATATTGTTTTTGAATCTCTTTTCTCTTTTCAGGTGAGAATATTCCTTCCCATTGTGGTAAAGTATATAGATATTCTGCTTTAGCATCTAACATATTGTAATATAATTTTTCTAAATCTACATCTAATGCTATTTCATCAGTAGCTGTTAAAGCTTCTAAATCAAGTGCATTCTTTAAACTATCGTTTATTCCGTCAACGAATCCCATAATAAATTCTGGAGTTGTATTATGTTTATTAGCTAAATCGTTAATTGTGAAAGCATAATTTTCTTTATGCTTTGATAAGATATCTCTGTATATGGCCTTTTCTATTTCCATATACTCATCCCAAAAAGCTTGTTCTCCCTTTGTTTTAACATATTCAACTACCATATCTGTCCATTGTTTATATAAACTCATAAGTTCCTTCTCCTTTTTAATGGTTTTATATTAAATTTATTATTTTTTACTCATTTACTTTAATTATGTACTCTGCATTTTCACTACAATAACTACATTTCATATCCTTTGCCTTTTCCATAATAGGAAAGGTTTCTTCATAGTTGATTAAATCATCCATTGCATCATAAATATGAACTTTGCATGCATATATTTCCTTACTATTCATAATAACTCATCCTCTTCCTAATAACTAAACTTCTATTATGTTACTTGGACTATGTCTATTAGCCATAGTTAAGTCAATATCCTCTTTAGGTACTATACCATGCTCCTTCAACACAGAGCTAACTGTTTCTAGAGCTAAATCTGGATGATTGTTAGTTCCACTTAAGTGCCCTAGTATTATTTTTTTGTTTGGCTTATATCTAATTAGGTCTACTATTGCTTTACCACAATCTTCATTAGATAAATGTCCAACTTCACTTAGTATTCTTCTTTTTAAAGTGTACGGATATGGTCCAAACTTTAGCATATTTACATCATGGTTACTTTCTAATAACATAACTTCCGAGTCCTTTATATTATCTCGTATTTCTTCTGTATATATTCCAAAGTCTGTTGTAACACTAACCTTTTTACCATTATGATGCATAGTATATCCAACTGGAGCAACGGCATCATGAGGTATATTAAAGGATATTATATCTAAATCCTTTATAGATAGTGTTGATCTTCTATCCATTATTCTTATATTATGTTCTTTTATTTTCCCTATACTTCTCTCCATAGCCATCCATGTATCTGCATTGCTATATATAGGAATGTCATATTTACGGGATAATACTCCTATTCCCTTTATGTGGTCTGAGTGTTCATGAGTAACAAATATCCCATCTATATCACCTGGATTTTCTCCAATACTTCTTAAGGCATCATCTATCTTTTTTCCTGGTAAACCCGCATCTATTAATATTTTTGCATGTTCTGAAGCAATAAATATACTATTGCCGCTGCTCCCACTATATAATGGGCAAAACTTCATTTTACTATCCCCCATGCAGATACTATTCAGCTACTCTGATTATGTCTGCACCTAATGCAGTAAACTTGTTTTCAATATGCGGATACCCTCTATCTATATGTTCTATTTCTAATATTTCAGTTACACCTTCTGCAACTAATCCTGCTATTACCATAGCTGCTCCAGCTCTTAAGTCAGTTGCTATAACTTTAGCTCCTACTAAGTTCTTAGAACCTTCTATTATAGCTGTTCTTTCTTCTACTCTTATAGTTGCTCCCATTTTCTTAAGCTCATCTATATGCTTATGTCTACTTTCCCAAATGCTTTCAGCTATTAAACTTTTACCAGGTACTACACTTAATAAAGCTGACATTGGCTGCTGAACATCTGTTGGGAATCCTGGATATGGAGCCGTCTTTACATTAACTCCTTTTAAGTCTCCTTCAACGTATACTCTAACGCTATCATCGCCTTCTTCAACTATAGCTCCCATTTCTATAAGCTTTGCTGCAATTGATTCCAAGTGCTTTGGTATAACATTCTTTATAGTTACATCTCCCTTAGTTGCTGCAGCTGCTATCATAAATGTACCAGCTTCGATTTGATCTGGTATAACGCTATAATTACATCCTGATAACTTTTCTACACCTTTTACTCTAATTACATCCGTTCCTGCACCTTTTATATCTGCTCCCATAGAGTTTAAGAAGTTTGCAACATCTACTACATGAGGTTCTTTTGCAACATTTTCTAGTATTGTTGTCCCTTCTGCTAAAGTTGCTGCTATCATAACATTTATAGTTGCTCCAACTGTAACAACATCAAAAAATATATTTGCTCCATGAAGGTGCTCAGCCTCAACACTAACAGCTCCATGTTCTATAGTAACTTTTGCTCCTAATGCTTCAAATCCTTTTATATGCTGATCTATAGGTCTAACTCCTATAGGGCATCCCCCTGGAAGGTCTACTCTCGCCTTCTTAAACCTTGATAGTAACGCTCCAATAAAGTAATATGATGCTCTCATTCTTCTTACATCATCAGTACATGCTTCTACAGTTCTCACATCAGTAGCATCTATTTCTAAAGTATTATTATCTAACTTATTTACAGAACAACCAAGACTAGTTAATATTCTTTCTAAACAATGTACATCTTCTATATCAGGTACATTATCAATTATGCACTTTCCTTCACTAGCCATTATAGCTGCTGGCAATATGGCTACAGCTGAATTTTTAGCACCATTTATATCAACTGATCCTTTTAAAACTTTGCCTCCATTTATAACTAATTTTTCCATCCGTTTCACCCTTATCATAATTTATATATATTAATATTTCCTATTATTTCAACTATTATCCATTATTAAACTTATTACTTAAATTACTTTCTTAAAAACTTACAATACTCATTATAACATAAAAATAATTTTAGGAAATAGAGTTTTTTATTCCAATTGCCATTTTCCCTAACCTTTATAATATTTGAACTTTTCTTTATATTATCTTTTTTAATTTATTTTAATATGTTATAATTTATAACAAAGTTTGTATTCATTTAAAATACATAAAATAAAATGAAAATATAGACTAATTTGATATGAGAGGCTAAAGCTATGAAATATTATTTAGTGGCATTATTTGATGAAGAATCTTATAAAAACTTAAATCCTATACAAAGAAATCTATCTAAAAAATTTAGAGCTAATAGGAATTCTCCAACTCCTTATATTCCATTAGAGATAATAGAAAATCCTAATATAGATAAACTGGATGTTGTTGTAGATAAAATAGTTAAACCTTATAAAAATTTTAAGGTTCAGCTTTCTACCGAGGTTTCAGTTTCAGAAACTAATAAAACTTTAAATATGAAGATAGAAGATGTAGGATATATAAAGAGGCTTACAAGATTAATGAGTGATACATTAAAATTACACGGGTTTAATACCCAGAATTGCAATAGTGAACCATCAATGCATATATCTTTAGCTAATCTTAATTACCTCCCAAAGGATATGAAAAAATTTGATGGTGAAGTTAACTTTAAATCTAATTGTGAAACTCTTAAAGTTGATAGAATAGAGCTATGGAAATTTTCTACTAACAAAAGAGAAACATTAATAAAAAGTTATCCTTTAAAAAAGAATCTTTATTTATAAATGTAAAATATCAGAAAGTGCTTAATTATTTAAGCACTTTTTTTATTTTCTTAATATATAAAAAATTTATTTTTTTGTATTCGTTTACCGGACTTTTCATTTATAAAATATTTTTGTAAAATATATTATAGTAAATCCTTAAAAGCAGGAGGATATTTATGAATATTATATCTTTTTTTGAATCTCAAAAAGAAAAAAATAAAAAAATCATTATTGATAATACCTTAAGCGAATATAAAATTTGGGCTAGAAAACATCTCGAATTACATACAAAATTAAGCTATCTAGCAAATGAAACTAAATGCTATAAATATTGGATATCAGAAGATGAACCAATGAATGTGTCAATATTATTTGAGAAATATTTAGATTGTTTTGCTCATATAATTAATCTTGGTATAGATAGACATTACGATCATATCGAAGAAGTACTTATTAAACCAAATGATTATTGTTTAAGCGATCAATTTTTAAATCTATTTATAGATTTAAATGACCTAATAATATCACCTTCTGAAGACCATTATATAACACTAGTTGAAGATTTTATTAGCTTAGGAATTACTTTGGGTTATTCAGAATCTAAGATTAAAGAATCATTTATTTAGTATATAATTAAAACCTTCTATATTTATAGGAGGTTTTTTAATATTTCTTTTATTTAAGTGGAATACTACCCTTGAGGTGATTTAATATGCTAGCAATTATATATGCAATAATATCAGGAATATCCATGACACTACAAGGCGTATTCAATACTAAATTAGAAGAGAAGGTTGGAACCTGGGAAACAAACGTTATAGTTCAAGCTACTGCATTAGCTTTAACATTAATTATTGTAATGTTCTTTGGAAAAGGTAGCTTTAAAGCCGTAAAAGAAGTAAATAAACTATATTTACTTGGCGGTGTACTTGGTGTAATAATTATTTTTACTGTTATGAGAAGTATTGGTGCAATGGGTGCTACATGTGGAATTGCTATAATACTAGTTGCTCAATTAGCTTCTGCTGGAATTGTAGATGCATTTGGCTTATTTGGAGCTGAAAAGATATCATTCCATCTTAAGGAGTTCATAGGAATAGCTATAATGATATTAGGAATAGTTATATTTAAATGGAGAGGCTAATGCTTCTCCTTTTTTTATATAATAAATTATAGCATTAACAAAATCGATACTTTTACTATACTATATATTGTAATTAATTTTAGGAGTATAGTATGTTTTCTTCTAATAAAAAGTTGGATACAAACTTAAAGAGTTGTATGTTAGCAAAGCCCTATAATAATTATAGGATACTTATTAAATATAAAAGGTTTCAGGATAGCCTCATAAGGAAAATTACATCTTATAAAGGGGAAGTTATGAGCAATATAAAGCATTGCAATATAATATCCGCTAGACTAAATACTAGAGGTATTCAAAGATTATTAGAATATCCTGAAGTTGAGTATATTTGCTTTGATGAATATTTATTTTTATGCGGCATGAGTGTTAGTACTGCAAATAAAGTAAGAATATCTAGTAAGACCAAAAGTTCTGGTAAAGGCATCGGTGTTGCAATCATAGATACTGGAGTTTATCCTCATCCTGATTTAGTTACTCCATATAATAGAATATCTATGTTTGTCGACTTGATAAATGGACTAAAATATCCGTATGATGATAATGGTCATGGTACTTGTACCGCTGGAATAATTGCAGGAAACGGTGAAAAATCAAATGGCATGTATCGTGGGGTTGCTACTGAATGTAATATATATTGCTATAAAGCATTTGATAAAAGTGGTAAGGGGTATATATCTGATATACTTCACTCTATGGAAATGATTTCTGAAGAATCTGAAAAACATAATATTAAACTGTTATGTTTGCCATTTGAGCTTCTACATTATAATGTATTTCTGCAAAAATGTTTTGATATAATGGTTTCATTAGTAAATAGTAAAAACATAACTTGTATAGTTCCAAGTGGAAGCAATAAAAATTTAGATGGGTCAATTACAGGAATTGCTTTATGTCCTAACTGCATAACAGTCTCAGGATATGATTCTACGTCCAAGGTGAAACCTTATACTTATTCATCTATAGGCGCATTAAAAAAAGACTTAAAACCTAATTTATGTGCATCATGTGTTGATATAGTTTCTTTAAACTCTAACACTAATTATATTTCTGAAAAAGATGGTATTAAGCTTTATCCATCAAAACTTGATAGTTCATATAAAACATTTAGTGGTACTTCATTAGCTGCCGCTTATGTAGCTGGTGTTTGTGCTTTAATTTATGAAAATAACGAAAACTTAACCCCCAAAGATGTAGCTTCACTTTTAAAAGTCTCATGTGAGCCACTTGATATGCCAAAGAATTGCCAAGGTGATGGAAAAATAAATATAAACTCTATATTAAAATGAAAGGTACTAATTTAAGCACCTTTCATTTTATATTAACTATCAATTTATTGAACAATATATTTTGTAGGATCTACTGGTTCATTATCTACTCTAAGTTCAAAGTGTAAATGAGGTCCTGTACTAAATCCAGTGCTTCCAATAGCTCCTATTACATCTTCCTTTTTAACTTTATCTCCTACCTTAACATAAAAGTCACTTAAATGACCATAATATGTAACCATATTATCTTCATGCTTAACTATTATTAAATTTCCATAACCGCCGTCATTGTATTGTGCGTAAATAACCTCTCCATCCATTGCAACTAATGCATCATCCCCTGTATTACCTGCAATATCTATTCCCTTATGAAAAGAGTTCCATCTCTCTCCATATCCAGAGGTCATGTATCCCCCCCTAGTTGGGCTACTTAAAAAAGCGACTCCATAGTCATAGGGGTTTTTTGTTCCTCTATATATCTTTTTAGCAACTTGTTCCTTTATTACTTCTTCATTGACAACTTTTGTTTCTATTAGTTTGTTATTTTCATAAGTAACTTCTTTAACTTGTTTCTTTAATCCAACCTCGCCATATTCAACCTTACTTTCTCCTAAGTACATTGAATCACTTGGTATTATTATTGTATTAGGCTGAATTTTTATATTTTCCTCACTAGTATATTTCACATTTAACTTAATCTCACTTGATTCTTCATGTGATAATTCATATATATAATTAACTAGTTCATCATTTGTCTGTAATAAACCTACATCAAATCTACCTTCTTGCAAGTCTATATCTCCACTTATTTCAAATGATAATACTGAGTCTTCATTGATATCCATTTCGTCTATAACTTTCTTCAGGACCAAATCTTCTATTTTAGTTAGATTATTTTCTATTGAAGTATATCCTATTACTTTATTACCTAATTTAACTTCATACCCATCTATCTTGCCCGTTAATGCAACAATTAAATTTTCAAATATATTATCAGATATTTTGTCAGATATAGAATATCTTGAGTTATTTAAGTCAATATTATTTAACACCTCATTTGTATTAGCACTAACCTTAATAGAATTAATATTTATAACTAGAATAGTACTAAATATTAGTAATACAACATATCTAGTTATTTTTCCCGAGTCTCCTTTTGTATCCATAAAATCTCCTTTCATATTAATAATGTTAAGCAACACATCTATTAGTTTTACCAGATTTAGAAATAATATTCTTTTATATATTCCATAGTTTAGTTGAGCCTACTTCACCACTTTGTTATAATTAACTTATTATACAATTAATTTTAGAAAGGTAGATGTAAATATGAGCACTTTTATGCTTAAATCAAAGCCTTTAAAATTTACTCCTGTCAGTAATGCATTTATTGAAAAATATATGCCTAAAGCTAGAGGAGAATTTATTAAAGTATATCTTCTTATGCTTAAATATAATTTTACAGGCGAAATCGGTGTTAATGCATCAATCTTAGCTACATCATTGAATTTATTAGAGTCTGATATAATAAATGCCCTTAACTATTGGAATGAAGAAGGAGCAATCAAACTAGTTCCAATAGACAAAATGGGAAACTTTGATATAGAATTTATAGATCTTTCCTCTGAAAATACTGTTAATAAGGACGAAATTAATATATTAGCTGAACTTTCGGATGAATCTAACAATGGTATGCTAAAAGATATAGAAAAATTATTAGGTAGACCACTATCCCCTAGCGAGTTCACGACCTATATAAGCTGGAAAAGGGACTTTAATTTTTCTTCTGAACTGATACTACTACTTATAGAGTACTGTGCTTCTAAAGGGAAAACAAATCATAGGTATATAGAAAAGGTTGCCTTAGCTTGGCATGAAATGAGTATAAAAACAATTGATGATGCTCAAAATTATATAAGAAAAACAGAAGATAAATGGGGTACTTATAGAGAAATTTTAAAATTCTTAGGAATTAGAAATACTGATATAATGAAACCCCAAGAAGATATGTTAGAAAAATGGACTACAAATTACAACTTTTCATTAGAAATAATAAAGAAAGCATGTGACATTTGCTTCCAAAGGTTAAATAGGGCTGATTTTAAGTATATAGATGGAATATTATCCAGTTGGAATAAAGATAACCTTAGGACATTAAAACAAATTGAAGAAAAAGAAACTTCTTATAAAAATTCATCTTCTAAAAAGAATTTTAACAATCAAAAGTCAAATTCATATGAAAAGCCTAAATTAAGATTTAATAACTTTAAAGGCCGTGACTATGATTATGATGATTTGGAAAAGAAATTATTAGGATGGGATAATGATGATTAAAGGATATGAAAAAGAATTAACATTAATTTATGAAAACATACGACTTGAAGAGGAGAAAAATTTAGAAAAAAGGCGTAAAGAAATAAAGCAAAAGCATCCAAATATCTTAGAATTAGATAATTTAATTCAGAAAAAGTCCCTTAATTTAGCTATGTCAGTTTTAAGGGGCATAAATGAATTAGAACTCAAAAATCTGAAAGAAGAAATAGTTGATCTCAGATTTAAAAAATATGAAGCTCTAGTAGCTAATGGATATGATCAAGAATATTTAACACTTCATCACAGATGCCCTAAATGTAAAGATCAAGGATATATCGGTAGTACAAAATGTATTTGCTATAAGAATAAATTAGTCAACCTTTACTATAAGGACTCTGATTTACAAGATTCACTAAGAGTAAATAACTTTAATAACTTTGATCTATCTTTATTTACTAATTATAAAATAAGTGATGATAAATACACTCCTAGAAAAAATATTGAAAATATTCTTGAGTATATAAATGGAGACTTTATACCAAACTTCTCTAAAAATAATGACAATGTATTATTTTATGGTGATTCAGGAACCGGAAAGACGTTTCTCAGTTGCTGTGTTGCAAAAGAACTACTTGATAAAGGTTATTTAGTGGTTTATAGAAGTATAGATGAGCTTATTAAAAATTTAAGAGAAATAAGATTCGAAAATAATTATAATTTAGAAGATCTTTTAATAAACTGTGATCTACTAATAATAGATGACCTAGGAGCAGAACAACTTACTGAATTCTCTGCAACAGAATTTTTTAATTTTCTAAATAAGAAACTATTAAAAAGAAAAAAAATGCTAATTTCCACAAACTTGTCCTTGCCTGATATAAGTAAAAATTATTCTGAAAGAATTTCTTCTAGACTCCTAGGTAACTTTAAGTTATATAAATTTTATTCTGAAGATATAAGAATTCAATTAAATTTAAAGAAAAAATAAAAAAGTGTAATACTTAATTTCAAAATTAAGTATTACACTTTTTATTTGTTATAAAAAATATATATATACATAACTATAAAAAACAAAAAGACTTTAGAATTATCTAAAGTCTTATGGAGCTGGCAATAGGAATCGAACCTACAACCTGCTGATTACAAGTCAGCTGCTCTACCGTTGAGCCATGCCAGCGCATGTTAATTTTATCTCACTTTAAAGTGGCGACTCAGAAGGGGCTCGAACCCTCGACCTCCGGCGTGACAGGCCGGCACTCTAACCAACTGAGCTACTGAGCCAAATTTTATGGTGGAAACAACAGGGATCGAACCTGTGACCCTCTGCTTGTAAGGCAGATGCTCTCCCAGCTGAGCTATGCTTCCATAATGGTGACTCCTAGGGGAATCGAACCCCTGTTACCACCGTGAAAGGGTGGTGTCTTGACCGCTTGACCAAGGAGCCATGTTTTTTTCTCAACCGAGCTGTTCTGTCGGCGAGCACATTAACTATAATACATAAATTTTAATATAGTGTCAACACTTTTTAACAACTTTTTTTTTTATTTTTAAATTACTTTATTTATACGTGCACTTAGGTCAATAATTTAGTACCGTTATTGCCGAATTTTACTACATTTATAGCCTTTTCATATCTTAATAAATGTGATTGATTTTCTTTTATTTCTTTTTTTATTTTATCTATTTCAAAATTACAAACTTCTAAAAATTCTTCTTTTTTTATTTCTTCTATATTTATATTATAGTTATTTTTCCTAAAGTTTTGTCCACTAGCAATTATTCTTGTAGGAATTTTATTATTTATTACACAGATTATCTCTTTTTCCCATATTCCTCTCTTATTTACTGAGTATTTATCCTTTAATAAATTTATTTCTTCTACATTTTCTTTAAATTGATTCTTAAAATTATCAAATAATATTTTATAGAATTGTACGGATATTCCCCTATTTAATTTTATTTTTAGAAAGTTCTTATTATTTATTAAAAAATCATCCACATCCGATTCTGGAATAAATTTTAAATCTTTATTAAAAAAAATATTAATCCCCTTAGAATTAGGATAATTTACTACACATTGATCATAGTTCATTCTTCTTAACTTAAATTCTTTATTGTAATCTTCATTATCTTCATTAACTACTTTAACTATCATAATTTCACCTCATTACTATATATCGTGTAATATAAACCAACTATACTGTATTTATTTATCTATTTACTTATTTTATTATTCCATATTTATAAATTTATATTATATATTTTTTAAAGATTACATATTTAAAGAGCTTATATTATAATCTGTAGTAACTCATATTTACTGGTTTACATAATAAGATTATATGCATAATTACAAGTTAATAAAAAATTTTACATAAATAGAATATTATTATATTAACCAAAAAATTTATATTATGATAAAATTAAAATTATTAACTTATTAAGGAGATTTATTATGATTCATCATGATTTAATTATAGTAGGCGGTGGTGCTTCTGGCTTATCAGCAGCTATTACTGCTAAAGATTTTGGACTAGATGTTGCCATAGTTGAAGGTACTGATAGGATAGGAAAAAAAATATTAACTACAGGAAATGGCCGTTGTAACATCTCTAACAGAACAATTTCATTTCCTTTTCTTTCTTACCATAGTGAAAATCCAGGATTTTTTACAAATGTTTTATCAAGCTTTAGTGTAGATGACACAGAAAATTTTTTTCTATCATTAGGACTTCCAATTGTAGAATTAAAAAATGGTAAGATGTATCCCAAATCACTTCAAGCATCTTCAGTTGTAGATATATTAAAATTAGCTTTAGAAGACCGAGGTATTCCTTTATACACAGATTGTAAAGTGAAAGATATCCACAAGAAAAATATTTTTAAGTTATCCACAAATAACGAAGAAAATAAGTTATTCACATGTAATAAATTAATTTTAGCTTGTGGAGGAAGATCAGCAGTAAAAACAGGATCTGATGGTTCTGCATATAACTTAGCAAAATCATTCGGACACTCAATAATTGAAACTATTCCTGGAATAGTTCAATTAAAATTGAGTTATCCTTATTTAAAATCTATCACAGGAGTAAAATTTGATGGATATTCAACATTATTAGTTGATGGTGAACCAATAAGAAAAGAATTTGGTGAAATTCTCTTTACTGATTACGGAATATCAGGCCCCCCAATTCTTCAAATTTCTGGTCATGCTTCTAAGGCCTTATTAAAGAAAAAAAATGTTGAAGTTATTGTAGATATGATGCCTAATCAATCACTATCAGAAATAGAGGATTTTATAGAAAATCACTTTGCAATATTTTCTCATAGGCCTGTTATAAATTCTTTAATTGGAATAGTAAATAAAAAGTTAATTCCAACACTATTAAAAGAAGCTAATATAGAAAATTTACATAAACCTTGTTATGACTTAAAGTGGGATGAGAAGAAAAGACTTATTAACTTGTTAAAGAACTGGAAATTCAAATGTATTGATACTAATGGATTCAATCAAGCACAAGTTACTATTGGAGGAATAAACACTAAAGAGGTTGATCCAAAAACCCTTGAATCTAAGCTAGTAAAAAATTTATATTTTTGTGGAGAAATACTAGACGTAGATGGTGACTGTGGTGGCTTTAATCTTCATTGGGCTTGGAGTTCAGGTAATTTTGTTTCAAAAAATATAGCTAATTATTAATACAAAAAGGAGTAATAATTTGACTGGTTATTACTCCTTTTTATATTCTAACACTTATTCCAACGACCAATTAATCTTGTCAATTCTTTTCCATCAACAGTTTCTATTTTGTGAATAGTAACCATTTCATCCCCCTCTTCTACTCTAACATCTGTAAACACTTTAACTTCTTCGCCATATTTACATTCCTTTTCAAATGTTACCTTAACTTCACTTAATACATAATTATTTACAATATCTTCTGGTAATGTTTCAATAGCCCAATCAATGTATTTAGTATTATTTACGTGTTTATTAAAATCTATATCTGTATATCTTATTTTGAAGTTTCTTTCATACTTATGTTCATCAATCTTTTCTAATCTAGGAAGCTTAAATTCCTCTTTCATATCGCCATCTACACCATAAACCTCATATTGTTCTTGTGGTATCCTCATCATTCTTCTTTTTTCTAGATTAACTAATAAGAATATGGCATTAGCAGATACAACTATATTTCCACTACTATCTTTAATTTCATAATTTCTTAAAGCATAAAATTTCTTAAACCCTACTGCTTCAGTTTTCACTGATAGCTTTTCTCCATACATTGGATGTCTAAATACTTTTACATGATAGTTATAAAATACCCATGTCATATTATTTTCTAGTAAACTTTCCATACCTGAACCAAGCTCTTCTGATTGTTTTGTACCTATATCAGATAAAATATTTATTATAGTTGACATTGTACATCTTAAATTGCTATCTACATCGTAATAATGTAATTCATATTCCTTATTATAACTGTTCCCCATAATATCCTCCTAATCTAAATATCAAAACTCTGCATTTCTACAGAGTTGAAATAATATTATAATTATAACACTTTTTACATTCTTTAGAAAAAATTTCACCAAAAACTTATACCTTCTATTAATAAAATCTATTATAATTTAATTCATTAATTAATCTCTCTACATCTATTCCTTTTTTTATGCACATATCTTCTATTGTAATTTTACTATTGCTACTAAAAATTCCACATCCTATCCCAAAGCTTAAAAATATTTGTTCAACTTGAGGATTTTCTTGTATAGCCTCTAATACGGTCATATCTTTATTTATCATATACTCACCTCTACTATGTTTTCTTTTTATAGTATTAGTTTTATTTGTATTATTATGTATAAGGTCATTTATACATATAGAATAAAAGGCCTATTTAACTAAATATAATCTAGTTAAATAAACCTTTCTCAATTTACATTATAGGATCTATAAAATTTTCTACAATATTACTTCTATCTAATGATAGTATATTTAAATAAGATATTGTATATGCTTGAATTGAATATTGTCCTATTATAGCTATTACTATCCCAACTAAAGGTATTACTTGAAATATAGCTAAAACTAATCCAATACCAATTGTTATTCCAGATATAGCTGCCAATTTCCCTATAGTTGACCAGAAATATCCCCTTTTAAATAGCATAAATGTTTCCCCTATTGCTTCAGTAATCGTTAAATCTCTTACTATTAGCATTGAATTAAATAAATATGGTAACGGTGCTAAGATAACAATTAATGCAATTAACAAAGGAATTAATATTATTAACACAATACCCATAGTTATTAAAGATAATAATAATGTTAGTAAAACTACTACTACTATAAACGCAAAAAATATTAGCCAAATTAATATATTTAATCCTAAAATGCTCCATTTCTTTTGCCAAACATACTTATTAGCAGCTCTCCAACTTACTTCATTTCCTTTATTCGCATCATCCAACATTTTAGTTATAATCCCATTTGCATATAACATTAATATTGATGATATTATTGATACTAAAATTATGAGAAGTATTGTTCCTAATCCTATAAACGGTATAGCATCATCTAAATAGGAATATGAATAAGAATATGAATATGAAATATTCATAAAGGCTGAAAAAACTATTACTATAATCATTCCAAATAAAACTACAAACATAGGAACAATAAATATTCCAATAACCTTTAAAATTTCTAATGCACTACTTTTACATGAATTAAATGCTCTTGATAACATTTCTGAAATTGACAAATAAACTTTTCTCTCTTCCATAAGCTCACCTCCTAAATTAAATCATATTAATATATATATTAATTTTACCACAATTTATTTACAAAATTTATTAAATACGTACTTTTTTATACAATATCATATATATATTTATTTATATATATTTTTTCATAATTATTAATAATTAAGGAGAGTATTATAAAAATTAATACTCTCCTCTTTATTTTATAATTCTTTTGTTACTCTAATTGTTTGATCTCTTCTTGGACCTACACCAATTATTGATATCTTTGTACCTGTAAGTTCTTCAATTCTTGTTAGGTATTTTTTAGCATTCTCAGGTAATTCATCATAACTTCTCGCCCTTGCTACTTCTTCACCCCATCCATCAAACTCTTCATATATAGGTTCGCACTTTTCTAAGTCATCTAAACTTGCAGGGAAATAATCTATGACTTTATCATTAAACTTATATCCTACACAAATTTTAAGTTTTTCTAATCCAGCTAAAGTATCTATCTTGGTCACACATAATGATGTTAATCCTGATACTCTTACAGTTGTCTTTAATATAACAGCATCTAACCAACCACATCTTCTAGATCTACCTGTAGTCACTCCATATTCATGACCTTTTTCTCTTATCCATTCACCAATTTCATTATCTAATTCAGTTGGAAATGGCCCCTTACCAACTCTTGTTGTATATGCCTTTGCAATTCCTACTGCATTAGTAACCATAGTTGGTCCTATTCCAGATCCACTTGCTACACCACAAGCTGTAGTGTTTGAAGATGTAACATATGGATATGTTCCATAATCTATATCTAAAAGCATTCCTTGAGCGCCTTCAAATAAAACTGTTTTATCTTGTTTTATTTCATCATATAACCTTACTGAAGTATCTTGTACATATGGTTTTAATCTTTTTGCAAGCTCTATGTATTCTGAAAGTATCTCATTATAATTTAATTCTTCTCCACCTAAGACCTTTACTATATATTGATTTTTAGAATCTATATTTTCCTTTAATTTTTCTTTAAATATATTTTCATTTATAAGATCACATACCCTTATTCCAGATCTTTCAAACTTATCTGTATAACAAGGTCCTATTCCTTTTCCTGTTGTACCTATATCATTTTTCCCTCTAGCCTTTTCCTTTAGCTTATCTAAAGTCTTATGATATGGCATTATAACATGCGCTCTATCACTTACTATAAGTTTTTCTGGTGTAACTTTAACACCTTCACCTTCTAGATAATCTATTTCTGTAAATAAAGCTTTCGGATCTACAACAACACCATTTCCTATAATATTTAATTTTTTATCATATAATATTCCTGATGGGATTAAATGAAGTTTATATTGCTTATCTCCAACTTCAACTGTATGACCAGCGTTATTTCCTCCTTGGAATCTAACTATTACCTGCGCTTCTTCTGCAAGGTAATCCGTCATCTTCCCTTTTCCTTCATCTCCCCATTGAGCTCCTAGAACAACAAATGCTGACATTTACATTGCCTCCTTGTAAAAGGACATATGAATCCTTTATTAATAAAATTAGTTAATATTAATCTCCACATACCATATTATCAAAGCAAAAATAAACTTTCAACTTGTTTGCGAATATTTATTTACATTAGCTCATTATAATTCGTATAATAGAGATAGTAACTACTTATATTTTTGATTAAATTAAATTATTTATTCTATATAAAGGAGTATTAATATGAATATTTATGAAGAATCTCTAAAATATCATAAAAATTTGAAAGGTAAGATTGAGATAAAATCAAGATGTAAAATATCCAATGAAAATGATTTAAGTTTAGCATACACTCCTGGAGTAGCTGAGCCGTGTAGAGAAATACATAAAGACCCCACTAATGCTTATGTCTACACAAGAAAATGGAATACCGTTGCAGTAATATCAGATGGAACAGCTGTACTTGGATTAGGTGATATAGGCCCTTTAGCATCTCTTCCAGTTATGGAGGGTAAATCTATATTGTTTAAAGAATTCGGAAATATAGATGCCTTTCCACTGGTTTTAGATACTAAAGATGTTGATGAAATAGTTGAAACAATTGTAAGAATCTCTCCAAGCCTTGGAGGAATAAATTTAGAAGACATATCTGCCCCTAGATGCTTTGAAATCGAAAAAAAACTTAAAGAAAAATTAGATATACCTGTTTTTCATGATGATCAGCATGGTACAGCTATAGTTGTATTAGCAGGTTTAATAAATTCATTAAAATTAGTTAATAAAGATATTAAAAATATAAAAATTGTCATAAATGGTGCTGGTTCAGCTGGAACTGCTATATGAAGTTATTAATTTCCTTTGGTGCACAAAGTATAGTAGTATGCGATAAATCAGGAATAATTAACTCTTATTCTCCAAATTTAAATGACTCAATGAAAGATTTATCTCTAATTACTAACAAAGATAACATAAGTGGAAGTTTAAAAGATGCCTTAATTGGTGCTGATGTATTTATAGGGGTTTCTGCTCCTAACCTAGTTACAAAAGAAATGGCTAGTAGCATGAATTCAGACTCAATAATTTTTGCTATGGCAAATCCTATTCCAGAAATATTCCCAGATGATGCAAAGGATGCTGGAGTAAAAATAATAGGTACAGGAAGATCAGATTTTCCTAATCAAGTTAACAATGTATTAGCCTTTCCAGGAATTTTCAGAGGTGCTTTAGATGTAAGAGCTTCCGACATTAATGAGAAAATGAAAATTTCAGCTGCATATGCTATTGCTAATTCTGTAGATAAAAATGATCTTGACTTTGATTTTATATTACCTAAAGCATTCGATTTAAATGTTCAAAAAGCAGTGGCTGAAGCTGTCAAAGAAGCTGCAATTAAAAGTGGTGTTTCTAGAATATAATATTATATTATTTCCTATATAAATTTAATATTTTTATAATAAAAAATAAGAAGAGGAGAGTTAATTAAACTGGTCCCTATGTCAAGGACATTTTAAAAAAGAGAGTTAGGAAGCTAAGAGCTGATTTCTGTATTGAACAGGAGTCAGCTTTTTTAAGTTCCACTGACAACGGTCATTATTATAATAATC
>NZ_JAGHFX010000073.1 GCF_017888565.1 Clostridium sp.
ATTTAATATACTTATAATTTTAAATATGTAGTTTATTAGTTTAAATATATAGTTATATTAAAATAAATTTATTTAAGAGTATAATGTTTGTTATAGAAAATAAATTTTTACATAAAGTAGTATATGTAATTTAATTATTATTCACTCAGAAGGGAAGTATTGTTTTGAAGCCATATGACAGAACTTATTTAGTAGACAAAATAAAAGAATATAATAACTTAATAACTTTAGGTAAAGTTGGAAGTTTTGAAATAAAAAAGATAAATGAAAAAAAAGATTTTATTAATGGATATATGTATAGTAAGAAAGAAAATATAGATTTAAATATTCTAGAGTTACATGGGCCTAATAATATATGGATGAAAATTTCTCCGTTAGAAATAGAAAGTTCTTATATGTTTATAAAATATGCAACAGGAAAAGTTGGAGTAGTCGGTTTAGGATTAGGTTATGTAGTTCAAGAATTAGCTCAAAAAGGTGATGTAACGGAAATTATAGTTTATGAAATAGAAAAAGATATAATAGATTTATATTATTCAAATTTTGAAAGTAATACTAAAATAAAAATAATAAATGAAGATGCTTATAAAGTTACTGGAGAAAGCTTTGAC
Organism: Clostridium sp.; assembly: GCF_017888565.1. Classification (GTDB taxonomy): domain Bacteria; phylum Bacillota; class Clostridia; order Clostridiales; family Clostridiaceae; genus Clostridium. The sequence goes on from NZ_JAGHFX010000073.1 coordinate 612, forward strand.
TTTTTTTATGTAGATATATATGAGTATCAGCTTACTAAGCAAGTAGTAAATGATTATATTAAATTTAATAAATTACATGATATAAAAGAATATTTGTTTTGGGGAATGGAACATTTCTTATTAAGTTGTAAATATGAAGAAATTGTATGGGTTTATATACCAGAGCTTTGGATGGAAATTAGCAAAAATATATTTATTGCTCTTCAAGATTCAAACCTTTTGGAGTATTATAAGCAATTAGATGAGGAATTAGTAAGTGGAGTATTAGAAGATTTTAAAGTAGCATTAGATTAATATGGTATAAAAAACAAGAAATAAAAATATATTTTCTTATATAAATTTGAGGAAATACTTAAAATTTGGAAAAAATAATTAAAATATGGTAAAATAAATAAAAAATATAAAAATTTAGGTTAAGCTAAAGGAGTATTTATGAAAACTATATATTTAGTTATACCATGCTACAATGAGCAAGATGTAATTTTAGAAACATCAAATAGATTAAATGAAAAGATGGGTAGGTTAATTTCTAATAAAATAATATCTAAGAATAGTAAAGTTGTATTTGTAGATGATGGAAGTAAAGATAACACATGGAAGATAATAGAGGAACTAAATAAAAGTAATTCATTATTCTTCGGAATAAAGTTATCAAGAAATAGAGGTCATCAAAATGCTTTACTTGCGGGATTATTAAATGTAAAAGATATGTGTGATGCTGCAATATCGTTAGATGCAGACCTTCAAGATGATATAAATGCAATAGATAAGTTTATAGAAAAATTCTATGATGGTTCTGATATTGTTTATGGTGTTCGTAGTAGTAGAAAAAGAGATAAAGGATTTAAAAGAATAACAGCTCAGGGATTCTATAAATTTATGAAGTTTTTAGGTGCTGATATGGTTTATAATCATGCTGATTATAGGCTTATGAGTAAAAGAGCTTTGAATGATTTGGGAGCTTATAAAGAGGTTAATTTATTTCTAAGAGGATTAGTTCCTTTGATAGGATATAAATCTGATATGGTTTTTTATGAGAGAAACGAAAGGTTTGCAGGAGAGTCAAAATATCCATTAAAAAAGATGTTATCATTTGCTTTTGAAGGAATAACTTCCTTTAGTGTAAAACCTATTAGAATGGTTTTTACAATAGGTTTTTTAATGTTCTTTGGAAGTGTAATAGCTATGCTATATTTTTTAGTAACATGGATTTTAGGAAATGCTGTTATAGGATGGACTACTATTGTTGCGTCCATATGGATGATAGGTGGAATTCAATTATTATGCCTTGGAGTCATCGGAGAATATATAGGTAAAATATACATAGAGACAAAAGAGAGACCTAAATTTATAGTAGACAAATTTATTAAAGATGGAAATTAAGGTTTAAGATATGTTTAATTTAGATAAAATAGTTACATTATTTCAAGAATATAGCATGTATTCTATTCCTATATCCATATTGATAAGTACGATAATTGCAATACTAGGAGTAGTACCATCAATAATTGTAACGGGAGCAAATATTATATTTTTTGGTGCCTTTGAAGGTTTTATAATATCGCTAATCGGAGAAGCCTTTGGCGGTTATATAAGTTTTGTAATATATAGGCTAGGATTTAAAAAGGGAGCAGAAAATATTAAAAATAAACATAAATTACTAAGGGCAATAGTTGATTCTGAAGGAAAAAAGGCAGGAGTACTTATATTTGAAGGTCGATTGATACCTTTTATACCTTCAGGATTTGTGACACTAGCAGCTGCTATTAGCAATGTAAAAGGATTTATATTTATAATTGCAACTTTTTTAGGGAAAATACCATCTATAGCACTTGAAGCATTGGTAAGTTATGATTTGATAAATATTGAAAAAAACTTTATTAGATTAATAACAACATTAGTAGCGGTATTGTTATTATATGTAACTTTAAAGAAATACAAAAAAGAATAAGATTAAAGGGCTAAATCAGAATCTATGTCATAAAGTACAAAGTTTATGACGATTTTCTTATTTAGCCCTTTTTCATAAAATAACCTTTATTTGAGTTTACTTAACAACTATATTTACAAGTCTTCCTTTTATAACTATAACTTTGACTATATTCTTGCCTTCAGTTGCAGCAATTATATTTTCATTAGCTAAAGAAGCGGCTTTAATTCCTTCTTCATCTAAATCAGTAGAAACATTTATTTTTGCTTTAATCTTACCGTTAACTTGAATAGCTATTTCAACTTCATCTTTAATTAAAGCTTTTGGATCAAATGTTGGCCAAGCTTCATTGAAGATTGAGAAGTCTAATCCAAATAAACTCCATTGTTCTTCAGCAAAGTGAGGTGCAAAAGGTGCTAGAATTTTTAAGAAGTCTACACAAGTTTTCTTTAGGAAATCTAAATTCTTTACATCTTCTTGTAAATACTTAGAGAAAGCATTAACAAATTCCATCATTCTTGCAATTGCTGTGTTAAATTGTAATTTATCAGCATCTTCAGTAACGCCCTTGATTGCATTATTTAGCCAGAAGTTTAATTCTTTTTCTGCTTTATCTAAAGTAGTTTTATTGTTATTTTTAGCTTCAATAGCTTCTCTAGCTATATCTAGATATCTTTCGATTCTGTCTACAAATCTTGCAACAGATTTAAGACCATCATCACTCCAAGCTCCACCTTCAATATAAGCAAATCCAAACATTAAATACATTCTAAATACATCTGAGCCATATTCTGAAATATAATCATTTGGAGAAATAGTATTTCCTTTTGACTTACTCATTTTTAATCCATCAGGTCCAAGAATTAATCCTTGGTGAGTTAATGACTTAAATGGTTCATCAAAATCTAAATATCCCATATCTCTTAAAGCTTTAGTAATAAATCTAGCATATAATAAATGCATACAAGCGTGCTCAGGACCGCCAACATATTTATCTACTGGAAGCATTTTATTTACTATATCTTTATCAAAAGCTTTTTCGCTATTTTTGCTATCAGGATATCTTAATTGATACCAAGATGAGCAAACAAATGTATCTAAAGTATCAGCTTCTCTTTTAGCAGGTTTTCCGCACTTTGGACAAGTGGTATTTATAAATTCATCACATTTTGCAAGTGGAGATTTTCCATCTGGAGCAAATTCAACATTGTATGGAAGTTCTACTGGTAATTGATCTTCAGGTACAGGTACAGTCCCACAATGCTCACAATGAATCATAGGAATTGGGGCTCCCCAATATCTTTGTCTAGATACTAACCAGTCTCTTAATCTATAATTAACCTTTGCAGAGCCAAGTTTCATAGATGATAATTTTTCAACTATCTTTTCTTTAGCTTCTTCAGTAGTTAATCCATCAAATTCTCCAGAGTTAACTAATACACCATATTCACAGTAAGGTAATTCAGTGTTATCACCTTTTTTGTTAGTTATAACTCTTTCTATTGGTAAATTAAACTTTGTAGCAAAAGCAAAATCTCTTTCATCATGTGCAGGAACAGCCATAACAGCTCCAGTTCCATAAGTTGATAAAACATAATCTCCAATCCAAATTGGAACTTCTTTATTGTTTATAGGATTTATAGCATAAGAACCTGTAAATACACCAGTTTTTTCTCTTGATAAAGATTGTCTTTCTATATCAGATTGTTTTTTAGCTTCTTCTTTATAATTTTCAACAGATTCTTTATATTCTGCAGTTGTAAGTTTATCAACAAGTGGATTTTCAGGTGCTAAAACAACATAAGTTACACCATTTAATGTATCAACTCTAGTAGTGAATACATCAAATTTTATATCTGAATTTTTAACTTTAAATGTAACTTCTGCACCAGTAGATTTACCAATCCAGTGTTTTTGCATAGCAACAGTTTTTTCTGGCCAGTCTAAAGTATCTAGTTTTTCTAATAGTTCATCAGCATAATCAGTTATTTTTAAGAACCATTGAGTTAAATCTTTTTTTGTTACTTCAGTTGAACATCTTTCACAAGCACCTTCAAGAACTTGCTCATTAGCTAAAACTGTGTTACATGATGGACACCAATTTACAGGAGCTTTTTTTCTATAAGCTAATCCCTTTTCATATAATTTTAAGAATACCCATTGAGTCCATTTATAATAGTCAGGGTTACATGTAATAACTTCATTATCCCAGTTAAACATAGCACCCATAGCTTTTAATTGTTTTTCCATAGTTTCTATATTTTTATCAGTTGAATCCTTAGGATGGATTCCTGTCTTTATTGCAAAGTTTTCTGCAGGAAGTCCAAATGCATCAAATCCCATTGGTTGAAACACGTTATATCCTTGCATTCTTTTCATTCTAGCCCATGAATCAACAGGTCCATAGTTAAACCAGTGACCAGCATGTAATTGGCTACCTGAAGGATAAGAGAACATTTCTAAAACATAAAGTTTTTCTCCTTCCTTATTTGGGTCGAATTTATAAAGATTTGTTTCTTCCCATTTATCTTGCCATTTTTTATCTATGGAAGTTCCATAATTAGCCACAACAATTCCTCCTTTAAAAGTAAAAAATAATATAAAAAAGCCCTTCATCTCAATTAAGAGACGAAGGACATATTCGCGGTACCACTCTTATTAGAAAAAATAATATTTTTTCTCACTCAAATATATAACGGTTTCCCGTACTTGCTTTTGACAAGTAAGCTCATAGGCAAGTTCTTATAAGTTAAACACTGTTTTTCAGCAACCAACAGCTCTCTTTAGAATAACGTTTATAATACTACTCCTAATCAAAGCAATAAATATATAATTTTAATATACTCAATTATATATTTTATTACAATATAAGTCAACAACCACAAAATAAGAAATTATATAAATTAAAATAAATTAAAAAATTTGTTGATGAAAAAGGAGCAATTGGATATATTAATCATATAAAACATAAAAGGAGGAAAAGGAAATGAATATAGAGGAGTTAATGGAACTTAAAAACTGGGTTGTTATAGGTGATATATCTAATGAAACTAAATATGCAAATAAGATTTTAAATAAGTTTAAGTTAAAAGGATACACAGTAAGTGGGATTCATCCTAAAGGTGGAGAAGGTATTTACACTAATTTGAAAGATGTTCCATATAACGTAGAAGCTATTGATTTATGTATAAATGCAAGATATGGAATAGAGTTTTTAAGAGAAGCAAAAGAGTTAGGGATAAAAAATGTATTAATACAGCCAGGTGCTGAAAGTGATGAAATATTAAAATACTGCAAAGAAAATTCTATAAATGCAATAGAGAATTGTGCATTGGTTCAATTAAATAATAGATAGATTAAAGAAAAGGGGGATGGAAAAATTGTCTTGTTTAGGAAATTTAATTTGGATTATTTTTGGAGGTTTTTTTAATGCACTAGCATGGCTAGGTTTTGGAGTATTATGGTGTATTACTATAGTAGGAATTCCTATAGGACTTCAATGTTTTAAAATGGCTAGGTTACAATTTGCTCCATTTGGAAAAGAGATTGTCACTAAGGATGATAGTGGCTTAAGTTTATTGTTTAATATACTATGGCTTATATTTGGTGGGCTGGAAATGTGTATAGCAAATTTAATTAGTGCTTTCTTTTTATGTATTACTATAATTGGAATACCATTTGCAAAGCAATCATTAAAATTAGCTAGATTATCATTAATGCCATTTGGTAAAGAAGTAGTATAATAATTGATATTTGAATTGTAAATTTTATATGTATTGAATCAAATTAAGTTTAATGTTTCTCTATTTAGTAGTATCATATTATATAAGTTATAATTATGATTAAATATAATCTTAATTATAATATAACAAAGTATTATATAAGTTTAACTATTGCGAATTAACTTGTATAAAGGACAAATATAGATATGATAAGGAGAGAAGTATATGTCTAGAAGTAAGATTAATTTGGGGGAAGGTTCTGTAGGAAAACTATTATTAAGCTTAGCTCTTCCGGCTATAGTAGCACAATTAGTAAATGTGCTATATAACATAGTTGATAGAATATTTATAGGAAGAATGGAAAATGGAGAAGTTGCTATGGCGGGAGTTGGGATTGCTTTTCCTATTATAATGATAATATCAGCATTTTCTGCTCTTATAGGTATGGGGGGAGCTCCACTAGCAGCGATAAAAATGGGAGAGAAAGATAATAAAGGTGCCGAAAAGATTATTAGTAATAGTTTTTCTACTTTAATAATTATTGGATTAATCTGTACAATTGGTTTTTTGATATTTAAAGAAGATTTATTATGGGCTTTTGGAGCTAGTGATGCAACTATTGGCTATGCTATTGATTATTTAACTATATATTTAATAGGAACAGTATTTGTTCAAATAGCTCTTGGTATGAATCCATTTATCAATACCCAAGGTTTTGCTAAAATTGGTATGGTAACAGTTGTAATAGGAGCTATAATAAACATAGTTTTAGATCCTATATTTATTTTTGGACTAAACCTGGGTGTAAGGGGAGCTGCTTTAGCAACTATACTTTCACAATTTGTTTCTGCAATATGGGTATTAACCTTCCTGTTTGGGAAAACAAGCATACTAAAAATAAGAGTAAATTATTTAGTTCCTAACTTAAAGGTATTACTACCAATAGTAGCTTTGGGGGTCTCACCATTTATAATGCAATCAACTGAAAGTTTAGTATTAATAAGTATGAATAATAAACTACAACTTTATGGTGGAGATTTAGCAGTTGGTGCCATGACTATAATGAGCAGTATAATGCAAATTGTTACTTTACCATTAATGGGACTTTCACAAGGAGCACAACCTATAATAAGTTATAACTTTGGCGCTAAAAATATTGAAAGAGTAAAAAGAACATTTAAATTATTATTAACAAGTTGCCTTATATATACTTTTACTATGTGGGCTTCTTTAATGATATTCCCAGAAATTTTTGTTGGGATATTTAATAATAAGCCGGAGCTTGTAGAAATAACTTCATGGAGTATGAGAATATTTTTTGGGGGGATTTTTATATTTGGTGCACAAATAGCATGTCAGCAAACATTTTTAGCATTAGGCCAAGCTAAAATATCACTTATTATGGCATTACTTAGAAAAGTAGTTTTACTTGTGCCACTTATATTCATACTTCCAATTTTCTTTGAGGATAAACTTAGAGCTGTATTATTTGCTGAGCCTATTTCTGATATAATAGCAGCACTTACAACAATTACTGTATTTATAATATTTTATAAAAAGACTTTTATTAAAGATGTGGAATAAAATATTAATATGATATACTATAATTATAAATATTCTCTTTTTTGGTAAAGAAAATATAGTGATAAATATTATAAATAAGTTTTTGGGGGAATAATATTTTGAAGAGTACTGAAAATAAAATTTTATTCAAAGAAATAAAATCATATGAGGAAGCTTACTTTTATAATTCCTCACCAGAAGATAGAAATAATAAATCTTTAAATGGTGCTGACAATTATAAAAAGAAAGATAGTAAAATGAAGAGATTTTTTGAATCTGCAGCAGGAGAGATGTTTGAAGGCGTTATCGAAATATTATTTTCTATATTAGATTAAGTAAATTAGAAATTTTATAAATGTTAATAATGGGCTAGATTTTGTAATAAAATCTAGCCCATTTAATTTAAATTCTATTGTGTATTCTTTGCATATAAAACGAAATTAATAATGTTAGTGCATAATCAAAAATTAAGAATACAGGTTGTGCTATAATCCATAACAACAAAAGTGGAAGCTTTGTTATTTCTATTGCTATAAAGGAATTAAATACAAAGATAGATATAAATAAAGAAATATTACAAAATATCATTTTACAAAATATTTCTAAATATAGTTTATTTAACTTTTCAATATAGTATTTAACTATTCCATATATTCCAAAAAACAAAATATATAGCAAAATTATATTAATAGGTAATATAAAAAAACCAACAATTGATGAAGCTATATATACAAGGAAAGCACTTTTAATAGATCCTCTAATTAGTGCAATTGGAATTAATAATGATGCTAAGGTAAGGATACTAAGGGTGCTTATAGGTAATAGAAAATTCAAATATAAAATTATGTTAGTAAGGGATACTAAAATAGCACTTAAAGTTATTTCTTTAGCTTTCATAATTTAAAACACCACCAATTAAATAATTAGGGATTAACAACAACCTATAAGGTCACCACCCATACATTCACACATTGAATCTAAACACCATAGATTTATACAGCAATCACAAGCGTTGGCGTTGTTTGCACCAGTTGTCCTATAATAGTTATTACTATAAGATTGAGTCCTTTGATGAAGAGAATTTAGGGTTTGTCTATATTCAAAATTATTAGGATCCATATTTACAGCTGTTTGAATATGTTTTAGACCTACATCAAACCAGCCTTTATTTGTTAACAATATTCCGTATAAGAAATTCCACTCAGCATTTCTGTTATTAGATATGCTATTAAGTCTATTTTCAGCTTCAGCAAAGTTTCCATTTTGAATAAGTCTTCTTATTTCTGAAAACATATAACTATTATCGCTTGATGAATTATTTGAACTACCATATGATGAATTACTACTTGAACTACTATATGAGTTACCAGTATTTTTAGTAAGTGCATCATAAGCTGCGTTAATATCTCTCATTTTTTCTTCAGCAAGATCTTTTAATGGATTATCACCATATTGATCAGGATGATATTGTTTTATTAAATTTCTATAAGCTTTCTTTATTTCTTCTTGTGTTGCCCCAGGTTTTAAACCCAGTACTTCATATGGATTCATTTTATTTGTCACTCCTTTTATCTTCTCTAGTATTATTTAATATTCCAACATATTTATCCATCATACCTAATTCTAAAATGTTTTTTAGAATATCTTCATTTCGCTTTAAAGGTAATTTGTCAAGTATATTTTTACAGTTGTATGAACAATTTAAAATTGTAAACTCTAACCTTCCTTGGATTAAAGGGATTAATTCCTTATATGACTTATTATCTTCATTAAATAAGTAATTTATTGGATTGAATTTTTTCTTTTCTATATCATCCTTTAAATCATCAAAAGCATCTATAAGGTATATCCATTTTCCTAAAGTATATCCAAGGTTATATAAATCATTTCTTAAGCTTTCGCTATCATTAATAAACTCATTAGGATAAGCTCTTAATATATTACCCACTATATCACTAAATGGATGGCATATTTCATCTATAGATGAGAAACTTTTATTTTTTTCAAATTCAGTTAATGCTCTAAGATTAACTCTTATAATATCGTTGATATCATCTATAGATTTATTAATTTTCTTTTGATATGGATAAAGTATTTTTTCAAATACTTTGCTTTTAAGTTTATTATCATCTTGAATATCATCTTTTAATTTATGATAATAAAGTGTTATGTTCATTGCAGCAGCATAATGTAATGCATCATTATCAATAATTACTGGCTTTTTATCTTTTGGATGAGCAATACAACGTTTAATTTCAATATTAGGTTCTTTAACTGATAAGGAATCTAAAAGTATTGCTAAAAATGTCATATCATAATTTAAAACCATTCTTGGTATATTACCAGCACTATTTTTTAATTGAAAACATAAACCACAATAATAACTTCTGAATTTTGTAAAGTCCTTCACTTTGAGTTCTGCTTTTAGAGGAGTTACGTATCCAAACAATAAAAACACTCCTTAATATTAGTTTAGATTAATTATACAAAAATAAAGTATCATTAACAATAATTTAAAGAAAAATAAGGAAATATTAAAAAAATAGAAACAATTACAAATTGGGTTGACAAAATATTCCTATAAATGTATATTCGAAATATACATAGAAAAGGGGAAATATGGTAATGAAAAAAACATTAAAATTAATAGCTATATTATTTATAATTTTAATTATAGGGTTTGGAGGAAAATTTATATTAGATAGTAGAGCACAACCTACAAATACTGATATACCAAGCAAAGAAAGTGACATAGATATATCAAATAAAGAAGATGAATCTCAAAAGGAAAATGTTAAAGAAGAGGAAATTAATTATTTAACTTTAGATGTAAATGAAGTTAAAATCCCTATATTAATGTACCATTCTATATCAGATAGCGATCCTAATAATAATTTGCTTGTTCCAACATCTCAATTTAATGAACAAATTAAGTGGCTTAAGGAATCAGGATTTACTCCAATGTTACTAGATGATGTTATAGATGCATTTAACACTGGGAAAGTTCCAGAAAAGCCAGTTGCAATAACATTTGATGATGGGTATGCAGATAATTATACAGATGCATATAGAATATTAGAACAGCACGATATGAAAGCTACCTTTTTTATAATAACAGATAAAACTGATGTTGATAGTTGGTATATGAATTCTAATATGCTAAAAGAAATGAGCGTAAATGGTATGGGGATAGAAAATCACACATCTAGGCATATAGAATTTACAAAAATATCAAGAGAAGAGAAGATTGCTATAATAAAAGAAGGTATTGAAAAGTTAAAAGAAAAAGTTGGGGTAGATAGTAAGTACATTTGTTATCCAGTTGGTAGATATGATGATGAAACAATAGAAATAGAAAAGGAATTAGGTATAAAAGCTGCTGTTACAACAGAAGGAGGAATTTCAAGCCTTTCTGATGGATTATATTCATTAAAAAGAGTTAGAATATCTCCTATGGATATTGAAACTTTTAAGAGTATATTTAATGAGTTTATAAATTAAAAAATAATTAGGATGTGATTTCGTCATATCCTATTTTTATATTATTAAAAGAGGTTGCAAGGTTATTGAGATATAATAAAATTACAAATAAATTAGAGTAGAAAGTAGGGGAATAAAAAATGATAGGAACAATAATAAATAGCTTAACTATAATAATTGGATCAATAATAGGGATTTTTGTAAAAGGAAAAATAAATGAAAAAATTAGTAATACGATAATGAAAGGATTGGCACTATGTGTTATTTATATAGGAATATCAGGAGCTATAAAAGGTGGTAATACAATCGTGATGATTATTTCTATAGCTCTAGGTGGATTAATAGGTGAGTTAATAGATATAGATTTAAAGCTTGAGAATTTAGGAAATAAAATAGAAAGAAAAGTAAAGAAAAATGGAAGTGATATATCTATTGCAGAAGGGTTTGTTACATCCACATTATTATTTTGTGTAGGAGCTATGGCAATAGTAGGAGCTTTAGAAAGTGGATTAAACAATAATTACAGTACACTTTTAGCAAAGTCTATTTTAGATGGAATTAGTTCTATAATATTTTCATCGATGTTAGGTATAGGAGTAATACTTTCATCAGTTAGTGTATTTCTATATCAAGGTAGTATAACTTTAGCATCTGGAATGTTATCAAATGTGCTTAGTGATATAGCTATAACTAATATGACTGCGGTTGGAAGTATATTAATTATAGGATTAGGTTTTAATATTTTAGGTGTTTCTAAGATTAAAGTATCAAACTTATTACCTGCTATGTTATTTGCTATATTATTAAGCTTTATAAAATTTTAAATTTTCATCTATAGTGTAGATTAATGTAGATTAGAAAGAGAAGTAGTATATACTACTTTAAGAAAATGCGTACAATAATTATAAAAAATTAATTATTGTAAGTAGTAATTGATTCGCACTTTATATTAAAAGATAGCATAAACTCTTATAAGATAAGAGGTCATGCGGGGGTTTATCTTAGGATGAAAATGAAAAAAATAAAATTACTCTTTGAATAATATTCGTGTTTTTGTTTTGATGTTTTAATAATTTATAAAAAAAATTTAAAAAATATATTTGAAAAGGTTTGATTATAAAATTATGTGTCGTAAGAATAAAAAAAATGTTATAAAATTATTGTAATAACGAACTATATGTTGTATAATTTTTTTGAAAGTTCGAATAAGAAAACTTTAAAATAATTAAGGTACAAAAGTATATTAAACTACAAAGGTTTAGGGAGGATTTTTAGAATGAAGAAAAGAGCAATAGCTTTAGCTTTATCAGCACTTATGATAACTGGTTTAGTTGGATGTGGCAGCAAATCAGAGGGAGCAGCAAACGATGTAAAAGTAGGTATGGTTACTGATGCTGGAACAATAGATGATAAGTCATTTAACCAAGGTACATGGGAAGGTATAAAAAAAGCAGAGGCAGAACTTAAAATTAGCAGTAACTACTTAAAGCCAGCAGGAACAACAGAAGCAGATTACATGAAGGAAATTGGAAATCTTTATGATACAGGATATAAATTTATAGTTACTCCTGGATTCAAATTTGAAACAGCTGTATTCCAAGCGCAAGAAAAATATAATGATGCTAAGTTTGTAATAATTGATGGATCTCCTAACAATGGAAAAACTGGAGCAGATAGAGTGGAAAAGGTTGGAGAAAATTCAGTTGCGGTTTATTTTGCAGAGCAAGAAGCTGGATTTTTAGTAGGAGTTGCAGCAGCGGTTCAATTAAAAGAAGGTGACTTAGGATTTATAGGTGGTATGGAAATACCTTCAGTTCAAAAGTTTAATTGGGGATTCCAACAAGGTGTTAAATATGCTAATGAAAACCTTGGAACAAAGATGAGTATTAAAGAAGAAAACGTAGTTTATCAAGGTTCATTTGATAACGTAGCAGCGGGACAACAATTAGCAGCTACTATGTATGATAATGGTGTTAAAGCTATATTCGTAGCAGCTGGTGGAGTTGGTGTTGGATCAATAAATGAAGCAAAAGCTAGAGCTACAGCTGGTAAAGAAGCTTGGATCATTGGTGTTGATGTTGACCAATATGCAGATGGTATATATAAAGATGATAAATCTATAATTTTAACTTCAGCTATAAAGAAAATTGATACAGCTACTTTTGATATAATCAAAGATGAATTAGATGGAAAATTCCCGGGTGGTCAAACTTTAACATTTGATGTTAAAAATGATGGAGTTGGTCTTCCAAATGAAAATCCAAACTTAGCTGAAGAAACTACTAAGAAAGTAGATGAAGTTTATAACAAGATTAAAAATGGCGAAATAAAGGTACAAGCTGAAAAAGGCGATTTAATAAAGTAATTTAATAAATTTTAATATTTTACTTATGAAATGGGAAAAGACGGAAGTACCGTCTTTTTCTTATATAAAGGGTTGATTAGATTAATTTAACAATTAGTCAAAAAAAAGGAATTAAGAAGGTTGTATAGATATAGCAAGAGTGTTTTTAGTATAAATATTAGGGAGGATAATTCATGAGTTATGTAGTGGAAATGCTTAATATTCGTAAGGAATTCCCAGGAATTGTAGCAAATGATAATGTAACATTACAACTAAAAAAAGGTGAAGTTCATGCTCTTTTAGGTGAAAATGGTGCAGGAAAATCTACATTAATGGGAATGCTTTTTGGGATGTATCAACCAG
>NZ_JAGHFX010000074.1 GCF_017888565.1 Clostridium sp.
TATAAGATTATTATTATTACCAAATGAAATATCACTTAGCTTATAAAAGTTAAGTGATATTTTGTTGTATATAAGAATAAAATTTGTAGAGAAATATTGACTATAAAAATTAAATCAAATATAATTTAATTATATATTTGATATATATATATATTCTCTCTTATAAAATTAATAATATTTGAATTCTTTAAAATCGCTTTGAAATAACACTCAATTTATGTTGGGTGTTATTTTTTTGTATAAAATAAAAAAGTCGTCCTAAGACGACTTACTTATATATGCCCAACATATTATTTATCCTATAGAATAAAATATCAAGAAAGATAATAAAAGTCAATTATTTTTTTGTCGTCAAAAATTCGTCAAAAATAATAATTAAATTTAATCAATTTTAATTAACTGAAATTTTTAATAATGTCTGTAAAAGTGGCTTTTTAAGTAGATATAAAGATTTTAATATAGATTATAACAGTTATAAAATATTTTAAGACAAGACCCAGATATAGTTATGATAGGAGAAATAAGAGATGAAGAGACTGCACAAATAGCAATAAAAGCAGCTATTACAGGACATTTAGTTTTAAGTACACTTCATACTAATGATGCTCCATCATCAATGACTAGATTAGTTGATATGGGAGTTGAACCTTATTTAGTTGCAACTTCGATTTCAGGAATAATTGCTCAAAGATTAGTAAAAAAAGTATGCACCAATTGTAAGGAAGAATATATGGCTTCAGATTATGAAAAACATGTATTTAATATAGAAAATAATGATTCTTTAAAATTATATAGGGGTAAAGGATGTGGCCATTGTAATAATACGGGATATAGCGGCCGAATAGGTGTATATGAAATAATGGAAATAACAAGAGAGCATAGAGATGCAATAAATAGAACGAGAGATTCAAATATTTTAAAAGATATATCTATAAAACATGGAATGACAACACTTGCAGATGAATGTAAGGAATTAGTTTTAAATGGGACAACTACTATAGAAGAACTTGCAACTATAACTTTATTAAGGGATATATAAGGGGTGATAAGAAGTTATGAAAAATTTTAAATATAGGGCTATGAAAAATGATGGAACTAAGATAGAAGGAAAATTTGAAGGTAGTTCAAGAGATGATGTAATAAATATGATAACTTCAAGTGGATATTATCCTTTAATGATAGAAGAAATAATTGAAAGTAAACAAATCGAGTTTAAGCTTTTCGAAAGAGTAACAACAAAGGATTTAGCAATTTTCTGTAGACAATTCTATACTATGCTAGATGCTGGAGTTACAATAACCAATTGTTTAAATATTTTATCTAATGAAATTCCTAATAAAAAGTTAAGAGAGCTCTTATCTATAATTGAAGATGATGTTAAAAAAGGAGAGCTATTATCAGAATCAATGGCTAAACATAGAAAGTATTTTCCACAGCTTTTAATAAGCATGGTAGAGTCAGGTGAAGTTAGTGGAAATCTTGATGAAATGATGCTTAGAATGTCTGTTCATTTTGAAAAGGAAAATAAGATTAATAATAAGGTTAAATCAGCAATGACATATCCAAGCATCTTAAGTATAGTTGCTGTAGTAGCAGTTGTCTTTATCATGACATTTGTAATGCCAACCTTTATAGAAATGTTTGAAGGAGAGGGAGTAGAACTTCCTTTAATAACAAGAGCTATGCTTGGAACCAGTAAGTTTCTAAGTAATAATTTAATTCTTATATTAATAACTGTAGCAATTATAGTTATACTATTTAGTATTTATAAAAAAAGTCCAAATGGAATGGTGAATATAAGTAAGTTAAAGTTAAAACTTCCCATAATAGGGGCTTTAAATAAAAAGATAATTGTTTCAAGATTTACAAGAACATTATCTACATTACTAGCATCAGGAGTATCTTTAGTACATGCCCTGCCAACAGTTGCAGGAGTATTAGAAAACAAAATAGCAGAAGATGCAATTTTAAAAATAAGAGAAAGAGTAGTAAGAGGAGATGGATTAAGTGCTCCAATAAGAGAAAATGCTATCTTCCCCAAAATGCTATCTTCAATGATAAAAATAGGAGAAGAATCAGGTTCCTTAGATGACATCCTAAACAAAACAGCAGACTTCTATGATGATGAAGTTGAACAAGCTATCCAAACAGCAACATCAATGATAGAACCATTATTGATAGTCATAATGGGAGTAGTTATTGGAGGAATAGTAATTTCAATAATGCTACCGATGTTTGATATGTACACTCAGATGTAATAAATTGAGAATTAAGCATAATGATATGTAAGTGATTCTTCATTTGGTAATTTGAAGCTGTGAAAATAATGTGGATGCCCCTAAGAGTTCTCGGAAAAACTACTGCGAAAGAGTTTTAGTTAACTCGCTTCGCTCAAATAATTAAGCAACACTAAGGCCTAGTAGTTCTTCCTTCACCAAGTACTTCTAACTACTCGCTACATGCTTATTTCACGTATTCTATTTATCTTCGCCAACTTATATTTGTATTTAAATTTAAATACTTATTTAAAATGATTTAAATTGAAAAATTTAATATAAATTAAAAATCAAGGAGGAATTTAAATGGTTAAAAATTTAAAAAACAAGAAAAAAAAGAAAGGGTTCACACTTATTGAACTTATAATAGTTATAGCAATTATAGCTATATTAGCGGCTTTAGCTATTCCTAAGTTTGGTGAAGTTAGAAAAGATGCTGCTTTTAAATCAGATATAGCTAATGCTAAAACAATTGCAAATGCAGCAACAACATTATTAGCTGAAGAATCATTAACAGGTCCGATTTATATTGACAACACAGTTACTTCAGGAAATAAAATTGAGGAATATTTACAAAATTCACCTAAACCAAAAAGTAAAGGATATGTACAGTATGTAGTTACTATAAGTGGAGAGAATGTGACTGTTTCAATGACTAAAACAGCTGATACAAATACTAGTTCATTACCTCTATTCCCAAATCCAGCAACATCAGTAAATTAATTTTTTTAGGTTTATTTAAAGCAAGATGCAGACCGATTCTGCATTTTGCTCATAAAAAGATTTTTAGCTCGCCTAAAAATAAACCTTAATTATTTCATTTCAATTTTGTATTAGCAAAAGAGAAGTTTCATTCTTTCATTTCAATTATCAATTGTTCCCGGAGGTGATTTAATGCCAAGTAAAAAGTTCAATTTATCAAAGTTAAAAGAAATAACTAGTATGGATGTAAAAGATATAGGAAAGCTTTTTAAGAAGGAAAAATCTGAGGATTTGAATTCTTCTTATGAAGGAAATAAAACTGAAAAGAAAAGTAAGTCTAGGGAAAGATCAAAGGCTGTTTTATCTATAGATTTAGGAACTAATTCTATAAAGTTAGTAGAGGGTAAATTTCAAAAGAAAAGGCTTATTTTAAATAAGTTAATACAAATACCAACACCAGAAGGTTGTATTGCAGATGGAAAAGTAATGAATCTTCAGGAGGTAGTGGATGTATTAGATTTTTTAATAAAGGAAAATAGTATAAAGGCCAAGGATGTAATATTTACAACTAATTCATCTTCAATAATAAATAGAGATATTTTAATACCTTTAGTTAAAGAAGAAGAGATGGAAACTGTAATTAGATATGAAATACAACAATATTTACCTATAAATTTAGATGATTATATAATTCAATTTATAGTTTTAGATGAAATTGTTGATGATGTAGGAGCAAAGCTGAAAATAAATGTAACATCATTTCCAGAGAGAATGGCTTTTGCATATTACAGTGTAGTAAATTCATTAGAGTTAAATCCATATGCATTAGATGTTACTTATAATTCAGTAAATAAAATAGCTAATTATGCTGAGTACACAGCAAAGAATGGACAAGTTGTGGGAGGTACTGTTGCTTTTGTTGATATGGGAGCAACCTCTATTAATGTGGCAATATTTAAAAATGGTAAATTAGATTTTACAAGAATGATAAAGTCTGGTGGGGATAATATAGATTATGCCTTAAGCCAAAGCTTGAATATGTCAATAAAATCAACAGAATCTATAAAAATAAAAGAATCAAATCTTTTAATAGACGATGACAAGGACATTTCAAACATAACTATAAAAAAAGCTGTTGATGAAATATTAGAGGAGTTAGAGAGAATACTTCAATTCTATAGTAATAAATCTAATACAACCATAGATAAAATTTATATTTATGGAGGTTTATCAAATTTACGAAATATCAATTTATATATGAAAAATAAGTTATCAATAAATACTCTTAGAATAGATGAAATAAAAAATGTAGATATAGCATCTAAGGATTTAATAAATGAAAATCTAGGTCAATATTTAAATGCCATAGGCGCAATTATAAGATTGTAAGGAGGACATTATATGATAAGAGATATGAACTTTTTTGCACCTTATCAAGGTCAGAAAAAAGAACAGAAAAATAAGAATATTTATGTTTACTCCTTAGCAGGTTTCTTATCTGTAGTTATAGTTGGGAGCTTGGCTTGGAATAGTACAAATATAATTTTATTAAATAGTAAGATAAAAAATTATAATGAAAAGTTAAGTCAAGAGGATATAAAAGAAAAGATAGCTAAATGGGATGATATTAGTAGAAAAGATGATATTTTAAATAGATATGATACTGAACTTAGTAAAATAGTAGGTTCATTAAAAACTAGGGAAGTTGTAACTACAGAATTATTAGATAAATTGAGTGCAACATTACCAACAGAAGTAACATTCAATAGTATAAACATAACTAATACAGAAATTTCTATCCAAGCTGTTTCAACAAGTAGAGTTGCAATAGGTGAAATAGAGCATAACTTAAAGAAACTAGATAATATACAAGATGTGTATATTGGTGGAATATCAGGGGATGAAATTTATACCTTTGATATAAAATGTGTATTAAAGGATGTTGAGTAAAATGAATATAAGTAAGAGAGAAAAGTATTTAATAGGAATTTTATTAACTGTATTAATATGTTTTGTTTATTATCAATTTATCTATACTAAGCAAGTTGGAAAACTAGCTACTAAAAGAGCTGAAAAAAATCAAGTTGAGCAAAGATATAATGATGTAATGGAGAATATATCAAATCTAGATTCTAAGGAAGAAAATTTAAAAATATTAAAATCAACAGTGCTTGATAAATCTAAAAATTTATACCCAACTATAATGCAAGAAAAAATAATAGTTGAATTAGATAAATTACTAAATGATAGCGGTCTTAAAGGAAATATTGCATTTAATCCTATAGAAGTAGCATCTGTAGAAAAAATGGTATCACCCGAAATTCAAAGGGCAGAAAGTTCATTAAAAGCCATAGCAGATGAATATTCAGGAGATGCAACAAAAGATGAAACTAGTAATATAGAATCTAATAATGAAAATAATAATACATCTACTGAAGGTAATGAGGGACAAGCACCTCAAGATTCTCAAGAAGTATCATCAGAACAAAATGGAGCAACATCAGAACAACTTAAAGTTGCAATTAATTTTTCAGGAAGCTATGAAACTTTAAAAAAGTTTATTTCTTCAGTACAAAACTATGAGAGAAAAATAGTAATTACTAATATAACAATATTATCAAAATCACAAGAAGAGCTAACTGGAGTTATGAATTTAGAATTCCATGCAGTACCTAAATTATCAGATGAAGATATGGAATATTTACTTTGGACATTAAATAATGTATATGGAAAAGAAATCTTATTTAGTAGTGGAGCGGCAAGTGGAGCTTATGCATCAACCATAGAAGAACAAAACAATAAAGAAGATATTAATGATTTTGTAATGATGTTAAGGTCATCTTTATCTGAACTACCTACAGTAACTATTGGAAGAGCTAAGGATGAATCAAGGGAAAGTTATATTTATTCAGATAATGATAAGGTTGAAGAAGTAGAAATAAGCTTTGATGAAGCAGCAGGGAAAACATACTATAAGTATAAAACAGCTAATTCATATTATCCTAAAGATAATTCCTCAGAGGGGAAAGAGTTTACCTCAAAATCAGATGATATAGTACTTGAAATAATGAGTGAAAAAAGAGGTGAAAGCTCAGATAATTCAGGAATAAAGTTAAAGGTAGTTAATAATACATCTAAAAATATTGAAATCATAGTTAAAGATGATGATACTTCAAATCCTAGAGTTTCAGTAACAAGTGAAGGTAATACTGTAAATGTTACTAAGAAGTAGGTGTTAATATGAAAAGTAATAAAGTAAAAGCAAAGAAAGGGATGACATTAATTGAGGTAATAATTAGTGTTGCCCTTTTATCAATATTAATAGTACCTTTATCAGGTTTAGTAATGTCCAGCTTAAAAAATAATATAAGTGCAGAGTATAGACAAAAGGCAAGCTATGTAGGGCAAAAGGTTTTGGAAGAGTTAAAGGCCTATGATGAAATAACTATAAAGGATGATACTGGGAGAAAGTATTTTGAACTTTTAGATGGAGATAAGATATTTAAAAATGCAAGTGAAGATATGTTTCAAGGCAGATTTCAAAGAACCATATATGGAAGTATTTCAGGTACAGAAGGAAGAGAAGAGGAAATTTATAATGTTGAAGTTGAATTGAAAAAGGATTTGAATTTTCAATATGAGAATGTGAATAATTTAGATAAAAATAATAATGCAGCTTTTGTGTTAAATTTTATTAAGGATAAGAGTGATAATAATAAAATAAAAATACAAGATAGCTCAGAGAATAGTTATGCTATTTCAAATGAATTGATAATGGAGATGAATAAAACTTCAAGTAGTCTAATTGTATATAAAAAAAATGAATCTACACCTTTAGTAACCGTTAATAAAATGAATGTAGATAATAATATTATTGTTTTATATATCAAAGAAGGCTTTTCTCAAAATGTAAATATAGAATTCAAAAATAACACAGAAGAAACCGTAGAAATTCATTTAATAAGTAATGATAATAATTTTTCTAAGTTTAAGATATATTCAAGCATTGGAGATGTTATTTTATATGAAGAGAAGCAAATAGAAGAGAATCCAGTTGCAGATATGTATAACTATAAAGTTACAGTTAAAGATAGCGAAAATAATATTTTGTTTGAAGGCTCTTCAAGTAAAAATGTGAATATAAAATAGGTTTATGGAGGTGAATTATAGATGAAGGCTAGAAAAAAGAAAAAAGGATCTACCTTTGTAATAGTAGTTGTAGTAATGGCAATTATTTTTACAACTGGTACAACAATATTAGCAGTTACAGCAAATGATTATAAGATGAGAATAAATCAAAGTAAAAAGCTTCAAAACCTTTATGAAGCAGATTCTGGATTAGATGTAGTTGAAAATATAATAATAAAAACCTCACAAGAAGCCATAAAATATGCAGATAAAGAAATTAAAAAGGAATTTACTGAATTAGATGATAAAGATAGAAGTAAAGATAAAATAAATGAATTATTTAAAGATAAGTTTTATGAATTCTTAACTGTAAGAAATAAAGAAGTTCTAAATGCAAAGGAAGTAGAGATTTTAGAATACTTAATTTTAGAGAAGAAATATATAAAATCTATACTCGAAAGTGGTAAGTTGGAATATGATTCAGCTATAAGTAATAAAGATAAGAGATTTATAATTGAAATACCAGAAGGTGGATATGTTAAAAATATTAATAATGGGAAAGTAAGTAATATAACTATAGAAGTTAAATCAAACTTTGAAAGTACTGAGGGACAATTAAAAAATAAAAAAACAGTTTCTACTAAGTATTCCATAACAGCTCCAGACTATAATTCAGAAATAACTTCAATAAATATTTATCCAGTTTTTGATGGAAAAGCAATAACAGCAGATGGAAATATGAATGTTGAAAGTTTAGGAAATAAAAGTATTGTAAATATAAGTGGAGATATATGGATACAAGGGAATAATAATTTAGGAACTAGTCCAGAATATACTTTTGATAAATACATTGGTGGTATAAAACTAGATAATACAAGTTTTAATGTTGATGGAAATATATATACTGCGAACACATTTCATTTAAATAACTTAGTAAATGAATCATCAGTAAATGGGGATATATATGCAAAAAATATTTATGTAGGAAAATCTATAAATTCAAATGTTTCTAAATTAAATAATATATCTTTTGAGAAAAATGTTATTGTAAATAATGATTTAGCTTTAAATGCTACAAATAGTAGTATATTAATAAAAAATAATTTTTATGGGATCAATGAAAAGACAACTGAGGTTTCAACAGCTGATAAAGCTCTAAATTCAAGTAGTATTATTGTAAATGACACAAGTGATACTTCTACAATAACAGTAAATAACGATTCATATATTATGGGAGTTGCATATTTAAATGCAACAGATGAAAGTGGGAAAAAATATCAAACAGGAGAATCAGTAGCAGTAAAGGGAAATTATCTAGCTTATACTGATGTTGATGATGTTTTAAATGGACAAGAGAATGTTACTTTAAAATATTATTCACCACTACAATTATTAGAAAGCAAAGATGGACAATATAATGCAACTATGAAGGCAGAGTATTTCTCAAAGTATTATTCTAGAGGTAATAATTCTTATAGATTTAATGATGGCGGAGTAAGTTTTAGAGGAAGTGTTAAATCTGTTGGGACAAGCATTGAAGATAGTAATGGAAACATATTAAAATCAAATATAATTGATAAAGACTTAAATTTAGTAAATGAACAAAGAAATGAATTTGCAAGAAATGTATTTGCTATGGGGGATGCTACAGGCTTTAATAATTTGTATGATGGACAAGAGGTTAAACGTAAAGTTAGTAATCAAATTGATTTTAATGAAATTAGAAGAGTTCAAGGAAACTCATTTGATACAAGTGAAGGTGTAGTTATTTTAAAAGGAGCTGAAAATGAGAATATTGAAATAAAAAATGGGGGAATTAATGGGAAAAATATAGAGATAAATAAGGGACTAATTATAACTAATGGAGATATAACAATAGAAGGCAACTTTAATTTTACTGGAAATATAATAACTACAGGAAATATAATTCTAAAGGGTGAAGGAGAAAAAAATATAACTTATGATCCACAAGTTGTAAGAAATATAATAGCTTTAAATAATGATTTATTAAAAGATATTTTTGTAAAATCACAAGGTGATAGAGAAGAAGTAAAGGTTACTTCATCATCAGAGCTTTATAGTGTTGATAAATTCCTTACAAAATCTTTATGGAGAATTGTTAAATAGAAGAGGTGGAATTATGAGAAAAAAGACAAAAGGCTTTACTGTATTGGAACTTATACTTACATTAAGTCTAACAGTTGTAGTTCTTGGAGTAGTTTACACCTTTTTCTTTAGTAATAGCAAGACATTAGCAAAAACAGAAATCAATTCTGACCTTCAATTAGAGTCAGAAGTAATTCAAAAAGAATTATTACTATATGGTACACAAGCAGAAGGAATAAGTAAACTCAATAATGTTACTATTAAAGATACTAATAAATACAATTATGAAGGCTCAATAGATGATAACGGAAAGTTAGATGTCACTGAATTAAGATTTAAAATAGGAGCAGAGTATTTTACATTTATATATGATAAGGGAAATAATAAATTAGTTTTAAAAAAAGTTAATGAAGATGGAACAGAAGTCACAGATTCTAAATTAAATCTTCCTAAAATATTATCATCTAATGTTACAGAATTTAAAGTTAGACCTTTAGATTATAGAATGAATCCAAATGGAAATTTTAATGATGCTACAGGTTTAGAAATTTCATTAGTTTTAAATAAGAAAAAGGGTTATTCGGATGTAACTATGCCAGTAAGTGTCATAGTTAAGTTTAGAAATAAATGATATGGGGGGATAAAATGGTTAGTAAAAGAAAGTTTAAGATAATAAGTATTATAACAAGTTTGTTTGTTATATCAACTTTAATATCCCTTAAGAGTTTGAATGTTAAAGCAAATAATGTTTCTTCAAAACCAAGTTTTACAATTACTAATTTAAGTGCAACACCAAATCCTGCAAAAGTTGGTGAAGATATATTAGTTTCAGGTAAAATAGTACCTGGAGATTTTGAAACAACTGTGCAGCCTAAAGAAATAGTTTTAGTGTTAGATACTTCTGGGAGTATGAGTGAAGAAATAACTTCTAATCAAAAATGTACTGAGCAAAAAATATTTAATTATTGTATTAAACATAATAAATTTGGTGATCATTATGAGACAAGCACTAGAATTGCTGAATTAAAGAAAGCAGCAAAATCATTTATTGATACTATGAAAGATGTACCTAATTTAAAAATTGGAATAATAAAATATGCATCAGATGCCACAATAGTATCAGAGTTAAAAAGCGTAAATGATTCATCATTAACTACTGCTATTAATGGATTGAATGCAAATGGTGGAACTAATATAAGAGAAGGATTAAGAAAAGCAACATATTTATTAAATAAAATAAATAGTAATGCAAACAAAACTGTTGTTTTAATGACTGATGGAAATCCAACATACTATTCTAAATATGATCAATTAGATGATACTGATCCTAGCACATATGGTACTGGTAATTCAACAACTAATGAAACAATGACATATACTAAGAATTTAGCTAGAGATCAAATAGGAGCTAGACAATATAATGCCTATTCAATTGGTTACGGATTAGATACTTCTGGGAGCACATATCTAAAGCAGATACATGCAGCTATGAAAAATTTATCGACTAATACAGATCTGAGTGAAAAGGATGGTTTTTTTTCAAAAAGTGATGGTTCAATAACGGAGATATTTAATCAAATAGCAGAGAATATAAAAAACAGCTATGAATTAAAAGAAGTTTCTTTAGATATAGACTTTAATCAATCTTTTAATCTTAATATAGGTGGGAGTGTAATTAAAGTTGGTAATATACTCTATGAAAGAACTTCAAATGATGAATATACTAGGAAGACTGGAAAGATAATTTACCATGCAGAACCAATTAATTTTAGTTTTATAGTAAAGGGGAGCCAAGTTGGGCAGTTACAATCAATATTAGATAATATAGATATTAACTTCTTGTTTGATAATGAAAATCTTACTGTAAATTCTAAGGTTGATGTAAAGGTAGATATAATATCGAATGAATTACCTAATATTTCAGCTAGACTTATAAGTGGAGATAATTTAGAAATTAAGAAGGATGAAGAAATAACTCTTAAGTATGAAATAAATCCACAAGATTTTATCTATAATAATTCAGCTAATTCAGGTGATATAGATGTTGTTGTAATTACAGAACTTGGTAGAAAACAAGGGAATTTAGATAGTTTAAAAAATGGAATAAAAAATAAATTGACAGATCCATTTCAAAGTGAAAGAAAGGCTAAATTTTCTTTTATAACATTCAATAAGAATGAAGTTAAAAAAGAAGCATCTTTAAAAAGCTTTGAGAATTCTAATAACTATTATCATGATATTAGACTTACTGTAGATAGTTTAAAAGAAGGAAGTGTGTTCGAATCTTCAACAAAAGATATTAGTGAAGCTTTAAATAATGCGTATGAGGAGCTAGAAAGAAATTCTAGGCCTACAGCAACCAAAAATATTGTAATAATATCTAATAATGATATTAACTACAGTAAACAAGCTGCAAATAATATAAAGAGTAAGGGATATAATATAGTAAGTTTATCTTTAGAAACTGAAAACTTAAATAAGAACTTATATAAACTTCATATTGATTTGGGAGGTAAATCTGACAGCATATTTAATATAAATAATAATTACAATAATATAAATAACTCAAGAATGGACTTAGTAAGAGAAAAAATAATGTCTTATTCTGCTGCTAAGCCATATGAATTTAAACCTGTTATAAACTTAAATTTAGGAAGTAATTTTGAGCCGGTATCAGGAATTGTAAGGTCTACAGAAATTGGTAAACAAAATATGGGAATAGTAGAGGTTCCAACTATAACTTATAATTTAACTCAAAATAATAATTATCATGCAGAAGGTAAGGTAATAGAAATTAAATTGAGAGCTAATAATCTTGTAAGTGGAACTTACACCTTTGGAAAGCAGTCGGATAATATTATGGTGTATAAAAGTATTTTAGGTAATACGATTGTTACTAATATAAATACTCCTATAGTTACTGTAAAGGAAGAAGTTAAAAATGTTACTCATGGATTATACAATGGAATTATAAGTAATGGAGCTACAGACAAAAAGGAAGTAAGTATCCAAGAAAATAATAATGGTACAAGCTTTGAAATGGCAAAAGCCTCAACAGTAACCTTTGGTTCTAAATTTACCATAGGTGGAAACAGTGTTGATTTTGCCTTAAATATAGATAATAAATTTATAACTGTAAGTACAAATGATATTAAGATATATAAAGTTTTAAAAGATTCCTCAGGCAATAGTATATTAACAGAAATAATAAATGGAAATAGAGTTATAGAGAATCAGGGAGATAATAAATTTAAAATATCTATTAATAATATTAAAGAAGGTAATCAAACTTCTGGCACAGATATACTAGTTATATATCAAGCTCGTGTTAAGGATGATATTTTAACGGCACAATCATTAACAAATGAAATTAAGTTTAGTAATTTATCAAAGTCAGTTAATATAATGACTCCACAGTCTTCTGATGAAAGGCCAAGCTTACCAGATTTATTCTAAAGCAAAAACATTATTTCTTAAGGGGGTCGCGTTTCGCGACCTCCATTGTATTTAATATAAAATAAATAATATTTCAAGGATCTCACGGTTCGTTAGGCTCTTGAATTTAAAATGAATTATCATTTATAGTATCTTAGTTTTAACTAAGAATGTCATAGGGTATGATAATATATATATGCTTAATGATAATTTATTTTAATTATATTGGAGGATTTGACCACGGATGAACTTAAAAATATTAAATGGAAGCAAAGCTTTTAAAAGCTTAAGAAAAGTATATGAATCATAATGAGACTATTTGCTAGTAATTATTTAAAAACTATATAAAAGACATGTATCTTCAAGGAGGTCGCGGAACGCGACCTCCTTTTTGGTACAATCAAAATAATCTTTATACAATCTTAATGTCATCCTTATTAATCCTAACACTATCTTTATATGGATTTTTATATAATTTTAGATGAAAGGGGGAAGGAAATAATGATAGTTGTTACTAGTTTAATTGGTTTAGTAGCCTTATCGCTATTTGTTTATTTAACTTATATTTTATTAAGAGGTGATAATGAATGATTAACTCAATAATACAGTATTCATTATATTTGATAATTTTAGTTGTACTAGCTATTCCATTAGGAAAGTATATTGGGAAGGTAATGAATGGAGAAAAAGTTTTCTTAAGTAAGGTATTAAATCCAATAGAAAACTTTATATACAAGATATTAAGAATAGATAAAGATGAGGAAATGGATTGGAAAAAGTATTCAGTTTCAATAATTGCTTTTAGTGTTATAGGATTTGTAATTTTATTTTTATTACAAATGGTACAAGGTATATTACCTTTAAATCCTGAGGGCATTAAAGGAGTTACTTGGGATTTAAGTTTTAATACAACATCAAGTTTTGTAACTAATACAAATTGGCAATCTTATTCAGGAGAAAGTCAATTGAGTTACTTAACTCAAATGCTCGGATTGACAGTTCAAAACTTTGTATCAGCAGCAGTAGGTATAGCAGTTTTATTTGCACTTATAAGAGGGTTTACTAGAGTGAAAGGAAAGACTATAGGAAACTTCTGGGTGGATGCTACAAGAAGTATAATTCATATTTTAATGCCATTATCAATAGTTGTATCATTATTAATAGCATCTCAAGGAGTTGTGCAAAACTTTTCATCATACCAAGAAGTTGAATTATTACAACCTATAACTCTTGAAGATGGAACAGTTATAACAAAACAAGTTGTACCTCAAGGACCAGCAGCAAGCCAAATTGCAATTAAGCAATTAGGAACTAATGGTGGGGGATTCTTTGGAGTTAATTCAGCTCATCCATTAGAAAATCCTACACCTTTTTCAAATGCAGTAGAAATGTTATCAATATTATTAATTCCAGCAGCTTTATGTTTTACATTTGGAAGAAATATTAAGGATAAGAGGCAAGGTAGAGCAATATTTATTGCAATGTTTTTAATGTTAGTTATTGCTCTTTCAGTAATATCAATAAATGAAGCAAATACAACACCTCAATTAGCTCAAAATGGAGCAGTAGATATATCTGCAATTAATCAAGCTGGTGGAAATATGGAGGGTAAAGAAAGCAGGTTTGGTATAGCATCTTCTTCTACATGGGCAGCATTTACAACAGCAGCATCTAATGGATCAGTAAACTCAATGCATGATAGTTATACTCCTTTAGGTGGAATGGTAACTATGTTACTTATGCAGCTAGGGGAAGTTGTATTTGGTGGAGTTGGTTGTGGATTATATGGAATGTTAGCTTTTGCAATTATAGCAGTGTTTATGGCAGGTTTAATGGTAGGAAGAACTCCTGAATATTTAGGAAAGAAAATAGAACCATTTGAAATGAAGATGGCAATGTTAGTTTGCCTTGCAACACCAATTGCAACACTAATAGGAAGTGGTATAGCAGCAGTAGTTCCAAGTGTATTAGATAGTCTTAATAACTCAGGTGCACATGGTTTCTCAGAAATGCTTTATGCATATTCTTCAGCAGGTGGAAATAATGGATCAGCCTTTGCAGGTTTTGCAGCAAATACACCATTTATAAATGTTAGTATTGGACTAGTTATGTTATTTGCAAGATTTGTACCTATGATAGCAACACTTGCTATTGCGGGTTCATTAGTTAAAAAGAAGAAAGTAGCAGTAAGTGCAGGAACATTACCAACACATGATGCATTATTTATAGGTCTTTTAGTGTTTGTAGTACTTTTAGTTGGAGCATTAAGTTTTTTTCCAGCACTTGCATTAGGACCAATAGCTGAATTCTTCCAAATGATAGGATAGAATGGGGGGATAATATATGAAAAATAATAATAGTATTTTATCTGATAAAAAAATGGTTAAAAGAGCAATAAAGGATTCATTTGTAAAGTTAAATCCTAAGATACAAAAAGAGAATCCTGTAATGTTTATAGTATATATAGCTTCTATTATAACAACTATTTTATATTTTATAGCTTTACTTGGAATTAAAGATAATTCTCCAAGCTTCATATTAGGAATAACAGTTTTACTATGGTTTACAGTTTTATTTGCAAACTTTGCAGAAGCAATTGCAGAAGGACGTGGAAAGGCTCAAGCAGATGCATTACGTTCAGCAAAAAAAGATGTTGTAGCAAGTAAAATACCATCAACAAAAGAAAAAGATAAAGTTGAAAAAGTAAATTCAACAGAACTTAAAAAGGGCGATATTGTTATTGTTTTTGCTGGAGAGCAAATTCCAGCAGATGGGGATGTTATTGATGGTGCAGCTTCAGTTGACGAAAGTGCAATAACAGGAGAGTCAGCTCCTGTTATTCGTGAAAGTGGTGGAGATAGAAGTGCAGTAACTGGTGGTACAACAGTAATTTCTGACTGGCTAGTAATTAAAGTAAGTAATGATCCTGGTGAAAGCTTTATGGATAAAATGATAGCTATGGTAGAAGGAGCAGCTAGAAAGAAAACACCAAATGAAAAGGCCCTTGAAATATTACTAGTATCACTTACAATAATTTTTCTTATAGTAACAGTTTCTTTATACACTTACTCAGTATTTATTTCTAATGAAGCAGGTATGGTAAACAGTACTTCAATTACTTCCTTAATTGCATTATTAGTTTGCTTAGCACCAACAACTATAGGAGCTTTATTATCAGCAATAGGTATAGCTGGAATGAGTAGACTAAATCAAGCAAATGTTTTAGCAATGAGTGGAAGAGCAATTGAAGCAGCTGGTGATGTTGATATATTAATGTTAGATAAGACTGGAACAATAACTCTTGGAAATCGAAAGGCAAGTGAGTTTATACCAGTTGATGGAGTAGATATAAAAGAGTTAGCAGATGCAGCTCAATTAGCATCACTTGCAGATGAAACTCCAGAAGGAAGAAGTGTAGTAGTTTTAGCTAAAGAACAGTTTGGCATTAGAGGAAGAGATATGAGTAGTCTTAATGCAACCTTTATCGAATTTACAGCTAAAACAAGAATGAGTGGAGTAGATTTTAATGGAAATGAAATAAGAAAAGGAGCTTCAGATGCAGTTAAAAAATATGTATTAGAAAAAGGCAGTTTCTTTTCAAAGGAATGTGAAGAAAAGGTTAAAGAAATAGCTAAGGTTGGGGGTACTCCTTTAGTTGTTGCTAAAAATAATAAGGTATTAGGAATAATACACTTAAAAGATATAGTTAAACAAGGAGTAAAAGAAAAATTTGCAGATCTTAGAAAAATGGGTATTAAAACTATAATGATAACTGGTGATAATCCACTTACTGCAGCAGCAATAGCAGCAGAAGCAGGAGTTGATGACTTCTTAGCAGAAGCAACACCAGAAGGAAAGCTAGATATGATAAAGGATTTTCAAAAGAAAGGTCATTTAGTTGCAATGACAGGTGATGGAACAAATGATGCTCCAGCTTTAGCGCAAGCAGATGTCGCAGTTGCAATGAATACAGGAACTCAAGCAGCAAAAGAAGCTGGTAATATGGTTGATTTAGATTCATCACCAACTAAACTTATAGAAATTGTTAGAATTGGTAAGCAGCTTTTAATGACAAGAGGATCTCTAACAACATTTAGTATTGCAAATGATATAGCCAAATACTTTGCTATAATACCACCATTATTTCTAGGTCTTTATCCTGAATTACAAAAATTAAATATAATGAGATTAAGTAGTCCAGAAAGTGCAATACTTTCAGCTGTTATATACAATGCTTTAATAATAATAGCACTTATTCCATTAGCATTAAAAGGTGTAAAATATAGAGAAGTTCCAGCTAGTAAGTTATTATCAAGAAATCTTTTAGTATATGGTCTTGGAGGAATAATAGCCCCATTTGTAGCAATAAAGATTATAGATATAATAATAACTATGCTTGGTTTAGTATAATAGGAGGTATAAATTATGAAAGTTATAAGTAAAGCATTTAAATTTATACTAGTATTTATGATAATATGTGGATTAATATATCCAGTTTTTATAACAGGTGCTTCACAGTTACTATTTAAAGAAAAAGCAAATGGTAGTATTATAGAAGTTAATGGAAAGAAATATGGTAGTGTATTACTTGCTCAAGAATTCACTGGAGATGAGTATTTATGGGGACGTGTAATGAACTTAGATACAAGTACATTTACAGATGAAAATGGAGAAGTATTAATGTATGCAACTCCTTCAAATTTAAGCCCCGCAAGTGAAGAATATGAAAAATTAATAAGTGAGAGAGTTAAAAAAATAAAAGCAGCAAATCCTGATAAAAAAGATGAGCCTATTCCAGTAGATTTAGTTACATCATCAGGAAGCGGACTTGATCCTCATATTTCAGTTGCAGCAGCTGAATATCAAGTGGACAGAATTGCAAGGATGCGTAATATAAGTACTGATGAAGTAGAGCAAATAATTGAAAAATACACAAAGGGAAGAACATTTGGAGTATTTGGAGAAGAAACTGTAAATGTATTACAAGTTAATCTTGCCTTAGATGGTGTTTTAAAATGAACAATGTAGAATGTAAAATGTAGAATTAAGGTGAAAACTCCTGCGGAGTTTTTAAAATTTAAATTTTTAGCAATTCAGCTTTAGCTGATTTGCTTCCTTAATTTTCAATTATCCATTGTCAATTATTAATTGAAAATAGGGGTGCTATAAATGAATGAAACTCGTCCTAATCCAGAAGAATTATTAAAAAAAATTAATGAAGAAGAATTAGAAAATAAAAGAGGAAAGTTAAAAATATTTTTTGGATATGCAGCTGGTGTAGGTAAAACCTACGCTATGCTGGATGCTGCTCATGCTGCAAAAAAAGCTGGAGTAGATGTAGTAGTTGGATATATAGAACCACATACAAGACCAGAAACTTTAGCTCTTTTAGATGGATTAGAACTTTTACCAAAACTTGAAGTTGAATATAAAGGAATAACTTTAAAAGAGTTTGATTTAGATGGAGCATTAGAAAGAAAGCCAGAATTAATATTAGTAGATGAGCTTGCACATACAAATGCACAAGGGCTAAGGCATAAGAAGAGATATAGTGATATAGAAGAGTTATTAAGTGCAGGTATTGATGTTTATACTACAGTTAATGTTCAGCATATAGAAAGTCTAAACGATATAATTGCATCAATTACTCATGTTGTAGTAAAGGAAAGAGTGCCAGATAGATTTTTTTATGATGCATTTCAGGTTGAGCTTATAGATATAGAACCTTCAGATCTTATGGATAGATTAAATGCAGGTAAAATATACAAGAAAAATCAAGCTAAAAAGGCACTTAATAACTTTTTTTCTAAAGAAAATTTAGCAGCATTACGTGAAATTGCATTAAGAGAAACTGCTGATAGAGTAAATAAGGAAGTTACTGTTAATAAGAGCTATAGTAAAGGTATATATCATACAAATGAGCATATATTAGTATGTTTAAGTTCTTCACCTTCAAATGCTAAAGTTATAAGGGCAGCAGCTAGAATGGCAGAAGCTTTTCATGCAAGGTTTACAGCTCTTTTTGTAGAAACAATAGTTTCAAAGGAGTTAGGTGAAAAAAATATTCAAAAGCTTAGAGAAAATTTAAAGCTTGCTGAAGATTTAGGTGCAAAGGTAGAAACTGTATATGGAGATGATGTGCCATATCAAGTTGCAGAATTTGCAAAATTAAGTGGCGTATCAAAGATAATACTTGGAAGAACAAAAAGAAGAAAGTTTTTGTTAAGGTCTAAGTTAGGATATGTAGATAGAATTATAGAGTTAGCTCCAGAAATAGATTTATACGTTATACCAGATAGTGAAGATATTGTAGCTAAAAGAAGGTATCAAGTTAAAAATATAAAGCTATCAAGCTCTGATATAGTAAAAACACTAGGAATACTAGCACTAGCCGTAGGAATAAGTGCAATTTTATATAATCTTGGATTTAGTGAAGCTAATGTAATAACAGTTTTTATACTTGGTGTTTTATTAATATCAAATAAAACTGATGGAATTATTTATGGAGGAATTGCTTCATTAGCAAGTGTAATATTATTTAATTTTCTTTTTACAGATCCAAGGTTTTCACTTGATTTTTATGACCCAGGATATCTAGTTACGTTTATTACAATGCTAACATCTGCACTAGTTACAAGCACATTAACTAACAAAGTTAAATATCAAGCAAATGTATCAGCTGTGATTGCTAATAGAACAAATATATTATTAGAAGCAAGTAGAGATTTAGAAAGAACTAACAATTTAGAAGATATAATATTAACAGCTCAAAGACAATTACATAAGTTTTTAAAAAAGCCAATTATAATATATGAAGTAGATAATGAAAATATAAAAAGCATATACAATTATAAGTTTGAAGATGGTAGTGAAATAGATAGGGAATATATAAGTGAAGATGAAAAGGCTGTAGTTAGTTGGGTAATAAAAAATAGAAAACGAGCAGGGGTTAGTACAGATACACTTCCAGGTTCAAAAGCTATGTATATACCTCTTTCTGGACAAAATAGTGTTATGGTTGTAATAGGAATAGTAATGAGAGAAAATGAAAATATTGATAGTGGAGAAAAGTCATTACTAGAAGCAATGCTTAATCAAATTTCATTTGCAATAGAGAAATATATTTTAAATGAGTCAAAGAAAAATGCCTTAATGCAAGCTGAAAATGAAAGATTTAGGGCAAATTTATTAAGAGCGGTATCTCATGATTTAAGAACACCACTTACTAGTATATCTGGAAGTGCTAGTTCTATATTAAATAATGAATTTGATGAAGAAACGAAGAAAAAGTTAATATCAGATATTTATGATGATTCAGTTTGGTTAATAAATTTAGTTGAAAACTTATTATCAGTTTCTAGATTAGATAATGGAAATGTAAAATTAAATACTGAACCACAATTAATTGAAGAAATAATAAATGAAGCACTTGAACATGTAAATCGTAAAATTTCAGATTATAAAGTTAAAGTCAACTTAAAAGATGATTTATTAATGGTAGATGTTGATGTAAGGTTAATAGTTCAAGTAATGATAAATATAGTAGATAATGCAATTAAATATACTAAACCAGGAGCAGAAATTCAAATAAATGTGCTTACTAAAGGTAAAAAAGTAATAGTAGAAGTAGCAGATAATGGCGCAGGAATAAGCAAGAAAAATCAAGAGTGTATTTTTGATATGTTCTTTACTGTTAACGGAAATAAAGGTGATAGTAGAAGAGGTTTAGGATTAGGGCTTGCTCTTTGTAAGTCTATAATTAAGGCTCACGATGGAGAAATATATGTTAGAAATAATAAACCTCATGGAACAGTAATAGGATTTACATTATCACAAGTGGAGGTAAATAATGAAGGTATCAATTTTAGTAGTTGAGGATGATAAGGCAATAAGAAATTTTATATCTGCCACCTTAGATATTCATTCTTATAATTGCCTTACAGCAGAAAATGGAGAGCAAGCAATAATTCTTGCAACATCACATAAGCCAGATATAATTATACTAGATTTAGGTCTACCTGATATAGATGGTGTTGATATAATAAAGAAAATAAGAACTTGGTCTAATTGCCCAATAATAGTTGTAAGTGCTAGAAGTGAAGATAAAGATAAAATAGAAGCTTTAGATTCTGGAGCAGATGACTATTTAACTAAGCCATTTAGTGTAGATGAATTGCTTGCAAGAATTAGAGTAGCCATCAGAAAGATGAATTATGATAACTCAAAAAAGGAAGAAAGCACTGAATTTATAAACGGAGATTTAAAGATAGATTATGTATCAGGATGTGTTTTTGTAGGAGAAGAAGAAACTCATTTAACTCCAATGGAATATAAACTTTTATGCTTGCTAGCAAAAAATGTAGGTAAAGTTCTTACTCATACTTATATTTTAAAAGAGATATGGGGAGCAGCATATGAAAGTGAGGTTCCATCATTAAGAGTTTTTATGGCTACCTTAAGAAAGAAGATAGAGAAAAATTGTGAGAAAAATACTTATATACAAACTCATATAGGGGTTGGCTATAGGCTTGTAAGGATACAAGATTAAACTAAATTAATGATCTTCTATTTAGGATATAGCAGGTAAGTATGGAGTATAATGAAAAAGGTTATAAGAATAAGATAAAAATATTAAAAGCTAATAATGATTTAAAGAAATTTTCAATGGTATCACGTTTGGTTAGATTCTTGGAATTACAATAAAATTATAGTATGATATACAGAAATAATTTATTTTAAAGGAGGTCGCGTTACGCGACCTCCTTTAACTTATAATAAAATCATTAATTATCTAATTCTCCGTTAGTTTCAATAACTTTTTTATACCAATAAAAGCTATCTTTTTTTATTCTTTGTAGATCTAAGATATCATCATCAGTTCTATTTACATAAACTAATCCATAACGCTTTCTAAATCCTTGAGCAGAGCTTAAAAGATCCATAAATGACCAAGGACAGTAGCCCATAAGATCAACACCGTCTTTAATAGCTAACTCGCAGGCTTTTATATGTTCTCTCAAATAATCTATTCTATAATTATCGTGAACTTTTCCATCTTCTAAAACATCTGGAGTTCCAAGACCGTTTTCTGTTATTATTATTGGAAGATGATATCTTTGCCAATACTCATTTAAAGCAACACGAAGTCCTGATGGATCTATAGCAGCTCCATATTCTGTTGCAATTAAATTAGGGTTCATTGACATTTTAAATAATCCGTAAATATTAAAGTCAACAGTTCCTTCCCTAAGTCCAAAAGGATGTTCATTATCTTCTGGTAAGTATGAAGCACAATTAGTTCTATAATAATTGATAGCTATAAAATCTATTTTAGCTTTTTTTAATATTTCTTTATCACTTTCTTCAGTATAAGGCATTATGTTTCTCTTTTTTAAATATTCAATATAATAACCAGGGTATTCCCCATGATAATGCATATCTAACATATAATAAACTTTAAAATTATCATTCATTCTAGCTGCAAATACATCTTCTGGCTTAGTTGTTAAAGGATAAGTTACAGAAGAAGAAACAGCAGGACCTATTTTAGCATCTGGTATAATTTCGTGACATGCATTAACAGCTAAGGCATGGGCTAAACAAAGATTATAGTCCATTTGAGCTCGCATCTTATCTATTTTATATTTATCTGTTTCATTATAAATATTTATTCTTTCTTCAACTCTAACGATTAAGTTATGCTCATTATGAGGCTGCCAGTATTTTACCTTACTCTTAAATTCCTCAAAACAAATTTTAGCATATCTTTCAAAAGCATAAACTGTTTCTCTAGATTCCCAGCCATTATATTTTTCTACTAATGCAAATGGTAAATCAAAGTGATATAGAGTTACAAAAGGTTCAATATTATTTTCAATTAGTTTATCAATAACTTTATGATAAAAATCTAATCCTTTTTTATTTATTTCTCCATCACCATCAGGAATTATTCTTGCCCAAGAAAGCGAAAATCTATAAGTTTTCATTCCTAGTTCTTTCATAAGTTTTATATCTTTTTCATAGTTATGGTAAAAATCAGATGCTACTTTAGTGTCAGCTTGCAAATGAGACTTCTTAAAAGCGTTAAAGTCTGCAACGGTCATTTTTTTACCGTCTTCCTCCCAAGCACCTTCAATTTGAAAAGCTGATGAGGAAGCACCCCACATAAAATCCTTTGGAAAAGTTGTATTCATAAAAGTTTCAGTCCTTTCATTTACTTTATAGGAATTTATAAAAAAATTATTTTCTGAATAACTCTTTATAAAATCTTTACTTTATTTATGAAGTTCTTCTATGTAGTTTTGCGATGACTTGGATCGAATGCGACAAGATAAGCAAAATTACATAGATGAACTTTTTATATCCTCAAAGCCTACTATATACGTTAAAATAGCAGAACCAAAGAATGCAATAGCGCACCCAGCTAAGTAGCTTATAAATCCTGTAGTACCAGCTTCAGCATATACAGGAATAGTTAGTATTCCTTGATTTGCAAATGCGTTTCCAAAGGCACCGCCAAATCCCATAACACCTCCACCAATAGCACCACAAATTACTGCACATATCATTGGTTTTTTTAGTCTAAGGTTTGCTCCATAAATTGCAGGTTCAGTTATTCCAAATAAGGCTGTAACAGATGCAGATAAAGAAATTGTTTTTAAATCAGCATTTTTAGTTTTGAAAAATACGCCTAAGGCTGCACCAGCTTGTGAAAAGTTAGCAGCACCTGCAAAAGCAAGTAGGTTTTGTCTTCCAGTTTGAGCCACATCATTTATTCCTATTGGAAGTAATGCTCTATGAGCTCCAAATATAACTAATACACACCATAATCCACCAATAAAAGCACCACAAAGAGCAGGACTTAATTCATAAACATATTTATATGCAAAGTTAATAGTGTTACCTATATATATTCCAATTGGTCCAAAAATGAATAATGTAGCTGGAAGCATTATGACTAATGATAGCATAGGAACCACTAGTATCTTTATAACTTCAGGGATATACTTTTCTAAAAGTCTTTCTATATAAGATAATGCCCATATAGCTAAAATTATAGGAATTACTGAAGATGTATACCCAGCTTTTGTTACAGATAAACCTAAAAATTTAACAGCTTCATCACCAGTCATTAAAGCGGTAAAGGCTGGATAGCAAAGCGTCGCCCCAATAACCATAGAAATTATTTTATTAGCTTTAAATACCTTAGCAGAAGTATATCCTAGCATAATAGGCATAAAATAAAATATTGCATCTGCCATAGAGTTAAATATTATGTAGCTTTGGGTAGTTTTAATATCAATGTTATGTTTATTTAAATAATACATAGCAAGGACTGATAAAATTCCCTTAATCATTCCAGAACCAGCGATTGCAGGAATAATTGGAGTAAAGATTCCAGCAATATTAGTTAAAATTGAATTAAATATATTTTCTTTTTTTTCATAACTATTACTTTTACTTGTATCTGATAGAGTAGGAGTTAATTTTATTAATTCGTCATAAACTTTAGTTACTTTATTTCCAATAACTATTTGGAGCTGTCCCATGCTCTCTACAACTGTAATTACTCCTTCAATTTTACTTAAGTTATTTTTATTTACTTTTGACATATCTTTAATTTTAAGCCTAAGTCTAGTCATACAATGAGTTAATTCATTAATATTGTCTTCTTCGCCTAGGTTTAGAAGAATATCTTTTGCTATTTCTTTATAATTCATTTTACATCTCCATTCTTTAAAAGTTTTATTAATTAATAATATATATTATATAATAAAATAAAACAATAATAAATCAAGTAGATATGAGCATATAAGTAATTTAAAAGAACTAATCATATATTATTTGAAATAAACTGAAAAATAATTATAAAATTAAAAATCATTATTTAGAATAATCTGACAATATAGATATCAAATAAATAAAATAATTGAAATATAAATTGCAAACTTATTGACAAGCATATGGTGTAGATATATAATATCTATAAATTAAAAATAGTCAGATATAAATAACTCGTATATCCTCTGAATATGGCAGAGAGTATCTACCGGAAACCTTAAATTTCCGACTATGAGTGATTTTGATATACTATACCTATATTTGTCATATAGTGTTTTAGGCATATTAACTTCACTTAGAAGATTAGTATGTCTTTTTTTGTACATAAAAATAGGAATGAAAAGAAATATTTGATTCATAAATCAAAAAAAGTGAAAGAAAAAAATCATTTTAAGGGGGAAGACTAATGGCAACAATTATTAAAACTGCTTATACTTTTGACGATGTATTATTAGTACCAAATAAATCAGAGGTTTTACCTAATGAGGTTAGCTTAAAGACTAAATTAACGAAAAAAATAACATTAAATATTCCATTAATGAGTGCAAGTATGGATACTGTAACAGAATCTAAGATGGCTATTGCAATTGCAAGAGAAGGTGGAATAGGAATAATTCATAAGAATATGACTATAGAAGATCAAGCTAAAGAAGTTGATAGAGTAAAAAGACAAGAAAATGGAGTAATAACAGATCCTATATTCTTATCTGAAAATCATACAATAAGACAAGCCCAAGAACTTATGGCTCAATATAGAATATCAGGAGTTCCAATAACTAGAGGAACTAAATTAGTTGGAATAATAACTAATAGAGATATAGTTTTTGAAACAAATTATGATAGATTAGTTTCTGAAGTTATGACAAAAAGCCCACTAATAACATCTGGAGAAGGAACTACATTAGAACAAGCCCTTGAAATATTAAAGAAACATAAAATAGAAAAGCTTCCTTTAGTTGATGATGATAACAACTTAAAAGGATTAATAACTATTAAAGATATAGAAAAAGTAAAAGCTTTCCCAAATGCAGCAAAAGATGAAAAAGGTAGATTATTATGTGGAGCATCAGTAGGAGTAACTAAAGACATGATGGATAGAGTAGATGCTTTAGTTAAAGCTAATGTTGATGTTATTACATTAGATACAGCTCATGGACATTCAAAAGGAGTTATGGATGGAGTAAGAAAAATAAAAGCTAAATATCCAGAACTTCAAATAATAGCTGGAAATGTAGCAACTGCTGAAGCTACAAGAGATTTAATAGAAGCAGGAGCAGATTGTGTTAAGGTTGGTATAGGACCAGGATCAATATGTACAACAAGAATCGTGGCAGGTGTTGGAGTTCCTCAATTAACAGCAGTTATGGATTGTGCGGAAGAAGGAAGAAAACACGGGGTTCCAGTAATTGCAGATGGAGGATTAAAATACTCAGGAGACATAGTTAAAGCATTAGCTGGTGGAGCATCTGTTGCAATGATGGGATCAATGTTTGCAGGTTGTGAAGAAGCACCAGGAGAAATGGAAATATATCAAGGAAGAAGCTACAAAGTTTATAGAGGAATGGGATCACTTGGAGCAATGGAAAAGGGATCAAGTGACAGATATTTCCAAAATGGAACTAAGAAATTTGTGCCAGAAGGTGTTGAAGGAAGAGTCGCATTTAAAGGCGCTGTAGCAGATACAATTTATCAATTATTAGGTGGAATAAGATCAGGAATGGGATACTTAGGAGCACCTGATTTAGAAGATTTATATGAAAATGCAAAATTCGTAGTTCAAACAGCATCAGGAATAAGAGAAAGCCATCCACATGATGTTAACATTACTAAAGAATCACCAAACTACAGTAAATAATGGACAATTGATAATGGACAATAGGGGAAATAACTTAGGACAGGCTGAGTTAGAGTGAAAAATGAAGGAATGGAGATTTATTTAAAATTAAAATTTTAAATATCATAATGAAAGAATTAGTGAATAACTTAAGCAAGTTGAGTTAATAGAAAATGAAATTTTATTAATAAGCTATATTTGATTAATTACCATAACTTTTTCACTCTTTCATTCTTTCACTTTTTGATTTAAACTTATATTATTAGATAATAAAAAATGGAGGTACCCATGAATAAAGAGTTAGTTTTAGTTGTTGACTTCGGTGGACAATATAACCAATTGATAGCTAGAAGAGTTAGAGAATGTGGTGTTTATTGTGAAGTTCACCCACATACTTTAAGTGTTGATGAAATAAAAGAAATGAATCCAAAGGGAATAATATTTACAGGTGGACCAAATAGTGTTTATGGAGAGGATTCTCCTTTATGTGATAAAGCTTTATTTGAAGCTGGAATACCTATACTTGGAATTTGTTACGGTTCACAATTAATGGCTCATATGCTTGGAGGAAAGGTTGCTACTGCTCCTGTAAGTGAATATGGAAAGACAAAGGTTGATGTAAATGTTGATTCAAAAATATTTGATGGAGTATCAGCATCTACTATTTGTTGGATGAGTCATACAGATTACATAGAAAAAGCTCCAGAAGGATTTAAAACAGTAGCTAATACTCCAGTATGTCCAGTTGCTGCCATGGAGTGCCAAGAAAAGAATTTATATGCAGTTCAATTCCATCCAGAAGTTATGCATACACAAGAAGGAACAAAGATGATATCAAACTTCTTATATAATGTTTGTGAATGCTCTGGTGATTGGAAAATGGATTCGTTTGTAGAGAAAACAATTCAAGAAGTACGTGAAAAAGTTGGAAATGGTAAAGTATTATGTGCATTATCAGGTGGAGTTGATTCATCTGTAGCTGCTGTATTACTTTCAAAAGCAGTAGGAAGTCAATTAACTTGTGTGTTTGTTGATCATGGTTTACTTCGTAAAAATGAAGGAGATGAAGTTGAAGAAGTATTTGGACCTAATGGACAATATGACTTAAACTTTATACGCGTAAACGCTCAAGAAAGATTCTACGAAAAGTTAAAAGGTATAGAAGAGCCAGAACAAAAGAGAAAAATAATTGGTGAAGAATTCATAAGAGTATTTGAAGGGGAAGCTAAAAAGATAGGAGCAGTAGATTTCTTAGTACAAGGAACTATTTATCCAGATGTAATTGAAAGTGGACTTGGAAAATCAGCAGTTATAAAATCACATCATAATGTTGGAGGACTTCCAGATTATGTAGATTTTAAAGAAATAATCGAACCATTAAGATTATTATTTAAGGATGAAGTACGTAAAGCTGGTTTAGAGCTTGGAATACCAGAAAAATTAGTTTACAGACAACCATTCCCAGGACCAGGTCTTGGAATACGTATAATTGGTGAAGTAACAGCTGAAAAAGTTAGAATAGTTCAAGAGGCAGATGCAATTTACAGAGAAGAAATTGCAAAGGCTGGAGTTGATAAAGAACTTGGTCAATATTTTGCAGCACTTACTAATATGCGTTCAGTAGGAGTAATGGGAGATGAAAGAACTTATGATTATGCAGTAGTTCTACGTGCAGTAACTACAAGTGACTTCATGACAGCAGAATCAGCAGATCTTCCATGGGAAGTACTTGGAAAAGTAACAACTAGAATTGTAAATGAAGTTAAGGGTGTTAACCGTGTAATGTATGATTGCACAGGAAAACCACCTGCAACTATTGAATTTGAATAAACTATAAAACACCGAGAAAGCTATAGATATGAGCTTTCTCGGTGTTATTTTTATTTACATTTCGAAAATACCAAAAGCACAAATCAAAAGATTTATGCTTTGGGTGTTTTTGTATAACGATTAAT
Source organism: Clostridium sp. (assembly GCF_017888565.1). Taxonomy (GTDB): domain Bacteria; phylum Bacillota; class Clostridia; order Clostridiales; family Clostridiaceae; genus Clostridium. Next base: position 28,278 of record NZ_JAGHFX010000074.1, read on the forward strand.
GAGATACTCCATCAAATTTAAAGAGTTACCAAAAAAGTAATTTAAGTTTTGATTTTCATGATCTGTACCAGTAGCTCCACTTTCTACGATGAAAGAAAGGTCACTTTTGGCGGTGTAGCTACTATTTTCAGTAGCTGTCAAGGCAATAACTTTACCGCCATAACTCTTACACTCATCCATTTTGAGCAAACCGTTTTTGTTTTCACCTGATTGGGAAAATGTAATTAAGGTATAAGGTGTTTGATCTGATACCAAACTGATTTCCACACCTTCTAAATCAATAGCATAAATTTTTTTCAAGAGTAATTTACGATAAGTATAATTAACTAGGGTTTGACAAAATCCTTCACCAAACAAGTAGATTTTTTTATTTGAGAAAGCATCATTAAAATAACTATCTATTTGATCCCAGTCTTGATTTACCATCACAAAGGGTAAAGCTTCCAATTGATTTGTCGACTTATGTGAAAATTCATTTGAAAGGAAAAAAATTAGTTCTTTGAAATTATTAAAGCCAGCTCTTTTTGCTAATCGACTGATTGAAGATTGGGAGGTATAGTTCATTTGTGCAACACTACGAATGTCGATGACGGCTTCGCTTTTAATTGCTTCAATAATGTTTTCGATTATTTTTTCATCTTCATCGCGAAAGTTACTGTTTGGAAATAAACGATTTAAGTAGTAAATTTTGGCCATGATCTCACGCTCCTGTGAAAGTATATTCATAAAATGAAACCGTAACCATGCTGTTGTATAAGCATTGTGTACGCTCTTTCTATATACTATACTACTACTATAAAGAAAGCAAATACAATTGTATGAATGTAATTTCTTTAACTAATATGTTAATCTGTTATGAAAAAATAGCTTAATAAATCTTAGATTTTCTCGTTCTTTGAAAAATATATAAGTTTCATTATCTTTGTGTATGGGTAATAAATCTGAAAAAAATAATCAAACTTGTATAGTTTATTGGAGTAAAAAAGAGAGAAATTAATATTTGTTTTGTTCATTGTTCTTTTCTCCCTTAAAGGGAGAGTAATTAGTTCTAGTCGAACTTAGTGCATTTTTAAAACTGAGAAGGGCAATGCTCATATAACTTAACAAATCGTCTTTAATGAAAGAGGGAAGTTATGAAAAAAGTAATTATCAACGCCGATGATTTTGGTTATTCTTCGGCAGTCAATCTAGGAATCATAAAAACTTATAAAGAAGGTATTCTGACCTCGACAACTTTAATGGCTAACATGCCAGGACGTGATGAAGCTATTATGCTTGCTAAGGAAAATCCAGATCTTGGAGTCGGTGGTCACCTTGTTTTAACTTGTGGAAAACCTTTAACCAAAGGAGATTCACTCATAAATGGAAATGGAGATTTTTACAGTTTAGCTGAATATAAAAAACATCGTAACGAAATGTGTGATGAAGAAATTTTTCAGGAATGGTCCCATCAAATCGATTATTTAATGGGTCATGGACTGCAGTTGACACATTTGGATAGTCATCATCATGTGCACTCTTTTCCTGAAAATTTGGAGGTAACAAAAAGAATTGCCGAGAAATATCATTTGTGTTTTCGAAATATCTTTGGATTAGAAGAAAATATAGAGCTACCTTATCAAAAGGGAATTAAAGGTTTTCTAGATTTGATGGATCATTCATCTATTCGTGATTTAACAATACCTTTTGAAGAAAATAGAATCAGATGTTTCGATGAAATTCAAACAGTGCTTGACCAAATTGAAGATAATGAGATAACAGAGCTGATGGTTCATCCGGCTTATGTAGATGAGATTCTGTATTTCAATTCTTCATTCAATGTTCAGCGGACTAAGGAAGTATCAATTTTGTGTGATTCACAAATGAAGCAACTCTTTGAAGGAAATCAGATTGTGACATGTAGCTATAAAAATGTATAAGTACTTATTGGGTAACAACTTTTTTAAAGTTGGAATAATTAAATTAAAAATAGAAAAGGGGGAAAATATATGAAAGAGAAGTTTATTAAATCAGCTAGTGTTTTTTCAAAAGCAATTATTCAGCCAGTAATGTTTATGGCGGTAACTGGAATCATTTTATCAGTTTGTGCAATTTTGAAACTGGAAATTATGCCAAACTTCACAAAAAATATTGGAGACTTTATCTTTAATATTTTATCTGGAGGGATGATTGGTCAGCTAAGTGCAATATTTTGTGTAGGGATTGCTGCAGCATTAGCAAAACCAAAATATAAAACGGATGCGGCAATTTTAGGGATTATTACATATTTAATCTTTTTATACGCAAATAATTCTTGGTTAACAATTACGGAGCGATTGGCTATTGCTGGTGAACAGGGACTTTATGGTACTGGACAAGGAATGGTCTTTGGTATTCAAGTAACTGATATGGGGGTTTTTCTAGGAATTTCTTTAGGTGTGTTCGTCGGTTGGATGGTTAATAAATTCGGAGATATTAAGCTACATAAGTATTTATCACCATATTCTGGTACAAAGTCCGTTTACATCTTGATCGTATTTGCAACAATTCTGTTTGCAATAGGGATTACTTATGTTTGGCCAATCGTTAATTCAGTAGTTGAAGCAGTAGTAAAAACGACTACAACTGCGGGATCAGCCGGCTTTTTCTTCTATGGTTTCTTAAATCGTCTACTTTTACCGTTAGGTCTGCACCACTTTTTATGGATGCCAATTTTTTATACTCCTCTTGGTGGTACTGCAGAAATTGTAGGTCAAGTATATAACGGTGCATTCAATATCTGGCTAGCAGAACTAGGAAATGCAAGTCAAATTACAACGATGCATCCATCGATAGGTTATCTATCAAACTTTGGTTCAATTTCTCTACCAATCGGTATTGCCTTTGCGCTTTGGAAAACGGCACGTCCAGAAAATAAGAAGAAGGTTGCTACGATTTTAATTCCAACTGTAACTACAGCTTTCTTGGCTGGTGTTACTGAACCGCTAGAATTTTTATTCTTGTTCTTATCACCAGTTTTATGGTTAGCGCATTCTGTAGTATATGGATTAAGTTTGTTCATTACAAACCTAGTAGGGATTAATATCCAGTTTGATACAGGAATCAATATGATTATCAATAGCTTTGCGTTTCCAACACGTTTGGGTCACCAATATTTAATTCCAGTAATCTTTATTGCAACTGCTGTTTTAGAGTATTTTGTATTCAAAAAATTGATCGTGAAATTAAATATTCCAACATTAGGTCGTGAAAAAGCTGAGGTGGCAAGTGAGCCTGTAGTTGATTCGATTGTAGTTAATTCTGATTCAGAGTTTGAGCCACAAATTCAAAATATCGTTGCTGGTTTAGGTGGTGCGGACAATATTGAAAACATCATTAATTGCTACACAAGATTACGTGTTGATGTAAAAGATGAAAATAAAGTCAACATTAAAATATTAAAAGAAAAGGTCAAAGCTTCCGGAATTGTTGATAAAGGTAAACACATACAAATTGTTATTGGTGTGGGTGTCGAACAAGAACGTGAAAAAGTTGAAGCGTATATAGAGTATCTAAAAAAAGTACATGCATAAAGTAACATGCATAAATGGAGAAATAGTTTTTGAAAAATTGGAGGAAGATAGAAAATGGGTAATAAATTTGTAATGGTTGGTGGCGGTTCTACTCAGTCACCTGGTATTTTAGAAGTTTTAAGAAAGCGTGCGAAAGAATTAAATTTAAGTGATTTAGTTCTATATGATATTGATGAGGAAAGAGTTTCTTTGCTTGGACAATATACTAAAATGTATTATAAAGAATTAGGCTCTAAAGTAAACGTTACGTACACAACAAATATTGATGAAGCTTTAAAAGGTGCAGATTTCTTATTTATGCAAATTCGTCCAGGTTTGAATAAACAAAGAGCTATTGATGAAAAAATATGTTTAAACAATGGTGTTGTTGGTCAAGAAACTTGTGGTTTAGGTGGATTCTCCTTTGCCATAAGGGTAATCCCAGCTGTTTTAGAAATTGTTAAAAAGGTGAAAGAAATTTGTCCTAAGGCTTGGATTTTAAACTATACAAATCCAGAGGCTATTTTATCAGAAGCAATTTATCGTGAGTTTCCAGATGCGAATGTTTTATGTATTTGTGATATGCCGATTTCAATTGAAGGAGCGATTGCAAAGTACTTTAATAAAGAGCATCGCGATTTAACATTTAAATATTTTGGACTTAATCATTTTGGCTGGTGGAGCAATGTCTATGATGAAAATGGTTTTGATTTGTTACCGCAATTACGTGAAGATGTTCTTTCTGGTAAAATTGATACGCTTTTGATGTCAAATGATGAAACTGTTGGAGATCAGTATTGGGTGGATACTTATAAACAAATGATCAGTCTCTTTAAACGTTTCCCAGAGTATTTCCCTAATTGTTACTTGCAATATTATTTGACTCCAGATGAAATGGTGGCACATGATGACGTTTCCTTTACTCGTGGAGATTATGTAATGCAAGGTAGGGAAAAACGTATTTATGATGAATGTCGTCGAGTGATTGCAGCTGGATCAGCTAAAGATTCTTCATTACATGCAGGTGTTCACGGTAATTATATAGTTGATATTGCTTATGCGATTATTCATAATACTAGGGAAAGATTTATAGTTAATAAAAAGAATCACGGAGCAATCTCCAATTTTGATCCAGAAGCGGTTGTTGAGACTCCAGCCTATGTTGGTTCAATGGGAGCTGAAACGATTAATATTGGTGAAATACCAACTTTCCAAAAAGGCTTGATGGAAATGCAAAAAGCCTATGAAAAATTGACTGTTGATGCAGCAATATCTGGATCTTACCAAGCTGCTTTAGAAGCTGTTATGCTTAACAAAACTATACCTAATTATACTGTGGGAAAAAAGGTATTAGATGAATTATACGCAGCTAATAAAGGTTTATGGCCTGAATTAAAGTAAGATATTAATAACAAATAAAATGTAAGTCGAAAATAGGGATAGGTTCTTTTGAAACTTAAATCCCTGTTTTTTACGTTTATATTAGTTGCTGTATTCATTGAGTTATTATTTTATTTAGAGCCCTAATAAATTATAGTACTAATGAATAGAAAGATGTTTCTTTATTGACATTAATTATAATTCAAATTGTATATTAAGTCTTAATTCATAAATAAGATTACAAAAAACATGTATTTTATAAGTATAGTACTTTAAATACATGTTTTTTTTGATTTTGTAAATGTAATTCTGGCATATATACTAAAAGAGAAAAATACCGAGAATATTTTATAGTATAAAACGATTTAATGAAGTTTACAGAGAATTATATTTTCTCAAACATAATTGATACTTGTGTAATGTAATTGTCGGGATTAGCTTCAGAGACTTCATCTATTAAACTTTCTTCGTATGAATAATCGTATAATTTTAAATTATGTATTTTTGCATATTCTACAAATAAGTGATATGAATGGTATGCTTCAATATAAGATCCTTTATGATAGACAACTAAATAATTTCCAGCTGGTTTAACATCTATATAATTTTTATTTTGATAACTGAACCTAAATTATCAACAACAGTATAGTACCAACTGTAATAAGTTGATTGGGTATGTATCGTAAATGCTTTTCCAAGGTACTACACCTCCTAGTTCCCTTCCACAATGAAAATTATGTTTTCTTCTATATTTTAAGTGTTCACTCAACAATTTATGTTGAATATTTGTGCTGGCATCATAAGGAATTTCTTTACCCTTAATTATATAGGTTTTAGGATGGTATTCAACGTATATAATATCTGGATTGACTTGCATGGCTTTGTCTATGACGTCACATTTGTCATTCATCATTTTGATAGTATGGTCTAGCTTCTCTCTTGAAAGTGTTAATTTTTTTATTTGATTATGAAACAATGAATATGTTCGTGAGGCATTACGTGTTTTAATATATGATTTAATTTCTTTTAAAGATAAACCAATTGACTTTAAAGCCTGTATAGTAACAATATACCATAAAGTAGTAAATGTAAAAAGTATTAAAAGGTGGTAAGGAAATGTTAGATGTAAATTATTTTTTTCATGGAACACGTATTATAGAAGGTTGTGGTGTTCTAAATCAAGTCGGTGATGAAGCAAAGGCTTTAAATGCAAAAAAAGCTTTAATTGTAACAGATGCTTTTTTATCAAAGACTGAGTTTTATGAGACTATTAAAAACAGTCTTGAAAATGCAGGTGTCCAAGCTGTATTAGGAACAAATGTAAAGCCTAATCCTAGAGCTACTGATTGTGATGAGATGGCAAAAATGGCAAAAGGAGAGGGAGTAGATTTAGTTATTGCGTTTGGTGGTGGATCTGCAATGGATCAAGCCAAAACAGTTGCATCTTTACTAACAAATGGTAAAACAGCTGTTGAGTGGGGAGATGTTGAATTAGAAAATAATATTATGCCATTATTCTGTATTCCTACTACTTCAGGAACTGGAAGTGAAGTAACATTTTGTGCAGTAATTACAGATGAAAAAAGACATTATAAAATGACAGTTGGTGATCCGGTACATATGATTCCAACATTAGCTATCTGTGATCCAGAAGTAACTTTAAATCTACCAAAACCATTAACAGCAGCTTGTGGTGTTGATGCTTTAACACATGCCATTGAAGCTTATACAGTTAAGGTTCATCAACCATTAACTAATGCATTGGCTTTAAAGTCTATTTCTATGATTAGTGAAAACCTTGTTTTAGCTTATGAAGATGGTCAAAATCGTGAAGCGAGAAGAAATATGATGATTGCGAGTACAATGGCAGGTATGGCTTTTATTAGTTCTAATGTTGGTGCAGTTCATGCAATTGCAGAAACAGTAGGAGCATGGTTTGACACTCCTCATGGAGTAGCTAACTCTTTATTTTTACCTTACGTTATGGAATATAATATTCCTGCTTGCACAAATAGATTTGTTGATGTATCTAAAGCATTAGGAGTTGTCAGAAAAGAAGGTATGACAGATTTTGATTACGCTATTGCAGGTGTTGAATTTATCAAGGAGTTAAATAGAAAGTTAAATATTCCTACATTAAAAGATTTATCAGAAATATCTGTAGATAAATTTGAACAAATCGCTAAAAAGTCTGCTGCAAATGTATTATCAAATGACAATGCAAAAGACATTGGTGAAGATGAATATCTTGAAATTTTAAATAAAGCTTATATGGGATATGAGAAAATATGTGAAAATGCATAAAATTAAAAAAATTGTAGACTTATCATGGGAATTTACTAGTAAAACACCTATTTATCCAGGTGATCCTGAACCATCTGTTGAAGTATCTACTACTTTAGAAGTAGAAGGTTATAACTTATCTCGTTTAGTAATGGGTACTCAAACTGGTTCACATGTTGATGCACCATATCATTTTTCAAACGAGGGCGCTACAATTGATGAAATGGAGTTAGATTTCTTTTTAGGTGATGCAGTTGTTATTCGTGTAACAGATAAGAAGGCTGAAGAAGAAATTACTATGGAAGATATGAAACCATATGATCATTTAATTGAACCAGGTAAAATTGTATTATTTAATACAAATTGGTATAAGAAACGTGGAACTGAAGAATTTTTTCAGCACCCATATATAAATGGAGAGGTAGCACAATATTTAGTAGATAAGGGTGTTAGTTTTATTGGGATTGACACAATCAATGCTGATAAAACTGGAGGAACAGAATTCCCAGTGCATGACTTATTTTCCAAAGAACGCTTAATGATTGGTGAAAACTGGGCTTATTTTGATCAAATTGATTTTGATGATTCATATGTTATTGCAATACCTATGAAAATTATAGGAACAGATGGTTCACCGGTACGTGCAATTGCAGTTCAATGGGAGGATTAATAATGGAAAATAAAAAAGTCATCTCATATGGAACCTTTTGGGATGTAATTACATATCCACTTATTGGAATTATCTCTGATAATCGTAATTCCAAAAAAAGGTAGAAGAAGACCTTTCTTGCTTATCAGTGCAATTCCATTTGGTGTAATTACATGGTTACTTTTTACATCTTGGGACTTGGGTGAACTACAACAGAAAATATATTTTATAATTGTCGTTCTACTTTTTTATACGGTACAAACAACCACTGATGTTCCTTATACTTCACTAAGTAGTGAAGTCACAGATGATTACAATAAACGTAGTCAATTAGCTATGATTCGAACATTTTGGGCAACTGTTGGAGTAGCTATATGTGGAGGAGTTATGGCATATACATCTTACCTTGCACCTATTGTTGGTGGAAAACGTCAAGCTTGGTCTTGCTGTTTTGCTATCTTTGATCTTATTTGTACTTTAAGTATTTTAATAGGTTGGTATGCATCAAAGGGGTATGAAAATAAAAATGCAATTGTAAAAAATCAGGTAAGTATAAAATATATTCTGAATGGTCCATTTAGAAATAAACCATTTTTACATTTAACAGGTGCATTTATATTTGGTATTTTAGCACAAGTTATATTTTTAGGGATTTTAGTTTATTATCTTAGTAATAACTTAGATTTGAATGAAGCACAAATTTCAGCAGTAAATATAATTATGTGGCTAGTAGCACTATTTTGGGTTTTCCCTATTGATATGTGCTCTACTAAGATTTCAAAAGCAATAGCATGGGTTATTTCTATGGGAATATGGCTTGTTTGTATGATTGTTTTTCCAGTATTATTCTTAAAAGAAGGTTCATCAATAGGCCCAATCATTATGAGTAGTATTTTAGTAGTTGGATTGAATGCATTATATCAAGTAGTTTATGCAATGATTTCAGATTGTGTAGAAGTAGATGAACTTATTTCTGGTGAAAGAAAGAAAGGACTTTACTATTCTTTAGCAACGGTATCACAAAAACTTGCTTCTGCTATTGGTGTAAGCATTTTAGGTATATCAGTAGATAGAATAGGGTATAATGCTTTGGTTGATGTTCAAAGTCAATCAACCCTACAAGGTTTTCATTTAATATTTATTGTAGGAACAAGCATATGTTTGATTTTGTCTATATTATGTATGGTAACAAATCCATTGACTAAAGCTCGTTATTATGAGGTTATTAAAGCTTTGAAAGATAAAAAGTTGGGTGAAGAAATAAAAATTGATGGTTTCAAGGATTTACTTATCTTAAAGAAAGATAAAAATAACTTAGATTTTAAGGGTTACATAAAAATGTAGTTATTTTTTACTTTCTTTTTATTAAAGTCATGGAAGTTATTTACATAAATTGTTTTTTAGTTGCTCTTGCAAAGATTTGAAAATAAATATATTTTTATAATTAAGCAACTTATATTTAATTATCTTAAGTATTATAAAAGGAGTAACTAAATAAAAGTTACTCCTAAATTTTTAAATTAAAGGATTATAAGCGTTGTTCTAGATAATAGCTATATTATCTATATTTTTTAGAATTTTCATATTCTGATCTACACCAGTAAAAATGCTCTTCATGAGAATAATTATTGTCATTATAGTCATCTTTATCATTCTTTTTACAACATTTATCATCGTCATCAAGCTTTCGCCAGTTCTTATTACCCTCTTCATTCTTCTTGCAACATTTTTTCTCATCATCTTTTTTGTCATCGTCACGTTTTTTGCAGTATCTATCAAGGTAATCTTCGTAATATTTCTTGCAGCGCTTATCATCATCTTTATCGTGCTTCTTGCACCATCTATCATAATCGTCTTTATCATGCTTCTTACATTTTTTATCATCATCATGCTTCTTACAGCATTTGTCATAATCATCGTCATCATCTTTTTTGTCATCGTCACGTTTCTTGCAGTATCTATCAAGGTAATCTTCGTAATATTTCTTGCAGCGCTTATCATCATCTTTATCGTGCTTCTTGCACCATCTATCATAATCGTCTTTATCATGCTTCTTGCATTTTTTATCATCATCATGCTTTTTGCCGCATATATCATAATAGTAATCATCATGCTTTTTGCAATGTTTCTTATAATAATCGTTACCGTATTTATCTTCATCCTTATAATCTTCAGACTTATAAGAATCATCATAATAATAATCACGTGTCATATCAGATTCATCCCCACTTATCATTAGTATATTTGAACATTATATCTCTATAATGCACATAGTCTATAATATGTTGATAATCCTTCCATTGTTACAAAATATCCTATTATTAATAAAAGGTAGGTGTTAAAAAGATATAAATCAAAAAATATTATTTAGATTTTACTTATGGAAATATTTAAAATTTTACCATTAGATAAATGATATTTTGAGAAGTCAGATCAATCTTAGTTTATTTTTAGATATACTATCCTAGACATTTAAATATGGTATTTATAAAGTAAATGTTAACAAGTGAATTTGGAAAATATAATGAGTTGACAAAATAAATATTTTATAGTAATTTTAAATTTTAAAAGCATATTTTAATAAAAAATAAGATAGTTTTACATATTATAAATATAAACTAAAGAGGAGAGAAGTGAATACATGGAATTTAAACTAGATATTTTTCAAACAATGGCTTTAGCAACTGCTGTATTTTACTTTGGAGTATATTTAAGAAAAAAAATAAAAGTATTGGAAAAGTATTGTATACCATCTGCTGTAGTTGGTGGAATCACTTTTGCATTAGTAATGTTAATATTAAAGATAACACAAATAGCAACAATAACATTAGATATTACACTTCAAAATGTTTTTATGACTGCATTTTTTACTAGTATAGGATATACAGCTAGTGTTAAAGTATTAAAAAATGGTGGAGTAAAAGTAGCAATTTTCTTAGCTTTATCAATATTATTGGTGGTTTTTCAAGATTTAATAGGAGTAGGATTAGCAAAAGTATTTAATTTAAATCCACTATTAGGATTAGCAACAGCATCAATTCCATTAGTAGGAGGACATGGTACAGCGGGATCTTTTGGACCACTATTAGAGGAAATTGGGGTAAAAGGAGCTACTACAGTTTCTTTTGCATCAGCAACTTTTGGGTTAATAATGGGAAGTATTTTAGGGGGATTCCTTGCAAAATCTTTAATAGAAAGAAATAATATTAAGACTCCAAAGGAATGCCATGATAAGGATATTCCTTTAAGTGATTTTCATCATGATGAATCTGCTATTCTAAGTTATAATAGGATTATGAAAGCAGCTTCATGGATTTTTATTGCAATGGGAATTGGGTCTATAATAACTAATTATATACAAAGTTTAGGTCTAACATTTCCATCATATATAGGAGCAATGATTTCAGCTGCTATTATTAAAAATATAAGTGATTTCAAGGGATTTGAAATTGAAGATAAGGAAATAGAAACTATAGGTGGAATTAGCCTTTCTTTCTATCTTTCATTAGCATTGATGGGGTTAAAGCTATGGGAATTATTTGACTTAGCACTTCCTATGATTGTTATGCTTGTTTCACAAACTATTCTTATGGGGATTTTTGCATTTGTAATTGTATTTAGAATTATGGGGAGAAATTATGAAGCTGCAGTTTTTTCATCAGCGGCATGTGGATTTGGTATGGGATCAACAGCAAATGCAATAGCAAATATGGATGCACTTACAAATAAGTATGGATTTAGCCAGACTCCTTATTTGGTAGTTCCAATTGTAGGTGGACTATTTATTGATTTTATAAATTCTGCCACAATAACATTATTTATAAATATATTTGGTTAATAAATAAATTAGCATATTAAAGTAATAGACATCTCAATATCTTAAAATTATGAGATGTCTATTTTATTTAATATTATAGAAAATTTTTAGGTAACTTTTATGTAAACTATTTAATTAAAAATTTAAAAAATTTAAACTAGTAGTTTATTAAAGATTTAAGATGCTATTTAAGTAAAATAGCAAAAGTCAGAGCATATGTTATTTTATAAAACCTTTATCTTTCATTTTTTGCATATCAGCAAATAGCCCCATACCAGTTTTTAGTTTTCCAAAGCCTACTTTTTCATAAAAGGGCTCTTTTCCAGGAGCAGCATATAAAATAAAATTGCATTCAGGAAGTTTTTCTTTAATACTATTTAAAATTAATCTTCCTAATCCTTTACCTTGATATTCAGGATTTATTGCTACATCATAAATTGCAGCTTGCCTAATACCATCAGAAATAGCTCGTCCAAATCCGACTAGTTTATCATCATCAAAAACAAATATAACTGTATGACTATTTTCAAAGGATATTCTTTGAATTTTAGAATCTGAATAAGACATTCCAACAGTTTTTAATATTTCTATCACATCATTCCAATTAATATTTGAACAATTATATTGAACTCTTATACTCATAAGTACCCCCTAAATTTATAAAATTAGTTTATATTATAGCATAAAACAAATACACATTTAAGAAAGATAAAGGTGCAGTCTCAGAAATTTATTTAATATAAAGTTTATTAAATTTCAAGTAAGCTTTATTGCCTTAAAAAAGTTAATCTCTTATTTTTATAAAGGGGCTCACGTAACTCGAGCCCCTTTGAAAGATGTAATATAGTAGTAAGCCTTATAAGTCATCTACATCTTGCTCTTCACCATATCTTACTGTTCCTTCAGCACTAAAGCTGTCATTAGGATCTTTTTCAATAAAATATCCATCATTAGGTTCTTTGGAAGGTTTGGCATGACTTGTGCAAGAGTTAGTTTGTACATTAGCTAAATCTTTAATTTTTCTTATTTTTTCCATAAAATCACAACCTTTAATAATAGAGTATAAAGCATTATTTATTATCTCCAGCTAGTTAAATAATATTTAAAAATAATTTGAAGAAATTTTTAAAAATCTTTAAAATTTTTAAAAAAGTGCATATGTAATAGATGTAAGAAGCTGGCTTCAAAATAAAAAATTAAAATTAAAAAGGAGAGGATTTAAAATGGCTTTAGTACAAAGACTTATATCATCAGACAAATACAGTATAAAGTGTCCATATTCTATGACACCAAAGGGGATATGCATTCATAACACTGCAAATGATGCAAGTGCATCAAATGAAATATCTTATATGCAATCAAATACTAATAGTGTATCTTTCCATATTGGAATAGATGATGTGGAAGCTATTCAAGGAATACCATTTAATCGCAATGCTTGGCATGCAGGAGATGGATCAACAGGGGATGGAAATAGAAATTATATATCTGTTGAAATTTGTTATTCAAAATCAGGTGGTACTAAATTTATAAATGCTGAAAAAAGAGCAGCAAAAGAAGTTGCAGCACTATTAAAACAATATGGATGGGGCATAGCACAAATTAGAAAACATCAAGATTTCAGTGGGAAGTATTGCCCTCATAGAACTTTAGATATGGGATGGCAAAGATTCTTGAATATGATTCAAGCTGAACTAGATACTTTAAACCCACCAACAACTGAATTATATAGGGTTAGAAAAACATGGGAAGATGCTGCATCACAAATAGGAGCATTTAGTAACTTACAAAATGCAAAAGATTGTGCAGATGCAAATCCTGGGTATAGTGTATTCAACAGCAATGGAGTTAAGGTATATCCAGTTTCAACTATAGTAGTTGGATCTAAAGTAAGAGTTACTGGTACTAACTATGCAACAGGAGAAACAATTCCAGATTGGGTTAAGCAAGGAACTTATACAGTTAGTCAAATAACAGATAATAAAGCATTATTAAAAGAAATAACAAGCTGGGTGTATTTGAAGGATTTAGCACTAGCCTAGTAGAAATGAAAGAGTAGATGAATTTGATTTAAATTTATCTACTCTTTTAAATTTATTTGTATTAAAAGAGGGCTTTTAATTATAATGAGTATTTAATATAAATCTATTTATGCATAGTATTGAAATAATAACAGAAAATAATATATACTAACAATTTTGATATTTTGCTTAAATAAGTGTACTACTATTTAATATACAACTAGTTTTAATTATGCAGATTATTAATTGAAACATGTATTTTTTATGTAAAGTAAAAAAAGTTATACAGTAAAAAAATCTCGTAATTTTAAATTTAAAATTTTCTTAACTAATATAAAGATTTAGTTAAGGAAATTTTTATAATAAAATATTAAGAATGTTATGGTTAAGAAATTCGATATATTAGCTAATAATTTCCTATAGATTAGCTTTTGGTAAGATATTACAATATAAGTAAAAGTTTACATAAGGTGCTGAGCGAGAATATTTAATATTAGAGATGATAAATCTACTGGGAAGATTACAGCTATATCAGATAAAGGGGGGATAAGTAATTATATTAAATTATTAAATTATTAAATCTTAGGGGGAAGAGAATTTATGAAAAAGAATAATAGACTAATAGCATATATTACAGTTTTTTGTATTGTAATTAACTTTTGCATAAATATATCTATGGTTAGGGTATTTGCTAGAACTACAGAGAAAACTACTACAATAATAGATGTTACTGACTTTGGGGCAGACCCAAGTGGTAAAACTGATAGTACTATTGCAATTCAGAAAGCTTTAGAAGCCGCAAAGGAAGTTAAGGGACATGTTACTTTAAGTTTTCCAAGCGGAGAATATGGTTTTTATAAGGATTATGCATCTAAGCGTCAATACCATACTTCCAATACTAGTAGTTTAGATAATCCTACAAAATGGATTGGTATGCTAATTGAGGATCAAAAAGATCTTACAATTGAAGGGAATGGATCTCTTTTTAATATGCATGGTGATATTATGGCAATTGCTGTTGTTCGTTCAGAAAATGTTGTTTTACAAAACTTTGTATTAGATTATGAAGTTCCTGATACAATGGATGTTACATTTGTTGGCCAAGGTGAAGAAGATGGAAAACCTTACACTGATATTTATGTTCCAGCAAATTATAATTATGAAATTTCAGAAGATAAACAGCATATAACATGGTTAAGTGAAAATAGTCCATATACAGGGAAACCTTATTGGTCAGATAAAGATACTCTTGGTGGGTACCTAGTTATATATAAAGGGTATGATGAAACTGTAAGAAGACATCAAACTAAAGTAGTGTATGAGGGGAAAGAATATATTGATGCAGATCCTTTTGTAGGATTAGAAAGCATTGTTGAACAAGGAGAAAATATTCTAAGATTTAAATATAAAGATAGAAGACCTACTGATCAAGAGGTAGGAAATGTAGCTTTACTTAGTAACTCAGCTAGAAGAAGAACAGCTGGAGCATTTATTTGGGAAAGTAAAGATACATTAGTTAAAGACATAGATGTTCATTATTTAAGTGGATTTGGTTGGTTAACTCAAATGAGTGAAAATACTGAATTTAATGGAATAGACTTCTTACCTAGAGAAGGAACAGGAAAATATACTACAAGTAATGCAGACCAACTTCATGTAGCTGGTGCTAGTGGATATTTTAATGTAATAGATTGTAATTTCTCTATGGCACATGATGATCCTATAAATGTACATGGGACATATCTTCGTGTTGAAGAGGTGATAGATAATAAGACTATAAAATTAAAATATATACATTCACAACAAGGTGGATTCCCTGCATACTTCCCTGGGGATGAAGTAATGTTTTATAGTAGACTAAATTTAGAAGTTCCAACTGGTGCAAATGAAGGGGCTACCTTTACTGTAAAAAGTGTGATTAATCCAGGTGAAGATTATAATGGAGAAAAGCTAAGCATGAGGGAGTCTGTTGTAACTTTTGATGAGCCTTTTGATGAAGATGTATTAAATTCACTAAAAGTAAAAATAAAAAGAGGAACAAATCCTGATGCAAATGTAGATGAAGAACCACTATATGTTGCTGAAAATGTAACTTATGCTCCAGATGTTCATATAAAAGGAAATGTTATGCGTTCTATACCAACAAGAGGTATATTATGTACAACTAGAAATGAAGTTATAATTGAAGATAATGTTTTTGAAAGTCTTGCTATGGCTAGCATATATCTTTCAAACGATGCTGATTATTGGTATGAATCTGGCCCTATTAGAAATATGACAATTAGAAATAACACATTTAACGTAAGACCAACTGGTCAAACTGAATGGGGAACAGTAAGCCCTATATTCGTTGATCCAGTTATAGTAAATCAGGCTGTTGCAGCTCCAGGATATACTCTGCCAGCGGTAAAAGGAGATCCTGTACATCAAAATATCACAATCGATGGAAATACCTTTAATATGGCTGCATTTAATTTAATAACAGCAAAAGGTGTTAAGGGGATGAATTTCACTAATAATAAAGTAGTTCGTGATAGTGTAAGTATGGGGTTAGAATTATCTGCTTACAATAATAATTTAGCTGTTGGAGAATCAACAAAGGTACAGGCTGTAGCAGATGAAACAATTCTAGATATAGATGCATTTATATTTGAAAATTGTAAAGATATTAATATAGAAAATAATACTTATGATTTTGGTATAAATATGAATGTTAAACTTAAAGGAACAGATAGCAGTGAACTTAATATCAAAGGTGATGAGCTTTCTGTAAATGGCACACCTAATATTACAACTGTAGATGAAAAAGTTCAATTAGCATCATTAAATCCAGAAATAGTTAAAATAGATGAAGATGGTAATGCAGTAGCATTAAAAGAAGGGATTGCAGAAATTATTGCTTATTATAATTGGAAAGGTTCGTTAGTAAAATCAGAGCCAATAGAAATAAATGTAGTAGGTGGATCAAAGATTGACTCCATTACAATTAGTGGTGATGAACTTATAAATAGTAGAGGTGCAAGTATTAAGTTAACTACAGATTATAAAGGAGAAGAAAAAGTAAAATGGTTAGTAGAAGATGCTATAACTGGTCTTAATACTAATGGAGCTTCAATAGATGATGATGGAAATATAACTGGATATAAAGATGGTCTATATAAAGTTAAAGCTTCAGTAGCAGGAGCAAATGATACTAAGATTATTGTAGTATCACTTCCAGATAGTTTTGGTATAAAGGGTGAAAACAATGCAGCTCTTAAAGATGGATTTAATATAGAGAATGAAAATTCATCAAAGTGGGATGGTAATGGAGAAGAAGATCAAGTTGTAATCACTGGAGAAATGGGAGACCTTTATGGTGGTAACAATAGTGCTAAAAATATTATAACTTATGATATCCCAGAGAATATTTCAAAGGATGATATAAGAGTACAAGTCACAATAGATGGATTACCTAAAAATGGGGACAACTATAATTCTGCAGGACTATTGCTATATAAAGATAAGGACAACTATGTTAGGTTAGGAACAAAAGGTCATCAAAGTAATATTGCATTAGATAATGAAATTGCTGCAAAGGATGTAGAATCAACATTTGGTCAAAAATTAACTAGTAGAAAGGCTACTTTTGAAATTGAAAAATTAAATGGAATAATCAAAGTGCGCTATAAGGATGTTGATGGCAATAGTAAATGGTCACAGCAACATACGGTTGGAGAAAATGTTGGGCTTGGGGATGATTATAAAATTGCTTTTGCAGCATGGACTAAAGAGGTAGTTCCAATGGTAGCAACATTTTCAAATTTAAAGGTTGGAGTAGCTTCAGAAGTGACTACAGAAGACTTAGAAGTTGAAAATGGGGTTGCTATATTTGAAGGAATGCTTAATAATGCACCAACTATAAAAAATGAAACTATTACTGAAAGTCCAGTTATTGGAGATACAGTAGATGTAACTTATGACTATGTTGATGCTGAAAAACATGATAAGAAGTCATCTTTATATGCATGGACATATATAAAGAATGGTAACACTGTTACTGAATATACATCTACTCCTAGTTTTAAGTCAAAGGCAACAGGTACTTTAGAGTGTAAAATTTATGTTACAGATAAATATGGAAAGCCAAATAAGGAAGTTGTTACTTTAGTAACTGAAGTTAATACAAATTCAGAAGAAAGCTATTTATTAAAATCTTTAAGTATTAATGGAAATGAAATAAAAGAATTTAATAAAGATAATTATGAATATAGCTATGATATTCCACAAGAAATAAATAAGTTTAATTTGTCTTATGGTCTTGTTAATGAAGCTTTAGGAACAGTTAAGGTTGTAGATTCAGAGGATAGACCTTTAGTTGAAAATAATGGAGCCTATACATTACCAGAAGATAAAACAGTTAAGATATTAAGATTAGATGGAGATGTAGTAAAAGAAACTTATTCAATTAATTTTGTATCATATTTAAGTAATAAAGCAGGTATTTCAAACCCTTCTATAGCTGATAAAAAAGCTGAAGTAATTAAAGAAAATGTAGATAGTTATTTTGTTTCTTTATCAGATGATAGGAATATAGAGAAATTAAGCTTTGATATAGATAATGGTGTTAAGGATGTTAAGGTATATCGTTCATTCTATATGAATCCAATAGGTGGAACATTAGAAGGAAATAAATATACTACAGAAAATATTGATTTATATAGTGGATTAAACATCTTCAATATTGATGTTACAGCTGAGGATGGTTTTGTTAAAAGACATAGGGTTCATGTATTCCGTTCAGGATATAATGATTCTTATTTAACAGGTATTAATATAAATGATAAGTTAATAGGAGGATTTGATAAAGATAAGACAGAATATAGGATAGGTATTGGTTCTAAGGAGGCTAAGGATTTATCAATAGATGCATCAGCAGTTACTGATAAAGATGCAAACACAAGCATTACAGTTAATGGAGTAAGAACAGAGGGTGGTAGTAGAGTAGCAGATAACCTTAAATCAGGATTAAATACTGTTGTAATTTCAGTAAAGGCAGAAGATTTAGTTACAACTACTAATTATACTTTAAATATTATTGTTGAATCAGAAGAAAATGCTGATTTACTAGATATTACTTCAGAAGATATAGTATTTTCACCTAAGTTTAATCCAGAAAATTTAAATTATACTGCTAAGACAAATAAAGAAGAGTTTACACTTACAGCAACAGCACAACATAGTGATGCAAAGGTGGAGATTATAGCAGGTAAAGAAAGGTTTGAAGGTGTATCTTCAGCAACTGGAACAATTAAGTTGTATGAAGGGTTAAATAATGTACTAGTTAAGGTAACGTCACCTAATAAGACAGTTAAGACATATACTATAGCCATAGATGCAAATGGATATCATTATTTATCAGACTTAAAAGCAGATTTTGTTGAAGTTGGCTATGGAAATTTAGAACTTGATAAAAGTAGTAGCGGTGGAGTAATTAGATTACCAGATGAAAATGGGAATGCCATATCTTATGAAAAGGGGTTAGGAGCTCATGCAACATCAAAGTTAATTTATAATATTGAAGGTAAAGGTTATACAAGATTTAAGAGTTTTGTAGGAATAGATTATTTTCAATATGAGAATGAAGCAGCTCCAAGTTCAGTAATATTTAAGGTTTACTTTGATGAAAGTACTGAACCAGTCTGGGTAAGTGAAGAGATGTTAAGAAATTCATCAGCAGTAGAAATCGACCTTGATATAACTAATGTAAATAAAATTACTTTAGTTGCAGATGCAGGTGCTCAGAACTGGAATGATCATGCTAACTGGGCAGATGCTAAATTTGTAAAGGCCATGGATAAATTACCAGTAGATGTTGATAAGACATTATTAGAAAAAGTTATAGAGTATGCTGAGGATGTAAAATCAAAAGGCGCTCTTGAAGGTGTTGTTCCAGAAGTAGTTAAAGAATTTGAAGAAGCATTAGAAAATGCTAAAGCTGTTTTAGCAGATGGAAGTGCTACAGAAGTTCAAGTAGACGAAGCTTCAAAGAGATTGGTTAATGTAATTCATATGCTAGAATTCAAGAAAGGTGATAAAGAACAACTTGAAAAATTAGTTACAATAATAAATTCTTTAGATGAAAGTAAATATATACCATCAACTTGGGCTAATCTTCAGGCTGAACTTAAAAAAGCTAATAAAGTGATAGCAGATGAAAATGCAATGGAAGCAGAAGTAAAAGATGCTTACAATAAATTAATCAAAGCTTATTTAGACTTAAGATTAGCACCAGACAAATCAAAGCTTGAAGAATTAATAAACAAAGCTGAAGCAATAGACACATCTAAGTACACTAAGAAAAGTGTTAATGCACTTAATAAACAATTAAAAGATGCTAAGAAAGTTTTAGATAATAAAGAAGCTACTCAGCAAGAAGTAGATGAAGCATCAAAAGGTTTAGAATTAGCTTTAGGTAATTTAGAATTAGCAGAAGAAAATAACAACAACGGAAACAATAATAATAATAATAATAATAATAATAATAATAATAATAATGGAAGCACTGGCAATGGCGCTACTGATAACGGTGATGCTGGAAGTGATGGTAATGGAAAAGGGAATAATTCAAATAACTTACCAAGTACAGGAGGAACTTCACCAGTAGCAATAGGTTTATTTGGAACAATAATTTTAATTGTCGGGGTAGTATTATCAAAAAGGAAAAGATAATGAAGGAATGAAATAATTAAAGGATTGAGGTAAAAATCCTTTAAGATTTAGAAGTTTAAAAAAGAGTAGATGAATTTGAGAAAAATTTATCTACTCTTTTAAATTATAAAGGTTATATACATTAAATTTAATAATTTTAGATGAGCTAAAAAATCATTTAGATATTGATTCAAGAGAAGAATTTTCAAAGAATTTTAATGGTACACTTTTATTTGCATGTCATGATAGATATTTCAGAAATAATATAGCAAGCAGGGTAGTCGAATTATCGAATTGATTTCTTGTTTCTTATGATGGGAATTATGAATATTATAAAGAGAAAGTAGCACAGATAAAAGATATAAATACTAAAACAGATATTATAAATACAGGATAAGTAAAATCAAAGAAGAAAAACCTCATGTGCCTATAAAAGAATTGAAAGTAAATGGAAGAAAAGTAAATTAGAAAAGATTATTTACATCATTATATTATGTTTTTTCAAAATTATAAATAAACAGAAAATCTCTAGTATAAAAGATTATTAAGAATTAATAATAATAATAGAGTTTTTTATAGACATATATGTTTCAATTAATAATCTACATAATTATGATATTATAAAATTAAAAGTTAATAGTCCTATCTAAGTAAAGAATAAAATTGAAAGAATATATATTATTTAATTTTTTATATAAGTTGCTGAAGTGGTAACTTTACTTAATACTATAAATTTCAAAGACAATTTAGTTAAGTATAGAATATTTATTACAACTTATATATTTAAGAAAAAGTTCAATGATAGGAAAAAAATAAATCATAGATTTATAAATGTGATATAATATAAAAGAAATAAAAGGAAAAATACACAATGAAAAATTCGGAGGTATAGCTATGAATAAAGGTTTAAGATTAGATTTATCTAAGGTAGAACCATATGCAAGTTTGCAAGAATTAGATCATATGGAAGTAATGGTAAAGGGAGCTCATGAAACTCTTCATAATAAAACAGGAGCAGGAAATGACTTTTTAGGATGGTTAGATTTACCTGTTAACTATGATAAAGAAGAATTCTCAAGAATAAAAAATGCTGCTGAAAGAATTAAAAAGAATTCTGAAGCTTTAATAGTTATAGGGATTGGTGGTTCATACCTAGGACCTAGAGCAGCTATAGAAATGTTAAACAGCAACTTCTATAATGTATTAGGTAATGATAAGAGAAATACACCAAAGGTATTCTTTGTTGGTAACAATATAAGTTCAACATATTTAGCAGATCTTTTAGATGCTATAGAAGGCATGGATATAAGCGTAAATGTTATTTCAAAATCAGGTACTACAACAGAGCCTGCAATAGCATTTAGAGTATTTAAAGATTATATGGAAAAGAAATATGGAATTGATGGAGCTAAGGAAAGGATTTTTGCAACTACTGATAAGAGCAGAGGAGCATTAAAATCATTAGCTGATGAAATGGGATATGAAACATTTGTTATTCCAGATGATGTTGGAGGAAGATTCTCAGTTTTAACTGCAGTTGGTTTATTACCAATAGCTGTTGCTGGAATTAGTATAGATGAAATGATGCAAGGAGCTGCTGATGCAAGAGAAGCATATGCTACTCCAGATCTTAAAAATAATGATTGCTACAAGTATGCAGCAATGAGAAATGCTTTATATAACAAAGGTAAAGATGTAGAAATATTAGTTAACTACGAACCAGGTTTACACTACTTCAATGAATGGTGGAAACAATTATTTGGCGAATCAGAAGGAAAAGACCAAAAAGGAATATTCCCTGCTGCAGTTGATTTCTCAACAGATTTACATTCAATGGGACAATTCATTCAAGAAGGTAAGAGAATAATGTTTGAAACTGTTCTAAATGTAGAAAAAGCTAAGAGAGAAGTTAAAATAGAAAAGGCAGAAGGCGATCTAGATGGATTAAACTTCTTAGCTGGAGAAACTATAGATTTTGTTAATAAGCAAGCATTTAACGGAACTTTATTAGCACATAATGATGGTGGAGTTCCTAACATGGTAGTAAATATTCCAGAGCTTAGCCCATATTACTTTGGATATATGGTTTACTTCTTTGAAAAGGCTTGTGCAATAAGTGGATATATCTTAGGAGTTAATCCATTTGACCAACCAGGAGTTGAAGCTTACAAGAAAAATATGTTTGCTTTACTTGGAAAGCCTGGATATGAAGAATTAAAGGCTGAATTAGAAGCTAAATTAAAATAATGAGAATTATAGTAGATGGAGATGCCTGTCCAGGTATCTCCATTATTCAAAAAATAGCAAAAAAATATGGGTTAGAACTAATAGTATTTTGTGATATCCATCATTACATAACTTTAGATTATGGTGAAGTCAAAGTTGTAGATAGTGGATTTCAAAGTGTAGATATGTATGTCGTAAATATATGTAAGTCAAATGATGTAGTAATTAGTCAAGATTATGGAGTTGCAGCAATTTGTTTAGGGAAAAAAGCTCATATATTAAATCCAAAGGGATATCTATATACAGAAGAAAACATAGATAGAATGCTAGAAGAGAGACATATATCTCAAAAAATTAGAAGAGCTGGTGGAAGGACATCAAATCCTAAAAAAAGAACTTCAGAAGATGATTTAAGATTAGAAAAAAGTTTAATAAAGACAATAGAATGTAATTTTAGGGGATAAACTGTAGAAAAACAAAATACGGTTTGTCCTTATTTTTATTTATTGATGACAAAATTCGTTTTATATTTTCTTATATAAACTGTATAATAATATTAGGGAAAATTGAGAAAAAATAGGGTGTGAAAAATATGAGCGAATTATTAATAACCTTTGATAAGGAAAGTCCATCAGTTATAGATGAAAAAATAAATATAAAAGTGATTTCAGAAGAGGATAACTCAGTTGAATATAAGTTTTTAGAAGGGGCGCCTGGTGAAAGAAATTTAACTTGGAAGCCAATTCAAGATTTTTCAAATAAAAAGGAATGTGAGTGGAGGCCTAGAAAATCTGGAGATTATATGATAATGGTTCAATACAAAGAGAAGGATTCTAAGGAATTAAAAAATACAAAGATAAATTATCAAATAAAAGGTATAGAAGAAAAGGAAATCTTAGAATCTAATAAGAAAAATAATAAGTTAATAAAAGATGTAATAATTGATAAAACGTCATTGATTACAGGGGAAAAAATAAATTTAGAAGTGCTTTCATCAGAAGAAGAGATATTGTTATATAGGTTTTGGATAAAAGGAAAGCAAGGTTGGGAGCCTCTAAAAGATTACAGTACAGAAAATAAGTTAACCTATACTACAACAAAATCAGGTGATGAAGAGTTACTTATTGAATGTAAAAGACCATCTTCTAAAGAAAATGTAGATGATTTTACTACTGTAATATTTAAAGTTAAAGAGCAACCTCTTATAGAAGTTAATACTTTTGAATGTTTAACAGAAAATTTATTAATAAATGAAGAGTTAATATTTAAGGTTGGTGTAAATTGTGATAAAAGTAGGACAATCCTATATAAGTTTTTAAGAGTAGATACTAATGGAAGAATAACATGTATTCAAGATTATTCTACCAAGAATATAGTATCATTTTCTGAAAAACAAAAAGGTGATTTCAAGCTTTTATGTTATGTAAGAGATATTTTTTCTAATAAGCAATATGATGATAGAGCATGTATGATGTATTCTATAAAGCCTTATGACGAAATAAAAATAAGGAATTTTTCATCTGATTTAAATTCTCCTCAAGTAGCTGGAACTAATATAACGTTTAAGTCATCTGTAATAGGTGGAAAGGAAATTTTATATAGATATATAGTTGAAGGTCCAGCAGCAGAGGATACAGGATATATAAGGTCTAGAAGTTTTAACTGGGAAGCTAAATTAGATGGAGAATATAAAATAATCCTTAAGGCTAAAGATATATCTTTTGATGGAGAATATGAAGATATAAAGGAATTAAACTTCAAAATAGATAAAAAAGGTGAAAAGCCAGTAAATATTTTAGATATTTTTTCAAGTAAAACTAGGGGATGCATAAAGGATGAACCAATTAATATAAAAGTTAAAGCGGAGGGTGGAACATCACTTAAATATTCATTTATAGTTTATAAGGATGGGAAAGAAAAAGAGAGAAGTAATTATGGAATAACTAACTGGGTTAATTTTACTCCAGAAGAAAGTGGAGAATATGAAGTTGAAGTTAGAGTTTTAGACAAATATTCATCTAGGGAATATGATGTACATGATTTTGTTTATTTTAAGGTTAAGGACTATCAAGAAGCTGAAATAGATTACGTTTTACTTTCTCAAAAGGAAATTTATTTAGTTGGAGATATGATAGAATTAGAAACTATAGTTCAAAATACTAAGAATATATTATTAAGATATGTAACTAAAATTAATGGACATGAGGTTGAGGATACTGGATTTATTGAAAGTAAAAGGCTTAGAGTTAGACCTAAATGTTCAGGAAAATATACATTTGAGATTTACGCAAAGAATACTTTATGCAATGAAGATTATGATATTAAGAAAGAAGTATCACTTTATGTTCATGAAGCTACCCCTGTTAGTAATACAAAAGTTAAAATTAAAAATAAAAATATAGCTATTAATAATGAAGTAACCTTTGAAGTAACTAGTGAAGGTGGAAAAGAAGTTTGTTATGAATTTTATATTATGGAAAAAGGAAATTGGGTAAGAGTGCAAGCTTATAGTAGAAAAAATTATTATACTTTCGTACCATTTTCTAGCGGAAGTTATAGGATATTAGTTCTTAGCAAAAGTTATTACAAAAAGGTGAATTATGAAGACTATATAAGTTTAGAATTTGAAGTAGAGCCTTAAGGAAATATATTTTTATCCGATAATATTATCAAAAGTGTAATTTCGGAGGGCGAAAGTAGTGGATATTCCTAAGGTAGAAGATTTTATGGGAAGTATGGTTAGTAAGGAAGTATTAAAAAAGGCAATGGGAGATAGGCCTGAATTTGATATAGTATATGAAGCACTATTAAAGAATAATGAAGTAAACTCTTCAAATAATAATAGTGAAGAAAATTCTAATACTTATGTGACTACTGGAGCTGGACAAAGGCTTGAACAAATACCACTTAGAATGAGAAAAGAACCTATACAAACAGGTGAATTAATATTAGATGATACAGTAAAAAGAAGTACAACTATTAACATAAATTCTAATGAATCTAATATAGTAGAAATCAATGAAGATTCTTCAAGTGATGTGGAAAAGATTTATTCTACTGTTGATAAATATTCACAAAAATACGGCGTAGATAGAAACTTGATACTTGCTATAATAAAACAAGAATCTAATTTTAATCCTAATGCAGTATCATCAGCGGGAGCAAAGGGATTAATGCAATTAATGGATTTTAATTCAGAAGCATATGGAGTGACTAATCCATTTGATGTTGATCAAAATATAGAGGCAGGAGTTAAACATATTAAGGATTATTTAAATATGTTTGATGAAGATTTAGAGATGGCACTTATGGCATACAACGGAGGTCCAGGAACAATGGAAAGAAGAGGAGTAAGGTCACCTAGTGATTTATACAAGATGCCAGAAGAAACTCAAAATTATGTTCCCAAGATATTAGAAAATTATAGATATTATAGCAATAAGCAAGATTAGTGAATGGTAAAAATTATGGGGAAAATTAAGGCAAGCTGAATTTTAATGAAAGAATTAAAAAATGAAAGTGGATATAATTTTACAAGAGTTATATCCACTATTTTTTATTCTTTCATTCCTTTTCCTTGTTTATTTTTGCTTTAAGTAATAAAATAGTGGGTAAAGGCTCAACATAATATCAAGAAGGAAGGTGCTTTGATGGAAAGGCTAGATAAGGTTTTATCTAATTTAGGGTATGGAACTAGAAAAGAAATTAAGCAGGCAGTTAGAAAAGGGCTTGTTGAGGTAAATGGTGAAGTTGCAAAGGATAATGGTATGCAAATTGATCCAGAGGTTGATAAGATTTATGTAAATGGAGAAGAAATATTTTATAGAAAATACATATATTTAATGATGAATAAACCAGATGGGGTTATATCTGCAACTCATGATAATAGAGATGAAACTGTTATTGATTTATTGGAAATTGAACATCAAGTATTTGAACCATTTCCTGTAGGAAGATTAGATAAGGATACAGTCGGATTATTATTATTAACTAACGATGGAGAATTAAATCATAGATTAATATCTCCAAAGTGGAAAGTTGATAAAGTTTATTATGCGAAAATAGATAAGAAGGTTACAGAAGAAGATATTAAGAAATTTAAAAGTGGAATTACTTTAGATGATGGGTACACATGCAAAGAAGCTAAACTAGAAATCTTAGAGGCTTCAGATAGTGGATCAGAAGTTAGGATTACTATTCAAGAAGGAAAATTCCATCAAGTAAAGAGAATGTTTGAAGCTGTTGATAAAAAGGTAGTTTATTTAAAAAGAGTTGAATTTGGAACCTTACAACTAGATGAAGACTTAGAAGAGGGCGAATATAGAGAATTAACTGAAGAAGAAGTTAGAATTTTAAAAGGCTTTTAACGAATGTTTGAATAAAATGAAGGGTTATCATTCATAAAGTATAAACTTTACAATAATATTTTCAAAATATCTTGCATTTTATAAAAAGATGGACTATAATATTTTTGCAAGGATAAATAAAAGGAATAAATAGCCCCCTTTTTATTTATTGCTTATTGCTAAAGCGCAACCTGGCCCCAAGGGTTGCGTTTTTTGTTTGTTTAAAAACAAATGTAAATGTTTACTAGATATTTAATTTATAAATTGAATAAAAGAAAACAATTTCAATTATTATATTAATTTGATATACTTTGATTCAATTTTGCTACTATATATAAATCTTAAAAAAACTTTTTAATAAATATTTCATTAAGTGTAGGTAATAATACAATTACTTGCAAGAAAAGATTTATTTATAGAAATAAATGAATAATTTTAAATCAAATAGTAGAAATATTGAAGGATTGACGATTATACTACAAAAGTGTAAAATTATAACAGGTAAAATATTTACACAATAAATTTTAGGGGGAGTCATAATGAACATTATACCATGGTGGCAATATTTGCTTTCAATGACAGCTTATATTGCTATTTTATATTTATTAGTTGAATTAGCTAGAAAGTACCTTAAAACAACTACTGTTATAGGTGTTTTAGCTATATTTACATTTCCATTATGGTTTAAAACTTTTGGAGATAATTGGTTTAGGCTTGGTAAAGTGTTATTAGTTGTCATTCCAACGTGTTTTGTAAACATTTGTAGAATGAGCAACAAGTATAAAGGGAAAGGTATAGAAGTTTTAAAGAAAAACTGGGTGTTTTGGGTATTATATGTTGTTCTTTTCTTAAACATATTGGAAGCTTCTATAAAAGACCTTACTTTAGGAAATTATTTAAACTTTGCTGCTGGAATATTATGCGCAATAACAATACCACTTCCACCAAAATATTGGAAGTTTGGATCTAAGGAAGGCTGGGCAGAGTTGATTTGTGATATTCCACTAATGTGGTGTTTATTTTATACTACATGGAATGCAGGATTTGTTTATGCCGAAAATACTGGATATTTTGCAAGCTCAATATGTATATTAATAGTACCAGAAATTTATTCTTTAATTAGAAAAAGGTCAGATTTATGGTTACATGCTAGAGTTTATACATTAGCAATTCATATTTTTATAAGGGCTACCTTTGGAGATATATTTGCCCCAATAATGGGATCAGATGCTTGGAGAAATGAAAGTATAATGCCTATAATAGGAATGTTCAATTTAGCATTTGGTATAATATATACAATATGGTGGTTTAAGAAATTAAGTAATGAAAAAAATCAAAACCTAAATACTTTAATTTCTTAAAATTTCTATATTCTGTTATTAATTTATGTTTAAATTAATAAAAATTAAGTTGAAATAAGTGTGAAAATAGATATACTAGAATTCTAAAATAGTATATCTATTTTGTTTATATAAATAAAAATAATAAATTTTTAATGTACATCTATTTAATGCCTTTAGTACTTATATGTTTTAAAAATTTGTTAGTTTTATATTTTATTTTTTCTTCAAGTAGACATATATAAGGCTACGTTGATTTGAATCAAAGTGGGGGAAAAGTAAATTTATATATATCTACTTATATATTTTTTAAATTACTATAATCTAATTAATTCTTTTAGGCAACAATATAAAAGATATGTATGTTATAATATGTTAGTAATAGGAAAGGAGTCTGTACGGATGGATTTAAAGTCATTACTTAACAAAGAACAATATGAAGGGGCTACTACTATAGAAGGTCAAGTATTAATATTAGCAGGAGCTGGTTCAGGTAAAACCAGAGTTTTGACTCATAGAATGGCTCATATGATAGACGATTTAGGAATTTTACCATATAAAATATTAGCTATTACTTTCACTAATAAAGCTGCAAAGGAAATGAAGGATAGAGTTAAAGCTTTAATAGGTGAAAGAGCAGAGGATATGTGGATATCTACATTTCACTCAACTTGTGTAAGAATACTTAGAAGAGAAATAGAAAAGCTGGGATATAAGAAGAGCTTTACAATATATGATACTTCAGATCAAAAGACACTTATAAAAGAGTGTATGAAAGCTTTAAATATAAATGATAAAGATATAACTGAACAAGAGATAATGAGTAAAATAGGTAAGGCTAAGGATAATATGCAAAGCCCTGCAAGTTTTATGAGAGAGCATGAAAGTAATTTTAGAGAAAAGAAAATAGCGGATGCTTATGAAATGTATCAAAAGAGATTAAAGGAAAACAATGCCTTAGACTTTGATGATTTAATATTTAAAACTGTAGAGCTATTTAAACAAGATAAAGAAACCTTGGAATTCTATCAAAGAAAATTCCAATACATTATGGTAGATGAGTATCAAGATACTAATAAAGTTCAATATGAATTAATTAGACTTTTAGCAGAAAAATACAAAAATGTATGCGTGGTGGGAGATGATGATCAGTGCATCTACCAATGGAGGGGCGCAGATATAAGAAATATATTAGACTTTGAAAAAGATTATCCAGATGCAAAAGTTATAAAGCTTGAGCAAAATTATCGTTCAAAAGGAAATATATTAGATGCTGCTAATGTTGTAATTGTAAATAATGCAAATAGAAAAAGTAAGGTTTTAAGAACAGAACAAGAATCTGGAAATAAAATAAAAGTTTATAGAGCTTATTCAGATAGTGATGAAGGCGATTTTGTTGCAACTCAAATAAATAAAATAAAAGAAGAAGAAAACAAAAGCTACAAAGATTTTGCAATTCTTTATAGAACTAATGCTCAATCACGTATATTTGAAGAAAGCTTAAGAAGAAAAGCTATTCCTTATAAAATTTTAGGTGGAACAAGATTCTATGATAGAAAAGAAATTAAAGATATGATTTCATACTTAAAAGTATTAGTTAACCCAACTGATAGTATAAGCTTAAGAAGGATTATAAATGTTCCAAAGAGAGGTATTGGAGATGCAACTGTAAATAAAGTAGTTGATTTTGCAGATGATTATGAATTACCTTTATGGGATGCATTAAGCACAGTAAGAAATATTCCAACCCTTACAGCAAGAAATTGTGGCGGAATAGAAATATTCATGGAAATGATGAATAAGTTCATGGAAATGAGCGAAATAATGCCTGTATCAACATTAATAGAAACTATATTAAAGGACACAGGTTATATATCAGAACTTGAAAAATCAAAAGAAATAGAAGACAAGAGTAGAATAGAAAACTTAAAGGAATTAGTTTCAGATGCTGTTGATTTTGAAAGAAGTAGTGAAGATAAAAGTCTTTCAGCTTATTTAGAAAAAGTATCATTAGTTCAAGATACAGATAAGCTAGAGGAAGAAGAAGATACTATAGTTCTAATGACTGTTCATAGTGCTAAGGGATTAGAGTTCCCAGTAGTATTTATGGTTGGTATGGAAAATGGAATCTTCCCAGGTAATGCTTCATTTGAAAGTGATGCTGAAATGGAAGAGTCAAGAAGACTATGTTATGTTGGTATAACTAGAGCAAAAGAGCAATTATTTATGACTTCTGCAGAAGTTAGGAGACAATTTGGTAGAACTGTTGCATATCCACAATCAGATTTCATAGCTGAAATAAAAGGTGATTTAAAGGAATATGTTTCAGGAAACAGCTCAGCACAAGGTGCAAGAGCTACAATGTTCCCAAGAGAAAATAGATTTAGTAATCCGCATAGCTTAAGAGGAAACTCAATGCAAATGCAAAAGCCGAAGTCTCAAAATATACAATCATCAGCATCGAGTGATGATGTAACAGTAGGAAGAAAAGTAAAGCACAGTAAGTTTGGCGTTGGAACAGTAGTATCAATAGCTGATTCAGGAAATGACAAAAAACTTACAATAGCCTTTGATAACCAAGGCATAAAAATATTGATGCTTTCATTAGCAAACTTGGAACTAATGTAAATATTCAATTGACAATGGATAATTATAAATTATCCATTGTCAATTATCAATTATACAATGAGGTGTTTTATTTGGATAAAAAACAGCGAATAGAAGAGCTAGTAAATGAATTAAATAGATATGCATATGAATATTATTCATTAGATAATCCTTCGGTTTCTGATAAGGATTATGACAAAAAATATGATGAACTTAAAAAATTAGAAGAGGAAACAAGTTATGTTCTTCCTTACTCACCTACTTTAAGAGTTGGGGATAGGATATTAGAAGGATTTAATAAATATACTCATAAGGCAAGATTATGGAGTTTAGATAAAGCTCAAAGTCTAGAAGAGTTAAAAGATTGGCATAATAGAAATCTTAAATTTATTAGAGAGATGAATTCAAGAGGAGAAGACTTACCAGATCCTAGATATGTATTAACTAAAAAGTTTGATGGATTAACTGTTAATTTAACTTATGATGAAAATGGAATATTAGCATATGCTGCTACAAGAGGAAATGGAGAAGTAGGAGAAGAGGTTTCAGCTCAAGTTAAAACTATAAAATCAATACCATTAAAGATAAATAACGATGATTTATTTGAAGTTCATGGTGAAGCTATAATGACTACAGAGGCTTTTGAAAACTACAATAAAAATGCAGATGTACCACTTAAAAATTTAAGAAATGGTGCTGCCGGAGCCTTAAGAAATTTAAATCTAAAAGAAACAGCTAAAAGAAACCTATCAGCATTTTTCTATGATGTAGGATATAAAGAAGGCGAAGGGTTTAAGACTTATGAGGAAATGTTAAAGTTCATAAAAGATAAAGGGCTTCCAATGGATGATTATATAAGATATTGCACAACTATTGAAGAAATAGAAAAAGAGATTGATTATATTAAAGATATCAGATTTGATTTGAATTATGATATTGATGGAGTTGTTATTGCAATTGATGATATAAGAACTAGAGAATTAATGGGATATACAGTCAAATTTCCAAAGTGGGCAATAGCATATAAGTTTGAAGCTCAGGAAGCTACAACAAAACTAATTGATGTAGAATGGAATGTTGGTAGAAGTGGAAGAATAGGGCCTACAGCTATATTAGATCCTATAGATTTAGCAGGAGTAACTGTAAAAAGAGCAACTTTAAATAACATAGATGATATAAGAAGAAAAGGTGTAAGAATAGGAGCAGAAGTATTTGTAAGAAGATCCAATGATGTTATTCCAGAAATAATGGGAGTAGTAACTGAATCATTAGAAGGGACAGAAGAAATAAATGTTCCAGAAGTTTGTCCAGCTTGTGGAGCACACCTTTTACAAAATGGAGTTCATTATTTCTGTGAAAATACACTTTCATGTAAACCACAAATGGTTAAAACTATTGTTCACTATGCATCAAGAGATGCTATGAATATTGAAGGATTTTCTGAAAAAACAGCTGAACAGTTATTTGAGAAATTAGACATTAAATCTATAGCAGATTTATATAAGCTAGAAAAGGAAGAGTTGCTTAAGTTAGATAAATTTGGACCAAAGAAGGCACAAAATTTATTAGATGCAGTTGAAAAGAGTAAGGATTGTGAACTATATAGATTTATATATTCATTAGGGATTCCTAATGTTGGAGTTAAAACTGCTAAAGATTTAGTAAATAAATTTAAGTCTTTAGAAGGTTTAAAAAATGCTAGTTTTGATGATTTAGTATCAGTACAAGACGTAGGCGGCATAGTAGCTAAATGCGTATTAGAGTTCTTCAAGGAAGAAAAAGCAGTAAATACAATAAATGAGCTTTTAGAACTTGGAGTTAGTCCTAAGTTTGAAGAAAAACAAATAATCTCAAGTCCTTTTGAAGGAAAGACAGTTGTTGTAACAGGAACATTACAAAATTATTCTAGAGGTGAAATAAAAGCTAAACTAGAGCTGTTAGGTGCGAAGGTTTCAGGAAGTGTAAGTAAAAAAACTGACTTTGTAATAGCTGGAGAAGAAGCCGGATCAAAGTTAGACAAAGCTATTGAACTTGGAGTAAAGGTCTTAAATGAAGAGGAGTTTGAGGAAATAATAAAGGAGTAAAAAGAAATGGATAAATTTAGAGTTAAGGATATTTTTACGATAATATGCACCTTAGCTGCAATATCGACAAGTATAATTATTGTCCTTACATTCTTAACAACATATCATTTCATAAATAATATGCCTATATTTAATTCATATCTTTTGTTGCAGATTGGTATATTTGTAACTATGATATTATGGGCAATAAGATTTTTTCTTTATAGAAAAGGAAGAGAAAGGTATATATATACATCAATAGGTATAATAATTTCAATTATAAGTTTATTTTTTGTAACTAATGCAGTAAAATAAAGTTTGTTAGATAAAATAATTAGGAGAAGGAGTAGCATTATAGGTTGCTACTCCTTCTTTTTTCATAATAATAATAATTATTATTGAGGGATATATTTTTCAAATTTTTCAATTACTTCATCATAGATTTTATCTAACATTTTAAAATCTATTGCATTTATATAATAAGCTTCTAAGTCATCATGAAGTCTATGTGCTTCAGAAATAAAGTATAAAGCCTTATTAGTTAATTCATAAAAGACTTTTTTATCATAATCTACATCTTCTTTATTACTTGAAAGTACAGATTTATCACAATAATCCTCAATATTATATACCTTTCCATTGAAAGAGGTTTGACTAATTTCATTTTCTGTTAATACACATGTAGAAATCTCAGGTATAATAATATGCTCTAGTCTTTCAGGAATAAAAGGATCATGCAGGTATTCCACGAAGTAGCCTTTTTTTTGAGCAAGTTTACCTATTTCTGTTAAAATAGTAGTTTTGCTAAATCCAGGTCCGCCTTTTAATACAAACTTATGCTTTAGATCAGATGTAAGTTCGTTAGCAAAGGTGATTATTCCACTAGGTGTAAAAGCTGTTGCAAATAAATGTCTTGCATCACCAAAGCCAGCTTTTTGCTTAATAAATATTTCTTCTTTCAAGCTCTCAGTTATAGTCACTATTTTACTATAATCTAAAGCTTTGGAGTTTAATTTACTCCAATCATCATGAATAGATTTTGCTGAAAATAGAAATCTATAAGCTCTTTGAAAGTTGTTGCTAATATTCTTACGAACATCAATAATTTCTCTCTTTTGTAAAGAAAGAACATCAGTGTTAAGGGCAATCCCCATATTAAGAATTTCATCAACAGCACCTGGATGAATTGGATCAACCATATGAGGAGAAGTTCCATCAAGGATAGCTAATCCGAGTTCTTTTATAACAATAGCATCTAGAGAGTTACTGTCAGAAGAGCAGTGATGATATTCTATTGTATATCCTTTATCCTTAAAATGAGTACTCACTTTTTTCATTAAGGAAGATTTTCCTGTACCAGGACCACCTTTCATACAGATAATCCTATTTGCATCTTCCTGTGTGAGAATATACTTATAAAAAGAATAAAATCCTTTGTGAGTGTTTCCCCCAGGAAAGAGATGTCTTTCTTTTGAATGTGTCAACTATATCACTCCTAAAAATTGTTTTTCATTTAAGCTTTAATAACAATATATGTATTTAAAGGAAAAGTGAAACATCATAATTAAGTTTTATTTGAGTTGCAATAAAGAGTAGAGATAAGTAAACCATAATTAATTGATAATATTATTCTAGTATTAACTATGCTAACTATACATATTGTGTATAATAATTAGCTGACAACTTTTAATTATGCATAAAGTTTTGGTGAATAAAAAGACAAAAAATATTATTAAATATTCTTTTTATAAGTGAAATATGCCTGTTTTTCTAATGTTTTTATTAAAATACTATAAAAAATAAAAAATATCAAAAAAATATAAAAAAGGTATTGAATAAAAATGAACAATAGGTGTATAATTATACTATCGTAATTGAAAAAGAAAATGTATATTTAATCATAAAGAGGGGGATTTAATAATGAAAAAAGGAATTATAAAGAAGATATTAGCTGTAACAATTGTTGGGGTTATGGGATTAGGTTTAATAAGCTGCGGAGCAAAAAAGGATAAGCTATCAACAATAAAAGAATCTGGAAAATTAGTAGTAGGTTTAAGTGCTGATTATGCACCATATGAATTTCATATTTTAGATGAAAATGGACAAGATCAAATAGTTGGATTTGATGTTGATATAGCAAAAGAAATAGCAAAAGACCTTGGAGTAGAATTAGAACTACAAGATATGAATTTTGAAAATTTAGTAGCTGGAGTTTCTTCTGGCAAGATTGATTTAGCTATATCAGGAATGACACCGGATGAAGAAAGAAAAAAAGCAATAGATTTTTCAGAGATATATTATGTAGCTGAACACGGGATGTTAGTAAGAGCAGAAGATAAAGATAAGTATAAAACTTTTGAAGATTTAAAAGGACAAAAAGTAGGAGCACAAATGGGTGCTATTCAAGCAGAAATTGCAGAAGAAAAAATTCCAGAAGCAGATCTTCAATTACTTTCAAATGTTAATGATTTAGTGCTTGCTTTAAAAGGTGGAAAAATTGAAGCTTTAGTAGTAGAGTTACCAGTTGCAGAAATGATAGTTAAAAATAATCCAGAACTTATAATAGCAGAAGAAAAAGTTAAAGATGCTGAAGGTGGATCAGCAGTTGGAATTCAAAAGAATCAAGAAGCTTTAGTTGAACAAATAAATTCAACAATTAATAGAATTAAAGAAGAAAATTTATTGGATCAGTTTATTATCGAAGCAAATAAATTAGCAGAAAAGCAAAATTAGTAAGGGGAGTGTAAGCTTTGTCATTAGATTTTAGTGTATTAGCTGGAAATATGAAGTATTTCTATACTGGTATTAAATGGACTATATTAATATCACTTTTAAGTGTTTTATTTGGAGTTATATTTGGTGCATTATTAACAATCATGAAAAGATCGAAATTTAAAATTGGAAAGGTAAAGCCTTTAAATATAGTAGCAACAGCATATATAGAAATTATTAGAGGAACACCAATGTTACTACAAATTATGTTGGTTTATTATGGATTCGATCAATTATTAAATATAAATATGGATCCTCTACCAGCTGGTATAATAGCAGTTTCCTTAAATTCAGCGGCATATGTTTCTGAAATTATAAGAGCAGGTATAGATGCTGTAGATAAGGGGCAATTAGAAGCTGCAAGAAGTCTAGGGATGAATCAATTTATGGCTATGAAGCTTATAATAATCCCACAAGCAACTAAAAATATTTTACCTGCTATAGGTAATGAGTTTGTTACAGTAATAAAGGAATCTTCAATGGCATCTGTTATAGGTGTTGGAGAAATTATGTATAGTGCAAAAGTTATTACAGGAAAAACTTTTAGAGCATTTGAACCTTTAATTGTTGCAGCTGTATTCTACTTTGTTATTACATTTACACTTGGAAGAGTTATGAATTATATAGAAAGGAGAATGAAGGCAAGTGATTCACGTTAATAATTTACACAAATATTTTGGAGAAAATGAAGTTTTAAAAGGCGTTAATGATCATATAAAAAAAGGTGAAGTTGTTGTTGTAATAGGGCCTTCAGGATCAGGTAAAAGTACGTTTTTAAGATGCTTAAATTTATTAGAAGAGCCAACTCATGGTGAAATAATATTTGAAGGACAAAATATAACAGATAAAAATATTGATATAAATAAAATAAGAGAAAAGATGGGAATGGTGTTCCAACAATTTAATTTATTCCCTCATAAGACGGTATTAGAAAATATAACAATAGCACCTATGAATGTAAAGAAGAAATCAAAATCTGAAGCTGAAGAAAAGGCAAAAGAATTATTAAAGAGAGTAGGACTTTTAGATAAGGAAAATGCTTATCCAGCCTCATTATCAGGTGGACAAAAACAAAGAATAGCAATAGCAAGAGCCTTAGCTATGGAACCGGGTGTTATGTTATTTGATGAACCAACATCTGCTCTAGATCCAGAAATGGTTGGAGAAGTTTTAAGTGTTATGAAAAGCTTAGCTAAAGAAGGAATGACTATGGTTGTAGTAACACATGAAATGGGTTTTGCAAAGGAAGTTGGAGATAGAATATTATTTATGGATGGCGGAAATATAGTGGAACAAGGAACTCCAGAAGAAATATTCACAAATCCTAAAAATCCAAGAACTATAGATTTCTTATCTAAAGTATTATAATAATAAAAATAAAAACAGTTTTACAATGTTGTAAGACTGTTTTTATTTTCATAATGAGTGATTATTTCCTAAATAATTGCGGGATAGATCAGTTTTAAATATATATTTATCTCCTCTTATAATGGAGACTGTATATTGAATAAGTATATCGTTTTCATATGAAAATCTCTCTAACATTGTACAAGGATCCTTAGAAGAAATTTTTAATAAATCACACTGCCAATATCTTGGTAGTACTGGCTTAAAGGTTTCTACAATTCTATCTAATTGTAAATCATACTTTTTAGTAAGATATGAAGTCATAGATTCTTTTTCTATTTTTCCAATTTCTATATGATAAAACCTATTTTGCGGAAGATAAAGTGTTTCAATCATTATTGGACAAGAGTCGGCAAATCTCAAACGAATTATCTTGTGAAATATTTCATTACACTTCCTTTCTAGTTTAGAAGCTAGTATATCATTAATTGAAACTAATTCATGTCCAATCACTACGTTACTGACATTTATATTTTTATTTCTTAGCTCATCTGTAAAAGAATAAAATTTAAATAAGTTCTGTTCATAAACTATTGGTTTTACAAAAGTTCCCTTCCCTTGAACTGTATATATATATCCATTAAATTTTAAATGATTAAGAGCTTGACGGATTGTAGATCGGCTTACGTGATAGCGTTCACATAAGGCTCGCTCTGATGGGAGCGATGAGTTCTCATTAAAATTACTTTGTTCTATACTAGAAAGAATTTTTTCGGATATATCTACATAAAGAGGTTTCTCAGCCATAAAATCACTCCTTAAGGCAAAAGTTATTAATTAAAATTATATACCAACTTAGCATGTAAATGAAATAAGAAGATTAGATACAATTGATATGACTGGTATATATACCAATTAAATACAATTACTGAAAGTGGTTCATAATTATTCAAAAGTATTGTAAATAATAAATGAAGAAATATAATTAAGTCATACAGTTGATGTAAATGAATACATGGATTTGGGTTAGGAGGAAGGGATAAGTGAGTAAACCAAATATAGTATTAACAAGAGTAGATAATAGATTGGTTCATGGGCAAGTGGGATTAACATGGACAACATCATTAGGAGTTAACTTAGTTATAGTAGCTGATGATAAAATCTTTAAAGATACATTTCAACAAGATTTAATGACAGTAATAACAAATACAGCAGGAGTAAGTATAAGATTTTTTACGATAGACATGACCATTAAAGCTATACCAAAGGCAAGTGAAAGACAGAAGATATTTTTGGTTTGTAGAACATTAGAAGACGCAAGAAGATTAATAGAAGGAGGTGTTCCAATAGAAGAATTAAATATAGGAAACTTACATTTTGTAAAAGGAAAAAAAGCGATAAGTAAAAAAGTATATGTCAATGATAAAGATTTAGAAGACTTAGATGCTATAAAGAGTACTAAAATAAAAATATTTATTCAAGATGTTCCAGGAGATATTAAAGAGTATATTAAATGAAATGAAAAAGACACAGGGGGAATTATTAATGCCAAATATATTACTAGTGAGGATAGATAATAGATTAGTACATGGACAAGTAGGAGTAACATGGACTACTTCTTTAGGAGCAAATTTAATTGTTGTAGCAGATGATTTAAGTGCAAAGGATCCATTACAACAGCAACTAATGAGTATTACAGCAGAATCTTCAGGGGCTGGAATAAGATTTTTCACTATTGAAAAGACAATAAATATAATTCATAAAGCTTCTTCTGCACAAAAGATATTTATAGTATGTAGAACCCCAAATGAAGTAAGAGCATTAGTAGAAGGTGGAGTTCCTATAAAAGACGTAAATGTTGGAAATATGCATTTTGATAAGGGGAAGAGACAAATTAGTAAGAAGGTATATGTTGATGATAAAGATTTAGAAGATTTAAGATTTATAAAATCAAAGGGAATAAATGTATTTATACAAGACGTTCCTGGTGATATTAAAGAAAGTATAAAATAGGGAGGATTTATAATGCAAAGTATTACTTTAATTCAAGGTATCCTTTTAGCAGTAATGGCGACTATAGTAGGAATTGATTTTTGGTTAGAAGGATTATTTATTTTTAGACCTATAATAGTATGCACACTAACAGGAATTATTTTAGGTGATTTACAATTGGGATTATTAGCGGGAGGACTTACTGAATTAGCTTTTGCAGGGTTAACACCAGCAGGGGGAACACAACCACCAAATCCAGTTTTAGCAGGAGTTATGACAACTGTTATAGCATATACTACTGGAAAAGATGCAGCTACAGCAATTGGACTTGCACTACCATTTAGTTTCTTAATGCAATATGTAATTTTATTTTATTATTCAACATTTTCTTTCTTTATGAATAAGGCAGATAAATACGCAGATGATGCTGATATAAATGGATTAATTAGATTAAATATATTAACTACTTTAATAGTAGCATTAACTTATGGAGCGATAGTATTTTTATCTGCATATGTAGCGCAAGATGCTATGCAATCTTTAGTAAATTCAATGCCAGCTTGGCTTACTCATGGATTTGAAATAGCAGGAGGAATATTACCAGCAGTTGGATTTGGAATGTTATTAAAGGTAATGTTAAAGAAGCAATATATACCATTCCTAATGGTAGGATTTGTTGTAGCTTCATTTATACAATACTCTAACCTATTACCAGTAGCGGCAGTAGGAGCTGCATTTGCTTTATTTACTTATAATCTTGATAAGGAAAAGGAAAGCTTAATAGTTAAGTCAAATAATGAAGGAGATGATTTAGGTGAAGGAATCTAAGAAAGTATTAACTAAAAAAGATATTACTAAGCTTGGTCTTATGTCATCATTTTTACAGGCGAGTTTTAATTATGAGAGAATGCAAGCAGGTGGATTTACAATAGCACAACTACCATTTATTAAGAAGATATATAAGAACGATAAGAAAGCTATATCAGATGCAATGAATGATAACCTTGAGTTTATAAATACACATCCCAATTTAGTTGGATTTTTGATGGGATTACTTATATCTTTAGAAGAAAACAATGAAGATAGAAGTATTATTAAAGGATTAAAAGTTGCTTTGTTTGGACCATTAGCAGGAATAGGTGATGCAATATTTTGGTTTACTTTATTACCAATAGTTGCAGGAATAAGTGCTTCTTTTGCAATGGAAGGTAGCGTGCTTGGACCGATAATATTCTTTGCTGTATATTTAA
The DNA here is from genome assembly GCF_017888565.1 of Clostridium sp. Classification (GTDB taxonomy): domain Bacteria; phylum Bacillota; class Clostridia; order Clostridiales; family Clostridiaceae; genus Clostridium. Next base: position 68,591 of record NZ_JAGHFX010000074.1, read on the forward strand.
TAGTATTTATATTAAGAATTGCTTGGACTCATTTGGGGTATAACTTAGGAGTTAGAGCTATAGATAAAATAAAGCATAATTCAAAAGTTATAGGCAAAGCAGCAACTGTTTTAGGAGTAACAGTAATAGGTGGATTAATAGCATCTTATGTAAAAATAAATGTTTTAACCAGTATAGTTGTTAATGAAAGTAAAACTGTATCATTACAAACAGACTTTTTTGATAAAATATTTCCTAATATTTTACCATTAGGATATACATTATTAATGTATTTCTTAATAAAAAATAAGAAAATTAGCCCAGTAGTACTTATTTTTTCAACATTTATAATGGCTATATTGCTTTCATTCTTTGGAATTTTATAGTTAAGCGAATTAATTTAAAGCTATTCTTATTCTTCTTAGTGTTTCTTAAATATCTAAGATAGTTTTGAGAATAGCTTTATTTTTATAAATTATTTAGAGGGAGGAATAAAAATGAAAAAAAGAGCTTTAGCTACTTTTATTACAGCTATGTGTGGTCTTGGATTTTTTTCAAATTGGACTTCAAGTAATGCTTATACTTTAATTGATAATATTAGTGTTGAAAAATTAGACACTGATATTTCAAAGGCAAATGAAAATATTTTTTTGAATGGAAATGGAATTGCTTTAGAGGTAGACAATAGAGGTGCTACATGTATTTATCTAGTAGATGAAAATGGAGTTAAAACAAAAGCCACTACTTCTTTAGAGACAGCAGATCTTTCAGGATATCCAATAATAGGTGGACAGAAGATAATAGATTTTGTAATTATGTCAAAAAATTTAGAAGAAAATATAAACTCGACATTAGGAGTTGGAAATAGACTTACTATTATATCGAAAAGTTCATCTTCCAATTTAATAAGAAAGGTAGTATTAGAAACATCTAGTAGCAATCCAGGAGCAATATATTCAACAGTAAGTTATAAAGCAGAAAGTAATGACTTATTAGTAGACAGTTTTAATGAAAATCAGTATACAATGAATTTAGGACAAGGGCCTTTTCTTGCATATCGAGGATGTGCAGACCAACAAGGAGCAAATACTATAGTTAATATTACTAATGGATATAATCATAATAGTGGACAAAACAATTATTCTGTAGGAGTTCCATTTAGTTATGTTTATAACTCTGTTGGAGGAATTGGAATAGGTGATGCATCAACTTCAAGAAGAGAATTTAAGTTGCCTATTATAGGGAAAGATAATACAGTTTCATTAGGAATGGAGTGGAATGGGCAAACTTTGAAAAAAGGTTCTGAAACTGTTATAGGCACAAGTGTTATAACTGCGACAAATGGTGATTATTATTCTGGTTTAAAGAGTTATTCAGAAGTTATGAAAGATAAGGGAATATCTGCACCAGCTTCAATACCTGATATAGCATATGATTCTAGATGGGAAAGTTGGGGATTCGAATTTGATTTTACAATAGAAAAAATAGTTAATAAATTAGATGAACTTAAAGCGATGGGAATAAAACAAATTACGCTAGATGATGGATGGTATACTCATGCTGGTGATTGGGAGCTAAGTCCTCAAAAGTTTCCAAATGGAAATACAGATATGAAGTATCTTACAGATGAAATCCATAAAAGAGGAATGACAGCTATTTTATGGTGGAGACCAGTAGATGGAGGGATAAATAGCAAATTAGTAGCTGAACATCCAGATTGGTTTATTAAGAATTCGCAAGGGAATATGGTTAGGTTACCAGGCCCTGGAGGTGGAAATGGAGGAACAGCGGGATATGCATTATGTCCAACTTCAGAAGGTGCAATTCAACATCATAAAGATTTTGTAACTGTAGCATTAGAAGAATGGGGATTTGATGGATTCAAAGAGGATTATGTATGGGGAATACCTAAATGTTATGATAGTTCTCATAAACATTTAAGTTTATCAGATACATTAGAAAATCAATATAAATTTTATGAAGCTATATACGAACAGTCTATGGCAATAAATCCAGATACTTTTATAGAATTATGTAATTGCGGAACACCTCAGGACTTTTATTCAACACCATATGTGAATCATGCACCAACAGCAGATCCAATTTCAAGAGTACAAACTAGAACAAGAGTGAAAGCATTTAAAGCCCTATTTGGAGATGATTTTCCAGTAACAACAGATCATAATTCAGTTTGGTTACCATCAGCATTAGGTACAGGATCAGTTATGATTACTAAACATACAACATTAAGTAGTTCAGATAGAGATCAATATAACAAATACTTTGGGCTTGCAAGGGATTTAGAATTAACAAAGGGAGAATTTATAGGAAATTTATATAAATACGGAATAGATCCATTAGAGTCATATGTTATAAGAAAAGGAGCTGATATGTATTATTCATTCTACAAAGATAATTCTAGTTATTCAGGAAATATAGAAATAAAAGGATTAGACAGTAATACCACATATAGAATTGAGGATTATGTTAACAATAGGGTTATTGCTAGAGGAGTAAAGGGACCAACAGCTACTATAAATACAAGCTTTAGCGATAATTTATTAGTTAGAGCAATACCAGATGATACACCAGCAGAAGTTACTACATTTGATGTTGGAAATAATACAATATTATCATCAACAGATAGTGGAAATTCTAAATATTTAAATGCTGTTTCTACTATACTAGAAAAGACAGCAACAATAGATAGTTTAAGTATTTATATAGGAAATAATTCAGAAAATGGCAAAGTACAAATTGCTATTTATGATGATAATAACGGGAAACCTGGTAGTAAAAAGGCTTACGTAGAAGAGTTCATTCCTACTAAAAATAGTTGGAATACAAAGAAGGTTGTAAATCCTGTTACATTACCTTCAGGTCAATATTGGTTAGTTTTCCAACCTGATAATGATGTACTACAAACAAAAACTAATCCATCATCCATGAAACAAAGTGCTAACAATAATCCATATAATTATGATGTATTACCAAATTCATTTCCTATTGGAACAGGATATAATACTTATAAAGGCGATGTATCTTTTTATGCAACTTTTAAAGAAGCAAGCAGCGAAGCAATTCCTCAAAATTCTTGGGCACTAAAATATGTAGATAGTGAAGAAACGGCAGGTGAAAATGGAAGAGCTACAAATGCTTTTGATGGCAATAATAATACTATCTGGCACACAAAATATAGCGGCGGAAACATTGCACCAATGCCACATGAGATTCAAATTGATTTAAGGGGAGTATATAGTATAAATCAAATTAATTATCTACCAAGACAAGACGGAGGAACAAATGGTACAATAAAGGACTATGAAGTTTATTTAAGTTTAGATGGAGTGAACTGGGGACAGCCTATATCGAAAGGAACCTTCGAATCAAATTCTACAGAAAAAATAGTAAAATTCAATGAAACAAAAGCTAGGTATGTAAAACTTAAAGCACTGTCAGAAATTAATAATAAGCAATTTACTACAATAGCAGACTTAAAGGTATTTGGATGGGAGATATCCAAAATAGAAAAGCCATTACAAAATGCTGAAACTTATTTGAATATACCAACTTATGATGGATTAAATCAAAGTACCCATCCAGATGTTAAATATTTCAAAAATGGCTGGAATGGATATAAATATTGGATGATAATGACACCAAATAGAACAGGTAGCTCAGTTGCTGAAAATCCTTCAATACTAGCATCTAATGATGGAATAAATTGGGGAGAGCCTGCAGGTGTTACAAATCCTATAGCTCCAATGCCACAAGTAGGACATAATTGTGATGTTGATATGATATATAATGAAGCAACAGATGAGTTGTGGGTGTACTGGGTAGAATCAGATGATATAACAAAAGGATGGGTTAAACTAATAAAATCAAAGGATGGAGTAAATTGGAGTTCTCAGCAAGTGGTAGTTGATGATAATAGGGCAAAATATAGTACTTTATCACCATCTATAATATTTAAAGATAATAAATACTATATGTGGTCAGTTAATGCAGGAAATAGTGGCTGGAACAATCAAAGTAATAAAGTTGAATTAAGGGAATCAAGTGATGGAGTAAACTGGTCTAATCCAACAGTTGTAAACACATTAGCTCAAGATGGATCTCAAATATGGCATGTAAATGTAGAATATATACCATCAAAAAATGAATACTGGGCTATATATCCAGCATATAAAAATGGAACAGGTAGTGATAAAACAGAGTTGTATTATGCGAAATCAAGTGATGGAGTAAATTGGACAACTTATAAGAACCCTATATTATCAAAAGGAGAATCTGGTAAATGGGATGATATGGAGATATATAGAAGCTGTTTTGTGTACGATGAGGATACAAATATGATAAAGGTTTGGTATGGAGCTGTGAGTCAGAATCCTCAAATATGGAAAATAGGTTATACTGAAAATAACTATGATAGATTTATTGAAGGCTTAACACAATAATATACATTTAATAAAAGGAGTGAGGAAGATAGTATAATGTTACTTTTTCTAACTCCTTTTATCTTTAGTAAGACTAGTAGGGGCAATCGACTTTTTTATATGAACTATAAAAAATTATTATTTTACTATAGATATCAAATATAATATATATAGGCGTAATAAAGAAAAGATAAATGGGGGTAATTTTCTAATGAATAAAGATAATCACTCTAAGTATTGGAA
>NZ_JAGHFX010000075.1 GCF_017888565.1 Clostridium sp.
CTTTAGAACAAATCAAAGGGATATTTACAGGAAAAATAACTAACTGGAGTGAGATTGAAGGTGGAAAAGATGCACCTATAGTTGTTGCTTCAAGAGAAGAAGGTTCAGGAACAAGAGATGCATTTCAAGAAATAGTTGGATACAAATCAGAAGAATTAAAAACTGATGCAATGATTTCCAATGGAAATGGTGGATTAAAGGAAACAGTCGTAGGAAATGAAAATGCAATAGGTTTTGTATCTTTTGAATACTTAGATGAAAAGGTGAATATTGTAAATGTTGAAAATGTTGAGCCAAAAGCTGACTTGGTAAAGTCAGGAGAATATAAGATTTCGAGACCATTCTTATTAGCTACTAAGGAAGGAAATTTAAGTGAAAATGGTCAAAAGTTAATTGATTTTATTTTAAGTGATGAAGGTCAAACAATAGTTAAAGAAAATAAATTAATTCCAGTTAAATAACTTTAAGTTATTAAGAATGCTCATTATCGAGCATTCTTACTTTCATAGGAGAGGGTAAGCATGTTAAATGTTAAAAAAAACAACAATAGTAAATACTTAATAGAAAATATATCAAAAAGAGTATTTTTAGCAAGTGCTCTAATTGCAGTAATAAGTTTATTGTTAATCATATGTTTTGTATTCTATAAAGGATTGACGCCTTTTATAAGTAAAGGATATTCTTTTAAAGATTTCTTATTCGGAACGAAGTGGATTCCTAGTTCAGAGCAATTTGGAATTTTGCCAATGGTACTAGCATCTATATTTGGAACTTTGGGGTCTTTAATATTAGGAGTACCAATTGGAATACTAACAGCTATTTTTATAGCAGAAATTGCTCCAAGAAAAGTTGGGAAAGTAATATCAGGAGCAGTTGAACTTTTAGCTGGAATTCCATCAGTTTTATATGGGGTATTTGGATTAGCAGTAATAGTACCATGGATTATGAATACATTTAATTTGCCAAAAGGGCAAAGTCTTTTAGCAATTATAATAGTTTTATCAGTCATGATGTTACCAACAATAGTAACAGTTTCGGAAACTGCAATTAGAGCAGTTCCTAAATCATATAAGGAAGGTTCACTAGCACTTGGTGCTTCACATATAGAAACAACTTTTAAGGTTGTTGTACCTGCAGCAAAGTCAGGTATTTTAGCAGCTGTTGTCCTTGGGATCGGGAGGGCAATTGGAGAAACTATGGCAATAATATTAGTAGCAGGAAATTCAGCTATAATTCCAAGTTCAATAATGGATTCTGTAAGACCTTTAACTACGAATATTGCACTAGAAATGGGTTATGCATTTGGAACTCATCAAGAAATGCTATTTGCAACGGGAGTTATACTATTCTTATTTATATTATTATTAAACTTAGTATTAAGTAAACTTTCTAATAAGGAAGGTAATTAGATATGAGAAAATTTAAAGAAAATTTATTAAAAGCATTAGTATGGATTTCTGCTGGACTTACAGTTGGAGTATTAGTGTTTATATTAGGATTTATATTTTTAAAAGGCTATAAAGGTATAAGTATAGATTTTTTGACTAAAAATTATTCAGCGTCAGGTAATGGCGGTATTTTACCTATGATAGTAGCTACTTTATATACAGTTTTTATATCTATAATAGTAGCGACACCAATAGGAATACTTGCAGCAATATATTTAACAGAATATGCAAAGCAAGGTAAAATAGTAAAAATAATAAGATTTGCAACAGAAAGTTTATCAGGAATACCCTCAATAGTGTACGGATTATTTGGATCAATATTTTTTGTTGTAACTTTAAAGCTTGGGTATTCTTTATTAGCTGGATCATTAACTGTTGCAATAATTATATTACCAGTAATAATAAGAACAACAGAAGAATCTTTAAAATCAGTTCCTCAATCATATAAGGAAGCATCATTAGGACTAGGTGCAACAAGATTCCAAACTCTTTATAAGGTTATAGTACCTAGTGCTATTCCAGGTATTTTGGTTGGAGTAATACTATCAGTTGGGCGTGTAGTTGGAGAATCAGCTGCAATACTTTTAACTGCAGGTACTGTTGCTAAAATGCCTAAAGGAATAATGTCTAGTGCAAGAACACTAACAGTTCAATCATATTTAGTAACTCAGGAAGCAGGAGATATAGAGCAAGCAGCTGCTGTTGGTATAGTGTTAATAGGAATAATATTAGCTTTAAATATTATAGCAAAGTTAATAACGAAGAAATTTAGTAAGGCAAATTACTAATATAAGAATAAAAGCTAAGAGGTGTAAGTATGTCAAAGGAATTAATGCCTAAAATTAAAGTAAGAAATTTGAATTTATATTATGGTGATAATCAAGCATTAAAAAACATAAACATAGATTTGGAAGAAAATAAAGTAACAGCATTTATAGGACCTTCTGGATGCGGTAAATCAACATTTTTAAGAACATTAAATAGAATGAATGATTTAATAGATAATGTTAAAATAGATGGGGAAATACTAGTTGATGGAGAGGATATTTATAAAAGTAAAGATGTAATAGCATTAAGGACAAAGGTAGGGATGGTTTTCCAAAAGCCAAATCCTTTTCCTATGTCAATTTATGATAATATAGCATATGGCCCTAGATTACATGGAGTAAAAGATAAAAAGACTTTAGATGAAATAGTTGAGAAAAGTTTAAAAGGAGCAGCGCTTTGGAATGAGGTGAAAGATAGACTCAAAAAAAGTGCTTTAGGTTTATCAGGAGGACAGCAACAAAGGCTTTGTATTGCTAGAACTATAGCAGTTTCACCAGAAATTATATTAATGGATGAGCCAACTTCTGCATTAGATCCTATTTCAACTAATAAAATGGAAGAATTAATGGAAGAATTAAAGAAGAAGTATACAGTTATTATAGTAACTCATAACATGCAACAAGCAGGAAGAATTGCTGATAAAACTGCATTTTTCTTAAATGGTGAAATAATAGAGTATGCTGATACAGAGGATATATTCTATAAACCTAAGGATAAAAGAACTGAAGATTATATTACAGGAAGATTCGGCTAAAAATATATAAGAGGTGATTTGAAATGATGAGAGAAGTAATGAGTAACAAAATAAAATTATTGAACTCAGAGCTTATAGAAATGGCTAGCTTAGTTGAAAAACAAATATATGACAGTATGACTGCGCTCAAAGATCAAGATTTAGACTTAGCAAAGAAGGTTATGAAAAATGATGATAAGGTCGATAATCTTCAAAAGGAAATAGAAGAGAAATGCGTAAAATTTATGGCTACTGAATCGCCAGTTGCAAGAGATTTAAGAAGTATATATACTACATCTAAAATAGTAACTGATCTTGAAAGAATGGCTGATTATGCAGTAGATATCTGTAAGATAGTTCCAAGAGTTAAAGGTGTAGATTTTTCAAATGAAATAGCACCAATTTGGCAAATAGTTGATATAATTATAAGCATGATAAAACTTGCAATTGAAGCCTATGTAAAGGGAGACGAAAAAGCTGCATATGAAATTTGTGATATGGATGATAGAGTAGATGAAATTTATCAAGGAATGTTTGAAATTGTATTAAAGAAAATGGGAAAAGATGAATCCATGATAAATCAAGGCACACAAATATTATTTGCATCTAAGTATTTAGAGAGAATTGGTGATCATGTAACTAATATATGTGAATGGATAATATTCTCTAAGAAAGGCAATTATGTTGATTTAAATGAATAGATAAAGAAAAACATCCCCTATAATGGGGATGTTTTCTGTTGACTTGAATTTATTATTAATGTAATATAACATCAAGTGATTATTATACTTAGGTGGGGTATGCTTAAGAGGAATGAAGCTCTCCATTTTAGAAATAAATTAACTAATTATGGGTATTTAGGTTGATTTTGGATAAATGTAATGTTGATTTAGATAAACTATAAGATAATTAAAAGACAATATTTTAAGATATTGAGGTGAAAATATGAAAAATATAATTAAACAAGTAGACCTTGGAAGTATTGCAGAAGAGGTTGGAATAGAAGTTAATGACGTATTACTATCAATTAATGGTACTCCTATAGATGATATTATAGATTATAAATTCTTAGCAGCAGATGAAGAAATACTACTAGAAATTGAAAAAGCTAATGGTGAAGTTTGGGAATACGAAATTGAAAAGGAATATGGAGAAAATTTAGGACTTGAATTTGAAGGCGGAATAATGGATAAAGCAAAAAGTTGCTCTAACAAATGTATGTTTTGCTTTATAGATCAACTTCCTAAGGGAATGAGAAATTCTTTATATTTTAAAGATGATGATTCAAGGCTATCATTTTTACAAGGTAACTTTGTTACTTTAACAAATATGAAGGATGAAGATATAGATAGGATAATAAGATATAAAATAAGTCCTATAAATATTTCAGTACATACAACAAATCCAGAGCTTAGAGTAAAGATGTTAAAAAACAGATTTGCAGGAGCTATAATGGATAGACTTAAAAAGCTTAGAGATGCAGAAATTGAAATGCATGCACAAATAGTTTGTATACCAAATGTAAATAATGGTGAAGAATTAAGAAAAACTGTTCTTGATTTATATGAATTACAACCATATGTAAAAAATGTAGCTGTTGTACCAATAGGAGTTACTAAGTTTAGAGAAAACCTACCTTATGTAGATACATTTACAAAAGAAACATCAAAAAATGAAATAATGATGATTCAAGATCTACAAGAAAGATTTATTAGAGAAACAGGAGCACCATTTGTTAGATTATCAGATGAATTTTATATTGTAGCTGGATTAGATGTTCCAAATGAAGAATTTTATTCAGAGTATGAACAACTAGAAGATGGTGTTGGAATGATCAGATACTATAGAGAAGTAGTACAAAGATCTTTAGAATTTTTAGATAAAAATTCTAAAGGAAGTTTTTCAATGGTAACTGGTGAATTAGCTTACGATGAAATAAAAAGATCTGCAGACCTTATAATGAAGCATAATCCTAATATTGAAATAGATGTCTATAAGATTACTAATAACTTCTTTGGTAATACTATAACAGTAGCAGGGCTTTTAACTGGAACTGATATAATAGATCAATTAAAAGGAAAAATAAAAACAGATTATTTAATTATGCCAGATAATATGTTTAGAAAAGGATATGAGCTTGCACCTGCAGATATGGTTATGTTAGATGATTTAAGAATTGATGATGTAGAAAAAGCGTTAGGCGTTAAGGTGATAGTTTGTGATTATACAGGAGATGACCTTATTGACATAATAAATGCAAATTGTGAGGAGGAAAAATAATGGCTAAACCAATAGTAGCAATAGTTGGAAGACCGAATGTAGGTAAATCTACTCTATTTAATAAATTAGCTGGTCAAAGAATATCTATAGTTCAAGATACACCAGGGGTGACTAGAGATAGAGTATATGCTCAAGCAGAATGGCTTAACTATAATTTTACAATGATAGATACTGGTGGTATAGAACCAGAAAGAGAAGATATAATAGTTAAACAAATGAGGAGGCAGGCTAATATAGCTATAGAAACTGCCGATGTAATAATATTTGTTGTTGATGGTAAGGAAGGTCTAACTCCTGCGGATCATGAAGTAGCAAATATGCTTAGAAAAAGTAAAAAGGAAGTTGTTTTAGTAGTAAACAAAGTAGATTCTTTAAAAGAAGAAGAAAATGCATGGGAATTCTACAATTTAGGTATTGGAGATCCAGTAACTATATCAGCTTCCCAGGCTTTAGGACTTGGAGATATGCTAGATAGGGTTGTTGAGAATTTTGATAAATTCAATGAAGAAGATGAAGAAGATGAATTTATAAGAATAGCTATGATAGGAAAACCTAATGTAGGTAAATCTTCTTTAATTAATAGACTGCTTGGAGAAGAAAGGCTAATAGTTTCTGATATTCCAGGAACAACAAGAGACTCTATAGACAGTGCTTTAGAAACTGAGCAGGGAAAGTTTGTTCTAGTTGATACAGCTGGCCTTAGAAGGAAAAGCAAAGTTAAAGAAGAAATAGAAAGATATTCAGTAATTAGAACATATGCAGCTATTGAAAGAGCAGATGTATGTATTTTAATGATAGATGCTACTGAAGGGGTTACTGAACAAGATGAAAAAATAATAGGTTATGCTCATGAAATGAATAAAGCTATTATGGTTATAGTAAATAAGTGGGATTTAATCGAAAAAGATGATAAAACAATGCAAAGATATAAAGAAGAACTACAAATGAACCTTAAGTTCCTAAAGTATGCAAAATACTTATTTATATCAGCTAAGACAGGACAAAGAACACATAAGGTTCTAGAAACTGCTAAGGAATGCTATGATAATTACTCTAAGAGAATTCCTACAGGAATACTAAATGAAGTTATAAATAAAGCAGTTCTTATGAAGGAACCTCCAATAGTAGGACTTAAGAGAATGAAAATATACTATGCAACTCAAGTTGCAGCAAAGCCACCAAAGTTTATATTCTTCGTTAATGATTCAAGTGCATCTCATTTTTCATATGAAAGATATCTTGAAAATCAATTAAGAGAAAGCTTTGACTTCAGTGGAACAGGTATTCAAATAGAATATAGGGAAAGGAAGGAATAAGCATGAATAATGTGACTTTTTTAGGAGGAGGTAGTTTTGGTACCGCCTTAGGGATATTGTTAGCTAAAAAGGGAAATAAGGTTAGCATATACGATAGAGATAAAAATGTAGTTGATGATATAAATATGAATAGAAAAAATGATAAATATATTAAAGATCTACATATACCTGAAAATGTCACTGCTTATATTAATCTAGATGAGGCTATAAGAGGGGCAAATTATATAGTATTATCAGTTCCATCTCATGTGATAAGATCAATTACAAAATCATTAAAGGGTAAAATAAATGATGATGTAATTATTGTAAGCATAGCTAAGGGAATTGAAGAAGGAAGTAATCTAAGATTATCTCAAGTTATTAAAGAGGAATTACCAAGTAATAAAGTTGTAATATTATCTGGACCTAGTCATGCTGAAGAGGTTGCTTTCGATATTCCGACAACTGTAGTTGTTTCTTCTGAAAGTGTAGAGTCTGCTAAAAAAGTGCAAGATTTATTTATTAATAAAAACTTCAGAGTATATACTAATGAAGATTTAGTAGGTGTTGAAATAGGTGGTGCAGTTAAAAATATAATTGCATTAGCAGCTGGAGTTTGTGATGGTATTGGGTATGGAGATAACTCAAAAGCAGCTCTTATGACAAGGGGCATGGCTGAAATAGTTAGAGTTGGAATGAAACTTGGAGGAAAGCCTGAAACGTTTCTTGGATTAACAGGAATGGGAGATCTTATAGTAACTTGTACTAGTCTTCACTCTAGAAATAGGAAGGCAGGATATTTAATAGGTAAGGGAAAAACAACAGAGGAAGCTATTAAAGAAGTTGGAATGGTTGTTGAGGGAATTAAAGCATGTAAGGCTTTTTATGAATTAAAAGAAAGTCTAAATGTAGAAATGCCTATAACAGACATTTTATATAAAATTTTATTTAAAAATAAAAATCTTAATGAAGCAGTTATAGACTTAATGGAAAGAGAAAGAAAAAGTGAAATATACTAATACAAAAGGAGAAGTAAACTTTACTTCTCCTTTTGTATTAGTAATAATTTTTAACCATAGATAATATATTATTATATACGTAGTTGAGAAGAAGTGTAAAATTTTAAAAAAGTTGTATACTTTTTTACTCTCTCGAATATATATATAGTGTTAAAAATAAATAGGAGGTTACACCGTGGACAGCTTTAATATATACAAGGATATAGCTGAAAGAACACAAGGAGACATATATGTAGGTGTTGTTGGTCCGGTTAGAACAGGTAAGTCAACATTTATAAAAAAATTTATGGACCTTATGGTAATACCAAAGATTGATAATAATTATAAGAAGGAAAGAGCAAAAGATGAACTACCTCAAAGTGGATCAGGGAAAGGCATTCATACGACAGAGCCTAAATTTATACCAAATGAGGCTGTAGAAATTACTATTGATGAAGACATAAAATTTAAGGTTAGAATGGTTGATTGCGTTGGGTATATAGTAAAAGGTGCAGTGGGATATATGGATGGGGACCAAGCTAAAATGGTAAATACTCCATGGTATGAATACGAAATTCCTTTTGAAGATGCAGCAGAAATAGGGACTAGAAAAGTAATAACAGATCATTCTACAATAGGTCTCGTAGTAACAACTGATGGAAGTATTACAGGCATAGAAAGAGATGAGTACTTAGAAGCAGAAGAAAGAGTAATAGAAGAATTAAAGGCAATAAACAAGCCTTTTATAGTTGTACTTAATACGAAATATGTTAATGCTCCAGAAACAAGAGCGATGAAGAAAGACTTAGAAGAAAAATATGATGTTCCAGTTCAAGTTATGGATGTAGCTAATATGAATGAAAATGATGTAGAAGATGTATTTAAACATGTACTTAAAGAATTCCCAGTTAAAGAAATTAATATTGAAATGCCAAGTTGGGTTGAAAGATTAGAACCAGAGAATTGGCTAAAAAAGAATTTCTTTAGTATAGTTAAAGGAATGTGTGAAAACATAAGTAGAGTTAGAGATATAAGGAATACATTAGATCTATTAAAAGAAGAAGAAAATCTAGCTCCAACAGAAATGAGTTCAGTTAATTTAGGTGAAGGTAAAGCAACAATTACTATGAAACCTAAAGATGGAATATTCTATAACATATTAAGTGAAATTTGTGATTTGGATGTTAAGTCAGAAAGTGATTTATTATCATTAATAAAAGATCTTAACTTTGCCAAAAAAGAATATGATAAGGTAAAGGATGCATTAATTGATGTGCGTGAAACGGGGTATGGTTTAGTTGCACCTCAATTATCAGAAATGAAGTTTGAAGAGCCTGAAATGGTCAAACAAGGAACTAAGTTTGGGGTTAAACTAAAAGCATCTGCACCATCATTACATTTTATTAAAGCAAATATAAAAACAGAGATAAGTCCTATAATGGGCTCAGAAAAAGAAAGCGAGGAGCTTGTAAGATCTTTAATGGAACAATTTGAAAAAGATCCAGCATCATTATGGCAAAGTAATATGTTTGGTAAGCCATTAGAAGTATTAATTAAAGAAGGTTTACAAAATAAACTATATAAGATGCCTGATGACGTTCAAGTAAAGATTCAAAAAACTCTTCAAAAGATAATAAATGAAGGTAGTGGTGGATTAATCTGCATAATACTATAAGGAAATAAGACTAGTCTTTTTAAGACTAGTCTTTTCTTTATTCCAGTTTTTAATATTAGTAAATTTATGCAACCTTAATGAATAATATATTATATAAGAGAGATTTGAAAAATTAAGCTCATATACACTATACAGAATTGAGGGATAGATATGGAAGACAGATTTTGTACCTATAAGAGAGTTGGATATTTTAAAGAAAGAATGGCAAAAAACTTAGGGGTAAAATTTACAGGAACCATTTATGCATCCCCAGGGGTAATAAAGCATATTAAAAAAAGACATGGGAAACATTTGAGTAAAAAGATAAGTGGTAATTTAATAGAATATATGAGAGAAATAATTGAGGAACCAGAATATATAGGAGTATATAAGCTAACTGAAAATGGAATGCATATTGAACTAATTAAAAAAGTAGATTCAAATATATTAATAGGTATAGATATAGATGAGAAGAGAGATTATATATATGTGTCTACTATGTATCCAATAAGTGAGAGTAAGATTAATAATAAATTATATAGTGGAAAACTAATAAGGTGGATATAGAAATAAAAGTTGAAACATTTTAATATAAAAGCTATAATATGTATATTGGCATAAAATAAAATGGTTATTGAGGTGAGAAATGGCTCCTCATGCGCTGAATTTTCAGTAACAAGAGATGTAGGATACGCCGACCTACCAATAATCAACTTTTAAAATTTTTAAACTTTTGGGTGTACCAAGAGTTTTTATTTTATAATTAACTTTAGGAGGAAACTATGAAAAAGGTAGCAGTAGTTTTTAATGGTGGAACCATATCTATGAAGGTTGATGAAAGAATTAAAGCCGCTGTTCCAAGCTTGACAGGTGAAGAAATAATGTCAATGGTAACTGGAATAGAGGAGTTTGCAGAAGTGGAATCTTACAGTTTTTCTAGCAAGCCTTCTCCACATATGACTATACAAAATATGTTAGAGCTTAGTAAATTTATAAAAGGATTAACAGATAGAGAAGATATAGATGGGGTAGTTTTAACGCATGGGACTGATACTTTAGAAGAAACAGCGTATTTCTTAGATTTAACTATAGATACTGAAAAGGTTATAGTTGTCACTGGGGCAATGAGAAGCAGTTCAGAACTTGGATATGATGGTCCTTTTAATTTAGCAACCTCTATTTGTACAGCAATTTCAGAGGATGCTAAAGGTAGGGGTGTATTGGTTTGTTTTAATGGAGAGTTAAATTCAGCAGCTGAAGTAACAAAGGCAAATTCTATGGCACTTAATGCTTTTAAGACGCCTAATTTCGGCCCAATAGGTATAGTAGATAATAATAAGGTTTTATTTTATAGAAATACAAAAAAACATAGTGTTTATCACGTGGAAAATATAATTGATAAAGTTGCACTAATAAAATGTGTTGCAGGAATAGGATCAGATTATATAAATTATTTTATAGATAATGAATATAAGGGGATAGTAATTGAGGCTTTAGGAAGAGGGAATGTTCCTCCTACTATGGTTGATGGAATAAAAAGAGCTTTAGATAAAAATATACCAGTAGTTATTGTATCAAGATGTTTTGAAGGAAGAGTTTATGAATCATATGGATATGAGGGAGGCGGAAAGATGCTTAAGGATTTAGGTGTATTCTTTGAGGAAAGTATGCCAGGGCAAAAGGCAAGAATTAAGCTTATAGTGGCTCTTTCCAGTAAAAAGGCAATTGATATAAGAGAATCATTTAAAAAGTAATACGAATATTATGTAGAGTTTGAAATAAATTTATGCGTATATGTTGACGAAGAATATTTTAAAATGTATAATAATATTCGTAAGATAAGTAGCTCATATAATATTGACAATAAGGGTCATAAGTTTCTACCGAGATACCGTAAACATCTTGACTATGAGTTTAATGCTAATTATATTATGTAATTGTTGGCATTTGCTTTAAAGTTGCTATGAGTTATCTACTTGATAATTCATGGCAACTTTTTATTTTACATAAAAAATATTAGGGGGTATAAAAATGAAAAGCTTATCAAAGGAACGTGGGTTATTACCCATACTAGGGAATCAAAATGTAAATTTTAAAAGGGAAATAGTGGCTGGGATTACTACTTTTTTAACAATGGCTTATATAATTGCAGTAAATCCTAACATATTGTCAGAAACGGGAATGCCAGCTGGAGCTTTAGTTACTGCAACTTGTTTAACAGCAGCAATTGCATGTATATTAATGGGGGTATTTGCGAACTTGCCTTTTGCATTAGCATCAGGAATGGGACTTAACGCATTTTTTGCTTTTTCAGTTGTTATAGGAATGGGAATATCATGGGAAATGGCTTTAACTGCAGTATTTATTGAAGGAATTATATTTATATTATTATCTCTATTTAAAGTGAGAGAAGCTGTTGTAAATGCTATACCAATGACAATGAAACATGCGGTTACTGCAGGTATAGGAGTTTTCATAGCTTTTATAGGAATGGTTGGAGCGGGATTAGTAATAAATGATGATTCAACATTAGTTAAAATGGGTCACTTTTCGCCTACAGTTGTAATAGCTTTAGTTGGTGTTATCATAATAGCAGTTTTAGATAAAAAGAAAATAAAAGGATCTATACTGTTTGGAATATTGACAAGTACATTATTAGCATGGGGATATGCATTAACAAATTCAGAAGCAGCTGCAAGTCTAGGAATTTATTTACCAGAAGGATTATTTAAATTTGAAAGTATAGCACCAATAGCAGGGAAATTAGATTTTTCACATTTAACAAATCAAGAAACAATATGGTCATTTATTGTAGTAATATGTACTTTCTTATTTGTTGATTTCTTTGATACAGTTGGAACTTTAGTAGGTGTTTCATCAAGAGCAAATATGTTAGATGAAAATGGAAATGTGCCCAATGCAGGTAGAGCTTTATTAGTAGATGCTGTCTCAACAACTATTGGGGCTTTAATGGGTGTATCAACCGTTACAACATATGTTGAAAGCTCAACTGGAGTTGCAGCAGGGGGAAGAACAGGATATACAGCAATAACAACTGGGGTATTATTTTTACTTGCAATGTTCTTTTCACCAATATTCATAGCTATACCATCGTGTGCAACTGCACCAGCGTTAATTTATGTAGGATACTTAATGCTTGGAGCTGTAAAAAATATTGAATTTGATAATATAACTGAAGGTGTACCAGCTTTCTTAACAATAACAACTATGGCCTTAACATATAGTATTGGTGATGGTTTAACTATTGGAATATTATCTTATGTATTTATTAATTTAATTTATAACTTGTTTTGTAAAGATAAAGAAGATAGAACTAAGATATCAGTGGTTATGATAGTACTTGCAATACTATTTATAATTAAGTTAGTTTTTCTATAAAATAAAGATAATTTATATTATAATTTATATAAATTATAAAAGAGGTAACTATTTTGTATTCATAAATCCCGGAAAAGAAGTAGATATAATTCTACTTCTTTTTTGAATTAAAAATAAGATGTTAACAATTTGTGAACAAAACATTGACAGTTAAGTAAGATATAAATTAATATTAATATGTTATTAAAAAAGTAAGATAATATAAGATTATAATATAGTTTTTATAAAATAATAATTATAGAAAACTATTTATAAAATTTATACAAAGATAAGCTTTGGAGGCATATATGGTTAAAAGTATGACTAGTTTTGGTAGAGCTAGTAGTGAAGAAGGAAATAAATATTTATTTTCAATTGAAATGAAAAGTGTAAATAGTAGATATTTAGACGTTAATGTAAGACTACCTAAAAGTATAATTTCTTTAGAAGAAGAAATTAGAAAATTAATAAACTTAAAGCTTTTTAGAGGAAAAGTAGATGTTTTTATTAACCAAAAAAGTTACTCTGGCGGCGAAGGTATAGCTAAATTAAATTTGAAACTTGCAGAAAGTTATTATAATTGTTTAAAAGAAATAGAAGAAAATTTAAATGTAAAAAATGATATAACAGTTACTCAAATAGCAAGATTTTCAGATGTTATAACAATTGTTGAAGAAGAAGACTCAGTTGAAGAAATTTGGGAAGCTATTAAGCCACTTATAAATTCATCTTTAACAATGATGGATAATATGAGAATTATTGAAGGCGAAAAGCTTAAAGAAGATATTTTACAAAAGTTAAATGAAATAGAATCTTTAGTTTATGATATAGATAAAATAGCTGATACAGTGCCAAATACATACAAAAAGAAATTAGAGTTAAAACTTAAAGATTTACTTGATGGCATAGAAATAGATGAGGCAAGAATAGCACAAGAAATAGCTATAATAGCAGATAAGTCAGCCGTAGATGAAGAAATTACAAGGTTGAAAAGCCACTTGAGTCAAATGAGAAAAACATTTGAAGAAGGTGGGCAAATTGGAAGGAAACTTGATTTTATAATTCAAGAAATGAACAGAGAAGCTAATACTATTGCTTCTAAATCCAGTGATATGAATATGACAAACTATGTCATTAACATAAAAAACTTAATAGAAAAAATAAGAGAACAATCGCAAAATATAGAGTAATTAGGAGGAAAGTAATGGGTATAAAATTAATTAATATTGGATTTGGTAATATAGTTTCAGCTAATAGACTTGTTGCTATTGTAAGTCCAGAATCAGCACCTATAAAAAGAATAATACAAGAAGCTAGAGATAGAGGTATGCTTATAGATGCAACTTATGGTAGAAGAACAAGGGCTGTAATAATAACAGATAGTGATCATGTTATCTTATCGGCTGTTCAACCAGAAACAGTAGCTCACAGACTTGTAGTAAAAGATGAAGCTGTAGATGAGGTTGATGAATAATGCAGAGTAATAGAGGTGTTTTGATAGTTATTTCA
This sequence comes from Clostridium sp., assembly GCF_017888565.1. Taxonomy (GTDB): domain Bacteria; phylum Bacillota; class Clostridia; order Clostridiales; family Clostridiaceae; genus Clostridium. The sequence goes on from NZ_JAGHFX010000075.1 coordinate 14,124, forward strand.
GGTCCATCAGGAGCAGGAAAGGGTACTATTTGTAAGGAATTATTAGAAAAACACAACAATATATATATTTCAGTTTCAGCAACAACAAGATCTCCAAGGGCTGGAGAAGTAGATGGAATAAATTACTACTTTTTAACAAAAGAATCCTTTGAAGAAAAAGTAGCTCAAAATGGATTCCTAGAATATGCTAATGTACATGGAAACTTTTATGGTACTCCAAAAGTTAATGTGGAAAAAATGCTTGAAGAAGGAAAAGATGTTATATTAGAAATTGATATTCAAGGAGCATTACAAGTAAAAGAAAATTTCAGTGAAGGTGTATTTATATTTATTCTTCCACCATCAATGGAGGAATTAAAACAAAGAATTATAAAAAGAGGCAGTGAAACAGAAGAATCATTAATGACAAGATTTAAAAATGCATATAAAGAAATAAATTATGTATCAAAATATAATTATGCAGTAGTTAATGATACTTTAGACTTAGCAGTTTCAAAAGTAGAGTCAATTATAGCTGCTGAAAAATGCAGGGTTGATAGAATAAAAGAAAATACAATTTTAGATTCTAAGGAGGGCTTAATTCATGAACAACTCTATGATTAATCCATCAATAATGGATTTACTTAAAAAGGTAGATGACAGATATTCTTTAGTAATGGTTACTTCAAAAAGAGCAAGACAAATAATAGATGGAAGCGATCCAATGGTTGCGACAAAATCAAAGAAACCATTAACAATTGCTATTAATGAAGTTAATGAGGGTGAAGTAGGATATGAATCTACTCCTGTAAAAGAAGGATTTAAATAGTTATGAATGAAAAAAAGTGCGTATGCATAGGAGTAAGTGGAGGAATTGCAGTCTATAAAGCTTTAGACATTATAAGTGCCTTAAAAAAGAAGGACATTGATGTAAGGGTAATTATGACTGAATCTGCAACTAAATTTGTAACTCCTTTATCATTTCAATCATTAAGTCAAAATATGGTTGTGACTGATATGTTTGCAGAACCTAAGGCTTTTGAAATACAGCATATATCACTAGCAAAAAGAGCAGATGTTTTTTTAATAGCGCCAGCTACTGCAAATATAATTGGAAAAGTTGCAAATGGAATATCTGATGACATGTTATCTACGACTATTATGGCAACAAGAGCAAAGGTTATTTTTGCTCCAGCTATGAATACTAATATGTATGAAAATCCAATAGTTCAAGATAATATTGAAAAATTAAAGAAATATGGATATGAGTTTATTGAACCAGCTTCAGGAAGACTTGCTTGTGGTGACTTAGGTAAAGGAAAGCTTGCAGATGTGAACACAATTGTAGAAAGAGTATTGGAAGCATTAGATGAAAAAGAAATTACTAAGGATTTAAGTGGTAAAAACATTTTAGTTAGTGCAGGGCCAACTCATTCTAAAATAGATCCAGTGAGATTCATTACAAATAGATCTACAGGAAAGATGGGTTATTATATAGCAGAAGAGGCAAAACGTAGGGGAGCTAATGTTACATTAGTATCAGGACCTACTAATATTAATCCACCTGATGGTATAAATATAATAAATGTAACAACAAATGAAGAAATGAAAAATGCAATTTTAGATAATTTTGAAAAAAGTGACATTGTAATCAAATCAGCGGCTGTTGCAGATTACAAAGCAAAAAATTATAGTAGTGAAAAAATTAAAAAAGGTGATGGAGATCTAGTCCTAACCTTTGTAAGAGATAATGATATCTTAAAAATATTAGGTGAAAAGAAAAGCAATCAAATTCTTGTTGGGTTTGCAGCAGAGAGTACTAATGTATTAGAAAATGCAAAGAAAAAACTGGAAAATAAGAATTTGGATTATATAGTAGCCAATGATATTACAAGTGCTGACACCGGATTTGGAAGTGAGGATAATAAAGTTATTATCATTTCAAGAGGTGGAGAAGAAATATATTTAGATAAGATGAGTAAAAAAGAAGTTGCATCTAAAATCTTTGAAACTATATTAAGAAAGCGCTAAAATGCGCTTTCTTCTTGTTATGAGGGAAAATAGAACCTAGCAAAAGGGTGATGAATTTGAAAATATATGCACAAATTGTTATAAATAGTGATGCTTTAGATATAGATAAACCCTTTACCTATGAAATACCTGAAGAACTTAAAGAGGATATAAAGGTAGGTCAATGGGTAAAGGTACCTTTTGGTGTTAAAAACTCTCTTGTAGATGGATTTATATTATCTATAAAGGAAGAAGAGATAAAGGGGATTAGGATTAAAAAGATAAAAGCTATAGGATCAAAAGAACCACTTTTAAATAATGATGATTTAAAGCTTATTTATTTTATAAGAGAAAATTATTTATGTAAGTATATAGATGCGATAAGACTTCTTATTCCACAAGGTGTCTTAAAGGGCGCAAAAAATAAATATAAGATGGTAATAGCGCTTGGAAATAAGTCTTATGATAAAGAAGTTGAAGAAAAATATGGGGATATATTAAACTTTATAAAAGAACATAACGGAAAGTTTAATAAAAATGAGCTTGTAAAGTTACACTCTCTTTCTCTATATAGAATAAATAAGCTCATTAAAGATGGATATTTAAAAGTAGATGAAGAAATAGTATATAGATATAATGATAAAGAATATATTGATTATAAAGAAAGAAAGCTTACAACGGATCAAATTAAAGCTTTAGAAAAAATTGAGAAGTCTAATAATAAAATGTTTTTGCTTAAAGGGGTTACTGGATCAGGGAAAACAGAAGTGTATATGAAACTTGTAAGTGATACTATCGCAGAGGGAAAATATGCAATAGTTTTAGTTCCTGAAATTTCTTTAACACCACAAATGATAGAAAGATTTAAAGGAAGATTTGGAAGGGAAGTTGCAGTTTTTCATAGTAAATTATCCGATGGAGAGCGATATGATGAATGGTTTAGAGTAAAAGAAGGAAAAGCTAAACTTATAATAGGAGCAAGAAGTGCATTGTTTTTACCAGCTTCTAAGCTAGGGATAATTATAATAGATGAAGAGCATGAAGTTACTTATAAATCTGAACAAAATCCTAAATATGCAACAAGAGAAGTTGCTGAATTTTTAAGTGAAATAAAAGATTGTAAAGTTATATTAGGATCAGCAACGCCGTCTATAGAGACATATTATAGGGCTATAACTGGAGAGATAGAGTTAGTAGAATTGAATAATAGAATAGATAATAAGCCAATGCCTATAATGGATATAGTAGATATGAGAGATGAATTAAATAGTGGTAATATTTCTATGTTTAGCAGAAAACTTTTTACTGAAATAAAGGAAGCATTAAATAGAAAAGAGCAAATTATTTTGTTTTTAAATAGAAGAGGATTTTCTACATTTGTATCTTGTAGAAGCTGTGGATATGTTTTTAAATGTCCTAAGTGTGATATTTCAATGACTTTCCATAAAAATGGATATTTAGTATGTCATTATTGTGGCTATGCTCAAAAGCAACAAAAGATCTGTCCAAAATGTAAAAGTAAGTATGTAAAACATTTTGGGGCAGGTACAGAGAGAGTTGAAGAAGAAGTTAGAAAGTACTTTAAGGATGCTAGAGTTTTAAGAATGGATGTAGATACCACAAGAAATAAAAATTCTCATGAAGAAATATATAAAGCATTTAAAAATGGAGAAGGAGATATTCTTATTGGAACCCAGATGATATCAAAAGGTCTAGATTTTGAAAATGTAACATTAGTAGGAATACTTGCTGCTGATATGTCTATAAATATACCAGACTATAGATCTTCAGAAAGAACTTTTCAAATAGTAACTCAGGTTGCTGGAAGAGCAGGTAGAGGAAGGAAACAAGGTAAAGTGATTGTTCAAACATATAATCCAGAGCACTATAGTCTAATTTATGCAAAAAACTATAATTATGAAGGGTTTTATGACGAAGAATTTACTACAAGGGGTTTGATGTATTATCCTCCTTTTGGTAGAATACTATTAGTGAATGCTTCTTCTAAAAATGAAAACTCACTTAAAGATTTTATGAAATCAATTAAGGCTGAGATGGAGAAAATTAAAGATGAATATTCAAATACAGAAATGCTAGGCCCAGTTCCATGTGTAATTTCTAAAATTAAAGATAATTATAGGTGGCAAATATTATTTAAAGGTGATTTATCTCTAGATTTTTGTAAAAAAATAAAAGATAAACTTTATCAATTAAATAAGAATGTATATAATGAAGTAAAAGTAACTATTGATATTAATCCAAATAATTTGACTTAGGAGGTAAAGAAATGGCAATTAGAAATATAAGACAAAATGGCGATGAGGCGTTAAGAAAGAAGTGTAAGGTTGTTACTGAAATAACACCAAGAACACTTAAGTTAATAGAAGATATGGCAGACACTATGTATGAAGCAGATGGAGTTGGTCTGGCAGCACCGCAAGTTGGAATACTTCAAAGAATATTTGTTATAGATGTTTATGATGATTATGGGTTAAGAGTATTTATAAATCCAGAAATTTTAGAAGTTTCAGGAAGCCAATTAGGCGAGGAAGGATGTTTAAGCGTACCTGGAGAAGTTGCAGATGTTGAACGTCCAAATTATGTGAAGGTAAAAGCTTTAAATGAAAAGGGAGAAGAGTTTGTTTTAGAGGCAACAGAACTTTTAGCAAGAGCTATACTTCATGAAAATGACCACTTAAATGGAACTCTATTTATAGATTATTTAAAATAGCAAAGGAGGACTAACATGAAAATAGTATTTATGGGGACTCCAGATTTTGCAGTACCATCATTAAAAAAGATAATAGAAACTTATGGAGTTGAAAGTGTATTTACTCAACCAGATAAACCAAAAGGAAGAGGAAAGAAGATGGCTTACTCTCCAGTTAAGGAAGTAGCTCTAGAAAATAATATAAGGGTTTTACAACCTATTAAGTTAAAAGAAGATAGGGAAGCTTTAGAGTATCTCAAAGAGTTAAAGCCAGATTTCATAATCGTAGTAGCTTTTGGTCAAATACTGACTAAGGAAGTACTAGACATTCCAAAGTATGGATGTATAAACCTACATGCATCATTATTACCAATGTATAGAGGAGCAGCACCTTTAAATTGGGCTATAATAAAAGGAGAGAAGAAGTCTGGAAATACTACAATGTTAATGGATGTAGGCCTTGATACTGGAGATATGCTTTTAAAGGATGAAGTTGAAATAACTGATAATATGACGGCTGGAGAATTACATGATTTACTAATGGATAGAGGTGCAGAACTTCTAATTAAAACTATAGAGGGACTATATAATGGAAGTATTACTCCAGAAAAGCAAAGCGAAGAAACTTTTTATGCTAAAATGTTAAATAAGGAACTTGGAAGAATAAATTGGAATAATCCTGCTAAAGATATTCATAATTTAATTAGAGGACTTAATCCATGGCCTATTGCGCATACTACTTATGATGATAAACCAATGAAAATATATGAGAGTGAAGTATTATGCGAAAATAGTAATAAAGAGCCTGGTACTATAATAAATGTATCAAAAGAAGGTATGAAAGTTTCAACAAGTTTAGGGGTATTATTAGTTAAAAAAATTCAATTCCCAAATGGGAAGCCTCTAACTATAGAACAATATATAAATGGTAATGAACTTGAGATAAATAAGAAAATTATTTAAGATCTATAATAATTAGTTAAACTATATAAAAGGAGATGGGTTTATGTTTTACCCAGGATTTTTATTTGACCCAACATTTTTAATTTTAATACCAGCTATGATAATAGCTTTTTGGGCACAGTTTAAAATAGATAGTGCTTATAAAAAGTATAAAACTGTTAGAACTTTAAGTGGTGTTACAGGAAGTGAGGTTGCAAGAAGTATATTAGATGGAGCAGGACTTTTTGATGTAAGAGTTGAAAGGTATGGAAAGCATCTTGGGGATCATTATGATCCATCATCAAGAGTAATAAGGCTTTCACCAGAAGTATATGACGGAGCAACTGTAGCAGCTGCTGGGATAGCAGCTCATGAGTGCGGGCATGCAATTCAGCATCAAAATCACTATGTACCTTTAGTTTTAAGAACTAGGATAGCACCAGTTGTTAATGTAGGGAGCACATTATCAATATATTTATTTATGATAGGGATATTTTTAGGTAATCCTCTATTTGCTAAAGTTGGTATAATATTCTTTGGAGGAGCAGTTATTTATCAATTAGTAACTCTTCCAGTAGAATTTAATGCATCAACAAGAGCGCTAAATATATTGAAAACAAGAACATTCCTATATGGAGATGAATTAAAGGGTGCACAAAAAGTTTTAGATGCAGCTGCAATGACATATGTGGCAGCAACTCTTATGGCTATTTCTCAGTTAATAAGACTAATAGCTATAAATAATAGATATAATGATAATTAAGAGGTAGAAGGATGAACAGTAGAAAACTTGCAAGACAAATAATACAAAGAGTTCTAGAGGAAGGGGCATATTCAAACTTAGTTCTTTCAAATGAACTTAATAGCAGAGATATTGAAGATAAAGATAAGGGGCTTATTACAGAAATTGTTTATGGTACTTTAAGAAGAAAGAAAACTTTAGACGTATTAATAGGAAACTTTGTTAAAGATATTAATTTAATTGATACAACTGTATTAAATATATTAAGAGTAGCTATTTATCAAATGTACTTTTTAGATAAAATACCTGAATATGCAGCTTGTAATGAAGCGGTAGAAGAAGCAAAAGAAGTTTCTTTAGAAGCATCAAAGCTTGTAAATGGTATTTTAAGAAATTATATTAAAGATGAAAAGGAAATTGTAGTTCCAGGAAATAGAATAGATGAGCTTGCTTATAAATTTTCTTTCCAACCTTGGATGATAAGATTGTTTATAAAACAATATGGTGAAGAAAGAACTATGAGATTAATGGCTGGCTTAAATGAAACGCCAAAAGTTACTGTAAGAGTAAATGAATTTAAAGCTGAGTATGATGAAGTTTATGAAAAACTTGAGGAAATTGGATATAATATTGAAGATGGATACGCTTGTCCAGAAGCGATAGCTATTAAAGGTGGAAAAGGAATTGAGGATAATGAATTATTCAAAGAAGGACTTATCACAGTTCAAGATGAAAGTGCAATGCTTGTAGCGCCTTTGTTAGACTTAAAAGAAAGAGAGAAGGTACTAGATCTTTGTGCTGCTCCAGGTGGTAAAACAACTCACATTGCTGAATTACTATCAAATAGTGGTGAAGTTTTAGCCTTTGATTTACATGAAAATAAACTTTCTCTTATAGAAGAAAATGCAAATAGATTAGGATTAAATAATATAGTATGTAAGACTATGGATGCAACTAAGCTAAATAGTGATTATATAAGCTATGGAGATAAAGTATTAATAGACGTACCTTGTTCAGGACTTGGTATAATAAGAAAGAAACCAGAAATAAAATGGAATAAAACAAGACAACAATTAAAAGACTTAGTTCCAATACAAAGAGAGATAATGGAAAATGCATGGCAATATTTAAAACCAGGTGGAACTCTTGTTTATTCTACATGCACATTAAATAAGGAAGAAAATGAAGAAAACCTACAATGGTTCTTATCAAAGCATAATGATGCAGAAATAGAAAAAATATATATAGGAAACAACAATAACTTTATATACAATGAAGATGGAAGTTTAACTATATTACCAAATGATTCTATGGATGGTTTCTTTATAGGCAAAATAAAGAAGATAAAATAGGTGATATAATGAATAATATTTTAAATTACAGTTTAGATGAAATTTCCTTATGGATGAAGGAAAATGGAGAAAGTGCTTTTAGAGCAAAACAAGTTTTCTCATGGATATATAAGAATATATGGAATTTTGATGATATGAAGAATTTACCTAAGTCTCTAGTAGAGAAACTTAAAGAAAATTTTTATATAGGAATCCCAGAAGTTGTAGAAAAGTATGAGTCAACATTAGATGGCACGCAAAAATTATTATTAGCTTTCGATGATGGTAACATCATTGAAAGTGTAATAATGAAGTATAAACATGGGAATTCTATATGTATTTCTACACAAATTGGATGTAGAATGGGATGTAAATTCTGTGCATCAACATTAGAAGGTAGAGTGAGAAATTTAACAGCTGGAGAGATTTTATCAGAAGTTATTGTAGCGCAAAAGGTAGTAGGAGAAAGAATCTCTAATATAGTATTAATGGGAAGTGGAGAGCCTTTAGATAACTATGAGAATGTTACTAAATTTTTAGATTTAGTAAATGCAGATTATGGTTTAAACATAGGCCAAAGACATATAACTTTATCTACTTGTGGATTAGTACCTAAAATTTATGAACTAGCAGATAAAGGTTATAGTATAACACTAGCTATATCATTACATGCTTTTAGTGATGAAAAAAGAAGAGAAATAATGCCAATTGCCAATAAATATTCAATAAAAGAAATACTAGAGGCATGTGATTACTATTTTGAAAAAACAGGTAGACGTATAACTTTTGAATATTCATTAGTATCAGGTATAAATGATGGTAAAGAAGATGCAAAATCTCTTTCAAAATTATTAAAAGGAAGACAGTGTCATGTTAATCTTATACCTGTTAATGAGATAAAAGAAAATACTCTAAAAAGACCTTCAAAAAAGACTATAGAAGAATTTGAAAAGATAGTAAATGAAAATGGGATTGAAGTTACGGTAAGAAGAGAAATGGGTAATGACATAAATGCAGCTTGCGGCCAATTAAGGAGAAATTTCTTAAAGTCTAAAAGTTAGGGGAGTGGGTGTTAATGGTTGGTATAAAAAGTGATGTAGGTAACTTAAGAAATTTAAATGAGGATTATGCAGAATTTTATGAAGGTGAAGAGTTTAAAATTTATGTAGTGGCAGATGGAATGGGTGGACATAATGCTGGAGAAATTGCTAGCAAAACAGCTTCAAAATCTTTAATAAAATACATAAGAGATAATTTTAAAAATATCAATAATACAGAGATATTAAGAAAAGCTATTAGACATGCAAATTTGAAAGTTTTCAACTTAGCACATTGTAATGAAACTTATAATGGTATGGGGACTACTTTAGTTGCATGTTTAATAACTAAAGATATAATTCAAGTAGCTAATGTTGGAGATAGTTCTTGTTATGGAATTAAATTTAATAAAGCTACTAAAATAACAAAGGATCACTCTTTGGTTCAAGAACTATTAGATTGTGGTAGCATTTCTAAGGAGCAAGCTATAAATCATCCTCAAAAAAATGTTATAACTAGGGCAATTGGAACAGAGGAAATAGTAGATATAGATGTATTTGATATAGATAAAGATAAATTTGAATTTTTTCTTATGTGTAGTGATGGATTAAGCAATGAAATAGATTTAGAAGCGGGTTTATCATTTGAAATAGAAGAACAATACTTACAGAATATTTGTGAAAAGCTTGTTGAACTAGCTAAAATTAATGGTGGAAGAGACAATATAACTGTAATGTTATTTGGAGGAGAGGTGTAATATGAACGGAATTATACTAGGTGGTAGATATGAGCTTCTTGAAAAAGTAGGGGAAGGCGGAATGTCTGAAGTTTATAAGGCTAAATGTAATAAGCTTAATAGATTTGTTGCAGTAAAAATATTGAAAAAGCAATTCGCAGACAATAAAGAAATTTCTCAAAAATTCAAAAGGGAAGCAACTGCCATTGCAAATTTATCTGATACTAATATAGTTAATGTTCTAGATGTAGGAACACAAGAGGATATAGATTATATAGTAATGGAATATATAAGTGGAAAGACTTTGAAAGAATTAATTCACTATAGCGGAAAGCTTACTTATAATACAGCTATAAAGATAGCACTTCAAATAGCTAAAGCTTTAGATTGTGCACATAGAAATAATATTATTCACAGAGATATAAAGCCACAAAATATATTAGTTACAGAATCTGGAGAGGTAAAAGTTACTGATTTTGGTATAGCTAAATCGACAGATTCTCAAACTATCACTAATACTACAAGTATTATTGGATCAGCACATTATCTTTCACCAGAACAAGCAAAGGGAACTTATATTGATTTTAGATCGGATATTTATTCTTTTGGAATAGTTTTATATGAGATGGTAACAGGAAAATTACCTTTTGAAGGTGACTCACCAGTAACAGTTGCATTAAAGCATTTACAAGAAGAACCTATTCCACCTAAGAATATAAATTCTGCTATCCCAGATAGTTTAAATAAGTTAATACTTAAGGCTGTTGAAAAAGAGCCAATAAAGAGATATCAAAACGCGAAAGAAATTATTCAAGATTTGCAAAAAATACAAGAGAATCCAGATGTAGTTATTGGAACTCCTATCATTGATAATAGCGATCATACTATAATTATGACACCAATTAATACTCAAAATCAAAAAACAACTCATATTTCTAAATTAGAAGATGACTATGATGAAGATGATGATTATGACGAAGATTTTGATGATGATTATGATGAAGATGAGGATGAATTACCTAAGAAGAAAAAGAAAAGTAAAAATGGGGTTAAAAAAGCTATAGTTATAATTGGAGTTATAATTGGGGTTATAATTTTAGGGTCTGTAGGGTACTTCTTAGCTGTAGGTAGTGGCGGTAGTAAGGAAGTTGAAGTTCCAAATATCGTTGGAAAGACTATAGATGAAGTAAAAGAAGAAGTAGAAAAATTGGGATTAAAAATAGAAATTAAATCTACACAAAATAGTGATAAACCTGAAAACACTATATTAGAAACTGATCCAAAAGCAGGAACAAAAGTAAAAAAAGATTCTGCAATAAAAGTTGTAGTTTCATCTGGAGAAGAACAAGTTGAAATGCCTGATTTTAGAGATTATGAAGTAAGTAATATAGAACAAACCTTAAAAAATAAAGGATTTACTAATTATACTATTAATAAAGAATATAGTGATACTGTTGAAAAAGGACGTTTCATAAGACAAAATCCATCTGCAGGCACTAAGATTGGTAAAAATACTAAAATAGAAATAACAGTAAGTGAAGGGCCAGAAGTTAAACTTGTAGATGTAAAAGATGTAAAAGGAAAATCATTAGATGAAGCGAAAGAGTTATTAAAGGGACTTGATATTACTGTTAAGGAAGAGATTATTAAAGATAAAAAACAAGATGGAATAGTATTAGAACAAAGTTTACCTATTACAAAAGTTCAGGAAGGAACACCAATTACTTTAACAGTAGGAAAATATGAAGAGAAAAAAGATGATGATAAAGTTATAGATATTGCCAGATTAGGGCTTAAAGTTGGAATGAAAGTAGAAGAAGCAACAACTATACTTCTTTCACATGACCTATCATATCAAATTGATGGAGTTGGAGATACTGTTGAAAGTTTCACTAAAGAAATAAAGAAAGGTGAAACTGTAATAATTAAAGCAAAGAATTCTGAAAAACCTGAGAATACAGATAAGCCAGAAGTTAATAATAGTAATAACAACGCTAATAATGGAAATAATTAATAAAATAAAAATCAGCTTTTAGCTGATTTTTATTTTATTTAAAATTTATTTGCATTTTTTGGTGAAATCTGTTTATTATAAATATGAAGATTAAATTATTCGGAGGAAGTATGGAAGGAAAAATAATAAAAGGAATTGGTGGGTTTTACTATGTTAAAACTAAAGAAGGAGTTATAGAATGTAAGGCGAGAGGAAAGTTTAGGCATAAGGATATGAAGCCTATGGTTGGAGATAACGTAGATATAAATGTTTCTAACGGAAAAGGAGTAATAGAAGATATACATGATAGATCTTCTGAGTTGATAAGACCTACTGTAGCAAATGTTACACAAGCTTTTGTAGTATTTGCAATAAAGAATCCAGACATTAACTTTGATCTTTTAAATAGATTTTTAATTTTATGTGAATATAACAACATTAAAGCAATAGTTTGTTTAAATAAAGTAGATTTAGCAAGTGAAGAAGAAAAAGAAGAAGTTAAGAAAAAAATTAATGATATTGGTTATGATGTATTGTTTATAAATGCTAAAAAAGGTTTAGGTATAGAGTTGCTTAAAGAAAGATTGAGTGATAATGAAACAGTACTATGTGGACCTTCAGGTGCAGGAAAATCAACTCTTATAAACACTCTTATAAATAGAACATACATGGAAACAGGAGTTGTATCAGAAAAAATAGGTAGAGGAAAGCATACTACAAGACATAGTGAGCTTATTGAAATAGAAAATGGGTATTTAGTAGATAGCCCTGGTTTTTCAAATATAGATATTAGCTTTATGAATAAAGAAGAACTTAGATATTGTTTCCCTGAATTTGAGGAGTACAATCATAATTGTAAGTTTAGAGGGTGTCTTCATAATAAAGAACCTGAATGTGCAGTAAAAAATGCATTACAAGAAAATAAAATTAATGAAACTAGATATAATTTTTATATAAGAATACTAGAAGAATTGTTAGAGGGGGAAAAATACAAATGGTAAAAATATCACCATCAATATTATCAGCAGACTTTTCAAAATTAGGTGAAGAAATTATTAATGTAGATAAAGCAGGAGCGGATTTTATCCATATAGATGTTATGGATGGAAATTTTGTACCTAATATAAGTATAGGATTACCAGTAATAAAATCTATAAGAAATAAAACATCTAAGGTCTTTGATGTTCATTTAATGATAGAAAATCCATCAAGGTATATAGATGATTTTGTTAATGCTGGCGCAGATATAATAACTATACATTATGAATCAGAGAAGCATATAGATAGAGCTATAGAATATATAAAATCAAAAGGTATAAAGGTAGGTGTATCACTAAATCCTGGAACACCAACTTTTGTTTTGAAAGATATAATAAATAAATTAGATTTAGTTCTAATTATGTCAGTTAATCCTGGATTTGGAGGACAAAAGTTTATACCTTATGCTTTGGATAAAATTAAAGAAGTGAAGGAAATGAGTTTAAATTCAAATAAGGATTTATTAATAGAAGTAGATGGAGGAGTAGATAAAACTAATGCAAAAGCTATTATAGAAGCTGGAGCTAATGTTTTAGTTGCTGGTTCTGCTGTTTTCGGAGATGGAAATCTTAAAGAAAATATTGAAGCAATAAGAGGAGAATAAAATGAAAGCCATAATAGTATCAGGCGGAAAAGCACCGTCAAAAGAGCTATTATTAAAAGAAATAGAAAATTCAAATTTAATAATAGGTGCAGATAAAGGGTGTGAGGTGCTATACAATTATAATATATCTCCTAATTACATATTAGGTGATTTCGATTCAGCTAATAAAGATATAATAAAAGCTATGGAAGTCTCAGGTTGTGAAAAAATTAAGTATAAAAAGGAAAAAGACTTTACTGATACAGAAATTGCTTTTGATTTAGCAGTTGAAAAGGGAGCAAAAGAAATAATATTACTAGGAGCTACAGGGACAAGGTACGATCACTCATTAAGTAATTTAGGTCTTATGTTAAAAGCTCTAAAAAGGTCTATAATCTTAAAAATAATTGATGATAATAATATAATTTTTTTAACTGATAAAAGTATGATATTAAAAGGAAATAAAGGAGACACAATATCTTTTCATGCATATTGTGAATCTGTAAAAAATCTTACTATATGTGGATCAAAATATGATCTTAGAAATTATAATTTATATTTAGGCGATGGATTAACAACATCTAATGAATTTATAGGTAATGATATAAAAATAACATTTGATAGTGGAATTTTAATGGTTCTCTATACAAAAGATTAAATTAAAAAAAGTAATCACTCATTTTATTTATTTGCATACAATGTATATAAAGAGATGAGTGATTTTTTATTGGAGGGAGAATTTATGAAGATAATAGCTATAAAATTGCCAAGGTTTATTTCAAATTTTATAAGATTTTTTAAAAGAAGAAAATAAAATACATATGAAGAGTGTATGACTATTAAGGAAAGAATCCTTTAAAAATTAAAAAAATACAAAATAAAAAATGCAATTGCTAATTCAATTGCATTTTCTATTTGAACTTATATTGCTCTTTGAACCTTACCAGATCTAAGGCATCTTGTACATACATGAACTGTCTTTGGTGTTCCGTTAACTAAAGCCTTTACTCTCTTTATGTTAGGAGCCCAAGTTCTCTTTGATTGACGATGTGAGTGGGAGTATTGAGTTCCAGATACAACCCCTTTATTACAAACTTCGCATCTTCTTGCCACTTGAAAACACCTCCTTATTTGTGAAGATAATTTCTCTTCAATAGGACAGATTAAATTTTAACATAGTAAGTGTCAAAAAAGCAAGAGAAATTGAGAAAAAAATGAAAAAACTTTTAAATTAAAAAAAATTATATATCTAGAGATATCTCCATATACTAAGCTATATAATATTTACTTGAATAATAAATGTAAGTAATATAAAATATAGTATAAGGATATTTATAAGGAGGATTCTATATGGTAGGATATTCAAACGAACTTGGAAATATACATTACTCTGAAGAGGTACTTGCAAAAATTGTTGGTCTTTCGACTATGGAGTGCTATGGAGTTGTTGGTATGGTTTCTAAGAATGCCACTGAAGGCTTATGGGAATTAATGAGAATAGAAAATTTAAGCAAGGGTGTTAAGCTAAAGTTTAATGAAGATAAATTAGTAATAGAATTATATGTTATGGTTGAATATGGAACAAAAATTTCCGTAATTGCAAATAACATAATACAAAAGGTACGTTATAGTGTGGAAAACTTTACTGGATTAAAAGTTTCATCTGTTACAGTAAATGTTCAAGCAGTTAGAGTCTAGGAGGTAAAAAGATGAAATATCAGAAAATAAATGGCCATGATTTTTATAACATGGTTGTTAATGCTAGCAATAGATTGTTAGAGGAAAGTGAATACGTTAATGCTTTAAATGTATTCCCTGTTCCAGATGGAGATACGGGAACAAATATGTCAGCTACATTTAAAGCTGCGGTTAAAGAAATAGAAGGGTTAAATTCTGAGTCAATTGCAGAAACTTCAAAAAAGCTTGCTAAAGGGGCTTTAATGGGTGCAAGAGGAAATTCAGGAGTAATTCTTTCACAAATATTAAGAGGTATTTCTAAAGGGTTAGAAGGAAAGACTGAAGTAGACACTGTAGAACTTGCAATAGCATTTAAAGAAGGTAGCAATGCTGCTTATAAAGCGGTTATGAGACCAACAGAAGGAACTATACTTTCTGTAATTAGAGCAGCTGCAGAAGCTGCTATAGATACAGATGTTAAAGATGTAGTGGATCTTATGGGAGTTATAGTAACAGAAGCAAAAATAATGTTAGATAAAACTCCAGATTTATTACCAGCTTTGAAGAAGGCAAAGGTTGTAGATTCAGGTGGAATGGGATTATACATTATTCTTAAAGGGATGTATGATGCTTTAAAAGATGATATAAAAGCAGAGATAAAAGATATAAAGCCAGCTTCAGCTAAAATGCAAGGAGCTCAAGGTACAGAAGATATAGATATAAAATTTGGATATTGTACTGAGTTTATAATTTTAGCAGATGCTAGCAAAGCAGATAGATTTAGAGATGAAATAATACCAATGGGAGATTCACAAGTTGTAGTTGGATATGAAGATGTAATAAAAGTACATATCCATACAAATGATCCAGGTGCTGTTTTAGCAAAGGCTGTTAAACTAGGAGAATTATCTAAAATAAAAATAGATAACATGAGAGAAGAACATAGAGAAGTACTTTTAAGTAAAGAAGAGTATAAAGAAGCTAACGTTGATGATTCAAATCACTTTGAAGGTGAAGCAGCTATTGAAGAATTAGAACAAGAAAAGAAGAAATACGCTTTTGTAGCAGTTGCTATGGGAGAAGGTATAACGAATATATTCAAAGATTTAGGTGTTGATTATGTTATAGAAGGTGGTCAAACAATGAACCCTTCAACTCAAGATATAATGGAGTGTGTATCTAAATTAAATGCTGAACATATATTTGTTTTACCAAATAATAAAAATATAATAATGTCAGCAAATCAAGCTGCTGAAATATCTGATAAAGATGTTAAAGTTATTCCAACAACTACAATTCCTCAAGGAATAACATGCATAACTATGTTTAATCCAGAAGCTGAAGTCGAGGAAAATTTAGAAAATCTTAAAGAAGCAATGGGGATGGTTAAGACAGGTTCTGTAACTTATGCAGTAAGAGATACAGAAATGGATGGAATAGAAATAAAAGAAGGAAACATGCTTGGGTTAATCGAAGGTAAGATAAAGAAAGTTGGATCATCATATTGTGATGTTGCAGAAGAAGTGCTTTCAGAGATGATAGATGAAGAAAGTGAACTTATAACAATATTATATGGCGAAGATGTTACTGAAGCAGATGCGGAGAAATTTGCAGAAAAAATAGAAGAAAAATATGAAGATTTAGACGTTCAATGTTATAGAGGAGCACAACCTCTTTATTACTTCTTAATGTCAGTAGAATAATTAAAAAGCACAAGTTACTACTTTATTTACATAAGTGGAAACTTGTGCTTTAATATTTAGTGAATTAAAATTTTGAGGTGAGCAAATGAATATATTTATGGAGATTTCTTCTCTAAAAGGAGTAGGACCAAAGCTTACTGAAAAGCTTAATAAATGTGGAATATTTACTATATATGATTTACTTTTATATTTTCCAAGAGATTATGAATTCATTAAAGGTGATGTAGCCTTTAATGAAATAGATGGTGAAGAAAAACAAATTTTAACTTGCAGGGTAATAGGATACGATAGAGATGTTAAAACTAAAACGGGAAAGATAATATCTGCAATTAAATTTGATTATAAAGGGCATATAGTTGTTGCAAAATGGTTTAATCAAAGATACATAAAAAATTCTTATAAATTAAATGAATCTTATGATTTAGTAGGGAAGTTTAAAAGAATAGGAAATTTATTAGAAGTAATAAATCCAATGGTTGGGTGTAGAGATGCGAAAAAAAGCGAAATTATACCTAAATATACATTAAAAGGTGATTTAAGTGATAGAATAATTACTAAACTTATAAATCAGATATTAGATGAAGTAATAATAACAGATAATTTACCAAAGGAAATTTTAGAAAAGTATAAGATGATAGGTCTTGATAAAGCTATTAGAGAAATACATTTTCCAAAGGGAAAAGGTGATTTAGATCAAGCAATTATAAGATTGAAATTTCAAGAGTTATTTACATATTCAATGAAGCTTTTATTGCTTAAAAATAAGTTAAGAAGCAATGATGGTATATCTTTCTATTGGCATGAAGAATTAACTTTATTAAAGCAATCATTACCTTTTAATTTGACTGATGCACAAACAAAAGTTGTTAGAGAAATTTTAAGAGATCAAAAAAGCAAATATTCTATGAACAGGCTAGTTCAAGGGGATGTTGGTAGTGGAAAAACTATAGTTGCTATAATAGCTATGTTTAATGTTATAAAAAATGGATTTCAAGCTTCTTTAATGGTTCCTACAGAAATACTTGCTAATCAACATTATGAAGAGACGTTAAAGATTATGAAAAATTTTAATGTAGAAGTTGAATTACTAACTGGAAGTACCAGTTTAAAAGAAAAAAGAAGGATAAAAGAAAGGATATCAAGTGGAGAACCGTTAATTGTTATAGGAACACATGCATTAATACAAGAAGATGTAGATTTTACTAATTTAGGGCTTGTTATTACAGATGAACAGCATAGATTTGGTGTGGAACAAAGAAGTAAGCTTATAAATAAGGGAAGAAGACCAGACGTTTTAGTTATGACAGCTACTCCTATTCCTAGAACCTTAGCTTTATATATGTATTCTGATTTAGATGTATCAATAATTGATAAGTTGCCGCCAGGAAGAAAGAAGATAGATACAAGATTTTATTCGGAAAATGATAGGATGTTAGCTTATGATTTAGCTTTAGATGAAATAAGAAAAGGGAGGCAAGTTTATATAGTTTGTCCCTTAATAGAAGAAAATGAGAAAATGGAGCTTAATTCAGTAGAAAAGCTTTATGAAGAATTAAAAGATGGTGTATTTAGAAATGTAAGAGTAGAAATACTTCATGGTAAAATGAAGCCAAAAGAAAAAGATGATCTTATAAATTTATTTAAAGATGATAAAATCAAAGTTATTATTTCAACTACTGTTATTGAGGTAGGGGTAAATGTTCCTAATGCATCTATGATGATTATAGAGAATTCAGAAAGATTTGGGTTAGCACAGCTTCATCAGTTAAGAGGAAGAGTTGGAAGAGGACAATACGAATCTTATTGTATTTTAATTGGAAAAGCTAAAAATGAAAAAACAAAAAAAAGAATGGAAATAATGACAGAATCAACTGATGGTTTTTACATATCAGAACAGGATCTTAAACTAAGAGGTGCAGGAGAAATGTTTGGACTTAGGCAAAGTGGAGATATAGGTCTCGTGCTTGCAGATATTTATGAAGATATTGATATATTGAAATGCGCAAGATATGAAGCAAATAATCTAATTAACTCTAAGCAAATAGAGCATGTAAAATTATGTAATGAAATATCTAATTCAATTGAAAGATATAGTCGATATATTTGTTTTAACTAAAAAAATTGTATATAGAGAAATATTATGTTAAAATTGAAATGATAGTACCTAAGGAGGAAACTAAATGAGAATAATAGCAGGGAAAGCAAGAGGAAGAAAATTAATACCTCCTGCAACTATGGAAACTAGACCAACTTTAGATAGAGTAAAAGAAGCTATGTTTAGTATAATTCAAGGATACATACCAGAAGCAATTGCTGTAGATGTTTTTGCAGGAACAGGAAGTCTTGGTTTAGAAGCAGCAAGTAGAGGAGCTAAAGAGGTTTATTTAATTGATAAAAGTAACACAACATTTCCTTTATTAAAACAAAATATCGAGAATTTAAAATTTCAAGATTTTTGTACTCCATTAAACATGGATTCATATGATGCTTTAAAAATGTTAAATAAAAAGGGAAAGATTTTTGATATTATATTTATAGACCCACCTTATTGTAAGGAAATGATTCCAGAAGCAATTAAAATAATAAAAGAAAATAATATGCTAAAAGAAAATGGAATAATAGTTACTAAAATAGATTCCATAGAAGAAATATACGATGGATATAAGGATATAAAGTTATTACAAAAGAGAAAGTACGGTAATACAACAGTATGTTTTTATAAATATGAGGGGTAATTTAAAAGGTGAGAGATATGAATATAGCAGTTTATCCAGGAAGTTTTGATCCTATTACTAATGGTCACTTAGATATAATCACTAGGGGAGCTAAAATTTATGATAAGCTTATAGTTGCTGTGCTAGTAAATATGGATAAAAAATGTTTATTTGATATTGAAGAAAGAGTGGAGTTAATTAAAAAAGTTACTAAGGATTTAAAAAATGTAGAAGTCTTAAGCTTTGATGGACTGTTAGTAGATTTTGCAAGGATTCATAATTCAAAAGTTATATTGAAAGGTCTTAGAACTGTAGCTGACTTTGAATATGAATTTCAAATGGCACTTATGAATTCTAAACTTGATCCAGATATAGAAACGGTATTCATGATGACTTCTTCAGCATATTCTTATGTAAGTTCATCTTCAGTAAAGCAAGTAGCGAAGTTTGGTGGAAATATTAAAGGTCTTGTACCTGAAGAACTAATTACAGAAGTAATGGATAGATTTTAAAGTTTTTTATCAAGGAGGAAGAGTGATGGAGAAGATCGAAGTTAATATTATAGAGCTTTTAGAATATTTAGAGGAGCTAATAGAAACAGCACCTAAAGTACCTATAACAGGTAAAAGTGTAATAGATAAGAAGGAATTCTTAGAAGTAATTGATCAAGTAATCAATTATCTTCCGGATCAATTAAAAAAAGCACAATGGGTAATGACTGAGAAGGATAGAATATTAGGTGATGCTCAAAAACAATATGAGTCAACTAAAAGTGAAATTATGGAAATTATGAAACAAAAAGTTGAAAATCATGATGTAGTTAAAGAAGCAAAAATAAGAGCTAATGAAATAATTGCCCTAGCTCAAAGAGATGCTAAGGCAATTAGGATTGGTTCTAGAGAATATTCAACTGAAATTTTAGCTCAATTAGATAGAGAGATTGAAGAAAAAAGGAATATGCTAATTGAAAATATGCAAAAATCTTTTGAAATGGCAGCAAAAGATATAGATGAAAAATTAAGTAGCACAGGAGATAAAATTAAAGAAAACATTTCTGAATTAAGAGGAATGTAATCTTCTTTTAAAGTTTTTTACTACCATTGATATTAATAGTGTTATACTAAAGAATATTAATATAGGAATAAAAAATTTATAATATATAAAAATAGTATAATCTTCATTTGGAGTTATATTTGTAGTAGGTGCTGAAATTAAAATTATATTGCTTGCTACAAAGGTTATTATAAAACTTATTACTCCTTGAATAAATTTATAAATAATATATTTTTTAATATTTGGATTACTTTTGCTTACTATGGAGCTTACTTGAGCTATTACTGATAAGCTTGAAAATGATAAAATAAAACTCATCATGCTTAATTTTAAGCTCATAGATATATTAGATGCAGAAATTAGTTTGCATCCGTTTGTAAATTCAATGCTACCTAAAAATAAATTATATAAAGTTCCAGTTGGTAATTTAACTAAGTTTTCAAGAACTTCAAAAGCAGTACTTATATAAGTGTTGCTTTTTATTATGCTTATAACTACAGAAAATATTATGACGAAAGCCCCTACATTTATAGTTGTACTAATTGCTCCTTCTATAGAATTTTTTAAATTAGTTCCAAAAGGATGTTCTTTATAAGCGTTATTCATAGTATTAGATGAACTAATATTTATAGATTTTTTTCTTGTTAAAAAGCCCACAATTATTATAGATAGATAATTAGCAATTAATAAGATATACCCAAGTTTTACGTTATAAAGCATAGAAGTAGCTACAGATCCTAATATGAAAATGGGACCTGCATTAGAAGCTATATTTAATAACCTTTCATATTCGCTTTTATGTATATATCCAAGTTCATAAATATCAGAAGAATATTTTGCTCCTAAGGGATAACCGCATATAAAGCTTGCAGCTAATGGGAAAGAGCAAGTTTTTGAAAGACCTAATGGTTTGCAAATTAATGGACCTAATATTTTGGAATAAAGTCCGATACCATCATAATAAATTAGTAAATTGCAAATTACAGTAAAGGGAAAAATTGTTGGTAATATTGCAGTTACAACAAGTTTTGTGCCACTTATAGCTGCAGCCATACTGGCTTCTAAATTTACTACAAATATAATAATAAAGATGGTAATTGCAAAGCATATTACATAATTCTTTCTTACATTTAAAAGCTTTAATAATAATGCTACAAGTAAAAAGACAAAAAGCCATAAAACAAAAATACTAAACATAAAACTAACCTCCTATATAGTATTTATATGCCTATGGCTTCTTAATATTAATCTTTTATTATAGGTGATTGAAAATAATCACTTAAGGGATTTAATTTGTTATTTAAAATTGAATATGCCTTTGTTGCTTGAATATCTAAATCTAATAATGGATTATTTATGTTTTTAGGAACTTTTGTTATAATTGGTATTTTTGAATTCTTTTTCATTTCTTTTAAAATAGCTCTTCCAGTATTATTAAAACCAAGAACTCTAGCATATAAATTTGTTGGTTTTATTAGTTCTTCATGAGAATACTTATCTAAAGATAAGTATATTTGAGCCATTAGTCTAGAAATTTTTGTGTAAGTATATCTTTTACTTTTTACCTTAAATATCAAATCTTCATATGAATTACTATTATAAATTTCTTTTAAGAATTTATTATCTAACCCTTCTTTTATTTCGAAAAGATTGTTAAAATTTATACATTCAGTCAGTAGTTTATACTTAATGTATGGGTACATTTCTTTTTCGAAAATAAAAGGATAATTATTTTCTTTTAATGAATAAAGAATATCTAAAGATGCGCTAGGTAAATATTTTTCTAACTCGCCTAAGGATAAATCTTTTTTTAAGTTTTCTCTAATGCTAGTTGCAGAAGCAAAAGAACTAGTTAATATTTTATCGTTATATCTTGCTCCTTCTCTTTTTAAAGTCATTGGTAAAATAGAACTATTTAAATTTATTAAAGATTTTATGTATTCAATTCCTAAAATATTATTTGAGCTAGATAAGACTTCTTCGAGTGAGTTATCTTTTAATATGTCTTTTAAAGATAGTTCTCTTGCTTTAGCAAAGGTCATTCCAGTTTTTAAATTTTCCTTAATTTTAGATTGTAAATCACTAGATTCTATTGTTAATATTTTAGCAATTTTTTTCAAGTAACTTATATTGCCACATTCACTTCCAAAAAAAATATTATCAATTACACCAATTGAGTCAAGAATAGAAATAGAGCCCTTTGCAAAAAATTCAGCAGAAGATAAAGCATAAAAAGTAGGTAATTCAATAACCAAGTCAATACCATTTAAAATTGCCATTTCAGTTCTCTTCCATTTATCAATTAATGCAGGTTCACCTCTCTGAACAAAATTTCCACTCATTATACAAACAATGCCATCGCAATTAGTTTCTTTTTTAGCAGAATTTAAGTGGTAAAGATGACCGTTATGAAAAGGATTATATTCTGTTATTATTCCTGTTATATTCATAAATACACTCCTTATTGGGAAATATAAAATTATTATAGCATAATAAAATTATAATAAAAGATATGGTTTATATATAAAGAAGATATGATTTGTGTATAAAGAAAATATTCTGAATATTTACAATATAAAGAATTAAATCTTTCGCACAATTTTATGTTGAAAATTATAGTTATTTAGGAGTATATTAGTATGTGAAGATGAGTCCGTGTCTTTTTGAAAGGAGTAAATATTATGGAACTTATGAATAAATTATGGGATGCAGCTAAAGCTGATAAAAGAAGAATCGTTCTTCCAGAAGGTGATGAGGATAGAACTTTAGTAGCAGCTCAAAGAATACAAGAGCTTGGTTTAGCTTATCCAGTTTTAGTTGGAGATAATAGTAAAATTAATGAAAAGGCTAAAGAATTAGGAGTAAACTTAGAAGGAATAGAAATAGTTGATCCGAATACTTCAGAAAGATTAGAAACTTATATTAATGAGTTTTATGAACTAAGAAAAAATAAAGGTATGACTTTAGAAAAAGCAGAAAAAATAGTAAAAGATCCACTATACTTTGGAACTATGATGGTTAAGTTAGATGATGCTGATGGAATGGTATCAGGTGCTGTACATACAACAGGCGATCTACTTAGACCAGGTTTACAAATAATCAAAACTGCACCAGGTGTATCAGTTGTTTCAAGTTTCTTTATAATGATGGTACCAGGATCAAAATATGGAGAAGAAGGCATGCTTTTATTCTCTGATTGTGCAGTTAATCCAAATCCAAATTACGAACAATTAGCAGCAATAGCAATAGCTACAGCTGACACAGCAAGAAACCTTTGTAAGATAGAACCAAAAGTGGCAATGCTTTCATTCTCAACTATGGGAAGCGCAGATCATGAAATGGTTGATAAAGTTAGAAAAGCTACAGAGCTTGCAAAGGAATTAAGACCAGATCTTTCAATAGACGGAGAATTACAATTAGATGCGGCTATAGTTGAAAAGGTAGCAGCACAAAAGGCTCCAAATAGCAATGTTGCTGGTAAAGCTAATGTACTTATATTCCCTGACTTACAAAGTGGAAATATAGGATACAAATTAGTTCAAAGATTTGCTAATGCAGAAGCTATAGGACCTATGTGTCAAGGTTTTGCAAAACCAATAAATGATTTATCAAGAGGATGTAGCTCTGATGACATAGTTAATGTTGTTGCATTAACTGCTGTTCAAGCACAAGCTCAAAAATAATTGTCCATTAGGAAGGAGTAAAACAAATGAAAGTATTAGTAATCAATTGTGGTAGTTCATCACTAAAATACCAATTAATCGATATGGCTACTGAAGAATCATTAGCTCAAGGGTTAGTAGAAAGAATAGGCATTGAAGGATCAGTTTTAACTCAAAAGGTTGAAGGTAGAGATAAGTATATAGTAAAACAACCTATGAATGATCATAAGGTAGCTATAAAACTAGTTTTAGATGCTTTAGTAGATAGTGAGCATGGAGTTATTTCATCAATGGATGAGATAACAGCAGTTGGGCATAGAGTTGTTCATGGTGGAGAAAAATATAATAATTCAGTAGTTATAGATGAAGAAGTTAAGAGCTATATTAAAGATTGCTTCAAATTAGCTCCTCTTCATAATCCAGCAAATATGATAGGTATAGAAGCATGTGAAGAGTTAATGCCAAATACACCAATGGTAGCTGTATTTGATACTGCTTTCCATGGAACAATGCCAGAAGAAGCATATTTATATGCTCTTCCATATGATTTATATAAGAAGCATGGAATAAGAAAATATGGATTCCATGGTACTTCTCATAAATATGTTTCTCAAAAAGTAGCAGAAGTTATGGGTAAAGATATAAAAGACTTAAAGATAGTTACATGTCATTTAGGAAATGGTGCAAGTTTATGCGCTGTTAAAAATGGTGTATCTATAGATACTTCAATGGGATTTACTCCACTTGAAGGTGTAGCTATGGGAACAAGAAGTGGAAACATAGATCCAGCTATAGTGACTTTCTTAATGAAAGAAGAAGGTTTATCAATTGATGAAGTTAATGATTTATTAAACAAGAAATCGGGTGTTCTTGGAATATCAGGAATTAGCTCAGACTTTAGAGATATTGAAGATGCTGCATTTAAAGAAGGAATTCATAGAGCTAAGTTAGCACTTGCTATATTTGAATATAAAGTAAGAGCTACAATTGGATCATATGCTGCTATAATGGGTGGTGTTGATGCAATAGTATTTACTGCAGGAGTTGGAGAAAATGGACCAGAAACTAGAGAATCAATTCTAAAAGGATTAGAATTCCTAGGAGTAGAAGTAGATACTGAAAGAAATAATGTTAGAGGTAAAGTAAGAGAAATATCAAAAGATGGTTGTAAGGTAAAAGCTTTTGTTATACCAACTAATGAAGAATTAGTTATAGCAAGAGATACTGTTGAACTAATTAAGTAGATAATTTTTAGAGTGCATAATTATTAGTTGGGTTATTTAGAATAAATTGCTTGACTTTTAATCATGCACTTTATATAATAAATTGTGTTTATTCGGCAAATATTTGTCTAAGGAGTGAAATGAAGCTTTGCTCAAGCTATACACATAATGTGTATAATGTATCCCAAAGGATATGAGGACAATGTCTAGAGCAAATACATATGATTATACAATTTTCAGACTTAATTTCATCAAAGAAAAGAAAAAAAGAAATCAATGTAACATATGAATTAGCTCCACTTTATTTTGATGGAGAAAAAATAGAAGCTGTAGAAGCTATAAATTTAGTTGGAAATATTATCTCTGTTGAAGATGTTTTAACTTTAAAAGCTTCAATAAAAACAAAATTGAAATTAAATTGTTCAAGATGCCTAGAGGCCTTTATCTATCCAATAGATATTGATATAGAAGAAAGGTTTACAAATAATAAGGAACTTCAAGATAATGAAGAAATTATTTTTGTAGATAGCGATACTTTAGATATTGCTAAAATAGTTGAAAATGTTATTATTTCAACCTTACCTATTAAGAGACTTTGCACAGATGACTGTAAGGGACTTTGCTACCAATGCGGTAAAAATCTTAATGAAGGTTCTTGTCAATGTGAGACAAATGATGTAGACTTAAGACTGGCAAAGTTACAAGAGTTGTTTGGAAATAAGGAGGTGTAGTAATGGGAAATCCAGCTAGAAAAACATATAGAGCAAAGAGAAATTCAAGAAGAGCTCAAACTTTCAAGGCGAGCTTACCTGGAATAGTTGAGTGTCCACAATGTCACGAAATGAAGTTAGCTCACAGAGTTTGCAAGAACTGTGGATTCTATAAAGGTAAAGAAGTAGTTGCTTCAGTAGAAGAATAAAGAAAGTCTAATGACTTTCTTTTCTTTATATATAAAGAAAAGGGGCGAAGTGGTATTATGAAAATAGCTATAGATGGTATGGGTGGAGATAATGCACCTAAATCCGTAGTAGAAGGCGTTATTCAAGCTTTAAAGGAATATGAAGGAATAGAATATTATATAACAGGTCCTAAGGAGCAAATAGAAGAAGAGCTAAATAAATACCAATACGATAAAAAACTAGTTAATATAGTTGATGCAAGAGAGGTTATTTCTCCAAATGAGCATCCTGTAATGGCTTTAAAAAAGAAAAAGGATTCCAGTATATGCAAAGCATTAAGACTTGTTAAAGAAAAAGAATGTGATGCTGTTATATCAGCAGGTAGTACAGGTGCTTTTTTAGCAGGTTGTACACTTATAGTTGGAAGAATAAAAGGGGTCGAAAGACCAGCCCTTGCTCCAATTATGCCAGGGAAAAATGGTAGCTTTATGATAGTAGATGCTGGAGCTAATGTTGATTGTAAGCCTAATTACTTGGTACAATTTGCTAAAATGGGAAAGGTGTATTACCAAGGGGTACTAGGTAATAATAATCCTTCAATAGGACTAGTTAATATAGGTGCAGAAGAAGAAAAAGGTAATGAATTAACTAAAAGTGTCCATAAGCTATTAAAAGAAGAAGATAGCTTAAATTTTATTGGAAATGTAGAACCAAGGGATACATCAAAAGGTGATGTAAATGTTTTAGTTTGTGATGGGTTTGTAGGAAACACATTATTAAAAATGTATGAAGGTGTAGCATCAACATTATTAAAGATGATAAAAGAAGAAATTTTATCAGGGAGTATAATTAGTAAAATAGGTGCTGGACTTTTAAGTCCTGTGTTCAAATCATTAAAAGTGAAGTTTGATTATAAAGAATATGGTGGAGCACCATTTCTAGGAGTAGATGGTATTTGTATTAAGGCTCATGGAAGCTCTGATGGAAAAGCTTTTAAGAATGCTATAAGACAAACCAAAACTTTTCATGACAATGGTGTATTAGAAAAAATAAAAGAAGAACTTCAAAATAATATATAATTTATTCCAATATGCATATTGACTAGATAAATAATATATAATATTATCTAAATGATATATGTAGGAGGTGAATTAGATGTTTGAGAAAGTTAAAGAAATAATAGCTGAAAAATTAAGCATTAACGAAGATGATATAACAATGGATTCTTCATTTGTTGACGATTTAAATGCAGATTCATTAGATTTAGTTGAACTTATGATGGCTTTAGAAGATGAGTTAGATACTGAAATCCCAGATGAAGAAGCAGAAAACTTTAAAACTGTTGGAGATGTAGTTAAGTATTTAAAGAATCATGTTGAAGAATAATATAATCCCGCTTTAATGCGGGATTTTATATTTAAAATTTACGGTAGAATTTGGTTTATTCTTGAATTTGCTCTATTAAAAAGAGTTTATTAAAAAGCAAATTGAAGAATAAACTTCAAGGGGTGTACAAAATGGCGAAGTTTAATATAAAAGAAGTTGAAGATAGTATAGGACTAACGTTTAATGAGCCAAAGCTTTTAAAAATTGCATTAACTCATAGCTCTTATGCAAATCAACACAAAGATCAAGAGTATAACGAAAGATTTGAATTTTTAGGAGATTCCATATTACAGTTATGTATCACTGAGTATCTTTTCTTAAATTATAAGAATAAGAGCGAAGGTGAATTAACAAAGATAAGGAGTCTTATAGTTTGTGAAAACTCACTTTATGAAATTGGTAAAAAATTAAATTTAGGATATTTTATTAGAATAAGTAGGGGTGAGGAACTAACAGGAGGAAGAGAAAGGGTTTCTATAATAGCTGATGCTGTAGAGGCTTTACTTGCAGGAATTTATTTAGATAAGGGGCTTGAATTCGTTAAGGATTATATAATAGGTCATTTCAAAGAAATAATAGATAAAGCAATAAATAATGATATTGTTTTAGATTATAAAACTAAGCTTCAAGAAGAGATGCAAAAATCAGGTGAAGTATCAATAATATATGAATTGCTTAAGTATGAAGGTCCTCCGCACAGAAGAAAGTTCTTTACATCAGTTTTAATAGAAGATAGAGAACTTGGAAAAGGTGAAGGGTATAGTAAAAAAGAATCAGAACAAAATGCAGCTAAAGAAGCCTTAAGAAATTTGGAGGAATTAAATGAGTAAAAGACATTATATAATACCAATATTTATATCTCATCAAGGTTGCCCGCATCAATGTGTATTTTGTAATCAAGATAGAATAGCAAAGGTTGTTCAGGAAGAAGTTACAGATAGAGATGTAAGAGAAACTGTAGATGAATATCTTAAGACTATAGATTATAAAAATGCAACTGTCGAAATATCGTTTTTTGGAGGAACTTTTACAGCAATAAATGTAAATAAACAAAAAGAATTACTAGCAGTTGCAAAAGAATATAAAGAAAAAGGGTATATAGATAAAATTAGAATGTCTACAAGACCTGATGCAATAAATAAATACATATTAGATTACTTAAAAGATTATAAGGTAGATGTAATTGAACTTGGAGTGCAATCTTTAGATGATGAAGTGTTAAGATTATCAGGAAGAGGTCATAGTGCAGAAGATGTAGAAAAGGCTTCTAAACTTATAAAAAAATATGGAATTACATTAGGACATCAAATAATGCCAGGACTTCCAGGAGATACTTTTGAAAAAGACATAGAGACAGTGAAGAAGTCTATAAAAATGAAACCGGATATATGTAGGATATATCCTTCATTAGTAATTAAAGACACACCTATGGCTGATATGTATGAAAGAGGTCAATATAAGCCTTATTCCTTAGAAGAAGCAGTAGACATATCTAAAGAATTATATAAGCTATATAAAGATTCAAATGTCAATATAATTAGAATAGGTCTTCAGCCAACTGAAAGTATAACTTGGGGAAAAGATATAATAGATGGACCGTTCCATCCATCATTTAGAGAATTGGTAGAGGGAAGTTTAATTTGTGATAAAATAAGATCTGTTATAAATGAAAATGAAGATATAATTATTGAAATAAATTCAAAGGATTTAAGTAAGCTTTATGCAAATAAGAAGGTATATTTTAACAACTTAAGAAATACTCATAAAGGAAAAATACTAGTAGCTACCAAAGATAAAATAGACAGAGGAAATGTTAATGTTATCGTACTAAAAAGAATAGAAAAGGTTAGTATATAAGGTAGGCAAGATTTTGCCTACCTTATTATTGATATTTTAGTATCTTTACTATAAACTTAAATAAGAATAGGAGTGGTAATTATGAAGAAGCAAACAAGACAAAAAATGATATATGTAATTACTATAATTTTAGCTATCATGTTTTCAATGAGTTTATTAGTATCATTGATATAGGTAAGGAGTGTATCTATGTTTTTAAAATCCCTAGAAATAAGAGGTTTTAAATCTTTTGCAGATAAAACCCAATTAAAGTTCAAAAAAGGAGTAACAGCAGTAGTAGGTCCAAATGGTAGTGGAAAAAGTAATATATCTGATTCTGTAAGATGGGTTTTAGGTGAACAAAGTGTAAAAACACTTAGAGGTGGAAAAATGGAGGACGTAATCTTTGCAGGAACTCAGTTTAGAAAACCAGTTGGACTAGCTCAAGTTTCACTTACACTAGATAACTCAGACAATTCATTGGATACAGATTATTCAGAGGTAACTGTTACAAGAAGAATATTTAGATCTGGTGAAACAGAGTATTTAATAAACAATCAAAAATGTAGGTTGAAAGACATTAATAATTTGTTTATGGATACAGGTATAGGTAAAGAGGGATATTCACTTATTGGACAAGGTAAAATAGAAGCTATCTTAAGTGGTAAAGCAGAAGATAGGAGAGCTTTATTAGAAGAAGCTGCAGGTATAGTTAAGTTTAAATCAAGAAAAGAAGAAGCGGAAAGAAAGCTATCTAATACTGAAAATAATTTGGTGAGAATAAGAGACATAATATCTACTTATGAAGAGAGAATAGAACCATTAAAAATAGAAAGAGAAAAGGCTTTAGAGTATAAAACTTTAGCTGAAGAGCTTAAAGTTAAAGAAGTTTCTGTTTTAGTTAGTAACATAAAAACAATTGATGAAGAAATTAATGGAATAAGTGAAGATATAAGTGGTAGAAAAGTTGATATAGAAACTAAAAGAAATAAATTACATAAAGACAAAGAAGAACTTCTATTATTAGAAAATAAGATAGAAGAATTGGAAAATAAAAATAACACAGAAAAAAACGAATATTATACTAAAAAAGAAGAGTTAAATCAAAGTCTAAAAAATATAGAAATATTTAAAGAAAGAATAAAAAATTTAGAGGAAGTAATAAAGAGAGATTCATCAGAGGTAGAGACTTTAGAAAATAGTTTGAAGATTTCTATAGAGGAAAAGAATCTTTTAGGTAGGGAATTAGAACAAAAAATAAAAGAACAATTACAAAGAGAAAATGATATCAGTAGGTTAGAAAAAGAAGTACAAGATTTAAATAGAGAAATTCAGTCATTAGAAAAGAAGATTCAATATTTTAAGGATGAAGAATTCGAACTTTTAAGAAGAACATCAGAAATAAATAATAATATATCTTTGTTAAATAAAGAAATCTTAAATAAAGAGGAATTAGGAGCAAATGGAGAAAATACTTTAAAGACTATTGAGGGAAATATAAGTATTAACTTAGCTACTATTTTAGGTCTTAATAAAAATATTGAAGAAACAAGAAAAATAAGAGAAGAAATAAAAAATAGTATAATAGAAAATAAGAAAAAGCTTTCTAGTTTGAGTAGTTCAGCAACAAGAAAAGAAAGTCTTATAAGAGAAGTATCTAGAAATATTAGCATTTTAGAAGGTAAGTTAACTACATTAAAAGACTTAGAAAAAAGTTACGAAGGATATCAATTATCAGTAAAGAGATTGATGGAAAGAATAGAAAGTGGACAGGTTTCTTACGGAAAAGGTACTAAGGTCTTAGGTGAGATATTTACTGTAAATAAAGAATATGAGACTGCTATAGAAATAGCGTTAGGTGGATCTATTTCTAATGTAATAACAAAAGATGAAAATGTTGCAAAGTTATTAATAGACTATTTAAAGAAAAATTCTTTAGGAAGAGCTACGTTTTTGCCTTTAAATATCATCAAAGGTAATAGGTTAATAGTTTCTGAAAATATAAAAAATGTTCCTGGATTCTTGGGATTAGCATCTGATCTAATTGAGTTTGATAGCAAATTTAAGGGAATAATGGATTATTCTTTAGGTAAAACAATAATAGCTAGGGATATGAATTGTGCCTTAAAAATATCTAAACTCGGAAATTATAAACTAAAAATAGTTACTTTAGATGGAGAAGTGATTAGTCCAGGAGGAGCTCTTACTGGAGGTAGTATATATAAGAAAAATAACTCAAGCATTTTAGGAAGAAGAAGAGAACTTCAGGAGCTTGAAGAAAATATATCAAAAAGCAAAGAAAGATATTCTTCAGAGCAGGAATCTTTAAATAAAATAAAAGAAGAAATAAAAGTAATAGATGAAGAAAATCTAAATAAAAGTGATGAAGTTCATGAAAAGACAATTGATATAACAAGATTTGAAAGTGAAATTAAAGCATTAGAAAATGAAGGTTTAAAGCTTAAAAATTCTCTTGAGGTTTCAAAGAAAGAATTATCTTTAAATAAAGAAACTTTAAATAGATTAAGGGAAGAAATAAAGATAAAAGAAGAGTTATTAGATAAATTAAAAGAAAATAATTCAAATAATAAAAATGAGTCACAAAGATTACAAACTTTATTAATTGAAAAGAAGGAAAACTTTGATAAAATAAAAGATGAAGTTATACAAATAAAAATAAATAAAGCAACATTAGACGAAGTAGTTTATGGAAAAGAATCAGAAATAAAAAGAAAAGAAAAAGAAGAAAAAGAAAAAGAAGAAAAAATATTAAAGCTTAAAACTGAAAATACTGAGAAAGAAAAAAACATAAACTATCTAAAAAAACAAATAGATGAAAAAGTGAATTTAATAGATGAAATCAATAAGAGGTTAAATAAACTTGAAGATATCTTTAAGTCTGATGAAGTAAGAAGAATAACTTTAAAAGATAAGTTAAAAATAAAAGATGGGGAAACTAATGAATTAATTG
The DNA here is from genome assembly GCF_017888565.1 of Clostridium sp. Classification (GTDB taxonomy): domain Bacteria; phylum Bacillota; class Clostridia; order Clostridiales; family Clostridiaceae; genus Clostridium. The sequence goes on from NZ_JAGHFX010000075.1 coordinate 46,350, forward strand.
AAACATTAAGGAATCTAGAAGGTGAACTAAATAAAAGGGAAATAGCATATGCTAAGATAGAAAGTGAAAGAGAAAATCACTACAAAAGATTAAATGAAGAATTAAATTTAACTTTAGCAGAAGCTGCTGAAATTGCATTGGAGATAGAAAATGTTTCAAAGGTTAAGGATGAGATATTTAAGTTAAAAGGTAAAATTACTGCACTTGGAACGGTAAATTTAGCAGCAATTGCAGAATATGAAGAAGTTTGTGAAAAGTATGAGTTTATGTCTGCTCAAGAAGAGGATTTGAATAAAGCGAAAGATGAGTTAATGACTGTTATTAATGAAATGACTTCAAAGATGCAAGAATTATTTAGAGAAAACTTCAAGATATTAAATAAAAACTTTAATGAAACATTCAAGGATTTATTTAAAGGTGGAAATGCAGAACTTATTTTAGGTGAAGGCGATGAACTAACAGCTAACATTGAAATAAATGTTCAACCACCAGGTAAAAAGCTTCAAAATATAAATCTAATGTCAGGTGGAGAAAAAGTTCTTTCTGCTATAGCGCTTTTATTTGCAATTTTAAAGATGAAGCCAACACCGTTTTGTATATTAGATGAAATTGAGGCTGCCTTAGATGATGCAAATGTATATAGATATGCAGAATTTTTAAAGGAATTCTCTGAGAATATACAATTTATAGTTATTACACATAGAAAAGGTACTATGGAAGCAAGTGATGTTATGTATGGAATAACTATGGAAGAAAAAGGAGTTTCAAAAGTAGTTTCTGTAGACTTAAGTAAAGATAATTAGGAGGTAAACTATGGCCATATTTGGAAAAATATTTGATAATTTAAAATCAGGACTTTCAAAGACTAAGGATGCACTAACAGATAAAATTAATGAAACATTAAAACTAGCTATTACTATAGATGAGGATCTATATGAGGAATTAGAAGAAATTCTAATTATGTCTGATATAGGAATGGACACAACATTAGAAATTATAGAGAGACTTAAAGCTAAAATTAGAAAAGAAAAAATTAATGATCCAAGTGAAGTTTATCCAGCGTTAAAAGCTGTAATAAAAGATATACTACTAGAAGGAACAGAATCAAAAGAAGAAGATTTAAATTCTGAAAAGAAAGTATTGCTTGTAATAGGTGTAAATGGAGTAGGTAAGACTACTTCTATAGGAAAGCTTGCAGCAAAGAATAAAGAAGAAGGCAAAAAGGTATTGCTTGCAGCAGCAGATACATTTAGAGCCGCAGCGATAGACCAATTAGAAGTGTGGAGTGAAAGAGCAGGAGTTGACATAGTAAAGCATATGGAAGGGTCAGATCCAGCAGCAGTGGTATTTGATGCCGTAAGTGCAGCTAAATCAAGAAATATAGATTTATTAATATGTGATACTGCAGGAAGACTTCATAATAAGAAAAATCTTATGGACGAATTATCTAAAATAGGTAGAATAATAGATAGGGAATTTAGTGATGCTTCAAAAGAAACACTTTTAGTTTTAGATGCAACTACAGGACAAAACGCAGTAATTCAAGCAAAACAATTTATGGAGGCGTGCCCTATTGACGGTATTATCTTAACTAAGCTAGATGGAACAGCTAAAGGTGGAGTTGTAATTTCAATTAAAAATACTTTAAACATACCGGTTAGATATATAGGGGTAGGAGAAGGAATAGATGATCTTCAAGAATTCGATGCAGAAGGATTTGCAGAAGCTCTGTTTTAACAATTAATAATTAACAATTGTTCATTTAAAAATTTTGGACAAAATTTTTGTAGGGTGTTAAGTAAAAGTACTTGACAGTATAGAATTGTTTTGTTAAAATCTCTTTTGTGGGTAAGGTGATGAAATGGAAGATAGGGTTGAGATTTCATTATTAATGGATTTGTACGGTCCATTATTAACAGAGAAACAGTATAAAATTATGGAGCTTTACTATAATGAGGATTTATCCTTAGCCGAAATTGCTGAATTGAATAACACGAGTCGTCAGGCTATCCATGATTTAATAAAGAGATGTTATAAACAATTTCTATCCTATGAAAGTAAACTTAATTTACTTAAAAAAAGTTTTAATCAAGAAAAAGTAATTATAAGTCTTCTTGAGGAGTTAAAGAATAAATACTCAATATCTGAAGATGATTATAATAAATATAAAAGTATATTAGAAGATTTATAAGATCATAGGAGGGATTAACATGGCTTTTGAAGGTTTATCCGATAAGTTGCAGGAAGCTTTTAAGAAGCTTAAAGGCAAAGGAAAGCTAACTGAAAAAGATATAAAAGAAGCCATGAGAGAAGTAAAACTTGCGTTACTTGAAGCTGATGTTAACTTTAAAGTAGTTAAGAAGTTTATTTCAAGTGTCAGTGAAAAGTGTGTTGGAAATGAAGTTTTAGAAAGTTTAACTCCAGCTCAACAAGTTATAAAAATTGTTAACGAAGAACTTACTAATCTTATGGGAGGTAGTGAAAGTAAATTAAACTTTAACTCTGTAGGACCAACAGTTATAATGATGGCTGGTCTACAAGGGGCAGGTAAAACTACAATGAGTGGAAAACTTGCACTACAACTTAGAAAACAAAATAAAAAACCTCTTTTAGTAGCTTGTGATATATATAGACCAGCAGCTATTAAACAATTAGAGGTAGTTGGAAAGCAAATAGATATTCCAGTTTTTCAAATGGGTGATAAAGTAAATCCTGTTGATATAGCAAAAGCAGGTATAGCTCATGCAAGAGAAAATGGAAATAATGTAATAATAATAGATACAGCAGGTAGACTACATATAGATGAAAATCTTATGGAAGAATTGAAATCTATTAAAGAAGAAGTAAATCCTCAAGAAATATTACTGGTAGTAGATTCAATGACAGGTCAAGATGCCGTTAATGTTGCTGAAAGCTTTAATAATTCATTAGATGTATCTGGTGTTATATTAACTAAGCTTGATGGTGACACAAGAGGTGGAGCAGCTTTATCAATTAGAAGTGTTACAGAAAAACCAATTAAGTTTATTGGTGTGGGTGAAAAAATGAGCGATTTTGAAGTTTTCTATCCAGATAGAATGGCTTCAAGAATATTAGGAATGGGAGATGTTCTTTCATTAATAGAAAAAGCTCAGCAAGCCTTTGACGATAAAGAAGCACAAGAATTAAGCTCAAAAATGCTAGAAAATGACTTTACTTATGAAGATTATTTAACAGCAATGGAGCAAATGAAAAAACTGGGGTCTTTAAGCAAGATACTGGAAATGGTGCCTGGGGTTCCAAAAGAAATGAAAGATATAGATTTTGATGCTGGTGAAAAACAATTAGGCAGAGTAAAAGCTATAATTCATTCAATGACACCAAAAGAAAGAAGAAATCCAAAGCTTATAGCTGGATCATCTTCAAGAAAAAAAAGAATTGCTAAAGGTTCAGGTACATCATTACAAGAAGTAAACAAACTCATTAAGGGCTTTGATATGATGAGAAAGCAAATGAAACAAATGAAGTCATTTCAAAAGAAATCTAAAAAAGGATTCTTTGGTAAATTACCTTTTATGAGTTAATATAATGACACTTTTAAAGGAGGTGAAACAACATGGCAGTAAAAATCAGATTAAGAAGAATGGGTGCTAAGAAAGCTCCTTTCTATAGAATAGTAGTTGCTGATTCAAGAGCACCAAGAGATGGTAGATTCATCGAAGAAATAGGATACTACAATCCTTTAACTGAACCAGCTGAAGTTAAAATCAATGAAGAAAAAGCTACTAAATGGGTACAAAATGGAGCTCAACCTACAGATGTAGTTAAGAGACTTTTTGCTCAAGCAGGATTAAATAAGTAATTTTTAGGAGGTGAACTCTGTAATTACTATAATTACAGGTGTTTATGAAGGAATTAATTGAAATTATAGCTAAATCCCTTGTGGATAATCCAACTGAAGTTCATGTAAATGAAATCGAAGGAGAGCAATCAATTATTCTGGAACTAAAGGTTGCTCCTGCAGATATGGGAAAAGTAATTGGTAAACAGGGAAGAATAGCAAAAGCTATTAGAACTGTTGTAAAAGCAGCAGCAATGAAAGAAGACAAAAAAGTAGTAGTTGAAATTATTGATGTAAAGAGTTAGGATAATCCTAACTCTTTTTAAACATTCAATTAATATAAGTAAATACATAGATTAATATATTTATTGTAATATTTCTAATGTATCTATTAAAGATTATAGAAATATTAGAAATATTAAATATACTAAATGAAAATTAGTGTTTTAATTTTAGTATATATTGACAATACTAAGCTAAATAGATAAATTAAAATAAATAATTTAACAAAAAGAGGTGCTAAAATGAGGGATATTTTAAGAGTTGGGAAAATAGTAAATACTCATGGATTAAAGGGAGAAGTAAAAGTTATAGCTTTAACTGATGATCCTAAAAGATATAATGATTTGGATTTTGTATTAATAGATGGAACAGAAAGAAAAATTCAAGGTTGTAAATTTCAAAAAGATAGAGTAATAGTAAAAATAGAAGGAATTGATTCTATAGAAGAAGCAGAAAAATATAAAAATAAGTATATGGAAATTCCAAGAGAATATGCAGTTCCATTAGAAGAAGATACCTATTATATTGCAGATATAATAGGGTGTAATGTTTATGATACAGAAGGAAAACCTTTAGGAGAAGTTTATGATGTAATACAAACAAAGAATAATGATGTGTATTGGATAAGAAAACCTAAAGAATTATTAATACCTGTACTTCTAGACATAGTTACAGATATAGATGTAGAAAATAGAAAAATTACAATAAAACCAGTAGGAGAATGGCAAGATGAAGATTAATATTCTTACATTATTTCCTGAAATGTTTGATATATTTAATTACAGTATAATAGGAAAAGCTAAAGAAAAAAATCTTGTAGAAATAGATGCAATAAATATAAGAGATTTTACACTAAATAAGCATAAAAAAGTAGATGATTATCCTTATGGTGGAGGGGCAGGAATGGTAATGACCCCTCAACCATTGGTGGATTCTATAAGGCACTGTAAAAAAACTAATAAAGGAAAAGTTATTTTTCTAGGACCGAGAGGAAAAACATTCAATCAAGGTATGGCTAAAAAATTAGCAAAAGAAGATGAACTTATATTTATATGCGGTCATTATGAAGGCATTGATGAAAGAGTTTATAAATATATAGATCTAGAAATATCATTAGGGGATTTTATATTAACTGGTGGTGAAATGGCAGCAATTCCAGTGATTGATTCTATATTAAGATTAAAAAGTGGAGTTCTAGGAAAAGAAGAAAGCTATATGGATGAATCTTTTTCAGATGGATTATTAGAATATCCACAATATACTAGGCCAGAAGAATTTGAGGGAGATAAAGTTCCGGACGTGTTGCTTTCAGGGCATCATGAGAATATAAGAAAGTGGAGAAGGGCTCAATCTTTAATAATAACTAAGATAAAAAGAGAAGATTTATATAATAAAATAATGCTCACTAAAGAGGACAGAAAAATACTAGAAAAGTATAAATAAATTGTTGAAATATAACATAACTTATGTTAAAATAAGCTTTGTGTTAGTACGGGCGGTCCTCTGTCAAGTATTTGTTAAGAACGTCTAATATAAATTTAAGGAGGGACTACACAATGAACGAAATAATAAGAGCTATTGAAGCAGAACAAATGAGAAGCGATCTTCCAAATTTTCACGTAGGAGATACTGTTAAAGTTTACGTTAAAATTAAAGAAGGTACAAGAGAAAGAGTACAAATGTTTGAAGGAACAGTTATTAAGAAGCAAAACGGTGGATTAAGAGAAACTTTCACTGTAAGAAGAGTTGCTTACGGAACTGGAGTAGAAAGAACTTTCCCAATAAACTCTCCAATCATTGATAAGATGGAAGTTGTAAGAAAAGGTAAAGTTAGAAGAGCTAAGTTATTCTACTTAAGAGATAGAGTAGGTAAGGCTGCTAAAGTTAAAGAATTAAACGTTAGATAATTATCTAATGATTAAGTAAGGGACTTTTATAAGTCCCTTTTTCTTTACTTTTTATTTATAAAGAAAGTAAACTTTTCATTGCTGATATATAAGAAAATATAAATGGATATAATAAAAAATAGTAAGTAGAGATAGGGAGGAATTTTAATATGCCTACAATAAACTGGTTTCCTGGACATATGAAAAAAACTCAAAGAGAAATAAAAGAAAACTTAAAACTAGTAGATGCAGTTATTGAGATTAGAGATGCTAGAATACCAAGAAGCTCAGCAAATCCTGATATAGATAAACTTTGTGAAGGAAAACCAAGAGTTATACTTTTAAATAAAAGTGATTTATCAGAATCAAAAGTAACAAAGATGTGGATGAACCATTTATCTTCAGAAAATGTAAAAGTTATTGAGGTAAATTGTTTAACAGGAAAAGGATTAAATCAAATTAAACCAACTTTAGATTTATTATTAAAAGAAAAGCATGATAGATTAAAGGCTAAAGGTTTAGTAAAAATACAAATGAGAGTTATGGTAGTAGGAATACCTAATGTAGGTAAATCTACATTTATAAATAAGATGGCTAAAAATAATATAGCAAAAACAGGTGATAGACCTGGAGTAACAAAGAGTAAACAATGGATTAAAACTAAGATGGATATAGAAATGCTAGATACACCTGGAGTTTTATGGCCTAAGTTTGAAGATGAAAAAACAGCTCTTAATTTAGCGTTTACAGGTGCTATTAAAGATGAAATAATGGATATAGAAGAACTTTCATTTAATTTAGTAAAAAGACTTCAAAGTTTTTATGGAAATAAATTAAAGGAAAGATATAAAATTGAAGAAATAAATGAAGATCCATTAGAAACACTAAATAGCATAGCGAGAAAAAGAGGGTGCTTAGTTAAGGGTGGAGAAATAGATTATAATAGAATAGCTGTAATTCTTTTAGATGAGTTTAGAGGTGGAAAAATAGGTAATATTTCACTTGAGCGTCCAGATGATATAGAAGAGCTAGAGGAGTAGTTTAATGGATCTATTAAATAAGGATATAAAATCTTTAAGTTATAAAGAAATAAAACATTATGTAGATGATATAAATATACTTGAAGAAAGATATAATGCAGAGCTTGTATATTTAATTGATAAACTAGCTTTAGATGAAAGAAAAAATGTCAAAGCATTAGGTGAAAAAATACTTAAAGAAAAGAAAAGGATAGAAAAAGAAGTTCAAAGAGTAAAATCAATGTATAATTTTGATAAAGGTTTTGGAAAGTATACATATATAGCTGGAGTTGATGAAGTTGGTAGAGGACCACTTGCAGGCCCTATTGTAGCTTGCGCAGTTATATTGGATTTAAATGTAATAGAAGATGAACTTATACTTTGGTTGAATGACTCCAAGAAATTATCAGAAAAGAAAAGAGAAGCTTTAGCAGAAATAATAAAACAAAAAGCTTTAGCATATTTTATTTCAGAAAGATCAAATAATGAAATAGATGAAAAGGGTATAGCTTATTGCAATAATACTATATTCTTAGAAGCTTGTACATCTATGAGTATTAAACCAGATCTTGTTTTATCAGATGGATATTTAATTAAAGGAATTAATATTCCAAATAAATCAGTAATAAAAGGTGATGCAAAGTCAGCATCAATAGCTGCTGCATCGATTTTAGCAAAGGTATATAGGGATAATTTAATGAAGGATTATTCAAAAGAATATCCACATTATGCTTTTGAGGAAAATGCAGGTTATGGCACTAGTAAACATATTGAAGGTTTAAAAGAATTTGGAGCATGTAAAATACATAGAAGATCATTTTTAAAGAATATACTTTAAGTTAAATTTATAATATAGAAGTACTGTTTTAAAAAACTATTTAATGTGAAATTTAATTTATTCAATTTCAGTAAGTTTTATTGCCTTAAAAAAGTTAACTCCTTTTTATAAAGGGGGTCGCGTTTTGGTCTTACCCCCATTATGTAGACAGTCAATAAAAGGTCGTGTACAATCTACATAATGGGGTGATTTTTTATGTCAATAAAGCACAA